>JAVBQJ010000152.1:0-36906 GCA_031549115.1 Victivallaceae bacterium
GCGAGGCCGGAGCCATGCAAGCATGGTGACTGCCTCGCAAAGCGACGCGGAATTCGCTAATGTCATGCCGCGAAGCGGTTGCAGCCGCAATGCCCCCGACCGCGTTTTCACACCCGGTGGTTTCGTCCAGTAGCCACCTGGTGTGAAAACGCGGTCGGGAATCCTTGCGGCAAGCAATCATTTGCACGGTAATTAGTCGCCGCATCTATATAATGCAGCATCCGCAGGTTGTTCCACAAAACCCGCGGGGGAATCAGGAAATTCAGCCGGTCCATCGCCGCCGTTACGCCATAGAGAATCAAGGTGACGGCAAACAGAATTCCGCATAGGACCAGCGACCGCGACCGCTTCGGCGCCGCGGCGTCGGTTTGCCGCAGGATGACCAGCCAGCCGATCAGGGCGACAAAGACCACCAGCGCGCTCATTTTGATGAAACACATGAACACCGGAAGTCCGAAAATGAGAAAACGTCGGCGCTTATAAACGGCCAACAGCCATATCATGATGAACAGCAGCAGCAGACTTTCATGCCCGAGCCCGGCACTGCGCCCCTGGATTACCGGGTCGGCCAAAGCCGCCAGACTCCAGAGAAAAGCGGGCAGCATCCGGCCGGTCAACCGGGCGATCAGATAGAAGCCGATCGCAAATGCCGCGACCAGAAAGGCGGTATTCAAGGCATGCCCGATCAGGTGGACCGTGGGCGCCGGCAGCAGCGAATACAAAATTCCGTAGACATACGGCATTATGCCGAATGGATAGGCGTTGGCGCCTCCCTCAGGGAAAACCTGATCCGCCGCCCACAGGCCGACCACATCGAAATCATTTTGCGCCAGCCAGATGGCTTGCCGGTGCAGCGCGGTAATATCGTTGCCGTAGGGCGGATTGGCCAAAAACGGCCGGTTTAAAAACAGCAGCGCGATATAGCCGAAAACGAATATCAGTACGGAAAAAATAAGGATAGCAGCGCGCCGTGATTTCAATTTCATGCCCCGATCTCCCGCTTGAAAAACGTTCCCTGGTAGAAGATAACGTCGGAATGCCTGAAAGTCAAAGTTTTTTTCTGCGAATGCTGGTCGGAGTCCGCCGGCTCATGGGAAAAATTCACGATCGAGCCGCTGCCACTCTTCCCGGCGGCCGGGGAGATAGAGCGGGGGCGGTTTGACCGCGCCCGCATTTCCGTCCCGGTGACGCCGGAAGCGGGCGGTGCCGTCGGCGACGGCCAATACCCGGACCGGATGCAGTTGGCCCAACGCGACCGCGTGGCGGTAGTAATAATTGCGCTGCAGGATGGCTTCGACGGCGCCGGCTTCCGGCGCCGGATGTCCGGCGTCGTACAGGAGCACATAGCCGGAGGCGTCAATACGCGGAAACAGCATGGCGAAAGCAAAGGCGCCGCCGGCGGATTCGAGTTCTTTCAGCATCTGCTCCACGATGAAAACATGCAGCTTTTCGCCGCAAAGATCGCAGACGCCCCCGGCGCGGTACAGAAAGTCGAAGCACGGCGTCCGGTTCTGCAGGCCGACACAGCGGACGACATCACGCAACGGATAGACGCGACTGCCGTTGCCGGTCGTCAGGTATACGGTATAGCACTGCTCCGGCATGACCTCCGGGAGCCGATACAGCCGGTCGCTTTCCTCTCCGCTCTCCGGGTCGAAGCGGCGGAAATGCAGCCGGTGCGAACGAATGGCGGCGACCTTGCGTTCGCGGCGCCACGGGATGGTGACCACGCCTTCGGTGGCGAGCAGGCCTTTGCCTTCGATTTCGACGCCGGGGAACAGCTGCCGCAGTGTCTCGGCGCCGCCGCGTGCCCGCGCCTGGTCCCAGCAGCTGATCAGTCGCAGCCGCGGCCACAATTGCCGGTAATTCTGCTCCGCCAATGCCCGGGCGAGCATGTCGGCGTCGCGGCAGCGGGGGTGATGTTCGCCGTCCGGCCAGTCGCCGGAAGCAAGCAGCCGGCCCAGTTCCGCGGCGTGGCGGCTCCCGGTTGCGAGCAGGATCAACAGAAACGACGGATGCCATACCGAAATCAACCCGAGCCGGCGGTTTGCCAGCAAGTACAGCAGTGTCATCAAAGCGTGGTGTTCGGGGTCGGCGATTTTTCCCACCTCCGGCGGTACGGCGAACAAGGCGGTACTGACCCGGCGCTGCCAGAAATTCAAGTATTCGCGGTCGTCGGCAAAGCCGTGGACGGCATTTCCCTCCGGCACTGCGGCCGGTGCCGTCGCCGGACTCAGCGACCAGTAGTGCGAGGCAAAAAATAACGACGGATGACGCAGGTAAATTCGGCAGATCCACGGATTTACCGCCCGGAGAAATTCCCGGCGCAGTCCTTCGGTATACGGAATCCATTTGGTGGGACCGGTGGAGCCGGAGGTCGGTTCGCAGCACAGCACCCGTCCGGGACGGCGGCTGCGCCGTTCGGCCCGCCGCTGCGCCGCCTCCGGGAAAAACAACATCACCCGGAAGCACAGATAGTCCGGCAGCGTCGAGAGAAACCAGAGCAGATTGGCGCCGAAGCGGATCACGATTCCAATCTCCAAACCGGTTGCGTCGCCTGGATCACCCGCTCTCCCGCCGGATTCAGATTGCCCAGGGCCAGCGGCGCCAGGCAGCACAGTTCGTCTCCCCCGCGCCACCCCGGATTGCGCTCCCGGAAAAAAAGCGAATCCGGATCGTGGCGCAATTCATCGTGACGGAGCCGGTCGGCATCCGGGAAACGCAGAATTCCGGCCGCCGGATCGAATGCCGCCGGATAACACTCCCATGCCAACTGCTCCAGCAGCGGCGCCAGCTCCGGGTGTCGTCCCGCCGGGTTCGGCCAGTAACACCGGAAAAAGGTAGGCAGAAACCGATAGGTGCGTGCCCCTTTGCAGATCAGGAACCAGTACAATTGTTCCGGCCGGCAGTGCCGGGTTTGCAAATAATGCATCAGATGGCCGAAGCCGCCGGCCAGTCCGTATTGCCGCCGCGCTCCGGTGTCGACGATGGTGTCGCCGCTGAACAGGATATGCAGCTCGCCGAAACGAAAAAAGCGCTGGGTGGAAAAACCTTCGATCCGTCCGGCGTTTCGGAGCAGGATCACGAAATCCTTGTCCGCGAGATCGCGCCGGAATGCTTCGGAGGGAGCTCCGGTGTAATAGCGCCGGTACAGCATCTCCATTGCAGCAGTTTCTTCCGGGGTCAATATGTGTCGCGCCGTCAGTTGCACTTCCATGGTCATATCTCCGCCAGCTCGAAGTACGGCACCCCGTCCATTGCTTCCGGCGACGCTCCGGTGAACACATAATACAGGGTGCTGCGGCAACTCCAGGTCGGAATCCGGCGCAGCACCCGTTGCAGCGTATCCGCTTCATGCAGCGCCAGAAACAGCAATTCCGATTGCAGCCGCTCCGCCGCGTGCGCCAGCAGCGCCGCAAAAATTTCCGGGTCGTTTCCATGGATGAGCATCCGCGCCAGATAACGGTGCGGCAGGTCGGTAGCGGGCGCCGGAAGTTCGGGGTAGCCGAGAACACGGGCTGCGAGGTTGACGCCTTTCCGGCCGCGCCGCAGCCACGGATGATAGGCGTGAACCCGGATCTGGCGCCGGTCGCTGAGATCGGGCAATGCGGCGGCGGCGACGATGCGGCCGTGCCGCCGGCAAACCAACATGCACTCCGGCTGCAGCCAGGCGGTCGGAGCATCCGGAAAGACGGGGAAAAGCTGTCGTCCGCCTCCGGCCCCGTCACGGTAAAAATCCCGCAGCTCCTCCCAGTCCGCGCTTCCGCATGCCACCGCTCCGGCGGCGTGCCGGCAGTGCCGCCGGAGCGCGTTCGCGGTGATGGCGAAGGAGCGGATCGACCCCGCCGGCCGGTATTCCGGCAAACCGGCGCGGCGGCTGGTCAACAGCCGGTGTGCCTCGTGGTTGGCGTCGACGATGGTGGTGAAATAAAAAGGCACATCGACATGGCGGTCGAGTTCATGCAGGAAGCGATAGGCCTGAAACAGTCCGAGACGGCGCCGGGCCTCCGGAAAGCTGCGGAGGCCGCCGAGATAGCCGATCCGGCTCGCCTGTCCGTTCCAGTAGACGTGACGCACTGCCACCGTGCCGGTTCCCGCCGGTGTCCCGTCGGCGAAAGGCAGCACGAAGGTATGCACCGCATCCCCTTTCAGCGCTTCGCCGCGCAGGAAATCGGGCTCATGCGGATAGGACAGCGCGATGGCTCCCGGCATCGGCTGTGCCGCCAGGCGGCACAACGCGGCATTGTCTTCCGGGGTTGCCTGCCGGATCGGGCGCGTCGTCATGATACTTCTCCAAACGGCAGCCGGTGGCGGCGGCCGACCTCGCGAGCCTGCATGAGGTTGCTCCACAGAAACAGCAGCGCCTTGCGCCAGCCGCGGGTGTTGGCGGCGAAATCCCAACCGCGCCGGGCGATCGAGGCGGACGAATAGAACTTTTTTCGGTACTTCTGACAGCAGCCGGCGAGCTCCTCCGGTGAAAAATTCCGGGGCCGGAACACCACGTCGCCGAAGGTGAAGCGGGGTGAAAGCCACCAGCGCTCATCGAGCAGCCGTCCTTCGGCGCGCAACCGCTCGTACACTCCGGTTCCCGGAAACGGCACCAGATGGTTGAAGGCGGCAAAGAAAAATTTGCTCTCCAGCGCGAAGCGGTAGGTCGCCTCGAAGCTCTCCACGGTATCATGATCGTAGCCGAACACAAAGGTGGCGTAAATCGACAGGTGGTGGCGCCGGAGCTGTTCCACCGCGTTATGAAAGCTTTCGACCCGGTTCACCTCCTTGCCCATCGCGCCGAGATTGGCGGCGTTCAGCGATTCGAAGCCGATCAGAACGCCGGCGCAGCCGCTACGGCGCATCAGCGCCAGCAGCTCTCCGTCCTGCGCCGCATGAATGCTCAATTGGGCGACCCAGTGTTTGCCGAGCGGGATCAGCGCCCGGCACAACTCCTTCAGCCGTTCCGGCTCCATCGCCAGGTTGTCGTCGACGAAAAAGACGATATCCTGCTTCAGCGCCGCCACTTCGGCCGCCACCGCCGCGATCGGGCGCGGCGTGTAAGCGGCGTGGAAAAAACGGGTGATGGAGCAGAATTCACAGTGAAAACGGCAGCCGCGCGAGGTTTCCACCAGTGCGATCGGACCGTAATGACGATTGCTGAAAATCGTCCGGTCCGGCGTCACCGGCTGCGCCGGAACTTCCGACCGGTAAAACGGCTTCAACTCCCTTCGGCGCAGCTCTTCCAATATGCCGCTCCATTGCGTCTCGGCTTCGCCCGCGATCACCGCGTCGGCATGCTCCCGGCACTCCTCCGGCACCAGTGTCGGATGGAAGCCTCCCATCAGTACCGGAATGCCGCGCCGCCGGTATTCCGCGGCGATCCGGTAGGCGCGGGCCGCGGTGTAGCACTCGACAGTCAGGCATACGGCGTCGGTCGGCCGGGTAAAGTCGATTTCATCGCGCCGGTCGTCGAAAAACGTTCGCTGCCACTCCGGCGGCGTCAGCGCCGACAATGCCGCAATCCCCAGCGGTTCCATGATCCATGTTTTCGGATAAGCCGAGCCCGGCTTGCGCCCGACGCAAGGCTGAATGAAGGTCAAATGCATTTTCAGTCGCTCTCCAGCATTTCGATGTCGGTCAGGCACAACGGCTTGAGCCGTCCGTTCCGGAATACCGCGCCGGGACAGTCGCAGCAGTATTCCAGCCGTCCGTCGTCGCGCCGGTAGGGCGGGGTTTCCAGCGCCATGTTGCGGAAGCGCAGGGTCTCGCCGCGCCGCCACGACGTCAACGCCAATCCCGCCGCCGCAATCTCTCCGCCGGTGAGTCCGTTGACCAGCAGCCGGAGCCGCAGAAATGCGCTGCTCTGGCGTCCGAGAAAAAAGTCGTAATGGCCGAGCAACAGCCGCCGCAACCGCATGAAAGCCCATTCGCCCAACGACCCGCGCAGGGAAATCCGGCGCCGGAGCGTGCCGTCGCGGCCGATGCTTTCAACCACTTGAAAGGAGAACCAGCGCGGCTGCTTCCGGTCGATTTTCCCGCACAGTACCGCAAACGGCACGAACCCGCGGCGCCGGAAACGTCCGGCGAGAGCTTCGATGTCCACATCCGCCATCGGATGACGGCCATCGAAGTCCGTCGCCGATTTGGCGGTGGTCAGCAACAGATGCGTGAACAGCTCCTGCTCCAGATAGCGGCTGAGTTCGGCGTCAAAGCCGTCCGCTTCGCCGGGACGCAGCGTCACGATGTAACCGGCCGGAATTCCGGCTTCGCGCAGCAGCTTGCCCTTGGCCGCGCGCAACGCCGCCACCGCGTCGGCATTGTCCGGATCGGCGAGGTCGGGCCGCTGCTGTTCGCACTGGATATGCAGGAAACACAGACTGCATCCGGCTTCCCGCAGCGCGGCCGCCAGCGCTGCGTCGAGGAGAATGCCGTTGGTCAGCAGAATCACTTTCAAGTTCCGGGCGGCGGCGAGCCGGATGATCGGCAAGAGCTCCGGGTGCAGCGTCGGTTCGCCGCCGGAGATCATGATCGCCTGCAGCCGCCGCCGGGCCATCAGCGCGTCGAGGTCGTGTTCCACCTCGGACAGACTCTGCCGGAACGGCTGTTCCTGATTGAAGCAATATGCACAACGGGCATTGCAGCCGCGGAGGATATCGAGGATCGCGCAGGGGACCTCCCGGCCCTGCCAGGGCAAATGCAATATCATCGGGAGTCGTGCCTTTCGGGTTTGTATTGGTACGCATAATAAAAACAGCACGGACGCAGGCTGCCGTCGGCCAGCAGAATCGCATTGGCACAGCGTTTGACTCGCTCGCAGTCCAGTTTGTCCGGCATCATCAGTGTGGTGATCGCGACCAGCACGACCGCTTCCTTCGGCCGCCGTGTCCCCCACAGCCAGGCGCGGCGCAGCGCGAAGCCGGAGCAGCCGATATGCCGCAGCACCTGCAGCGCCAGCCAGCTTTTGGGAAAGCGCCGCGACCACCAGGTGCTCCGCGCCATGGCCCGGACCAGCTTGCGGAAGGGCAATTCGCGGTCGAGCACGCGCCCTGCGCCGTCGCGCACCACCAGAAACACCCCCGAGCCGCAGTCCGGATGGATGCAGAAGCCGAAAGCCGGAATCTGCGGTGTCTCCATGAAGTCATGGGGCTCCAGCCCCGGAACCACCCCCGAATCCACCAGCGCATGAATTGCCTGTTCGCGGTCGGCGGATTCGATCTTGTCGGGGTAGCGGCCGCCGGGCTGCAGGCACTGGATATCGAATACCGTCATGGCGCCGGCATGATTGAGCACGAAGCGCAACAATGCGCCGAGCTCGCCGAGATTGCGGGTGCACAACGTCGTGACGATGCCGCTGTTGAGCCCGGCTTCGCGGCAATGGCGCAGCGCCCGCAGTTTGAGGTCGATCAGCTCCTGCCCGCCGCCGCGCATATAACCGGTGGTTTCCGGGTCGAAGCTGTCGAGTGAAACCGAGGCTTTGCGCAATCCGGCACGCTTGAGTTCGGCGGCGAAACCCGGATCGTTGCCGAGCCGGACGCCGTTGGTCAGCATCGAAACTTTGAAGCGAAATTCCCGCGCCAGAATCCGGACGATGGCAATCAGTTCCGGATGCTCCGTCGGTTCGCCGCCCGAAAGCATCACCACCGCCGGACGGTACCGGGCGATCACCGCGGCGCGGCGGCGCAGATCGGCGAGGTCGATGCGCCAGCCGCCGGTTTCCGCGGAGGCAAAACAGATCGGGCATTGCAAACTGCAATTGTCGTTGATATGCAGAATGATATTGCTGTAGTGCCGTTTGGTGTCTGCCGGGATTGCCGGGCACGAGGCGCGGAAGTAACCGAACAGCTCCGGGTCGCTGCTCATCGGCACCCGGCGCCGGCCGCGCGGACAGTCGATATCCCACCAGCTCCGGCCGTCGGCTTCCACGGCGACCGCCGGATGCGCGGTGCGGCACTCCCGGCACACCATCCGGGTATGATCGAAGTCGTGATTCAGCATGGTGTTCGCTCCTCGTTTCCCGGGCCGCATTCATAATCCGCCAGGCACGCGGGGTACAACTTCCCGCCGCGGACCACCGCGTCGGGGCAATCCGCGCAGCATTCGATCCGGCCGTCGGCGAGACGCACCGGAGGAATTTCCAGAATCACATGTTTGGTTTCCACCGCTTCGCGGCGGCGCCACGCCTGCCAGGCGAAAGCCGCGGCCTCCCGGCCGCCTCCGGTCAGACCATTGAGAAAACTTCGCCACAACAGCAGCCTTCGCGACGGTTTCATAATGAAAGGCACCCGCCGCCGCAGCAATCGGCAGATTCCGAGATAGAGCCGCTCCAGCCCCGACACCCGGAACGCATGCCAGCGTTCCCGGGTCCGGACGCTGTGAAATGCAAACCAGCGCGGAATTTCCGGTTGGAAACGTCCGCCCAGCCAGGTGAACGGCAGAAACGGCCGGGGTGTTTCGCCCATGATCCGCAACAGCGCTGCCGCATCGGTTTCCTCGTCCGACAATGCTTCGGCGCGGAAATCCCGCGCCACCGACAGCAGGACATATTGTACGCCCGGGGCTTCGGCGTAGGCGGCGAGAAAGTCGCGGAGCCCGTCGTGGTCGGAGTCCTCCAGTGTCAGCGCCCACCCCGGCGTGATGCCGGCGTCCAGCAGATGCGCGGTTTTTTCCGCCCGCAGCCGGTGTATGTCGCCGGCGGTCGGAGCGAAGGGCAGGTCGCGGCGTATTTGGTCGTGTTGAATGTGTACGAAAACCAGATCGCACCCCGCCGCCTTGTATTCGAGCGCTTTCTCTTGGGTGAGGAGCAGGCCGTTGGTGACGATGGCCGCCGCCACCCCCCGTTGCCGGATCATCCGGATGATTTCGGTAAGCTCCGGGTGCAGCAGCGGTTCGCCGCCGGAGATGCTTACCGCCTGCAGCTGGCGCAATTGCAGCAGCGTGTCCAGTTCGGCGGCGATTTCCGCCAGGCTCTTGCAGTACGGCGGCGCCAGATTGTAGCAGTGGCGGCAGCGTATGTTGCAGCCGCGCAGGATGTCCAGCAACGCGTGCGGCACCTGGCGTCCGCTCCAGTTCATGTGCAGCATATTCATGGCCGCACCTCCGTGCCGTCGGGAAAACGCCGGGTGTCGCACGCGAGCCGGCGGATATAAAGCCGGTAAGCCAGGTTGCCGAGAAAGGCGACCGGGTACATTTTCCGGCGCAGACTGGTACGGGTGCGGATGGAGGCGAGCGAATAGGTCTGGCGCCAGGCCCGGATGAAGCCGGCGTCGAGCTCCGCGGGAGTCATTTGCTTCGGCCGGATCACCACGTGCTGGGTATCGTAGTACGGCCAATATTCGTGCAGCAGGCGGCCTTCGCGCTTCAGCCGGGCTGCCGCCTCGGTTCCCGGAAACGGGGTATAAACCGCATAGCGCGGAATGTCGATACACAATTCGTTGACCGCGTCGACGGTGTTCTGGAACACCTCTGGCGTATCTTCGTCCAGCCCGAAAATGAAACACCCCTGGATCAGCAGCCCGCGGTCGTGCATGGCGGCGCAGACATTGAAGTAGTTTTCCGGGGTATTGAACGCCTTGCGCATGGAATAAAGCCCGGCGTTATTGATCGATTCGAAGCCGAACAGCATGTAACAGCACCCGGAGCCGGCCAGCGCATCCATCAGTTCCGCGTCGGCGGTGATTCGGGTGGTGGCCAGGCCGCCCCAGGTTTTTTTCAGCGGCTTGAGCGCTTGAAGCAGCTCCAGCGCGTATTCGCGGTCTTCGCACAGACTTACATCGTTGAAACAGAAGCGCCGCCCCGGCAGCTGCCGGATTTCATCGATCACCTCGCCGACGGGGCGGGTGTGCCAGCCGAAGCGGGCGGCGACCACGGCGCAGAAATCGCAGGTATTGCGGCAGCCGCGCGTGGCGAACACGGTATTGGGAACCATGTAGCCGAATTTTTTCTGCAAGTCGCGGCGCGGCCGCGGCAGACGGGTCAATGGCTGCGGCTGCTGGCGGTACACGCGTTGGAGTCGGCCCGCCGCGTAATCGCGGCACAATTGCGGGAAGCTCTGTTCGGCGAAGCCGATGACGACGCTGTCGGCGTGGGTTTGCGCCTCCTCCGGCAGCAGCGTGGCGTGAACTCCGCCGATTACGACGGTGGCGCCGCGTTTCCGGAAGTGCCCGGACCAGTGGTAGCCGCGGTACGCGGTTCCGGTGATGGTGCTGACGGCGACCAGGTCGAAGTGTTCTTCGGCGGGGACCCGGGAGACGCTTTCGTCGCAGACGCGGATATCGAAGCCGAGTTCGGGGGGAACCAGCGCGGCGAGGAATGTCGCGGTCAACGGCGCTTCCCGGAATGAAATCTCCAGAAACGGCGGGAGTTTCAGCTTGTGGATTTTCCCGTCCGGTAGCAGGATCAACATTTTTTTCATCGGTTCGGCGCCCTGTTGCGATGGTTTGGGGCTACTATAACACACTCCGGATGCGCTGTCAAGCGGGAGGTGGCGAGGCGGAACCGAAAAAAATCACCGCCATTCCCGCCCGGCGGGCGGGGGGAATGGCGGTGAACCGGCAATTCAGTGCAACTGGGCGGTATAGCGGCGCAGGACGCGGAGCGCGTCCAACTCGCGGTCGGCCAGGCAGCTGGCGAGGAAGATCACATCCGTGATCAGGCCGTCGTCATGCAGTTTTGCCGCATTGGCCAGCTGCAGCTCCATCTGCTGCTCCGTCAACGGGATTTTGTGGCCGAAATCCCACAGGTAAATACCGAGCACCACCGGTTTACCGGAGGTCTTCCGGACTTGTTCGACATTCGCCGGCATCGCGTCGAGATTGTCGCCGTACCAGGTCCAGAAGTTGACCGCGTCGACATAGCGGAAGTAGGCGCGGTCGACCGTCTGGAGCTGGTGTTCGTAGAGCACCACCCACGCGGTCATCCGGTGGCGGTCGAGAATTTCCCGCATATCCTCCATTTCCGCCGGTGTCATCCGCGGTTTGGTGACGATCGGGTCGTTCGCCGGCGGGAAGAAGTCGTCGAGCATCACGCCGTCGAGATTGGGGAAGTTATTTCGCATCCGCAGGACCGTATCCAGATCGGTGAACGGCGTGGTGGCGCTGCCGCTGTCGCCGACGATCGACCACTTCAGCCGTTTGGACTTTGACAGGTCGGCGAGGGCGGCGGGAAAGCCGGCGGCTTCCGGTTTTCCCGCCGAACGCACCATGACCGCATTGTCGATACCGAGCGCGCGCATGGCTTCTCCCGGCGTGATGGTGGAGCCTTCCAGGGTTTTTCCCCAATGCTCGAAGCTGCCGGCCGGATGGCACCACAGCCAGATGTTTTCTTTTTTCAACATGATATCAGTGTCTCTCTTTTTTCCTATGCTTCGTAGAATTCTCGGACGAGATGACGGAAATAACGGTAATTGTCCAGCGACACATCGGGAGGGACCGCGTGGTCGCATTCGACGACGAAACCGGAATCGACCGCTTCCAGCTTGGTGAGGACCTCGCGCCGGATTGCCTCCGGCGTGGTCGCCAGCACCCGTTTGTCGATGCCGCCGAAGTACGACAGCGCCCGGCCGTATTCGCGGCGCAGCCGCACCGGGTCCATCCCCGCCGCCGCTTCCAACGGATGCATGGTGGTGATCCCCCAATCCAGCCAGATCGGGATCAATTCGTCGATGCGGCCGTCGCAATCGACGATCCGCACCGGGATATTGGCCTTTTCCACCAGCGGCATCATCGTGCGGTAGAAGTGGCCGAAGAGATTCCGGTAGGTCTCCGGCGCGAACAAGGGGCCATGGTTGTACGCGATATCCTCCCAGAACACCACATAATCCAGGTCGATACGCTCCGAAACCCATTGGAACGCTTCCACGTATTCCGCGGTGAAGGTTTCGACGATCTCCTCGACCAGCGCCGGGTCGTCGTACAGCAGGAACGACAGCCCTTCGACGCCGACGAAGTCACGCACCATCCCGCACCCCGAACCGACCCACATTCCGAGCGGATAATCGCGCTCGCGCCACGCCGGCAGCCGCGCCGCCGCCCGCTCGCGGTCGAGCAGATTGCGCCGGGCGTTGGCGGCGAAGAGCGGCAGGAATTTTTTCCAGTCGTCCCGGCCGGAGATCGGATACCGCAGATGCTCCGGCATCGCCGGGGGCGGCGTGTTTTTGAGATAACGGCAGATGACGCCGTTGCTTTCCTGGTAAATCTCGCACACGTCGTCTTCGGAAAGCTTCTCCCGTTCGAAAAGCGCGCCGAAACTCCAGCAGGTCGGCACCACTTCCCGCTTGCCCTCCCAGAGGTTGATCGGGTCGAAGCCGAAATATTCGTATAAATCCGCATCCGGCGGCAGCCCCTCGCTCTCCCAGCGGGCCCGGGTGGAGGGGTAGACCAGATAGTCGCCGTAACTCGGACGGTCGACGCTCTGGTGGGTCAGGGTGCGGACGAAGCGCTCACGTGCATTCATGTTTTAACGTATCTCCTCAAGTTTCTCAATTGTTCCCGATGCCGGTCGCGATCAGACCAGGCGCTTCCGCAAATCATCCCAGATGCGCTGGTCTTCAAGCGTCAATACCCAGAAGGCCAGGCCGCGCAAGTCATAGTCGCTCAGCAGGTCGAACTTGTTGCCGAGACTGCGCACATCCTCGTACCAGACGATGTGGTCGTGTTTCTGCGCGTCGGTGTACGTGAAGTACGGCTGGCCGGTCAGGCCGTCGATGCGTTCCTGTGCGCCGTATTGCGCCATCCGCTGCACCACCTGCTCGTAAAAGATGCATTGCGTCCGCTCCGGCGCGGTCAGGTCCCAGTCGAAACCGTAGGTCGGCAGCCCGATGACCAGCTTTTCCGGCGGGATGGCCGAGGCGGCATAATTGACCACCGCATTGGTCCAGGCCGGTGTCGACACCGGACCCGGATCGTTGTAAAAGTAGGCAAAATGATGCTGGTCGTAGCACATGACATGCAGGATATCCGCGTATTTGCCCAGCTCCCGGTAGTCCTGCGCCTGCGCTCCGATCGACCAGTGGTCGTCGGGGCGCACCTTGGGGTGAAGGTCGATGCACAGAAACAGACCGTGCTCATGGAGCGCCTCGCTCAAATCCCGGACGAAACCGGTGAACGCGGAGCGGCTTTCGCGGGGCAGAAACTCGTAATCGACATCGACACCGGCACAGCCGCTCTGCCGCAACAGCCCGATCAGTTCGGTAATGTTTCTGCGGCTCAACTCCGGCGTGGTGACGACCGTATTGACGGTTTCCAGGGCGCCGGCGATCAACGGCACCCGCGGTTTGCCGTACTTATCGGTGACCTCCAGCAGTTGCCCGGTCAGCTTCGTATTGTCCTTGAAAGTCCCGTCCGGCTGGCAGGCCCAGACGCAGGGCATCACCCAGTCGAAAAGGTCGTGATGCTTCTCGAAGGTATCGATGCCGTTCTGAAAGGCCGGCATTCCGGTCTCCCGGTCGTGCCCTTCGGCGATCCAGGGGGTAATTTCAAGTTTATGCTTGAATTTCTTGCTCATGATCAATCCCATCCCCACAGTATTTCGCCCGAATCGATTTTGTTTTTCACATCGTCCGGCTTGAAGTTGCCGCTGACATTGCCGGACAGGAAGACGATGTTGACCGTGCCGCCGTGATTCCTGTAGGCGAGGTGCTGCGACGATTCCGGCCAATAGGAGTTCAGATTATAAAAAATCCGGCCGATGGCATCCCCGGCAAAGATCAATTGCGTCGGGTTCTCGTAATTGGAGATTTTGCGGAAACGCTTGGGACTGATGTGCGAATAGCCCGGCACCACCGCGTACGGGTAACTGACGCTGGCGTTGGCGCCATAGCTCGACGGGGTGCCGTCGCCCGCCGCGCTGCGGTCTCCCTGCATCGGGTCGCCCGGACAGATGACGTACTTGCTGAACGCGTCCCCGGTTTTGTACCCCTGCATGGCATCCTGCAGATAGACGATGAAGTTGTTGTAGATAAACGGGCCGACGGCGTCGGTCGGCACGATCCACTCGTTGTAGTCATTGGCGTACATGTGTACGGCCAGGCCGACCTGCTTGAGGTTGGAGATGCACTTGGTCCGCTGCGCCGCCGCCCTGGCTTTGGACAAAGCCGGCAGCAGCATGCTGGCGAGGATGGCGATGATGGCGATCACGACCAGAAGTTCTATGAGTGTGAAATTTTTTCCCGATTTCATTTTTTTATCTCCTGTGTTAGGGGTTTCAGCGGGTTTTAAGACTTATCGAATTAAGACGGCCTTCGATCAAATAGGCATACCAGCCCTCGGCGCCGACCTGCGCCCGAAAGGCGATGTGTCCGGGATCCGCCATCCAGATAATGGCGCTGTCGCTGCCGTCGCGGTTGTTGACCGCGAGCCGCAGGCGGTCGAACGCGACCTTGGAGGTCAGCAGGTGTTTGGTCTCGCAGAGCTTGTCGCCGTCGGCGTCGCGCAGGACGATCGTCAGCTGCTCTTTGGCGCGGTTGTACGATATTTGCAGCTTCATGACGCCCGTTTCGACCTGTTCGAACGCGGGTAGCAACGCCACCGTGCCGGGGGCTTCCTGAATCGTGAATTCGCAGCGCTGTACCCGGTCGTCGCCCTTGGAGAATTTGAGTTCGACTTTGCAGTTTTCCTTTTCATCGGTCAGCGCCAGCGCGAAAACCGCGTAGTGATTGAAGGTGTCGATGGCGAAATTGACTTCGAGCGCGAAATCCTCGCCCCGGGTGTCTTCCAGGGGAAGAAACGTGCTCAAGTAAGTGATGTCGCCATTGCCGCTGTCCGGCCGGGACTGGATCGTCAGCTCCGGCTTCTCGGCGAAGTCGTTGCTGAAGAGTCCCCCCAGAAGCGGCAAGACCAGTGCCGCCGCGATTGCTGTGGCTGTTTTTTTTATCACATCCAACTCCTTTCTATTAAAACATTACAGGGTTAAAGTAGAGCTCCAGAATCAATTCCTCCGCGGCCTTCTGCATTCCCGGCGGAGTAACCGCGTCCCAGAAGGCGATGCCCGGACTTTCGGGATAGACCCGGTGGACACGGCGGATCTGACCGAGCAGGCTGTCGATGTAAACCGCATCTTCGGCGCCGCCCGACCAGGTGGCGTTGCTGAGCAGTCCGATGATGGTCTTGTCCGCCACGCCGAGCCGGCGCATGGATTCGGCCGCCCGGTCGATGCGGGTGACGTCTTCGCCGGGCTTGATGTAGATTTCCAGCATCACCAGATCGATGACGCCGCTTTTGACCAGCTCGGCGACGCGCGGCGACAGATCGTCGTGGATATTCCAGATCGCGATGAAAAGCTCGGGGTATCTGGCCCGCAGCTGCGGCAGGACTTCGAGGACGACATCAGTGGGTTTGATGTCGCCGCAGATTTCATCCAGATAGAGCGCGTCGACCCCCTGGTCGGCCAGTTGGCACAAATTGAGCAACAGGGCGTCCGCCGGCAGACCGTCCAGGCCTCCGGCGCAGCCGGCCAGATTGCCGTGGCGGCGGAATTTTCCCATATCGGCACGGTTGCCCTGGCGCAGATTGACGTACTGGAGATCGGGGACGTAACCGTACCAATGAATGTAGAAAGGACGGTCGTCGACCCGGAACTTCTGCGTGAAGCCGCCCGTGAACGGCGCTCCCGTCACAGTAAAAGAGAGATCGTAGACGCCGCGCCGCGCGAAACTCGAAGAAAACTTCACCTCCGTTTCCTGGCCGGCTTCCAGATCGAACGGCGCCGACTCATAAAAGAGACCGCCATCCGGCAGCAGTACCCGCACTCCGGCGTCTTTCGCGGTTACCGCTCCGGTGTTGGCGACCTTGACGGAAAATTCGACCGCTTGGCCGGTCACCGGGAAAATGTTGCCGAACGAGAAGCCTTCGGCGTGGTCGAGCACCAGGAGCGGCTTCACCGCCGCCGCCAATTCGACCGAGGAGGCCTGCTCTTTGCCGGTGCTTTTGCTCACCTCGGCCACCCGGTAAACGCAATCGCGTTCGAATGCGCCGTCATGGTATTCGAGTTCGAATTCGAAATCCGGTTCGAGCGTCGCAAGCAGCCGGCCGTCCCGGTAAACGCGGTATTCCACATCGCCGCCGGCGGCATCGGCGTCCCAGCGCAGGCGCGCCTTTCCCTCCGGATAGTCGATTTGTACCGGCAGCTCGGCCGCCGTCACGGACAGCACGCCGAGGCCAAGAAGCAATGTCAAAAGTTTCCGCATCGGCTTCACCTCACCATCAGGGTTTTTTCCGCCATGCCGTCGAGGATGGTGACCTCCGCCGGCGCGGCTATTTCCACGCGCACCCGGTGGAAGCCCTCCGGCAGAACCGCCGGAACTTCCAGGGTGGCCATCGGGAAAAGCTCCCGTTCCGCCGCCGCCGGGATGTCGAAGGTTTTGCTTTGCAGCAGCTGGTCGTTGAGGAATAGCTTCATCACGACGCCTTTCGCATCCATGGCGCCGAGGTTGTTGACCCTGGCGACGATCGTCAGCTTTTCTCCGGCTTTCGGCACCGCCGGCGAAAACTGCAGATCCTCCGGGTAAATCTGTACCACCGGCGCAATGTAATACTTGTTGCAGAGTTCGTCGGCGAAGGCGGTCAACTCCCGGTTGGGGCCGAAGGAGTGGAAATAACCGATTCCGGGCATTTCCGGCGCGTTGCGCTTGACGTAACGCACCTCGTCTTCGATCTCATAGTCGGTCAGATTGAACTTATCCTCATTGCCCACCACGCCCAGCGTCATCACCGTGGAGCCGAGAACGTCCTGCTGCCGTGCCATCGCGATGCGCTGGTCGAAGTAGTCGTAACGCCGGGGCGAGGCGAATTCCACCGCCAGGTAATTGGCATAACACTCCAGCAGCAACAGGTCGATGCCCTGAAGCCGGTATGCGTTTTTGGTGATATTGCAGTAGCTCTCCTTGAGGGCGCCGCACAGCCATACGGCGGTGAAGGTATCGGGGTTTTCCCGGGTGAACAGCTTCACGCCCTGAAAGATCGGCATCGCCTGGATTTCAAACTCGCAATAGTGGCCGATTTCGTCGATCATAATGCCTTGGGCCTGCGCGTCTCCGATGCCGGAGCCCAGATATTTGGCGTAGGCTTCGGCGCTCTTGTTCTCATTGACGGTGCTTTTGCCCAGACAGGTGATCGCGCCGCGGCGGTTCCAGTATTCCGCCTGTTCCGGCTTGTGCACCAGCACCACATTGGCGTAGCGCAGCTCGCGGTCGCACGGTTCCGTACCTCCGAACCAGGGGAAGTATTGGTTGCGGCTCAAAACCGGAACCCGCAGCCCGGCTTCGTGTTTGACCCGATCGCCGGTAATGACGACCCGCAGATCCTGCCAGCCGTTGGCGCCGGGAGTATAGTCGAGCAACACCTCTTCGGTGCTGTGCGCCGCAATCGTGCCGCTTTGCGCTTCCGCCAGGATTTGCCCCTGCGCGTCAAGGAGTTGAACTTGCAGGGCGGGCTGCGCCTCGTCCGCGGTGTTGCGCAGGCGCACCGCCGCCTTGGCCGGTTGTCCGGCCACCGGCAGCATGGGGTGGAAGGTGACGTCGCTGTCCTGGTAGTCGGCGGTCGAGAACTCCAAGGCCGCCATACTGCCGCACAGCAGAATTCCGAAGATTGTAACGATGTATTTTTTCACTGTCGTTCCTTGAGGTTAAAATTCAATCAACGCCGCGCCGCAAGGCGGCAACTTCACCGTCACCGTCGCTGTGGCGGCGTCGAAAAAGAGGATTACTCTTCGGAGCACGCTCTGCGGCTTTCGCCCCTCCGGTATCCGGAAGCGCACATCCTGGTAGTGAAGCTGGTTGTTGCGCAGCAAAATCCGCTTCCGCCCCTCCGGCAGCTGCAACTCTTCGGCAATGACCGGGCTCCCGAAGGTATTGTGCATACGATCCAACTGCTTTACCCAGCAGGGCAGGACCTCCACAGGCAAACACTTGCTGGCGGTGTTGATCTTTGCCGCTGTTTCCGCAATGAACTCTTGCGGATATTGCGGATGCGGCAATTCGAAGACCCAGGAGGTCGGTTCGGTGTCCCGGCAAGGGGCCAATTGCCGCTCCGGCAGCAAGCCGCCCAGTCCGATGCGGAAGATTTCGCCATTGCGGTAGTTGCGCAGCAGCTCCCGTTCGTCGTCGGGAAAGAACGCCTCGTGCAATACGACCAGCGGGCCCCGCGCCTCCGCCAGCCGGTCGATCGGAATCACTTTGGCGACCGCCGCCCCCTCCGCCAGCAGCGCGACGTGAAGACTGTTCGAGGTGAAGTGGTATTCGCGGCAATAGGATGCCAATTCCCGGTCCAGCGCCGCCGGACTGAAAACCACGGTGGCGGAGGTGACCGCCTCCACCTTGGCATTCTGCTCCAGCGCCAGTTCCCAGCGATAACGCAGGAACTCCCACTCGTGTTCATCCAGTCCGCAGGCCAAACAGCAGGTGATGCCGTGGAATACCGGTGCGACGGAGCCAGCTTTCTCCACAATGAAACCGCTGTTTTCCCAGAGAATTTCCGATTCCAACCGCATCGGCACATGGCGCACCGGAAAGAACTGCTCTTCGATATCCGTCACCGCGTTCATGAAGTAGAGCGGCACTTGCGGCAGCAAAGCCTTGATGCGCCATGCCGCCACGATGTTTTTGTAGACCGGATCGGTATCCTGATCGCCCCAGCCCTCGAGCTCCAGCACGGTGGAAACCGATTCGACCACCACCCCGTCCAGCTGCGTCAGGGTTTCGAGGATCCGGTAGTCGAAGCCATAGCGGTAACGCGCCTCCAGCGGGTCGCGGGTCCAGATGCTGTTGACGACCAGTTTTTTGCCGGAGCGGCGCAACCCGGCGTCGACGGTTTGCCAGAATTCGGTCTGGCGTTGCACGTAAAAGGCGATCCATTCTTCGCGGTAGTTTTGCCAGATTGCGCCGGCGCGCTCCATTGCGGAGAGCGAGGTGAATTTTTTCCCGTCTTCCCGCAGGAATTCGGCGAATTGACCGAGCATGTCGTCGGAAAAGTCGCCCCGGAACAGCTCCAGCCGCAAATGGATGAAGCCGTCGGCGCCATGGTAGCCGTCGAAGTGGAAGTGTTCCAGCACTTCAAGCAGTTTGGCGGCGAAAAAATCCTGGTAATAGCTGCCGTCGTTCAGCCGCTTGAGCGGGCAGATGTTTTCGATCGTACTGCCGTCGTTGGTGACATAGCAGACTTCGCGGTGCCGGTCGCTCCACTGCGGCGGCAGTCCGTCAAGGCTGTTTCGTTTGGCCTGGGCGTCGGTCATAAGCTGATCCATGACCGAAAGATAGACCTCGATGCCACGCTCCTGCAGCAGGGCGATCAGCCGCTTCAGGTCGCCCCGGCGCCAGCGCTGCCGCATACGGATATCGCCATTCAGGTGGCCGCCGTAGCTGCAGCAGTCATCACGCAGAAATTCCGCGTCGCCGACCGCGGCGTCGAAGCTGTGTATCAGGTCGTTGCTCCAGAGGAAGAGCAGCACTTTTCCCGGAACCATACCGGCTCGGGCGAAATATCCGGGTATGCCCAGATCCGCCGCCTCGACATCGAAGGCGATCAGTTCCGTCCAGAATATCAGGGATGGCCGGGTATTTTTCATTATCAGGTGCGACTCCTTACAGTTTGTCCAGATCCAGAATTGCCTGCGGCTGGAAGAAGCTCATGGTCAGGGCTTCCGCGTACTTTACGCCGATCTGCGAACCGCGGAAGCGGGCGCGGCCCTCCAACTGGTCGAACGCCGCCTGCAGATGTTCCTGACCGCATTTGAATTCGGCCCAGGCCGCCAGTTTCGCTTCGAAGGTGTCGCTGATGTCCACGATATGGGTGGGATTCGGCATGGGCTGCAGTACCTCGAACTGGTAGAGCGCCCGGGCCTTATGCGGCTGGCCCAGGTCGCCGCTGCAGGCCCATTCGGCCTGGAACCAGGTATCCTCGGTCATTCTGGCCATGGCGCGATGCTGAAAATATTCCAGCGGATAATGGCCGAAGATGATCTCGGGTTTCCAGCGCCGGATCGCCTCCACGCAGGTGCGGTAGATGGCTTTGCATTCATTGACTTCGAAGTCGGAATAATTGTGACAGACGAAATCTTCCACGCCGAGCAGCCGGTGCGACGCGATGGCTTCCTTGTAGAACTTCGCCACCACCTTGTCCCGGTCTTCGGGATGGGCGAAGCCTTCGTCGCCGTTGCCGAAGCAGACCACCGCGACCTGGCTTCCGGCCTCGGTGAGTTTTTTGATGATTCCGCCGACCGCCAACACCGAGTCATCCAGATGGCCGCCCAGAACCAAGACACGTTTCGCTTTCATAATCAATTCCGTCCTTTCGGTTTTCTGTAATAATAGTATAACTCGAATCGCGACTTGAAACTATGCATATTTTGACTTATAGTATGCATATAGTAACAACAGGGGGTGGCAATGCGGATCGAAGAAATCAACCGGAAGGCTTTTCTGGCGCTGGGGCAGGAAAAAAGGCTGGTGGAGCATCGCGATATCCTGGCGAAGCTGCTCGGCATCGTGCTCGATTTCGTCAACGCCGACGGGGAAAACCTGCGGCTCAGCCAGGTGGTTCACTTCAACCCTTACTGCCGGTTGCTGCGGCAGAGTCCCGCCGGATCGAGCGCCTGCGACGGCTGCGACCGGCGCAATGCCCATGCCGCCAGTCTGGTCCGGCGCCCCCGCTCTTACCGCTGCCATGCCGGGTTGACCGAGGCGCTGGTGCCGCTGTTCAATCGCGACGGCGCCTGTATCGGCAATATGGCCACCGGCCAGTTTCTGCTGGAGGGAGAGCCGGAAATGACTCCGGAAGAGGTGACCGCGCTGGCGGGGGAGTATGGCGTCGATCCCGAAACGTTATGGGCGGCGTATCAACAGATCCCGCATTTGTCCCGGCGTCAATTCGACGGTGTGATCGATTATCTGGCCGCGCTCGGGCGCACCATCGTCGACACCTACGATCACATTGCGTTGCAGGAGAAGCTCGATTCGCCCGACCGCCTGACGGAAATCCGGGAATACATCGGCAAAAATTACGCCAAACCGTTGACTCTGCCGAGGATTGCCCGCCGTTTCGCGATGAGCGAAGGTTACTTCTGCCGTTTTTTCCGACAGGGGACCGGGATGAGTTTCACCAATTATCTCGCCATCATCCGGGTCCGGCAGGCGGCGGAGCTGCTGCGTTCGAGTTCGCTGAGCGTCGCCGAAATCGCTTTCCGGACCGGCTTCGGCAGTCTGTCACAGTTCAACCGCACCTTCAAAGCGGTGACGGCATCGACGCCGCGCCGGCTGCGTTAGGTCGTCAAAGATAAGATCAATAAAAATAGAGCTGCGAAGCAGCGGTCTGCACTCCGTCATACGGAGGCACCGGTCCAGCAGGTGAATTCTGCTGGTCGCCCCAGGCGCGCAGCGCCTCGAAAGGGGCGAAATCCAGGGTAGGATCGCCGGGAGGCGATCCGGATCCACCCGAGGAAGCGACGGTGTAGATTGCATTGGAAGCGTGAGCGACAATGCAATCTACACATGGAGCGAACGAGGCGCCGCACCGGCGGTTGAACCGGGCAGGTCGTTTTTTACCGCTTACCTCAACGCTTCTGGGAAGCGACTTCGGCAATGGCGAGTTTGCGGATTTCGTCGATATTGGCGCGCGGCGCGGGGAGCTGGAGATTGAGGTCGCGCATGGTTTCGACGAGAATGCCGGAGATGGCGAGGTCGCGATAGTATTTATGGTTGGACGGGATGATGTACCAGGGGGCGGCGGCGGTGGAGCAACGCTCCATCGCGTCTTCAAACGCGGCGCGGTAATCGCCCCAATATTGGCGGTTGACGTAATCGTCTTCGGAAATTTTCCAATGCTTCGCCGGGTCGTCGAGGCGTTCGATGAAGCGTTTGAGCTGCTCCTCCTTGGAGATATTAAGGAAAAACTTGAGCACCACCGTGCCGTTGTCGATCATCAGGCGTTCGAAGTCGTTGATGAAGCCGTAAGAGACTTCGACGGTTTCGGGCGGAATCAGCTTCTGCACCCGCTCGACCAATACACGTTCGTAGTGGGAGCGGTTGAAGATCACGAACTCGCCGCGCTGGGGGACGGCCTTGTGGGCGCGCCACAGGAAGTCATGGGCGGCTTCTTCGCGCGACGGCTGTTTGAAGCTCTGGACCCGGCACCCCTGCGGGTTCAGGCTGATGAACACGTGGTTGATGACGCCGTCTTTGCCCCCGGCGTCGAGCGCCTGCAGCACCACCAGCACCGAACGGGTATTGTCGGCGTAGAGTTTATACTGCTGCTCCGCCAGCTCCTTCAGGTGTTTGGCGGTCGCCTCTTCGGCCTTGTCTTTGTCCTTGCCGTCCGGGGTGGCATCGGGATCCCACTTTTCCAGATTCACTTTGTCGCCCGGCTTTACGATAAACTTTTCCCGCCAATCCATGTCCTGTCTCCTCGTTTGATGTATTCAACGGCCTGTGTCATGCCTCGTACGCTCTATGTGCAGATGGAACCGTCGCTCACGCATCCGGTTCCATCTGCCCCATCCCGTTGCGCCCGCTTCGCGGACTTACTCTCCGTCCGGGAGGGGCGAGCCCTCTCGTGCTCGGCTTCGCCATCGGCTCCATTTTTTTTATTTCTATAAACCCTGGATTCGCAGGTATTCGCGGACCCAGGGGTAAAGCAGGCACCAGGCCAGCACGCCCAGGGCCAGCCACGGCGCAAAGGCGATGGTCACCCCGGACAGTTTGCGCTTGTGCCGGACCGCCACGCCGATTCCGAAAAACGAACCGGCCAGCGACCCCACCAACAGAATCACCGGCGCCGTCTGCCACCCCAGCACGGTCGCTGCGGCCGCCACGAATTTGATGTCGCCCGCACCGAACGCCTCCGCCTTGAACAGCTTTTTGCCCCCCCACGCCAGCACCCACAGCACCAGATACACGATCACCCAGCTCGAGGCGGCAAAAAACACCGCTTTCAACCAATTGCCGACAAACCAGTTCTCCGGGAAAAATCCCGCCAGCACCACCCCCGTCAACGCGGTCGGATAGGTCAAAGCATCCGGGATCAGCCGGTGTTCGATATCGATGAACGTCCCGGCCACCACCAGCGGCATCACCGCGAGAAAGGTCAACACCATCCCCACCGTTGCCCCGGCTGCGAAGCCGTTCCACGCCAGCAGCATGAACAAAACCCCGGTCAACGCCTCCACCAGCCAGTAACGCGGCGAAATCGGCGTTTTGCAGTGCCGGCAGCGCCCGCGCAACAGAATGTAGCTGACGATCGGAATATTCTGCCACGCCCGGATCGGCGCTTCGCACTTCGGGCAGTGCGACGGCACGAACACCACCGATTCCCCGCGCGGCATCCGCCAGATGCAGACATTCAGAAAACTGCCGATGCAAACGCCGAACGCACCGGCGAAAATCACATACAGTCCTATCATTTCCGGAGTCATCAATGTTTCCTGCGTTCCCATACTTCCCGCCTCTCCAAAGTTCGTTGCCGTTTTCCTCTGGGTTAATATAGCGCACGAATTGAAAAAACAAAACCACGGAAGTATATTATAAGATGGAGTTTTAAAAATTTACCCTTCGCGCCGGACGAATATTCCGGCCTATTATGCTGGATCATATCTATATCAAAGGCGCCGCCCAACACAATCTGAAACATCTGGACATCACCATCCCGCGTAACACTTTGACGGTGATCACCGGCCTTTCCGGCTCCGGCAAGAGTTCGCTGGCCTTCGATACCTTGTATGCCGAAGGCCAGCGGCGTTACGTCGAAAGCCTGTCGGCGTATGCCCGCCAGTTCCTCGACCGGCTGCAGAAGCCCAAGGTCGATCACATCGAAGGGCTGTCGCCGGCCATCGCCATCGAACAGCGTTCGGCCGGTTCGACGCCGCGCTCGACCGTGGCCACCGTCACTGAAATCTACGACTATCTGCGTCTCCTGTATGCGCATGTCGGCACCCCGCACTGTCCGAAGTGCGGCCGGGAGTTGGCGCCGCAGTCCGCCGAACGCATCTGCGACAAAATCATGGAGCTGCCGGAGGGGCGCAAACTGATGATTCTCGCGCCGGTGGTCAACGGCCGCAAAGGCGAGCACCGCGATGTGCTGGACAAACTGCGCAACGACGGCTTCGTCCGCGCCCGCATCGACGGCGTGATGGTGTCGCTGGAGGATGAACTCAAACCGTTGGAGAAGACCAAGCGCCACACCATCGAAGTGGTGGTGGACCGTCTGGTGGCCGGCTCGATGGATCGCGGCCGGCTCTCCGACTCGGTCGAACTGGCTTTAAAACACGGCGAAGGGGTGATGACGCTGTACTTCGAAAGCGGCGATGGCGAATGGCACGAAGAGCAGCTCAGCGAACACCTCGCCTGTCTCGAATGCCAGTTGAGTTTCGGGCCGATGCTGCCGCGCAACTTCTCGTTCAACAACCCTTACGGCGCGTGCCCGGAGTGCAACGGCCTCGGCATTCAGATGGTGATGGATCCGGCGCTGGTGGTGCCGGACCCGTCGCTGAGCATCAAAAACGGCGCGATTCCGGGATGGCGGCGCGGCCCGCGCCACCTGATCATCTATTACAATATGCTGCTGCGCAAGGTCGCGGAGCAGTTCGGCCCGGACAATGCGCTGACGACGCCGTTCCGGGAGCTGCCCGAAGAGTTTCGCCATACACTTTTGAACGGCACCGGCGACCGGGTGCTGGAATTCGATTTCACCGTCCGGGGGCGCAAGTTTCACTGGTCCAAGCCGTTCGAAGGGGTGCTGGAAAATCTGCGCCGGCGAATGACCGAGACCGAAAGCGATTCGGTGCGTGAGCGCCTGCGCAGCTATCTGTCGCCGCGCACCTGTCCGGTGTGTCACGGCGCCCGGCTCAATCCGGTCAGCCTCGCCGTCACCGTCGGCGGTTTGCCGATCAACCGCTTCAACGCGCTGTCGGTCGCCAAATCCGAAGAATTCATCCGTTCGCTGACGCTGAACGACGAACAGCGCCAGATTGCCGGCGATGTGCTCAAGGAAATCGCTTCACGGCTCAAATTCCTGCAGGACGTCGGCCTTGGCTACCTGTCGCTCGACCGCAATTCGGGGACGCTTTCCGGCGGCGAAGCCCAGCGTATCCGGTTGGCGACCCAGCTGGGGTGCGCCTTGGTCGGCGTATTGTATATCCTCGACGAACCGAGCATCGGCTTGCACCAGCGCGACAACGACCGGCTGATCGCGACGCTGGAAAATCTGCGCGACCTCGGCAATACGGTGGTGGTGGTCGAACACGACCTCGACACCATCCGGCGCGCCGATTATGTGCTCGATCTCGGCCCCGGCGCCGGCGAATACGGCGGCGAACTGGTGGCTGCCGGGAGGCCGGAAGATATCGCGCGGACGCCGGATTCGCTGACCGGGCAATACCTCAACGGCACCCGGAATATCGAGTTGCCGGCGCGGCGTCTTTCCGGCAACGGCAAATTCCTGACCATTCGCGGTGCGCGCCACAATAACCTGAAAAATATCGACGCGACCATTCCGCTCGGGACCCTGACCTGTGTGACCGGGGTTTCGGGTTCGGGAAAGAGTTCGCTGATCAACGAAATTCTGGTGCGGGCGCTGAATCACCATCAGGGGTTGATGGATTTGCCGCCGGGCGAACACGACGGCATCGACGGGCTGGAGGAGATCGAAAAGTCGATCGTGATCGACCAGAGCCCGATCGGGCGGACGCCGCGTTCGAACCCGGCCACCTATACCGACGCGTTCAACCTGATCCGGAAGCTGTTCAGCGAGGTCCCGGAGTCGAAGATCCGCGGCTACCAGCCGGGCCGTTTCAGCTTCAACATCAAAGGCGGCCGCTGCGAGGACTGCAAGGGCGACGGGATCAAAAAGATCGAGATGCAGTTTCTGTCCGATGTGTACGTCGAATGCACGAGCTGCGGCGGCAAACGTTTCAATACGGAAACGCTGAACATCCGTTACAAGAAGCTCAATATCGCGGAGGTCCTGGATTTGACCATCGACGAGGCGGTGAAGTTTTTTGACGCGGTTCCGGCGCTGCACCGGCGTCTGGACATGCTGCGCGAGGTCGGGCTGGGGTATTTACGGTTGGGGCAACCGGCGACGACGTTGTCGGGCGGGGAGGCGCAGCGGGTCAAATTGGCGGCGGAGCTGGCGCGGGTGCCGCGCGGCCACACGATATACATTCTGGACGAGCCGACGACGGGGTTGCACCTGGCGGACATCGAGCAATTGCTGAAGGTGCTGAACCGGTTGCGCGATGTTGGCAATACGGTGGTGGTGATCGAGCACAACCTGGACGTAATTAAGACGGCGGATTATCTGATCGACCTGGGCCCCGAGGGGGGGACGGCCGGGGGGCAGCTGCTGGCGGCGGGAACGCCGGAGACGGTGGCGAACGTGGACGCCAGCCACACCGGCCGCTACCTGCGCGACTACCTTCCCGAATGGAAAAACAAAAAAAATAAAAAATAAAAATAGAGCCGCGAAGCGGCGGTCTGCCCTCCGTCATACGGAGACGCCGATCCAGCGGGCGGATACCGCTGGTTGCCCCAGGCGCGCAGCGCCTCGAAAGGGGCGAAATCCCGGGAAGCGAGCCGGGAGGCGAGCGCTTCCACCCGAGGTAGCGATGGTGTAGATTTGACCGGATGCGTGAGCGACGGTCAAATCTACACATAGAGCGAACGAGGCGCCGCACCGGCGGCGAAAATTTCACGATAGATAGCTAGAAGGAGGAGAATATGGCGAAGAAATTGTTGTTGCTGGCAGGGGATTTTGTCGAAGACTACGAGATCATGGTACCGTTTCAGGCCTTGAGCATCGCCGGCTTCGAAGTGACGGCGGTGTGCCCGGGGCGGAAGAGCGGCGATAAGGTGGCGACGGCGATCCACGATTTCGAAGGCGAACAGACCTTCACCGAGAAACGCGGACACAATTTCACCCTGAACGGGGATTTCGACGGCGTCGATTCCGCCGATTACGCCGGATTGGTGATTCCGGGGGGACGCGCGCCCGAATATCTGCGGCTCAATGCCCGGGTTATCGAACTGGTGCAGGAATTTTTCCGTGACAACAAGCCGGTGGCGGCGGTCTGCCACGGTCCGCAGATACTGACCGCGGCCAAGGTGGTCAAAGGCCTGAATGTGTCGGCTTACCCGTCGGTCAAGCCGGAGATCGAAGCCGCCGGCGGAGCGTATGCCGATATCGCGATGACGCAGGCCGTCACCGACGGCAATCTGGTGACGGCGCCGGCGTGGAGCGCCCAGGTGGAGTGGCTGCGTCAGTACATCGATCTGTTGAACGCCTGACACGGAAGGAGTTGCCATTTTGAGTAAGATCGCCCCCGGAGCACTGGCACTTTATCGCAATAAATGCGCTGTCATAACGAAATTGTCCGCCGATAAGATCGAAATCGAAACCGCCGACGGCGAAGGAAAAAGCGTCCGCGCAAAGGATATCGAATTGCTGCATCCCGGCCCGGCCCGGTTGCCGCTTGTGCCGCCCGCCGCCGTCCCCGATTGGGACGAAGTGGCGGAATTGGCGGCGGGCGAAACCCTGCCTTTCACCGATTGGACGGAAATCGCCTACGGGGCATATTCTCCGGAAAGCGCCTGGGCCGGCTGGCTGGTGCTGCAGGAGGGGATCTACTGGACCGGTTCGGTGGCGGACGGAGTGACGGCGCGCCCGCCGGAGGCGGTGGCCGCGACATTGCAGGCGCTGGCGGAGAAGAACAGCCGCAAACAGGCGCGGCAGGAGCTGCTGGAGCGCATTCATTCCGGTTCCGTCACCCCGGAGGACCGTTCCAGTCTGGTCGAAATCGAATTGGTCGCCTATGGCGAACGCGATACTTCCGGGTTGATGCGCGACTTGAATATGGAAGCGACCCCGGAAAACGCGCACCGGCTGCTGCTGGCGCTCTGCGTCTGGGACGATATGGTGAATCCGTGGCCGGCGCGCTCGGGTGTCGCCCTGACGGCGCCGGATTTCCCGTTGCCGGAGCCGTCGGAGGAAAACCGGCTGGATCTGACCGGCACCGCCGCCTGGGCGATCGACAATGCCGGCAGCGACGACCCCGACGACGCCATCGGCTGGGGCGGAGAAGATACCTTCTGGGTCCATGTCGCCGACGCCGCCGGCGTGATCGCGGCGGATTCGGAGGCGGATATCGAGGCCCGCAACCGCGGCTGCAATCTGTATTTGCCCGAAGGGGTGATCCCGATGCTGCCGGAGGCCGCCACCGTGAAACTGGGGCTCGGATTGCAGGAGCATAGCCCGGCATTGAGCTTCAAAGTCCGTATCGACGCGGACGGCATCCCGCATCTGCTCGAATACGCCCCCAGCCGGGTCAATGTCCGGCGCCTGACCTACGAGAGCGCCGAAACGCAGATGGAACAGCCGGAATTTGCCGCGCTGCGCGCTTTGCTCGACCGCTTCGATGCGTGGCGCCGGAGCAACGGCGGTTCGGAGCTGATCTTCCCCGAAGTGGATATCCGGATCGCCGGCGGCGAAATCACGCTGCATGAGGTGGTGGAGTTGCGCAGCCGCAAGCTGGTGGAGTCGGCGATGCTGGCCGCCGGCCGCGCTGTCGCCGCCTGGGCGCTCGAACACGACATTCCGATGCCGTTTGTCTGCCAGGAGTATGTCGCCGACGCCCCGGCCTTTGCCGGCGAATGCGGCGACTGGGTCGAAAGCTTCCGCCGCCGTCAATACTTCCTGAGTTCACAGGTGTCTTCGTCATCCGGCCGCCACGCCGGACTCGGCCTCGACGTTTATGTCCGGGTCACCAGTCCGCTGCGGCGTTATTGCGATTTGCTGGCGCACCGCCAGTTGCGCCGGGCGGCGCGCGGCGAAGCGCCGCTGGACGCCGAAAGCATCGACCGGATCCTGACCTACAGCGAAAACGGCGCCGCGCTGCGCAAGCAGGCGGAGCGGCGCAGCGACGACTTCTGGCGGATGGTCTGGCTCAAACGCCACCCGGATTGGAGCGGCGACGCGCAGCTGCTGGGGACGATCCGGGAAAAAGCGGTCTACGTGATTCCATTCCTGGGTTACGAGTACCGTACCCGCTACGGCGTGGACGGCACGCCGGGGACATGGTACACGGTGACGCCGTCGGAGATCAATCCGGCCGCGGAGGAGTGCCGCTTCCGTTTTCTCGGCCGCAAAGAGGTTGACTGAAAAAACAGGATGCACGGTTGAAAATCCGGATGACCGGGTTTATAGTTTTTCCAGAAAGTCGCGTGTGAACAAGAAGGAGAAATTCACCAGATGATACGAACGTTGCGCCGGATTCGACGTCTCGCGTTGATGGTATTGTGGCTGCCGGTGATCGGAGCCTGGTCCTTCGTCGTCCACCTCGGCGGTTGGGGCGGCATCAAGCGGGTTGCCCGCTGTACGCAGATCTGGGGACGCGGCATTCTGTTTTTGTGGGGGATCCGGCTGAACATCTCCGGTGACCCCTCCGGCTTCAAGGGCGGCCTGATCGTCAGCAATCACCTCGGTTACCTCGATATTCTGGTCGACGCGGCACTCTTTCCGATCCGCTTCGCCTCCAAGGACGACGTGCGGTCGTGGCCGGTTCTGGGGTGGTACCTCGGCATCAGCCGCCCGGTCTGGATCGACCGCGGCAACCGGACCAAGGCCGCCGAAGCGCTCGAACAATTCCGCGAAACCATGCGTCACGGCATTCCGTTATTGGTTTACCCGGAGGGAACCTCGACCGACGGCGAACACGGCCTGTTGCCGTTCAAATCCACCGCGTTCGGCGCGGTGTGCGAAACGAAGTACCCGATCCTGCCGGTGCTGACGCGTTACCGGCGCGGCGCGGACGGCCAATCGCTGGCGTGGTTCGGTTCGGCGACATTGCTGCCGCATGTCTGGCGGCTGCTGGGTGAAAAAAAGATCGTCATCGACATTCACATCCTGCCCGAATTGACTCCGTTGGAGGGGGAAACCCGCAAGCAGCTGGCCGAACGCGTCCACACGGTGATGAGCGAAGCCTATTGTCGCATCAACGGGGAGGCGCCATGAGCGTTTTCACCATTCGCCTGGCGCGCAAGCGCGGTTTCTGTTCCGGCGTGCGCCGGGCGCTGGCCATGGTCGACGCCACGTTGGCGAGCGGCGTCCGACCGGTGTGGCTGCTGCACGAAATCGTTCACAACACCGCGATCGTCGCCGAGTTGACCCGGCGCGGCTGCCGCATCGTCGACGGGATCGACGACATTCCGCCCGGCGGGACGGTGATTTTCAGCGCCCACGGCGTCGCCGGCGCGGTCGAGACGGCGGCCCGGGCGCGCGGCCTTGCCGTCGTCGACGCCACCTGTCCGTTGGTCAAACGGATTCATGAAAAAACGAAGTTGGCCGACTCCGGCGCGCTGGTCATTCTGATCGGCCACCGCGGCCACCCGGAAACCGTCGGCACCCTCGGGCAGCGCCCCGGCCGGATTCATCTGGTCGAAACCAGCGCGGATGTCGCCGGGTTGCCCGCGGCGCTGCCGGGCCAGACGGTACAGATTCTGTCGCAGACCACCTTGAGCGAGGCGGAGCTGGCGGCGCCGCTGGCGGCGCTCCGCGAACGCTATTCCGTGCTGGCCGGAACCGGGGATTTGTGTTATGCCACCACCGACCGGCAGCAGGCGGTGCGGGAGCTGGCACAAGATTGCGGCCTGATCGTGGTCATCGGCTCGAAAACCAGTTCGAATTCCAACCGGCTGTGCGATGTCGCCAGACAGTGCGGCCGCCGGGCGCTCCTGATCGATTCTCCGGACGAGCTCGACGCCGCGATGCTGGAGGGAGTCGACGCGGTCGGCGTTTCCGCCGGGGCGTCGGCGCCGGAGTACCTGGTCGACGCGGTGTGCGCGTGGCTGCGGGAGCACGGCGGCGTCATGTATTGATGCGGCGACTAATTCGGCTTACCATGGCAGAGCTCATATCTCGCGTGCCGCGAAGCGGTCGCGTCCGCAAAAGCCCCGGAGCGGCCCTCCGGTCGAGGTAGCTACGTCAGTAGCCACCTCGACCGGAAAACCGCTCCGGATTCTTTGCGGAGACGCGATCATGGCAAGCCCAATTAGTCGCCGCATCAATATTCTTCCGGTAATACGCCGGAGCCGTCCCGAAAAAGCGTTTGAAGGTCCGCGAATAGTAAAATTCATCGGCGAAACCGACCGCGGCGGCGATCTGTTTCAGGCGTTCTCCGGCATGCAGCAGCGGCAGAGACTGTTCGACCCGGATCCGCAGCAGCGTGGTGAATACGCTCTCTCCGGCCTCGCTCCGGTAACGGTGCGACAGCGACGACACGCTCATCCCGAGGCTTTTCGCCATCGCCGCCAGCGAAACCTGTTCGCGGAAGTGCACTTCCAGATAATGCCGGACCGCTCCGGTCCAGGCGTTGCCGCGCGGCAGCTGCGGCTGCTCCGCCAGCCGGTGCAGCCAGCGTACCCCGCCAAGATCGGGGGTGGTGTAGTGAACCAGCTCATCGGCCAGCTGCCAGAAAATCGCCATCGCGCCCAACAACCCCTGGTTGCCGCGCGCCGCCCCCAGCGCGGCCAGTGCGGTCAATTTTTCCCCCAGCCGTCCGGCCGGATCGTAAATCCGGGCGAAGCCGCGCGCCGGATCGGTCAATTCATCCAACCCGATTTCTTCGGCGCCGTCGAAGGTCACAAAGGTACTCTCGTGCTCGCCCGGCACCCGGGTGTCCTCCCGGTAAACCGTACCGGGTCGGTACAGATGCGCCCATCCGGCGGAGCGCGGCAGCCAGTCGCCGGTTTCGCCGACCCGGCAGCCGCCGCAATTGTCCAGCGAATAATCCAGCACCCAGCACTTTTGCAGCAGTACGCCGGTCAAGAGCGAATTCGAATGGCGCTGGTGGCTGACGGTGTGGAGACGGACCGTCCAGTCCCGCTGCGGCTCCAGGCCGAAGTCAAAAAAATTGTGTTTATGCATGATTTGCCATATAATTCATGTAAATGCGTTTTTATCCATAGAAAAAACAGAGAACTTGCATTATAATTTATACATGAAACCGAAAATGCGCAAATCGGAAAGGAAAGAAAAATGAGCAAACGAACTGCCGCAGTTTTTGTCGGGGCGAAGAAGCCGTTGGAAATCACCAGCTTTGAGGCGGTCGCGCCGGCTCCGGGAACCGCGTTGATCAAATTGGCTTACAGCGGTGTCTGCGGCACCGATGTGCATATTCACGAGGGGCGTCTGGGGATGCCGGATTTCCCGTTGATTATCGGCCACGAATTCACCGGCACGATCGAAGCGCTCGGTTCGGAGGGCTGTGACGGCCTCGGCCAGCCGCTCGCCGTCGGCGACCGGGTGATCGCCTGCGTCGCGGTCGCCTGCGGCAAGTGCGTGAACTGCCGCAAGGGCGAAACCGCGAGTTGCCTGGCGTTCGGCGTCACGTATGTCAAACCGGCGTCGGAGGCGCCGCACTTGCACGGCGGCTTCGCCGAGGCGTTGTATTCGCCGCTGGTGAATCTGGTGAAAATTCCGGCCGGGGTGAATCCGGCGGCAGTGGCCGCGTTTCCGTGCGGCGGGCCGACGGTGATCCGGGCGTACGCCTATGGCGGCGGCGTGGAAGCCGGCGAACTGGTGGTGGTGCAGGGCAACGGTTCGCTCGGGTTGTTCGCGTTGGCGTGGGCCAAGGCGCACGGCTGCCGTACCGTGGTGATCGGCGCGTCGGACAATGCGCAGCGTTTGGAAATCATGAATGCGCTGAAGCCGGACCTGTTCCTCGACTTCATGAAAACGACGGCGGAAGAGCGCAAGCTCGCGGTGCTGGAATTGGCGAAGAAGTTCGATCGCGGCGACGGCGCCGATGTGGTGGTCGAGGTTTCGGGGGCGGCGACAGCGGTGCCGGAGGGGTTGGGCCTGTTGCGGACGCGCGGGCGTTATTTCATCCCGGGGCAGTATTCGAACCGCGGCACGGTGGCGATCGAGCCGCACATGATCACGTTTCGCGCGTTGCGCCTAATCGGATCGGGGCAGTATACGCTGGAAGACATCCGCACGTACATGGAATTCCTGGCGCAGCATCCGGAATTGCAGGAATTGTTCGCCCGTTGCGTGAATACCTATTGCGTGGCGGACGCGAACCAGGCGCTGGCCGATGCCGCCGCCGGAAAAACCATTAAAGCCGCCTTTGTGCTGAAATAAAAAATAACTGTTGCCGATACGGCTACTCTGGCACCCTGCCGCCTGGGAGCGCCGCGTGAGCGGCGCCGACGCTTGAGCGATCAGGGGGAATGGGGGCGGATGGCGAAGCCGAAACCGAGGGACTTGTCCCCGAGGGGGAAGAGCAAGCTCACGAATGTGAGCGTAGCGAGAGCCCCCGCGGTTGCCGGGACGCGTCCCCCGAAGGGCGCGATCCCGTATAGCACGACACGACTGCCACATTTTACGAGGGAAGACCATGCAACTCATCACCCGTCAAAACATCACCTTTCCGGAGGTTGCCGGAAGCGTCGAACGTATCGATTACCGCAGTGCGGTCGATGGACACGTGGATTTCGCCTGTATCCGGCCGGGCCGGACGCAAGATTGGGCGGTGGTGCTGCACGGGCATGGATCGCACGGCGACCAGTTGTTTACCCGGCCGGATATCCGGAACGGATGGCTGCCGGAGCTGGAACGCGCCGGAGTCGGAATCCTGGCGCCAAATTTGCGCGACAACGCCTGGATGAGCCGGGCGGCGATCGCCGATTTGCATGATTTGCTGGGGTGGCTGCGGATGAATTATCCGGTACGGCGATTGCTGTTCACTTCCGGGTCCATGGGTGGGACCGGCAATCTGATTTACGCGCTGCAGTATCCGGAGGACGTCGGGGCATTGGTCGCCCGCGGCGCCGCGACCGATCTGGCGCATTACCACGGCTGGCTGCGCCAGATCGGCGGCGCCATTCAGCAGGAGATCGCCGACGCGCTGGAGGCGTCGCTGGGGGGGACGCCGGAACAGGCGCCGGAGGCTTACCGGGCGCATTCGGCGCTGTATCATCCGGAGCGGTTGACCATGCCGGTGTATCTGCTGCATGGCGAGGCCGACACGCTGATGCCGGTGGAGGATATGCGCCGGTTGGCGCTGGTCCTGGCGGCAAGTGGGAAAAAAGAGGTACATTACCGGGAGATTCCCGGCGGAACGCACGATGCGCCGCTGCTGGAGCCGGTGGCTTTTGACTATGAGGCATGGCAATGAAACAGTGGCAAAACGTATTGGAAGGCGAGCGGCGCGCAGCGGCCGCGGTTTACAATCTGGGGTGCGGGCGGGACTATCATCTCGGCTATTATTACCGGGGAAAATATTGGCTTGAACATGTCTCGCCGGAACCCCGGGCGTTGCAGCATGCGCGGGCGTTTGCCGCCATGTTGGAGCAGCTGCCGACAACGGCGCACCCGGAACAGGAATTCTTCGGCGGGGTCGAATGCGCACAGCTGTTTGAGCTGCCGTCCGGGATCGACCGCGATAACTATTTCTGGTATCACGGCGTCGCCTGCGGACACGGTTTGCGCAACTTCACCGTCGGCAACGATCATACCGTCGCCGATTACCGGACGCTGTTGAAAGAGGGGTTCGGCGGGATGCTGCGGCGCATCGCGGAATCGCGCCGCCATCACAGCAGCAGCGCCCGGCTGGTGCAATTGGACGCCATGGAAGTCGCGGTCAACGCGTTGATCGCCTATCTCCGGCGCGCGGCGCAGGCGTTGCAAGCCGAACAGCCGGAAATGGCGGCGCGACTGGAACGTATCGCGACGGAGGCGCCGAAGAGCTTCGCCGACGCGCTGCAGTTGGTCTGGATCGTCTTTGTCGCGCTCGCTGCCGAGGGGCGCTATCACATGGCGCTCGGCCGGATCGACCAGTATCTGATCGATTTTTACCGGCGCGATATCGCTGCGAATGTGCTGACCCGGGAGCAGGCGCAGGAATATCTGTGCCATATCTGGGCCAAGATCGAAGGCTTCCACGAAGTCACCAATATCTGTATCGGCGGCCTGACCCCGGAGGGCGGCGACGCGGTCAATGAGTTGAGCTACCTGGCGCTGGAGGCGACCCGGCTGGTGCGGTCGCCGTCGACCAATCTGTCGGCGCGTTTCCATGCCGGCAGCAGCGACGAATTTCAGCTGGCCTGCATCGATGTGATCCGGACCGGAATCGGTTTCCCGGCGATCTTCAACGACGACGTCACCATCCCGATGCTGCGCAAGCTCCATGTCCCGGCGGAGGTGGCGCGGGATTATTGCATGGTCGGATGCGTCGAAACGCTGTTGTCCGGGCGCCAGCAGGCGTGGAGCGACGGCCGTTTCGACCTGCATCTGACGGCGGATAAGATTTTCGACCGGTTGGCGGAATTCAAAAATTTCGACGCACTGTGGCGCGCCTTCGAGCAGCAGGTCGACGCCGACCTGAAAAAGTACGTGGACAATTACAATACCACGCTCGACGCGTATCCGCCGGCGCAATTCCCCGATCCGGTGCTGTCGGCATTCACCTTCGACTGCATCGGCCGGGCGCGCGATCTCAATGACGGCGGTGCCCAGTTCAAACGCTACCACGGCGTCGGCATGATGGGACTTGGGACCATCACCGACAGTATGGCGGCGGTTCGAAAACTGGTGTTCGAGGAGAAAAAAATCAAGCCGGAAACGCTGGTGCAGGCATTGGCCGCCAACTTCGAAGGCTTCGAATCGCTGCGCCAGCAGTTGCTGCACGACGCTCCGAAATACGGCAACGACGACGATTACGCCGACGGCACCGCCGTCCGGATCGTCGAATTGTGCGGCCGTCTGATGGCGCGTTACCGGACCGGCGACGGCGGCCGTTTCCTGAGCTGCATGGCCACCAATATCAGCAACATCCCGGCCGGACAGATGATGAAGGCTTCGCCGGACGGACGTCTGGCGTGGACGCCGTTGTCGGATGCGGCTTCCCCGTATTACGGGCGTGACATGCATGGGCCGACCGCGTTTGTCAGCTCCATTTGCAAGCCGGACTACCGGCTGCAGAATTGCACCGTGGTCAACATGCGTTTCATGCCGGATTTCTTTTCCGGGGAGGAGGGGCGGCAACGCTTCCTCGCGTTCACCCGCGAGTTCATCCGTCGCGGCGGTCACGAGATGCAGTTCAACGTCACCGACAACGCCACGCTTGAGGCGGCGCTTCGCGACCCCGAACATTTCGGCGATTTGGTTGTCCGGGTCAGTGGATTTTCCGCCTACTTCACCCGGTTGGAGCCGGTGGTGCAGCAGGATATCATGCGCCGCCTCGCCCACGAATGAGCCGGGGAGGGGACGTTGCAAATAGTTTTTGAAAAATAATTAAAAAAAATAGAGCCGCGCAGCGGCGGTCTGCACTCCGTCATACGGAGGCGCGGTCCAGCGGCGAAAACGCTGGTCGATCCCAGAAGGGATCGAAATCCAGGGAAGCGAGCCGGGAGTCGATGCGAAGCGAAACCGAGGGGCTTGTCCCCGAGGGGGAAGAGCAAGCTCACGAATGTGAGCGTAGCGAGAGCGCTTCCGCCCGAGGTAGCGACGGTGTAGATTGGATTGGAAGCGTGAGCGACAATCCAATCTACACATGGAGCGAACTCTGGCGCCGCACCGGCGGCGAAAAGATTGCGTATGCAAGCCGCTGATGCGGCAGTGTGGTAATTTTGATGGTGAATTCGGGACCGAGTCCCGGCAACCGAGGGGGCCGGCCCCCATTCCCCCGGATCGCTCGGCCGCTCGGCTTCACGTAGTTGCCGCCAATGGGCGGCAAATACTCTGTTCGCTGTTCACTCCCTGCCGGTCGTTCGGGCGCGACCCCCTCAGCTCTGGCAACGCCAGCGCCGTTCGCCGTGGGAGGCTTCGTGCCGCGCTACTTGGCCGCGATGCGGCCAATTCCTAACGGCACGGTCGCGCCTGACCGGCGCTCCCCCGTGCGCGCTCACAAGTGGACGGTTGGCGTTAGACGTGTGGATTATGT
>JAVBQJ010000076.1:0-21541 GCA_031549115.1 Victivallaceae bacterium
TATCAGCCATGTTTTGACTTCGGCTGACATTCCCCCTCAGAAATGCACATCTACAAAGACGGTAGTCGAGAAATTAGCTCCCGTCACGCTCAACTATTGCCCCAAACACCGCTTTCGAAAAGTTATGGGATGGCTGTGAAATACAAAGGAAACATCAGATGCGAGCGCACAATATTGTTAATGGCCCCGTATACAAAGAGTTCCCGTTACAGCAAACTTTGAAAGGAGAGGACGGTTACCACAGCGAGATTCTCGATGCAATTTACGAACGTTTGCAGTCAATGCTTGGTCGACGCTGGACATTTGCTTTTGCTGCCACCGTCACCTATCCCAGGGCCTATAGCGCCAATCAGGATAACCGGGATATCCGTGAATTCATCGAAAGGGTGGCCGGAGAAATACGCTTGAAAAGCCCGGTACATTATGTTTGGGTGCGGGAACAGAATCTCGGTTGTCCGAACCCACATTATCACATTCTGTTCTTGGCGGATGGAGACCGGATTTGCAACGGGTGGAAGAAAAAAACGTTTATTGAAGATACTTGGGCCAGGGTATTGCGGATTCCTTCGGGCGAAGGTTACGTTGAGATTTCCGATCCTGAACCATGTGCTGGACCTCATACTCCGGACTATGGATGTTATCCCGTGCGTTTGGGCATGATGATCGATTCCCGGGCAAATGACTTTGACGCACGGTTGCGGCAGGTGCTGAACTGGGTCAGTTACTGGGGCAAGGTGAAAACCAAAGTTCCCGTGCCAGGTCGCCGCAGTTGGGGAGCGTCGCAGCTTTGATCCGAATATGCCGTGATTGCGTATGGCCTGTGTAGAACTGTCCAGGGAAGCCATTCCAGGAACTCCACTTCATCGAAAACGTCCGGTAACTGTGGCTGTTTAGTAAGACAATTTCTGGAATAACGACAAATAGTCAAAAAAATGAAACCCGGCAGTTTTAGCACTGCCGGGGGTGTCGCTTGGGGGGATTGCATTACCGGCTGACACCACTTTCCGGTAATGGGTCTTTTGGCGGGACCGCGCTTATTTGCTTTTACTTCCCAATAACTTCAGCAGTGTCAAAGCGACCAAGACGCCGGTACTGAAGCCGACGGTCAGGCAGGTGACATAGTCCTCCTGACGAAAAATCGGAGCCATGACCGGCGTTTCATGCTCCGGGTCTAAATACGTTTTAATTTCTCCCATAATCATCTCCAAAGCGTCGACGGTTTGCCGTCAAGGCCGAACAACCGCGTCAAATTACGGTAACAAACGTCGGCACGGGCCGGACTGTATTTCTTGGCGTTCTCGGTGAACGCATTCAACAAACTCCAGCGCGTCGGATCGGCGAATTCCCCATAGCGCGGCTCTTTGAATTCCCGCCAGATCGGCACAATGTCGGACGAATTGATCGCGCCGGCTTCGGCCACCTTGACGATGGCAGCACGCGCATGGTCGTCCTTGACATACATCAGCTTCAGGTCTTCGGCCACGGTTTCAAGCGTCAAAAACTCATTATCGAGTTCGTCGATGGCTTCCATGACCAAACCGTTCAGCTCAATTCGTGACGTATGCCGCCGCTTCAGAACCATGCTGCCGCCGAATGCCATATTGCTACAGACCTGTACCGAAATTCCGGCAGTCAACCCGACCGCGAAACTCTGATCGTGCGAGTTTCTGATGCCGATGCAGCGACTCCACTCCGTCGAACTGCTTTTATTGATCCGGATCATACCGAACATTTTCTGCCCGTCACGCGCCAGGCCGTATTGCTCATCGAGCACTTGCCAACGATGCGCCTGAACGATTTCCGTTACCGCGTCGATCACGTCGATATGCGGCACCGGCTTCCAGCTTGCGGTGGCCTCCGGTGTCGGCACCAACGCGATTTCATCGCGGCCGACAAATTTCCCCTCACACATCATCAATCCCATGATTCACCTCCAATTTCTGCATCTGTTTTTGTAGGGACACTCACCGCACGCGAACGAGGTTTCGTTCGGCAGGAACACGCCTTTGCCGACTGCATCCTGAACCCGGTTCGCCAACGCTTCGAAGCGCCGGAAATCGTAAAACCCACGGCCTGTGTAGTGCGATTCACAGCTCGGATTCTTGGTCTTGGTCACGACGTCGAACCGGAAGAGTGGAGTCGTGCCGTTCTGCTTCCGGTAGGCGTAGCTGAACACGGTCGCGTGAAGATCGCGGTCGGCTTTCCCAGAGGGCCAACGGGAGGCTGAAGTTTTCCAGTCCACAATACACGGATCACGGCCATCGCTGATCAGCAGATCGTATTCTCCGATCAGGGGTTTGTCCAACCCCGACACTTCGATTTTGAACGCCTGCGCCACCCCCTTGACCGTATAAAAATCCGACCAAGAAGCCAACGCCACATCCAGCATCTTCGCCGCCAATTCGATCATCGTATTGGCGTTTTCGCCCTCCTTGAAAATCAGGTTCGGCGTCGCCTCCGTTTCGACCTTGAAGACCTCGACGAAGTTTTCCACGATCTCCTCACGCGTCAGTGAACCGCCCATCACACACTCCCACGCCTGCGCCGTCAGCGCCGCATGAAACGCCCGCCCAAATGGAAAACAAGCCGAGGTTCGTTCGACCTCGGCTTGTTCCACATAGCGGTAAAAGAACTGAAGCTGGCAAATGTTGAGATAGGTATTCAGGGCCGAATACGACCAATGCGGCTCCCGCCGTAACTCGTCAATCGTCGCCATCACGCCGCCCTCCAGCTTTCGATCAATTCCGAACACTGCCGTTTGGTCAGCTGCCGGACATCGCCGACCTGATACCGCCCGGCGATCTGTTGCGGCGTCACCCCGCGCTGCCGGGCCAGATCCATCAGATATTGAATCTGTCTGGCACTCGCCGGAACGTCGTTTTGACCCTCCCCTGATGAGTTATTCAGGGAGCCGTTTTTCGGTGCTCGACGGGGCGCGGAACCACCACGATCAGTGGCGTTTTTTCCATGCAATTCCGCCTCCACCGAATTCCGAACCAAGTCGAAGGTTTCGTGAATCTTGCCTTGAATTTGCTCCAGGCTCAGCCCGTCGGACAGTTCAACTTCAATCGAAGCGTGATAGCTCTGGCTGCTATACTCGCCCTCCGCCGGCACCTTCTTCGAATACGATGCGTTCAATTTCAACATAATCTCCCCTCCATAAATGCCGAAGAGCCGAGGGCATCATCGCCCCCGGCTCTCCGGCTTCTTGATTATTTGTCCTTCAGATCGCCATCTTGATCCGTTCGATTGCGCGGCGCGCCTGAACGAATTCGCGTTCCTTCTGCTTCTGCGCCAACACGGCCTCCTTGACCTTGCGGGTCAGGGTGGCCGATTCGTCGAATAGCATTTTGAGCTTGCCGCGCAAATCGTCCACGGCGGCGTTGAGTTCATCCATCACGTTGACGGATTCGGTCGGTTTGCTTTCTTCCATTTTGGGTTCCTCCTTCTGAATTACGGGTTGAACATTGGTTGCTTTGGTGTGAATCGCACGGACCGGCATGGCGATGAAACGGCCATAGCCGCCCGTCGCCACCACCGGGGTATTGCCGTCCGAACCGGTGGCAAAGGTTTTGTAGCCCTGCTGCAACATCCGCAGCAGAATGTGCTTGTTCAAGGCAAAGAGCTTTGTTGGAGCCGTCCCGATCAATTCCGCTTCGACTTGAAGCTTCATATTCGGCGCGACCGCCGCGATCAAGGTCAGTTCGCGTTGCTCCATCTGCAACTCCACCGCATGAAACGGCGGCTGGTCCGGCACGACCTTGAGAAAATCGATCACCCGTTCCGGCTCCAGAATCGTCAAATGACAGTCCAATGACCGTTCCATCGGCACGACCTGCTTCCAATTCGGATATGCCCCCGGCAAAGCCTTTCCCTGCCAAACAAAGTTGCCTATCTCTACCCGGAACAGCCGTTCCTCCTTGACATGCCAAACTTGCACGCTACCCTTGCCGACCGGCTTCGCCGCCAACAACGCATGCGGAAACGGCAGCGTAAACTCCTCACGCAAATCCAACGAACATGGCAAATTCAACAACTGCTTGCCATCGGTCGCGGTAACACCATCCGCAGAAAGATTGATCCCCTGCAACGTCCTCCGCGCCTCCAGCCGGTCCACCACCGGCGCCGCCAAAGCCAACAAGTTCCCGAAATCCTCCGGTAATGCAACTTCAACCACATCGACAGGCACGACCGCCACCTCCGGCCACTCGACCGCAACACCCTGCAACTCCACCTCATTCTTGCTCGTCCGAACCACCTCCCGCAACGCTTTCAATTCCACTCCAAAGTCAAACACCCCCTCCGCCTCGACCGTCAGCGCGACTACTTCCACGCCATCGGTCGCCATCAACACCGCTTCGGCCCCTATTCCCACAAACCGAACCATCCGCTGCAACTCCACCGGCGAAGTCTGCGAACAAACCTTCCCCAACACTTTCAGAGCATCGGCCAACACATTCTTTCTGATCTTCATATTCCCTCCATGCGTTAAAAAGCCAACAGCCCCACCAGTCACAACGACCAGTAGGGCTGCATAACGACGACTATCTCGTCAGTTTCATGGGAGTAATATATATCTGAGAAATTTTGAACTACATTTCTGTACATCAAGTGGCCTGCAGGTGAACCATCTGCCCCCGCGGCTCATGGAAAGGGTTGCGCCAACATCCACATGAGGCGGCGAAACCAGTCCACCGCCTGGTTTCCGAATAAACCGAAGTTGTTCTCCTGGGATACGGACACGCCGGCCATTTCAAGCAATGTAGTACCGGCTTCCCCCATGGCCAAAGAGCCGCCCAAAAGGACAATCAGCACGACAATGACATATTCCATCAACATGGAACCCTGGTTGTTATTTCGTTTCATGCTGGCAGACCTGACTCGGCTACTCTATATTCTGTTCGAAATCCGTACGGAACGCTGGATTGGCCTGCAATTCTTTCGCTTCCAGCTGGAAAGCCAATTTCTCGAAAGACAAATCCTCCAATTTCTTGACGCATTCGGCCAATGCGGTGCCGCTGGGGTTGGAATAGTACTTCAACATGGCCTTTCTGGCATCACTGAGCCGGTTCAAAAGACGGCGGCTCAGCGGAACCGACTTGCATTTGACATTGTCTCTTTCCAGATAAATATCAAGCGTACGGATGTCGATACTTCCAGATTGTTCAAGGTCGGTGGAAAGCAGTACGATTTCAGCTTGTCCGAGCTTGTCGGTACTGACCCGGTAATAGGTGTTGCCATCCGACTTCGCCAGCAGCCACTCTTCCGCCAGCGGGACGCGCTTATTCTCGGTATACGAATCGACCAGGGTTCGTTCCACTTGATCCGGAATTTCTTCCACCCGGCTTCTGGATTCAAAATTCATAAACGGATTGAGTCCGTCAAACGAATACTTGGTGATTGCGCCGGACGCGCTGAACGGGAAAATCCCGAAAGAGAAAACACTCAAAATATTGGAACAGATCGCAACCGGGAACAGGCCCAATCCGGCGGGAACCTCATAAAATTCCCGCCAGCCCTGATAGGGCGTGTAGAGCGCAGAGCTCTTGCGAACTTGAAAAACGTTGACTTTGATATTCTCCGCTTGCTCCAGGGTAACGGTAAACGACGAGTCGTCCGGAACATCTTTGTCGAGACTCAGGATATATTGATCGTCGACTACGATCCGCTCATTTTCCGGGGCCTCTTTGATAATATTTTCCAGGTGATTGGCGCATCCGGACAAAAGCAACGCGGTCCCGATTCCAAAACTCCACGAGATTACTTTGTAATTCATGATATTCATCTCCTTAAAAAATTGGTTTATGGTCTATTTTGCAGAACTCTCCGATGAATTTTCCTGTGTTGTCCGTGCCTGTCTGCCGCCATTCCCAGATCGGCGACAAGCGATATTCACCATGCTCCAGCGGCAAAACCTTACTGAGTCCGAGGACCTTCCGGCTGCCGTCCTCCAGGCGTCCGGTATGGACGATGTAATTCAGCGCCGCCACGATCTGATTGCGGATGGCGTTGAGCGGCAAATCGAATCCGGCATACATGACACAGGTTTCCAGACGCAGCAGGCTGTCGTGGGCATTGTTGGCGTGAATCGTAGACATCGAGCCGGCATGGCCGGTATTCATCGCCTGCAGCAGATCCAAGGCTTCGCCGCCGCGGATTTCGCCGAGAATAATACGGTCGGGACGCAGGCGCAACGCCGAGTGCAGCAGATCGCGGAATGTCACTTCGCCTTTGCCGTCTTTGTCGGGCCGCCGCGTTTCAAACGGAACCAGATGCGGCTGGCGGAGCTGCAACTCGCACGAGTCTTCAATGGTAAGAATCCGGTCCGCCGAATCGATGAAGGAGCTCAAAACGTTGAGGATGGAGGTCTTGCCGGAAGAGGTCGCGCCGCAAACCATGATATTCATGCGTTTCCGGACCAGCGTTTTCAGGTCATCGAGCATTTCATGGGATATGCTTTGCCATTGAATCAATTTCTCCGGCGACAGCGAATCGGTGCGGAATTTTCGGATGGAAACCACGGTTCCGCAACGGGCAAGCGGAGGGATTACAATATGGACACGCGAACCATCCGGCAGGCGCGCATCAAGCCGGGGATATTCTTCATTCAAAACCCGGCTCACGGATTTGGCAATATTGTTGGCAGCCGCCTGAAGCGCGGGTTCACTGGGAAACATCGAGTCGATCCGGGTCACCATGCCTCCTTTCTCGATATAGATATCGCGGTGGCCGTTGATCATGATTTCGCTGACCTCCGGATCGTCCAGCCAGGATTTTACCGGTTCCAGAAACATGGTCAAATAAGAAATTCCATTCATATCATTTACCTCTATTGCGCCCAAAGGCATTGCATTTTCGTTACTTCCGCTCCGGCGGCCCGGGCGAATTCCGCATCGAATCCTTGGCGGGCATGGCTGAAATCGAACAGCATGGGCAGTCCATTCCAAGAGAGACCCAAATTGGCCAGGCGGATATCGCCATGCAAAATATTCCGGGAATGAAGATACTTCAAAGCCCGCAGAAATCCGGCACGACCGGGCGCCGTTTTCACTGCGGCTCCGGTATGGAGCGGCTCAAGCACACAATAAGTCGGGTCCTCCAATGAGAACTCCAGTATTTCGGGACTATTGCGATGCTTCAGGGTCCGTGCGAGTTCCACCTCGCGCCGAAAACGGCCGATTTGCTCCGGGACCGGGAGTTTCAGTACGCAAGGCCGATGTTTTCCGACAACCCGATACGCGATCGAGGTACTGCCGCGTCCGATGATCTCCTGCAATTGCATGCCGGCGAAGATGAGCTTTTCGGACAGCAACCGGCGGACTTCGTTCAAAGGCGGTGGTTGCGAACAATGCAACACTTTTCGGATCAGCTCCGCCGGACCGGAACCATGCCGAACGATGGCATGAACGCCGATTTTTGCCAGACGCAGCTCAAATGATCGTTCATGGCCATTTGCATGGCGGAAAACCGGGGCGGTACCGGTCAACGCCTCTGCCAGCCGGATGACCGCGGCTTGCAGCCAATCATCAAACTCGATTGCGCCGTTTTGCCCGATATGCTCCCAGTGATGCAATGGAAACAGGCAAAAGAAATCCAACGGCAAAACGGATTGAACGGTAAGCGTTACCGGATGCCGGTTCAACCACTCCAATTCCGAGAGTAGCGCTTGCGCGTATGCGGCCAAGGTAAACTTCGGGGGGATCACACCGGAACCAAGGAGCGGTATTCGGTCATTGAGTTGGTGGAGTAACATGATCGTCATCCTCCTTCCAGAGCTCCGGAGTGTTTGGACAATTCGTTTCTTCTTCCCGGATATCGAGGGTGATTTCCGGGAAAGAAGCCAATTGCAGAACAATGGCGGTGGCGTTGTCATCGCCGCCGTACTTCAAGGACCTGTCAACCAGGGCGGCTGCTTTCGCCTCCGCGGAGTCTTTGGAGTTCAGGATTCGTTTGATCTCCCGCTCCGGCACCTGCCGGGATATGCCGTCGGAGCACAACAAATACGTGTCGGTCGCCAGCAGGTGCAACGGACAGGCTTCGACGAAGAAGTTGGGGCCGCAGCCGATGACATTGGTCAATACGCCCTGAAGATGCCTGGCCAATTTCCCTTCGGCAATCCCCATGGCGGAGGCGATGGTATGATCGGAAGTCAAAATTTTCAACTCGTTTTCCCGCAAACGATAACAACGGCTGTCTCCGGCGAATAACAGCACCGCCTCGTCCGGGTGAAATGGCGACAGGACGATTCCCGCTATCGTGGCTCCCATGCCGCGCAGGTTGTTTTTGGCGGCGAACGCGGTGATTTCCGTGTTGGCCTGGTAAAACAGCCGGGCAATCGCGGAAAGGTCTTTGACGGGAGAAACGGTTCCGGCTTTCAGATGCTGAATCACGATCCTGCCGGCCAGCTCTCCGTCGTCGCCGCCGCCCATGCCGTCGGAAACCGCAAAGACCCCATTCTCCGGCAGGCAAAGCAAAGCGTCCTGGTTTTCCGAGCGCTTCAGGCCTTTGTCCGTGGCGCTGCCGGCGGAGAAATATTTTTTCTGAAACAGGTTAAACGGCATCGAAATCACCTTGGATAGTTTTTAAAGCCCCACATCCGGCGGACCACCGGATCGCCGGGAATGCCCATTTGCAGGATGTAATCACGAATCACCACCTTTTCCTCATCGTCGGCGGTGTTATATTCACGGCTGCGCTGAATGAGCGGAAGCCTCATATTCTTGACGTCCCGGGTAAAGGATTCCAATGTTTTCTCCGGAATTTCGCCGCCCGAAAGAAAGATGGCGATTGCCCGCGCCAATATGGTTTGGCGGAATGAATCGTAATTTTCGGAAAGATAGCGTTCGGCCAGCCGATTGCGCATATCCAGCACCGTTCCGGTTTTGTCGTAAAGGAGTTGAATTTCTCCGGACAGCAGCCAGGGGTGTTGCGGTTGATCCACAAAGGTTCGGAAGGTTTTTATCGCGGACAACAGATTCCGGAACCTCACGATCTCCGGCTGGAATTTGAATTCCGCATAAATCGATTGGTCATACGGCGCGGGCAAGGCGTAAATGAACTCGAAAAATCCTTCGATCCCGAGAACCCGGTCATATTCTCCGGCCGGCTCGGTTCGCAGGCGGGAAGGCATTCTGCGTTCAAATGCGTCGCAGGCGAAAACCCGGTCCATCACAGCGGCGTCCTGAAAAATACTGACGCATTCGGGCACTGTGGAATTTTCCAGCATACCGAACCCGGCCAGATTGCGGACCAGAGGCTGCACTCCGGCCGCGGTGGCCCTGATCGTCGCAAATTGCCGCTCCTGCTCCTTGCGCAAGGTGGCGATATGCTCGTTCACCACACATTGCTCCAAGGTTGGAAGATCCTGTTTGATTTGATCGAGCTTGTCGAATTCCAACTGCTGCAGGCTGATCAAGGCCAGCTTGGCCTGTTTGCCGGCCCGCTGCAGCATGCCCAGCGGAGTCATGCAGTTTTCAATCCGGATCCGGACATTCGGTTGCGCGTGTTGTTTGAGCTCGTCAAGGTCGCTCAGGACTACGGCCAGATTGTCCGCCTCGGACTCGATCCGGGCCAGAATTGCGTCCAATCGCTCAAGATAAATCAAATTCTCATTGATCTGCTGCCGCAACGCCTCCGACCCGGAGAGTAATTTCCCCAGATACTCCGGCGGCGCGGGACCGAAAAGTTTGCCGGAGCTTCCGATTACTGCGACAGCCTCTTTCAAATCGGACAGGTTCTTGGGGTTGCGGTCGTCCCGCATGGCGGTTTCGGCGGAAAGGTATGCGTCCAATAGTTTTTTTACCGCAAACGCCTCCTTGCGCATTTCCGGCGCCGTGGTGTCGTTCCAGCCCCAGATGTTCGGATCGGAATCCGTAATCATCCCCAGGACATGCGAGGCTTCCACCCAATTGCCGGCATTGAGATTCGACTTGGCCTTTTGCCAGCTGTTGTAAATATTCACCCATACCGCCAGTGAACGTTCCAATTCATTGCCGGCAATCTGGTTGCTCTCGGCTCCGCGCAGGGAGCGGGATTCTTGCACATATTCCAGTGCTTGGTCGAATCGTTCCGCCGCCGCTTCGCGACGGGCATAACCCAGATAAGTATCCGACGACGACTTGAGCTCCGTCCATAACCAATTCAACGCCAGCACCACAAAAATGGTGATGGCGACAATGGCCAGACTGGACCAGATGCGGATTTTCGAATGCTCTATCTGACCATCGACGTACTTGAAATCGACAAAGGAAATGCTGATGACATCGTCATCGACCAGCAATCGTTCGGTATTCGGCGAAAGCCGCGTCCCGTTGACGAAGGTGCCGTTTTTACTGCCCAGATCTTTAAGCCAGCATCCGTCCGCTTTGCAGGCAAGCTCCACATGGCGTTGTGAAACCAACTGCTCGCCGATCACCAGATCGCACCCCTGGTCCGAGCCGATCACTGTGCGCGGCTTATCCAGACGGACGGCTTGTCCTTTGCGGTCTGTGTTCAGAAAAACCAATTCGCTTTGCGTATTGCCGGTAAATTTGACCCGCTCCACAAACAGCGTGCAGTTGCCGATGGCAATCTGATCGCCCGGAGCCAGATTTTTTTCCTGTATCCGTTTCGCCTGGTAAAAAATACCGTTCCTGCTGCCGGTGTCGCGGATACAAAGACGACGATTCCGGGTCACGATCACCGCGTGGTGTCCGCTGGCGACATTATCGTCCTGGGGGATCGCCCACACGCAATCGCCGCTGCGGCCGATGGTGATGACATCCGAGGCGGCAAGGTCGTAAATCTCGTACAGAACCTTCCGGTTGAATTCAAGACGGATATGCAGATGTTCCTGCTTGCCGGAGCGCCGCCGGAGCCCCGCCAGAAGCTGTTTTACGCCACCCCCGGAAGATAACCGTCGCAGCCAACGCTTCACTTGTGGAATTATTCCCATAAATTCCTCCGGAGTGTGAAATAACGCAGATCGTCGGGTGAAGAGAAGACCGTCTTGCAAAGCTCCAAAATCGCACTTTCGCGATGCCGGTCGTTGTTGAGTTTCGCCGCGTTGTATTGAATTTTCTGACTGTTGTACCAGGTCGTCTGCAGGTTCCGGAGACGGCGCAGCTGGACCAGGGCCTCCTGCGTCAATGCCGGATTCTCCGTTTGCGTGCCGATCGTCAGCGTATGCTGCAGCAATAAGTACGTTCTCGCCCATTCGAAGGGCGCTTGTTTGGACAAATGCCGGGATATTTCATCCAGCAATACGGCGGTATCGTCCCCTCCTTTGTAACTGGAATCGCCTTCCCAATGGCTTTGCAGGTAGAGTGGGGAAAAGCGCACAAAGGGCGTATTGGAAATAAAATCCTGCCCCCGCGCCCGCTCCGTGGCCACGGTTTCCGCCAGACGCATGAATGCCTGGTTGCCGGTACGGAAGAAAAGGATTTCCCCATACCAGGATTCCTGATCGGATTCCCGCCGGTATTCGACGCTCAAACACGGCAAACCATTTTCGCTGCCGATGAAAAACACATCGGAAATCTGTGAAAAATTCCAGTGCCGGTTATCCTGCTGCAAGTCGGCCAGCATGGCGGCAAAAACGGCTTTCCGCTCCCGGGTCAGAAAATCCGGGTCGGTTTTTGGGATGAACATGATGCGCAGGGGGACGGAGGCGTCTTTGCCGAACCAGGTATTGACCGTAATCAGTTCCGGCTTTTGCTCCACCAGGGTCTTTCCCTTGATATTGGGATAGGCCAGGGAAAATCCGCCCGCCTGGTGGCCGCCGTTACCGGGATCGGTGAATGCGCCCAGCACGGTGCCGACGGAATCGACCGGCCAGGTCAGGTTTGTTTCCTTGGGCGATGATTTTATCGAATAGAGCAGTGCCAGAAGCACAACTGCTCCGATGATTCCCGCAATATACTTGAAAAGCTTTCCCGTCGAACGCTTGCGGTCGGCATGACGGAGCAGGTTCAGCTCTTCCAGGCTGGCCAGACGTGTCCGCATGACATCGGTCTTTAGAACATTGTCGTCCTCCGGGGGGACCTCTTTGCCCGGCTCCGGGGCTGACTCCTGGCGGGGCGCTCCGGGAATCCGGGTTTTATGGCGATCTTCCGGAGCCGGAGACATGCATGGAGCAGATGGGATGACGGTTTCACTCTGCCGATCTGCCGAAGCGGCGGTGTCGGGTAATGCGACTCGAATCTCGGTTCTTTTCCCCAGGGAAATGATGTCCCCGTCTTTCAGGTTGCACACCTTCTCGATAGGCGTATTGCGCAATCCGGCTCCATGCGAGCTCAAGTTTTCTACACTCGCTCCGGTTTCGGATACGACGAATTTAAGGTGTTTCCCGGAGATATCCGGCTCAGGCAAGTGAATATCTGCGGAGTGGGAACGCCCGGCGATATACTCGCCGGGAGCAAATTCCCCCTCCTGTAATTGCTCACCTCCCACATAGATTATAAGTTTCATAAGGCTGACTTTCCTCTAAAACATTCCGGCCATGCCGGAGGATTGTACCCGCAGATAGATCGGCACGAAAATGATGATGAATACCGACGGCATGATGAAAAGCGCCATGGGAATCATCATCAGCGATGGAGCCCGCTGCGCTTTGCGTTCCGCGGCGGCGACCCTGACCCGGCGCATCTCTTCGGCGTTGACCCGCAGCGTGTCGGTAATCGAGGCGCCCATCTCGGTGCCTTGTACCACGGCGTTCACCAGACTGCGGAATTCGTCGATGCCGAGCCGGTCGGCCATGGCCTTCAACGCGTCATTGCGGTTATTGCCCAGTTCGAGCATTTTCAGGGTAACGCCGAACTCCTGGGTCAATGGACAAACACTCGAATGCTCGACATAATACCGTACCGCGGCGGAAAAATCCAACCCGGCCGCCATCGCCGACGACACCAGGTCGATCGAGAACGGCAACGCGCGGCGAATGGAGTTTTGCCGCGCTTCCGCAAGATTCTGAATCTGGACAATCGGGATCAACCAACCGATGAAGCCGGCGATGAAAAAAGCCGTAATGAGGTAGGATAAATCCATATCCAGAAGCAGCATGAATATGATCCCGCCGAAGCCGCACAGGATTCCCCACAACAATCCGGCCCCGAAAACATCCCCGGAATCCAGGGGCAGCGCGGCGGATTTCAGATCCTTTTCAATCGCTTCGCTTTTATTGGGGAAGAGCCGTTTCATGCCAGAGCCGAGGGTGTCTTTCAGTATTTTGATTTCATGAAAGAAGCCTCTGAAAATAAACGGAATCCGGCTGTCGGCGTAGCCATTGTTTTTGTCTTTGTGAGCCAGAAAAAATTTCAGTCCGATCACCAGCAGAAAAACGGAAAGAAAGCTCAACAAACGCGCCATCAACAAATATACCGCTGTGTCCATATTATTCCGCCTCCCTGATCCGGCTAAATTTCGACGGTAACGATTTTTTTGATAAACAAATACCCGATCGTCTCCAGGACGAGCACCACGCCGATGGCCGCCCAGCCCAGGGCGGTGGTAACCAAGGGCTCCATCAACTGGCGGTCGAGAACGTAGAGAATCACAAACGCCATCATCGGCGCGCACGCCATGACAATGGATTCAAATTTGCCTTGCGCCGTCAGGGTGTTGATTTTGTCTTCCATAATGGAACGCTGACGGATGGTCTCGATCAGTTTGCCCAGAATATCAGACAGACTGCCTCCGGTCTGCTGGGAGATCCCGACGGCGGTGACGAACAACTTCAAATTTTCATCCGGCATCCGGCGTTCCAGGCGGGCCAGCGCTTCGGCAAGGTCGATTCCGAGACGGTACTCATAGAGTGTCATGGTGATTTCCTCCTGCATCACGCCGCCGATATCGCGTCCGACGACCTCAAGCGCCTGCGGCAGCGCCACCCCGGAACGCATCCCGTTGTTCAGGCCCATCACCACATCGAGAAGTTTGTTTTTGAACGCGGCGTTGCGTTTTTTGACCTTGTTCTGGAAATAAAGCCGGGGCAGAAAGAACGCGGCGCCTCCGGCCAGAGTCATAACAACCGGATACGTCCACACACTGGCTCCGGCCACCAGCAGCAAACAGAGCATCATCAGCGCGCCGACGGTACAAAAGCAGATTTGTATTTTCCGGAGCTTGGGCTTGGAGATGAAATACTCCAGCTGCGTCCGGCCGTCCCAGCCTCTGGAACGTTCGGAGGACTGATGATCCAGATCCTGAAAAAGCGTCCGGCTGAGGATATAACAAATCCCGGATACGGAAATGAAAACCATTGACAAAGTAACCCAGTGCATGACTCCTCCCATTACGCCCGCGGCACAAAAACGGACATATCCAAACGTAAATCGCCCTTTTGGCGCAAGCGTTCCACAAAGGCCGGAATATTACCCGTCGGATAATAGTCCCCGGTAATTTTCCCGTTTTCATCGTAGCCGGTTTGCTTGAAAACGAAAATATCGTGCATCAGAACCACGTCTTTTTCCCGGCCGGTAATCTCGGAGATCTGAACGATCTTCCGTGACCCGTCGGGCAGGCGGTTCTGCTGAATGACCAGATTGATGGCGGAGGCGATCTGTTCCCGGATCGCCGTGATGGGAAATTCGATGCCCGACATCAGCACCATGTTTTCGATGCGGGAAAGCGCGTCACGGGGGGTGTTGGCGTGGCAGGTGGTCAGCGAACCGTCATGGCCGGTGTTCATGGCCTGCAGCATATCCATCGCTTCCGCGCCGCGGCACTCGCCGACGATAATACGGTCCGGACGCATACGCAACGCGTTGATGACCAGGTCGCGGATCTGAATACGTCCTTTGCCTTCGATATTGGGCGGCCGCGACTCCAGCGAAACCAGGTTGCGATGTGAAAGCTTCAACTCGGCGGAGTCTTCGATCGTCACCACCCGCTCATCGGGCGGAATGTATTGCGACAGCACATTGAGCAGAGTGGTTTTCCCGGAGCCGGTGCCGCCGGCCACCAGGATGTTCTGCGCCGCCCGTACCGCTTCGCGGAGAAAGAGGTCGATGCCGGGCGTCATGCTGCCGAATGCGATCAGGTCCTCCGCCGTCAACTTGCGTTTGGAAAATTTGCGGATGGTTACCGACGCGCCCAGGAGCGACAACGGGCCGATGATGGCATTGACGCGCGAGCCGTCCGGCAACCGGGCGTCCACCATCGGGCTGGCGTCGTCGATGTGCCGCCCCAGCGGCTCCACGATCCGTTGGATGATCGTCTGGAGGTGGCGATCATTGAAGAACCGCGCCCCGGTTTCGTAAATCCGGCCCCGGCTTTCCACAAAAATCAGGTTGGGGCCGTTGACCATGATCTCATCGACGGCCTCGGCCCGCAGCAATGGAGAAATCGGCCCGTAGCCGGTCAGCTCGTCCAGCAGGGATTCCCGCAGCTTCTCCAACGGGATATTGTGCGGCAACTCATGGCGCAATTCCTTCAGCGACTGGTCCAGGGCGGCCAGCAGTTTCTCCTGCATTTCATGGTTGGCGATCTGCTTGGTCGCGATCTCCTGAAGATTCAGTTTACCGAGGACATAATTGTGGATTCTGGTTTTCAGCGCCATCAGTTCGTCGGAATAAAGCAGATTCGCCTCGTCGAAATCGAAGATCCGGGCATTGCCCTTGTCGTCCCTCTCCCGGGCTTTCACCGGGACGGAGGAGCGAACCAGGCGCAAGGCAAAAGGACCGATCGTGACAACGTCGGCCAATCCGAACTCGACGGCCGAAGTGATGGCGCCATTCTGATTTCCGGTGCCGACGCCGCTGCCCAGGTCGGTGATGAAAAATGTTTCCGGTCCGCCGAAGAGCTTCGCATGTTTCCGGGATACGGAGCTTTCCGGCAGACAGATATCGCAATTATCGGCACGACCGAGCAGCCATTCGCCCTCGTTTGTTCCGAGATCGATATGGCGGAGCTTGCCGGCGGCATCGGTAATTTGCAGAAACATGGTATCTCCCTTTACGTGTTTTCAGAACCAACGGTCCCAGAAACCCTTTTTTTCTTCCGCTTCTTCGGAACGTTGCTGATTGCTTTTGCCCGACTCCGCCAATGTATTTTCCGTTTCCGCCGACGGCGGCATCTTCAACGGCGGAGTCCTGCCCGCAACCTGCGGATAAATCAACAGCAGCACCTGGCTGTCGGTGAACGAATCGGTGTTTTCCGCACAGAACCAGTTCAAGACCGGAACTTTCCGGAGGAATGGAATCCCGGAGGGGCCGGAACTTTCCTCCACCATATCCTTCAAGCCGCCCAGGGCCACGGTTTCGCCCAGCTTCGCCACTACGGTGGTGTTGACTTTGGTTTGCTTCAAATCGTAGTCGTTGTTCTCCTGCAGCGCCGGGGTGCTGATTTCGATCTGAATGTCCAATTTGACATTGTCATTGCCGATCAGTCCGCCCTTCACCCGCATGATGAAGCCGTACGGCACGTCGTTCAGGGTCCCGGTGCCGCCGGCGCCGCCGTACACGCGGACTTTCAGCGTGCCGCCTTCATGCAATTCCTTGAACTCGTTGGATTCATTGCTCATGAAGCTCAGGTGTCCGGCGCGGTGGAAACGCTTGATACCGCTTTCGGCCATCAGATTCAGAATGGTGCTGGCGTCGGCGCCCAGATTGTAGCTCTGGTTGGTGCCGCCGCTGAAAATCGTGGAGAAGTTGAAGCCCTGTCCGATATTAATTCCGTTGCTCAGCAGATTGGCTCCCACCGCGCTGGTATCCGCCTGTTTGATGCCGACGAACACCGCCCCCACGTCGAGCAGGGTCGGTGTGATGACGAGCTGATTGATGAATTTCACCGGCTTGTTCGGGTCTTTGCCGTCCGCCGACAGCCAGTTCTGCGTGGCGATCAGGCGCTGAATGGTGACCATATCGTCCTGGCAATAGACCGAACCGCGCAAAATCAGGGTATCTTTTTCCGTCTGGAGCGAAAGAGTCCCCGGTGAAAGATCGGTGGTGTCCGACACGACCTTGAAGCCGGCGTTTTCGAGCAGCTTCTTCAAGGCGATCATGATCTCCGGCGCCGGGCGGAACATGGTCAGATTGGTGACGCTGTTTCCGTATTCCGGCAATACCTTCAACAATGTTTCCCAGCCTTCGATGCTGGAAACCTCGCCTTTCAGCACGATCCGGTTGCCGTTGATGCTGATTTCGATTTCCGGTACGCTGTCGAGATCCCGGCGTATGGCATTGAACATATCGCGGACATTATCGCTTACGGTCACGGTATAGAGCTTGGAAACCGTCCCGGCGGTGACATGTAAATCCGACTTGCCCACGTTCAGCCCCGTCACCCGGATCTGATCGTTGGCAATCGGTTCCGCGGAAATAACGCTCGGATCGGTAATGCTGACGTCGCCGGCCCGAAACCCCGGCGAGAGGATGACGATTCCCTTCAATGGAACCACCACGTTTTCACTTTCCTCCGCGCTCGCGCATAGGGACATCGCTCCCAGCGCCAACCAGGTCAAAACCTTTTTAAACATAAAACTCCTCCTGTCGGGTTACTTTTTTAACGTTTTCGGAATGGTGACGAGTTCCAGGTCGCCGACCATTTCGTTGAATGTTTCGGGGGTGACCATCCCGGCGTCCATCCGGTTCAACGCGGTGGGATCGTTGTTGCGGCGCAGGACCGGCGTCAATTCCGCAATGCGCGCCGCCGCAATCAAGGCCTGCGCCTGCTGCGGCGGCAGGAGCACAATGATCACACCGTCCATATTCTGGTCGCGCCTGCCTGCCGGAATTTCCAGAACCCGGACTTTGGGGAAAAGAACCATGGTGACATCTTTTTTCCCGGGCGGTACTCCGGCACCGCCATTGTTGTCCAATTTGAAGGTTCCGACAATGGCAACCTCGTCACCGCTTTGCAGAATGGAGGCCATGGCCTTATCGGCAATCTGGATGGCAACCGCCCATTCTCCTTCGCCGACCACATTGCTCATGCCCTGGGAGAGTCCGACGTCGTGAATGAAAATATAGTTGCCTTTCTGAACCGGCTGTTTCAGGCGCTGCCCGATGATCATGGAGGAGCGGTTCCAGCTGATGGCCTGGGCCGGAACCGCGGATATCGGAACCTCCTTGGGCATGAAGAATCCTTCGGCGATCACCTCGCCCGCCGCCAGGTCCCGGGTGGCGGCGACAATCCGGACCTTCTCTTCAACATTTGCGGTCTTGCTTGAGATGATCTTGCTGACGGCGAACACCGCGGCAAGACCAAGCAGAACCGCAAGCACAAGGGGTATGGAGTTTTTCATTATACCGTTTTCCTTCCGTTGAATTTACCGTATGGTTATTTTAAACTTTCCAAAGCTTTGCCGCGCCGCTGCGCCTCCCGGTTGCCCTGGGCCGCGGATTTGTCGTACCAGTATTTCGCTTTTCTCACATTCAAAGGGACGCCAATGCCGTTTTCCAGGCAATAACCCAGTTGGTATTGCGCATCCGGCTGGTTCAAATTCGCCGCCGCGTCAAAGTATTCCGCCATCAAGACATAATTCACCGGACCTTCGGTTTCACCGTTCTTCACCGCCATGCCCATGCGGTACAGGGCGTCGGGATTTTTCTGCGCCGCCGCTTTGCGGAACCACTCCAGCGCCTGCGTCAGGCTTTGCTCAGCTCCGCCGCGGCCATTTTCACAGAAGACGCCCATTTTATATTGCGCCCGCGGATTGTTGACCGGCGGAGCGGCGGCTTTTTGATACCAGGAGCGCGCATCGGCATCACTGGAAAACCACCGTCCTTTTCCCGTTTCATCCAGGATTCCGAGTTGGTAGGCGGCCTCCGGATGGCCTAAGCTTTCCGCCTGCTTCAGTTTTGCAATGGCGTCCTTGTAATCTTCGGCCCTGAGCAACCGTTCCGCTTCCGCATATTCGGCGCTCCCGGGCATATCGATCCCGGTGTTGCTTGCAATCACAATCGGATGGATGCTCTCCGGCAGCAGGGCCGGGATGGCGACGCTTCCGCTTCGGCCTTCGTCGTCACGCCATTGCAGGTTGTATTCCCGGAAAGGCTTCAACGGGATATTCTCCCGCAACGGCTCCCAATGTCCCTGCAGATTGATGGAAATCGGACCGTTGGTTTCGGATGCGATATGAAGGACGGCTTCTTTTTCGGTCAGATAAAATTCGGCAATGCTTTTTTCCTGATCGGGTTCCAGTTGCAGCGCTTGCCGGGCGACCGGAAAAATTCCTTTGCCGCGAACGGAAACCGTATGGGCTGTCCGGGGTAAATCAATTTCATGCGGAAACCGTTTGATTTTGATCCACTCCCCATTGTCGATTTGCATTTCCATGCCATCCTGCGCCAAAAATTCCAACAGTTTGGGATTGCCGTAAAAACGCATCGACACGGACGTGGTTGCCAACGGCAGTTCGATTTTTATGCAGGAGATCGTCTGGGTTTGGGTTATCGCCAATTTGCGTTCCACCGTGCGGTATCCGGCGGCGGTCACGCGCAGGAGGTATTCTCCGTCAGGGACATTGAACTCGATTTTTCCGGTTACGGGCACCCGTTGCCGATCCACTTCCTTGCCGTCGGGCTCCATCATGATTGCTTCCGCGCCTATCGGAGTAATTTCGACAAACTGCGTTGTGGTGGTTGCAGCTGGAGGCGCCTGGGCGGTTACGCGTTGCTCGGCGGCTTGCGCTTCCGCTTGTTGCTCGGTTACGCGTTGCTCGGCGGCTTGAATTTCCACCTGCCGCTGTTCGTCGGGAGGGGGCGGCGGATTCGGGCCCACTGACGGCCCCGGAACACTTGAACTGTTGTCTTTGAGATTTTGTGCCGGCGGTTTTTCGCCCGCGCCGGCAGATGCCGCCTCAACGGGAATCACGGCAACCGGCGGCGCCGTCTCGACCGAATAATCCTCCAACGGCGCTCGCGCCGCCAGCAACCGGGTCAGCGGAATCCCGATCAACAGCAGAGTCACGAAGGCGATTGCGGCATAAAAGACGACGCGGTGGCGATTTATCGCGACACGAAGCCGGTCGGCGCCGGGAATCCTCCGCAGGATATGTTCCGCTTTGAGCAATGCGCTTCGGATCAGTCGGGTGGAAGCCGTGCTCCCGGTCGTCGGCGTCAATGAAACACTGGAGTATTCTCCTGCGCCGGATTGCTCCAGCAGTTCACGGATGCTTTGGGAAACGTCGAATTCGGGCGGCAGAACGTTTAAACTCCGAATGTCCCGCAGCAGTTCGGCGGCGCTCTGATGGCGCGCCCAGGGTTGCTTGGCCAGCATTTTCATGACCAGGCGGGCCGTCGCTCCGGAGATAGAGTCGATCACTGAACGCGGATCGGGAACCGGATCGGACGACAGCTTGGTCAGGATGTCATAGGTATTTTTCCCGGGGTACGGAATTTGCCCGGTCAGCATTTCATAGAGTGTCGCTCCCAAGCTGTAAATGTCCGCCCTGGCGTCCACGGAATGCGCATCCTGCGCTTGTTCCGGCGCCAGATAAGCCGGAGTTCCCATCATGGCGTGGGTTCGCGTCAATTGTACATTGTCATCGCAACTGCGGGCGATTCCCAGATCGGCCAGTTTGATTTCGCCGCGCCGGGTGAACATGATGTTGTCCGGTTTGATGTCCCGGTGGACGATGTTCTGTGCCGCCGCCGCTTGCAGCGCTTCGGCTACCGCCCCGGCAATGGCTATGGCATGCACTTCGTTCAGGCGCGGGATGGAACGCAGCAGGTCGCGGAGAGTCCCGCCATCGACGTATTCCATAACGATATAGCAAAAATGCCGCTCCGTATCATCGCAGACATCCAGCACATTGACGATATTCGGATTGCTGATGGCGCAGGCCATTTGGGCTTCCTGGACGAAACGTTTGGTGAATTCTCCGCCTTTGCCGTATAAATCCGCGGCGAGAATCTTGGCGGCGCGAAAAACCCCAAGCGTTTCATGGCGAATCAGGTAGACGCTGCCCATCCCCCCCTGGCCCAGTTTTTTCACGACGGCGTAACGGTCGATGGCATCCCCGGGCTCCATTTCATCTCCCGCACCGGATCGGGGCGGCACGGACTCCGGCGGCTCCTCCTGAAGCATGGTCATTTGGGTGACCGCGCGCGGCTTCTCCCGGCTCGCCGATGCTTCGACGATCGTCACTTCGGTCAATTGAGCTTGTTCCCGTTCGACGGAATGCGCGGCATCCGGCCGTGGCTGCGGCGGGATGGTTACCGCCGTCTCCAGTCCGGATGGGTTGTCGCGATTTCGTGGTTCCGTGCCGCTCATTCTGCTTTATCTTCCTCCAGTGTTCCCCAGGCAAACCCGGTGAGTGCAATGTCTTCCCGCCAGAAATGCAAAAGAATCAGTTCGTCACCCTTGCTCCAGATTTCCAGCGATTTCCAGTGAACCCGGTCATAATCAATATTCTTCCGCTTCTCCCAACCCTGCTTGCGCAGCGCCAGATCGAAGTTCTTCTTCGCCGCGGCATAGGTCAATTCGATCGTACCGTGTTGTTGCCAGCTGTCATTTGGCAGAGCTTCGCTTTCATAAGCAATCGCCCCGTGCGGCAACAGGAAATCGGCGGCGAAGCCGGAATAACCTCCGATCATCGCGAGCATCATAACAGTGACAATTC
>JAVBQJ010000120.1:0-19551 GCA_031549115.1 Victivallaceae bacterium
CACCCATGCCCGCGCCGAATTGCATGCCCCCACCGGGAAAATCGTGTCGGCCTGGAAGCGGTGCGGCAACACGGTCGAATTTCACTTCGAAGTCCCGGTCGGGTCCGTGGCGGAATTGACGCTCCCGAACGGCGCCCGTGAGTTGCCCCCCGGTTGCCATACCTTCTGTGTGGAGCTGTAATAGGGGGGAAGATGTGGGGGCTTCTCGCCCCCACGCCCCCCGGCAGGGTGACCCGCGTTACGCTCGCTAATTTGAAAATTCTTCCGGGAGAGCCTGTTACCGCGTCAAACCGCAACTTTTATTGATCTTATTGATGTCGTCGACGGTGTCGACGTCGAAACCGGCGGCGGCGAGAAACTCCGACAGGAGGTCGGACTTGCCGACGCAATAGTCGTCCACGCTGTCCGGAAACTCCCGCGCCAGCCGCTTTTTGCACTCTCCGTAACGCCGGAGCGCCTCCGGATTGCCGCGCAAATACCCCCGCAGCTGCAAATGATTCTCCAAATGCGGCGAACCCGCAACACAGACATAAAAGTTATGCCGGAAATCCAAGCGCAAGCTCTCGGTGAACATCTCCCGCCCCGGCAGACCGCCGTCGCCGCGATGATAAAACCCGAGCGTTTCCAGTTCCCGTTTGACCTGCGGCCACAACGCCGCGTCCGCCAGCACATAATCGACGTCGATCACCGGCTTGGCCGCCAGCCCCTCGACCGACGTGCTGCCGATATGCTCCAACGCCCCGCCGAACCGGTGCAACACCGGCGCCAGCAGCCGCGCCAGCGTCTGAAACGCCTCCAACCACGCCGGATCGTAATCCGTCACCGTTATTTGCGGCGTCCGGATATAATAAAGCCGGTGCGGCATGATTTTGCCGCCGACAACCTTGTCGTATTCGCCCAGCGTCAGCATCCCGAGCGACTCCGCTACCCGGATCGACGCGCCGTTCTGCGGCCGGATATCGGCCACGATCCGCTCTTCGCCGCGCACCCGGAACGCATATTCGAGGCACGCTTTCGCCGCCTCGACGGCATACCCCCGGTGCCAATGCTCCCGTGCCAGCATCCAGCCGATGCCGAGATGCCGGCGCCCTTCGATCTCCTCGGGAATCAGTCCCGCCTGTCCGACCACCCTCCCCGATATCTTGTCCACCGCCAGCCAATAGCCGCAGCCGTATTCGCGGTAACGCGCCCGATTGCGGTCGATCCAGGCACTCACCTCTTCGTCGCTGAATGCGTGTTCCCACGCGTACATGACCTCGATATCCTGCAGCATGGAGCACAACGCCGGCAAATCCGACGGCGTCATTTCGCGCAGGTACAATCGCTCCGTCTCCACGATTCTCCGGGTCATATGCAGCAGCGGAAACGGATTCCCCTGTCCGTCCGCCTCCGAACGGCCATAAACGGCGAAGCCGCAATGTTCATAAAAGCCCAGCGCCTCCGGATTCTGTTCGTTGACATCGAGATATTTGACGCCATGACGCTCGACCGCGTATTGCAGCAGCTTTCTTCCGTAGCCGTGTCCGCGGCTGCCGGGGCGCAGGAACAACATTTCCAGTTTCCCATCCTCCACCCCCGCAAATCCGGCGATCCGTTCCCCATCCCGGATCACCGCCAGCGTCGCCACACCGCGCAATCCGGCTTCGACCAACGGTTTCAATCCGGCAATGTCGGATTCCGTCAAAAAATGATGCGTCGCCCGCACCGACGCCTCCCACAACGGCAGGAGTTCGGGTAAACTTGCCTCCCGCGAATCTGAAATATCTTCGATACTGTCCATCGCTGTTCTCTGTATTTTGCGTTAATGCTTCGCCGCCGGTGCGGCGCCTCGTGCGCTCCATGTGTAGATCGGATTGTCGCTCACGCTTCCAATCCGATCTACACCATCGCTACCTCGGGCGGCTTCCGCTCGCCAGCTGGCTCGCTTACTTTACTTTCGCCCCTTTCGAGGCGCCTGCGGCGCCTGGGGCTCGCTACGCTCCCATTCGTGAGCTTGCTCTTCCCCCTCGGGGACAGGCCCCTCGGTTTCGCTTCGCATCGACCAGCAGGATCCGCCTGCTGGACCGGCGTCTCCGTATGACGGAGGGCAGACCGCCGCTTCGCTCGCTACGTCCTGCGGACTTGCTCTTCCCCCTCGGGGACAAGCCCCTCGGTTTCGGCTTCGCCATCGGCTCTATTTTATTATTTTATTATTTTTTTATCGGACCACATTGCGCAGGGTGCCGATGCCTTCGATCTCTACTTCGGCGACGTCGCCGGAGCGCAGGAAGCGCGGCGGCGTCCGCGCCATCCCCACTCCCGACGGCGTCCCGGTCAAAATCACCGTCCCCGGATGCAATGTCACCCCCTGTGACAAATACGACACGATCCGCGGAATCGAAAAAATCATATCCGACACCGGCTGATCCTGCATGATCTCGCCATTCAAGCGCATCCTGACCCGCAATTTTTCCGGCTCGGTTATCCCCGTCACCAGAAACGGCCCCACCGGCGCGAAGGTGTCGAAGGATTTGCCGCGCGCCCACTGACTGTCGATTTTCAATTGCACATCGCGCGCCGAAACATCGTTGGCGCAGGTGAAGCCGAGCACATAATCCATCGCCTCCTCTTCCCTGACGTAACTCGCCGTCCGCCCGATGACCACCGCCAGCTCCGCTTCGTAATCGACCTCGCCGGGATTCCGGGCCGGCAGCACGATTTCATCCTGATGCGCAATCAACGCGCTGGTGGCCTTGAGAAAAAACAACGGCGACGCCGGCGGCGCGGAACCGAATTCTTTGCAGTGATCGGTATAATTCTTCCCGACCGCGAAAACATTGGGAATTTCCACCGGCGTCAGGAACTTCCGGATGTTCGCCAGCCGGACACTTTCCCCGGTGGGCCGCAGGGTGCCGGCATAAACACACCCGGAAAGCAGCTCCACGTTTTCACCCCTGACCTCGCCGAATTTGACGATGCCGCCGTCTTCGAAACGTACATATCGCGCCATGATCTTTTCCTTTTTTCATACTATACCGGAAGTACGGAATTTATGCAACCGGAATCATTGCACTTTTCCGGTCGGCACGGTATATTAGCGGCAAAACCTTGAATCAGTATGGAGGACCCGGACCATGATGCGCGACCCCGAAAGCACCATCGGCAATCTGATCGACAAACAGAAAACCGCCTACCTGTCGTCGGTCGATCCCGACGGCTTCCCGAACACCAAGGCGATGCTGGCGCCGCGCGAACGCGAGGGCATCAGGGTGCTGTATTTCACCACCAACACCTCATCGCGCCGGGTGACGCAATTCCAGGCCGACCCGAAAGCCTGCGTCTACTTCGCCGACACCCGTTTCTTTCGCGGCGTCATGCTGCTGGGAACCGTGGAAGTTCTGACCGATGCCGCCGGCAAAGAACGGATCTGGCGCGACGGCGACACGATGTATTACCCCGGCGGCGTAACCGACCCGGATTACTGCGTCCTGAAGTTCACCGCCCGCTCCGGCCGCTATTACAGCAACTTTCACTCGGAAGATTTTTCGATATGAAACCATTGGACCCCAGCATCACCGCAGAACAGATCCGGGAGGCGCTGCACGCCGCCGCCGATCCGGTCAAAGCCCAGGGCATGCAGCGTTTCTTCAAAACCGGCGCGGGCCAATACGGCGAAGGCGACCGCTTCCTCGGGTTGCCGAATCCGGTGACGCGCAGCTTCGTCCGCCTTTACCGCCAGGCGCCCACGGCGGAAGCCGTGGCGCTGCTGGCCAGCCCCTGGCATGAAATCCGCGCCTGCGGCCTATTGATCCTGGTCGAACAATACAGCCGTGGCGGCGAAGAGCTCCGCGAAAATATCTATCAGGCTTATCTCGCGCACACCGGCCGGATCAACAACTGGGACCTGGTCGACCTGAGCGCCCCCGACATCGTCGGCGAACACCTGCTGCGGCGGGAACGCGACACGCTGTACCGGCTGGCCGCCGGCACGCAGTTGTGGGAACAGCGCATCGCCATGATCGCCACACTGACCTTCATCCGTCACGGCGACTTCGCCGATACGCTGCGGCTGGCCGAATATTTCCTGCCGCACCGGCACGACCTGATGCACAAGGCCGTCGGCTGGATGCTGCGCGAAACCGGCAAACGCGACCGCGCCGTATTGACCGCATTCCTGCAACGCCACAAAACAGCCATGCCGCGCACCGCCCTGCGTTACGCCATCGAACACTACCCCGAAGCGGAGCGCCGGGAATTCATGCGGAAAGACGCCTGAATTTGTAATATTAAACCATCATGATATATTGATATAATAGCAATTTCACCGTTATTTCAGAGGGGAGGACGGTCATCATGAAAGTTGTCATCGTGGGAGGAGTGGCGGCCGGAGCCGGCGCCGCGGCGCGGCTGCGGCGTCTGGACGAAACGGCGGAAATCATTCTTTTGGAAAAGGGGCCGTATATTTCGTATGCCAACTGCGGCTTGCCGTACCATCTGGGGCGGGTGATTCCCGAACGCGGCAGTCTGCTGGTGATGGCGGCGGAGGCCTTTGCCAAACGTTTCCGCGCCGATGTCCGCACCGGCAGCGAAGTGGTCGCCGTCGATCCGGCGGCGAAAACCGTCACCGTCCGGCATGACGGCGACACGTATGTGGAGAGCTACGACAAGCTGTTGCTGGCGACCGGTTCGACTCCGGTGGCAATGGAGCTGCCGGGGCTGGACCCGGAAAAGGTGTATCCATTCTGGACCATCCCGGATATGGACCGGGTGATCGCCCGGCTCGATGCCGGAGCGAAGCAGGTCATCGTGGTCGGCGCCGGCTTCATCGGCTTGGAGGTCGCCGAAAATCTGCGCGCCCGCGGCTTGGAGGTCACGTTGGTCGAGTTGGCGCCGCAGGTGTTGCCGACCGTCGACGCCGAAATGAGTTCGTATCTGGAGCAGGAGCTGCTCGACGCCGGAATTCAACTGCGGCTCGGCCGCAAGGTGTCCGGTTTTGAAGATAACGGCGGCTATTGCGCCATCCTGGACGACGGCGAAAAGCTCCCCGCCGATCTGGTGATGCTGTGTGTCGGCGTCAAACCCGGCAGCGAACTCGCAAAAAACGCCGGTCTCAAACTGGGTGTGCGCGGGCACATCGTGGTGAATGAATACTTACAGAGCTCGAATCCGGATATCTACGCCGCCGGCGACGTCATCGAAGTCCTCGATCCGGTCACCGGACAACCGACCGCAATTCCGCTGGCGGGCCCCGCCAACAAACAGGGCCGGATCGCCGCCGACAATCTCGCCGGAGGAAAATCCGTTTACTCCGGCAGCCTCGGCGCCGCGGTCATCAAAGTCGGCAAGCTCACCGCCGCCGGCGTCGGCCTGACCGAACGGCGTATCCGGCAGCTGCAATTGCCGTACCGGAAAATCTACACCCACGCGGGCAGCAACGCCTCGTATTACCCCGGCGGCGCAATGCTGCACTTGAAGCTATTGTTCGCGCCGGACGGCAAAATCCTCGGAGCCCAGGCCGTCGGCGCCAAAGGCGCCGACAAGCGCATCGACGTGATCGCCGCCGCGATGAAGCACGGCGCCACCGCTCCGGATCTGGCGGCGCTTGAGCTCGCGTATGCGCCGCCGTATAATTCCGCCAAAGATCCGGTCAACTTCCTCGGCATGATCGCGCAGAATATGCTGCAAAAGCTGACCGATCCGGTTTATGCCGATGCCTGGCCGGAAGCCGCGCTCCCGCTCGATGTCCGCGAACCCGAGGAGTTCGCCGCCGGGTCGATTCCGGGCGCGGTCAACATCCCGTTGGGGCAATTGCGTTCACGGCTCGGGGAGCTGGACAAAAGCCAAAGCTACGTCGCTTTCTGCCGGGTGGGGCTGCGCGGTTACGTCGCCGAACGGATTCTCAAGCAGCACGGTTTCACCTGCTGCAACTTGTCCGGCGGTTTTTCGACCTATCAGGCATTTCACCAGCCTCCGGCGACGGCGCCGGTAATCGCGCCGGTGGTCGCCGCTCCGGCCCCGGCCGGTTGCCGGACGCTGGATGTGCGCGCGATGGCGTGTCCGGGGCCGGTGGTCCGGCTCAAAAAGGAGATCGACGCAATGACCGAAGGCGAAACGTTGAAGCTCTCGGCGCAGGCGGGGTTCGCGCCGGACCTGGCCAACTGGCTGCGCTCCAGCGGCCACGAATTGGCGGCAATGGAAATGAAAGGGGAGGATATGGAAGCTGTGATCCGCAAGTCCGGTGCGCCGGAAAGCGCGGCGGCGCCGAAGAGCAACAACGACGCGGCGATTATTCTGTTCAGCAACGATCTGGACAAGGCGCTGGCGGCGTTCATCGTCGCCAGCGGCATGGCGGCGGCGGGCAGCCGGGTGACGATCTTTTTCACCTTCTGGGGCTTGAGCGTGCTGCGCCGGAACCCGGCGCCGGCGGTGAAAAAGCCGTTGATTTCCCGGATGTTCGGGATGATGCTGCCCAAAGGCGCGAAAAAGCTGGCGCTCTCCAAGATGAATATGGCGGGCATGGGCACGGCAATGATGAAGCAGGTGATGGCGCGGGAAAACGTGCCGACGCTGGACGAACTCATCCGGCAGGCGCGCGAGCTCGACATCCACTTCATCGCCTGCGAAATGGCGATGGACGTGATGGGCCTCACCCGCGAAGAGTTGATCGAGGTCGACGAAGTCGCCGGCGTCGCCAGCTTCGCCGCCATCGCCCGCGAAGCCGGTACCACCCTGTTTATCTGACGAAAGGCATCTATGACCGCAAGCCACCGACTGCCGCCGGAATTCCTGCAAACCATGGCCGAAGCGATCCGCTTGCTCGGCAACGGCCAGCGCCTGCAGATTCTGGAACATCTGGACATGCACGGCGAAAGCAAAGTGAGCGACATCGTCACCGCACTGGGAGCGCAACAGGGTGCAATCTCCCAGCATTTGAACAAAATGCGCGCCGCCGGGCTGCTTTCCAGCCGGCGGCACCACCGCGAGGTTTATTATGCCGTTGCGGCGGAGGGCGCCGTCACCATCCTGAACTGCCTGCGCCGGAAGTACGAGGAAGACCGCCGCAGGCAGTGAGCGGCGCCGTTACAGCGTGCCCGTCAACACTTTGGCGTTGAGACTCTGATCGTAATAGGCGATGGATAGCGTCCAGTAGTCGGTGAGGTTGGTGCGCAGCATTTCGACGAACGATTCGGGCGTTTTCGGCTCGACGTGACCGTCGGTGAAATTAAACAGGGCCCGCCCGTTATGGCGTATGTGAATGCGCCACGAAACATTCTTGTCGCCGATCGCGTAAAACTGCGAAGTCGTGCCGTCGTAGTAGGAGTCGGCGAGAATGAAGACGGCGGACGGATTGCTGATGCCCTTCAAGTTGAGGCAGCGTTCAACGGCATCCATGCGGCCGGTGCGAAGCATTTCATTGCCCAGAAAGGCGCCGTAAATATCGCGCTGCGCCTGGTATTTGGGATTGGTACGGGTATCAGGGGCGTTAGCATGGGCCGGACATATCGGCAACGGGTCTCCCGGCTGCATGTAACCGTCGCGGGTCAGGATATCGGCCCAGGAGGCACGCGCGAATGTGCCGATGCCCGGCACCACCACCGAGTGATCCTGGTAGATATCGATGAAACCGTTGTAATCATCGGAATACATGATCTGATACAGCACCGCCTGCTTCAGGTTGGAGGTGCACTTGGCAGTCTGCGCCGCGGCCCGGGCCTTGCCCAACGCCGGCAGCAGCATGCTGGCGAGAATGGCGATAATCGCGATCACGACGAGGAGCTCAATCAAGGTGAATTTTCTTCGTTTCATGTTCCTGTCCTTTCCTGTATTTTGGTTTTATGAGGGTGAAACTTCTTGCATGCGATGCTGAAAACGGAAGCCTCCTTTTACCTGGTTGGTTGCGGAACGATGGTGAACGCGCAGTCGGCGGAAACGCCGGTGGCGCAATCGGTGAGCCGGATCCGGCGCAAACCGGCATCGTTGAGGGCGGTCGGCAGCATGACTTTGCCGGCGCCGTCCGCCGTCGGAACATGGTCCCGGTAGTACAGGAGTTCGCCCTGTTCGTCGAACACCCGGACTTCGGCCACATGGCGCTCCCAGGCGCCGGCGCCGTCTTTGACCAATTGGAAGTCCACTTCGAGGTCATCGCCGGGAATGACTTCCGCGGCGGCCGGTTTGAGCTCCATGGCGCGAACCGGATAGGGCAGCAGCGCATAAAGGCGGGAGCGGTCGCCGGAAACACCGCCTGCGATGCGGTCGCCGTAGCCCAGATAACGGTTGTCGCGGCTGTCGTAAATATGGTGGGATGCGGGCAGCTGCAACCGGAATTCCTCGGGCGAAGTGAGGGCGTAACGGGCATTCCGGGTCACCCCCAGATAACCGGCGTTGCCGGAGCGGAAGGTGAATACTTCGACCGCGTTGACCAGGTGATCCTGCTCCAGGCCATACGCCGCATTCCATTCCGCCGGAACGAAGTAATGGCGGAAGAACTCCTTGATGGCGATGTTTTTTCCGGCGCGCGCCGCCATCCGGTAATCGGGCGGCACGCAATTGGCCAGATACGCCCGCCCCTTGCCGTAGGCGTGGCGGAAGAAGAATTCGCCGTCCCCGTTTTTCACCAGCGCCTCCGCGCCGGCGGCACGGCAATTGCCCCACGCGCCGACGGTACAGCTGCCGCCACCGAGCTGCGCGGTAAATTCTTTTTCGCGCACCGTCATCTCCCCGTCGCGGACGACCCCGAAAACCGCCTGCAATACCGCGTTGTCGCGCCAGACGCCGTTTTCATCGAGGACACCGGGTTCGAGGTCGGCAATCAAAGTGCCGCCATTGCCGACGAAGCGTTCGAGCGCGGCGATTTCGGCGTCGGTCAACGCGGTCACACCCGGCAGGATCACCACCTCCGGCGCCTCTTTGCCATCCAGGATGCCGTCGGCGACTTCAGCGCCAGCGATGAAGTGGCGTTCGATCCCCGAGGAGCTCAGCCAGGTATCCCACTGCCGCCCCGAAAACACATCCACCGGCAGATCTTTGAGATAGCCCGGCGTGAAATGCAATGCGCTGATCGAGCTCGGTTGCGAGCAATAGAGCGCCACCCGGTTCCGCAACGGCCGTTCCGCGCCTTGCAGCAGCGGGTAATAACGGCTGCGGATATGAAACGCCTCTTCCAGACACTCGCTCCAGTATTTCGACAAGGTCCCCTGCGGGGTGATGCCGTTGGAGGCGGAAACGTAGACAAATATCGGGCTCGCCATCCACATTAAGAGGCCGTCCTGCCCGCTCAGGAATGCGCCCCACGGATCGAAGCGGCTGTAAATTTCTTCCGACGGGTTGCAGTCCGGGTACCAGCCGCTGATCGAAATGCGCCGGTTGAAGTCACCCGACCGGAAGCTGTTCAGGAGGTTGTTGGCCGTCGGGTCCATCGCGAAGCCGTAGCCGCCGAGGAAGTTGAAATTCTTTCCCATCCGGTACCAGTCGTAGCCTTTGAACGGATCGGCGGGGAACATTCCCTCGGGGCCGACCAATCCGGCCGGATCGACCGACTTGATCACACGGGCGGCGTCCTCCAATGCGTTCATGAACACTTCGACCATGTGCTGCCGGTGCGCCATCCACGGTGCCAGGTTACCGGCCGCTTTCGCATCGGCATAAATCACCGGCTCGATCGCGTCGAAATCGGCATATGCCGTTCCCCACGCGGCATTCAGCGCGGCAATGCCGTCATATCGCGTCCGCAGCCAGTCGCGCAAATCGCGGGTGCAATGCTCCGAGAAGCAGACATCGCGGCCGTCGACTCCATCCCAGAAGCCGACCAGATACGGTTCGTCGCCCAGCGAATAAAAGGACGGGTTGAATTGCCGGGCGATGGCGGACATCCGCAGCAGTTCGGCGCTCCGGCTCTTCTGATAATCCGGGTCGCTGAGACAGGGTTTGCGGACCAGGTCGCGCAGCTCCTTCTGGGCATAGGCGCTCTCCCGCCACAAGTAGGGTGACACACCGGAGGCTCCCTGCCCCAACGCCCAATGCGACGCCGTGGTCAGGTAATCGGCCTGGAAGCGATCGTAATCCGGCAGGTAAATCCCGATGCCGGGGTAGTGAAACAACGCTTTCAACAGACGGCTGCCGAGGTAATCCGCCGCCGGATAGCTCCACACCGACACCGAAAACTCCCGGTCGAAAATCCCCCGGTCCGGGCAGACGCCGTTGATGACGCTCCAGGCGATTTCCCGACCGCCCCGGAGCGCGGCGGCGCGCAGCTCCACGCCGGGCGCCAGCGGGTGCGGGATGGTCAGGGCCCACGGGCCGGAATCGCCGGGAAACTCCCGCTCCGCCAGCTTCCGGCCGTACGGGTCCCAGGCCTCCAGCCGGATCCGGTCGGCGCCGGGGGCGGAAAAACTGCCGGAGAATTCCGGCGGATCCCCGGCGGCGTTGGAGTCGTTCAGCGTCAGCACCACCTCCGTCTCCGGAACGACGGTGAAAACCCCGGCGCCGAAGTCGACCGGCGTTTCGCCGCTCCGCAGAATCACATCGGCGCTGTATTTGCCCGCCGACGGCGCTTCCAGCGTGATTTCCGCCGCGCCGTCGAAGGCGTCGTTCCGGGTGAATACCACCGCGTTATCGGAATCCCGGCGCAGCTGCAATTGCACGTTGTCGGCCTGTTCGCCCTGAATATGGATGGTCACCGGCGCCCCGGGGCGGAATTCGGCGGCATTCAGCGCGATTGCGGCCAGTTCGCCCTCCGGCTCTCCGGCGGCGAGTTGCAGCATTTTCAGCAGCAGCATCTGGCTGAATTCGTAGCTCCAGCCGTTGTTGTGCAGCGATTCGAGTTTTTCCGGGTAGGTGAATACGTGGGCGTAGCGGGCGATCGAAGCGACCGCCGGGTCGGTTTTCTCATCCCAATCGGAGTACACCACCGTGCCCCGCCCGTGTTTCCGGGTGAATATGTGCTTCAAAGCGCCATTTTCGGTCTGTGCTCCGGCGATCTCGCTGTACGGCAGCAGCCACTGCGCCGCCGGCACCGCTTCGGCCCCCTCGAGCAACTGCCGCAGACGTTCGTCGTCGCGGGCGCTGCGATAGGTGAATACCAATCCGGTCCCGGACTTCACCAGTTCGAAAATGCTCTGCCGGATATCCTCCGGCAGCAGCATCCAGTCGGTGCGGCCGATCAGGATCACCTCCGGCTTCCATGCCAACGCCTCCCGGATGGCGGCTTCGACCTGATCGGAGTAATAGCCTTCGACCTTGGTATAAACCCGCCAGGTCGAACGGGCGATGCCGAGGTGCTCCTTCTGGTCCGGGTTGTCGGTGACGGCGAAGATCTCCCGCAGGTCGATATCGGAGCGCGAATTCAAATAATTCAACTCCAGATTCCCGGCGAAATCGCTGAGTGTCATCACCTTCAACGGCCGGGTGCGCGGCTTGTCCCACGCGATCGCGTTCTCCGGGTGATTCGGCCGTTCCCGGTCGACCCGCCAGAACGAATCCTCCTGCACCCGGATCTTGTCCTGCGGCAGCGGCGCATCCGCCATTCCCGGCCACACGCCGAGGGCCAGTCCGGTGGCGATCAGTGACGTTTTCAACATGTTTGTCGGTCCTTATGGTGATGTGTGTACTCTATTGGATTTTCCGGCTGAACATTCGCCGCAGGTGCGGCGCCTCGTGCGCTCTATGTGTAGATTGAATTGTCGCTCACGCTTCCAATCCGATCTACACCATCGCTACCTCGGGTGGAAGCGCTCACCTCCCGGTTCGCTTCCCCGGATTTCGCCCCTTTCGAGGCGCTGCGCGCCTGGGGCGACCAGCAGAATTCACCTGCTGGACCGGTGCCTCCGTATGACGGAGTGCAGAACGCCGCTTCGCGGCTCTATTTTATTTTTTAAATATTTTTTATTTCACATTACTTTCAGGCGGGTGCGGCGGAGTTCGATGTCGCCGAGCCAGACCTTGTGGGCGAAGGCGCGCGGCGCGTCGATACACAGCTCCCGCGTCTGCCGGTCCTCCCACACCCAGAAATTCGACACCGCCAGCTCCGGCAGCTCGTCCGGCTGCCGCTCATCCACCGCCAGCAACGAATCCGGATCCAATTCCAACGTCTCCGGATCCAGCCGCGCAATCGTCAGCCGGTAACGCGGCCCGCACCCCTGGCAATCCTGCTGCCGTTCAAAGAAATTCGCGATGTAAAACACCGCCCCCGAACTGTGCGTAATCAAATACCCGTTCGAACTCGGCGAAAATATCTCCCGCCCCCCCCGCAAACACAACGGCCGTACCGGCGTCCAGCTTTTGCCGCCATCCGCCGATTCCGTGATCCATTTATACGACGGAATGCCGTTCGCGTCGGTGTTTTCCGCCCGCGCCACACAGATGACCCGGCCGTCGGCAAGCACCGTCAGCGCACTCTCCGTCAAGTCGAAATCACGCCCCCGGTAATGCCCCCGGATCGGATCCGAAAACTCCCAGCGATAGCCATGCGGCCCCGGCTCCGGTTCCCCGGTCAGCACCACCAATTCGCACTTGCGCTGCCGCGTTTCGAAGTCCTCGGCATAAAAGGGAAACAGCAGCCGACCCTTCGGCGTCACCGCCAAACCGCCGCAGCTGGTCACCATCCGGCCCGGAATACCGCATGATTCCGCCAGATGCGTCACATTCAGAACCTGCCGGAACACCCCGCCGCCATTGCGCGACGCCTCCAGCACCAGATTGCCGTTGCGGGAAAACTGCCGATGTCCCTCGCGTTCCGGCAGACTCCGGTCGAAACCCCCCGACGTGAATCCGCGCCACACCGTATTGGCGACCGGATCGAGACCGATGAACAACTCCATCAGTGTCGGGACAAACTGCCCGTTCTCCATCTCCGAAAGCCGCCGGTAACGGTTTTCACTCCCCGGCGCCGAGAAACATTCCAGGAAATTGCCGTACCGGTCCTCGCCCCAGACATCCGAATCCACCGCGTACATCTCCGGGCCGTCGGCAAAGGCATAACAGCTGACCCGCTTCCACGGCGCCAATCCGGCCTGACGGCTGCCGGGACGCAACACCTCCCAGCCGCTGTGGCGCAGCCGCAACGCGCCGGAATCCGTTTCGCGCCATTGCAGGCTCTCCCCGGGGCGGCTCTGCGCCGGAATCCGGACCATCGTGACGGCATTGTCGCCGTTCAGCTGCCGGGTCAGCAGCTCCCAGGCCGTGTCCACCGTCTGCGCCAGATCGAAAACCACTTTTTCCAGCTTGACCGGAAAACTGAACTCCTCCTGGTGATTGGCATGGGTAATCAGCGAAAGCTCCTCCGGAACCTTGATCCCCAGCTCCAGAATCGCCGGCAACGCCGCGATCGCCACCGTATCCAGCGCGAAAAACACCGCCTTCGGCTTCCGCCGGCAATTCTGCCAGAACTCCTTCATCACCGTGTACGCTTCCGCCCATTGGCGGCGCTCCGAGTACGCCACCGGAACCAGCCACGTCTCGTCCAACGTGATGCCGGCCTCGCCGGCCCGCTGCAGCAACGGCTCGATGAATTCTTTGCGGACATTGTAGGCCTGATTGAAATAACTGGTGAAATCCGGGTACAGCACGGCAATGTCGTCGGTAATGCCATGCTGTTTCAACACCCGGAACGCCGTCCGGTTTTTATGGTCCAGATCGAAAATCGTGCCGGAGTGCACCAGCGGCGCACCGCTGAGCATCTCCACGCAGGCAATATTTCGTTCTTGGATTTCCTGCCGTATCTGCTCCAATGAAGTCAAGCCGATGATGCCGCCGCAATCGCGGAAAGCCGGATTGCGGACCAGTTCGTCCAGATTGCACGGGACATCGTCGCGATTCATTTCGCTGCTCAAGAATGTGTTGGCGACATAACCCTGCTGCTGGATTTTCTGCTGCAGCCGCTCGATCAGGAAACGGAAGTGATATCCGGTCGGCTGGGTGATCTGGGCCAGCGGGCAGACGATGAAAATATTCTGCTTCGAGGTTTTCTCGCAGACAAACGAACCCGACCGCGCCTTGCGCTCGATCCAGCCGTCGTTGGCCAGGGTCTTCAGCGCGATTCGCAACGTGGTCTGGCTGACACTGAGCTCGGCGCACATCTCCTGTTCCGACGGCAGCTTGTCGCCGGGGCGCCAGACGCCGTTGCCGATCTGTTGCCGGATGTAATTCTCGACGGTCGCATTTTTCTGCATGATATCTTCCCGAAAATCTGAGTATATTTTTAATTTTATTGAGTATACTTATATTATCGGATACTTTCCGCCAAAAGTCAATAGGCGATGTAAAAAAGTTCAAAAATTTTTTTCCCTTTTCGGCGCCGCCGCAGTTGACAAAGCGCAAATCACAGGGTATAATGTTGAACATAATCAAATTATTGAACAAATTCACAGGGGCTCGAACGATGGATGCGCTGGGAGAATTGCAGTCGGTGACATTGGCGGACGGCGTGGAAAGCCGCCTCCTGGAATACATGCGCGAAGCCGGCCTGGAACCGGGCGACGCGTTGCCGAAAGAAGAGGAGATCGCCGCGTCGTTGAATGTCAGCCGCCACATCGTCCGCGAGGGCGTCAGCCGGCTCAAAGCGCTGGGAATCGTCGAATCCCGGAAGCGGCGCGGCATGGTGATGAAGCAGCCGAGCGCGTTTGCCGGGCTGCGGAAGCTGGCGGAGGCGGATCTGTTCAGCGGGCGCGAGCGCGAGGAGTTCATGGAGCTCCGGGTGGTGCTGGAGCTGGGGATGTGCGATTTCGTCTTTGCGCGCAAGACGCCGGAGGCGCTGGCGCAGCTGCGCGCTGTCGCCGGCGAACCGAATTCCTCGATGCAGCGTTACCTTTCCGAGGTGGATTTCCATGCCTCGTTGATCGAGATCGGCGGCAACGGCATCGCCTGCCAGTTCCGGGAAATTCTGGTCAACGTATTCAAACCGATTTACGAGGGCAAGCCGTGGTACGGCTGGAAGGGGCGCACCCCGACCCACCATGAAATCTGCGACGTGCTGGAGCACGGCACCCTGAGCGCATTCCACGCGATCATGCGCGAGCATCTGGCCCCTTACCTGGATCATATTAAAACACTGGCCGAAAAACGCGGCTGAAATATCGCAACACGGGAGACGGTTGATTATGAATGTATTGGAATCGTTTTCGCTGAAGGGCAAGTGTGCGCTTCTGACCGGCGGCGCCGGCTTGTACGGCCGCCAGATCGTCGCGGCGCTCGCGGAGGCCGGCGCCGAGGTATTCATCGCGGCGCGCCATCTGGACCAGCTCGAAGCGGTCGCAAAGGATTATGACAACGTCCATGCGCTGCAGTTGGATCTCTCCTCGGAGGAATCGGTGAAAAATGTGGTCGCCGAAGTGGTGCGCCGCGCCGGCAAACTCGATATCCTGGTGAACAACGCGGTGACGCGCAGCGCGTGTTCCTCGTGGAGCCTGTCGATGGACGAATTCGACAAAAGCCTGCGGGTCAACGCTTCGGCGCTGTTTCTCCTGACCCGGCTTGCGGCGGAGGATATGAAAAAGCGCCGCGCCGGTTCAATCATCAACATCGGATCTTACATGGGCATCCGGGGCCCGAACTTCACCAATTACGCCGGAACCGACATGCAGCTCGATCCATCGCCGGCATACTTCTACGAAAAAGGCGGCATGACCAACTTCACGCGTTTCGCCGCGTGCGTGCTCGGCCCCGACGGCATCCGGGTCAACTGCCTGCTGCCGGGCGGTTTGCGCACCGACGACCACGAGAGTGTATTCGTTCGCCAATACAGCGCCAACACGCCGCTCGGACGCCTCGCCAACCAGACCGACCTGAAGGGCGCGATCGTGTTTTTCGCCTCGGACGCATCGGCTTACATCACCGGGACCAATCTGCCGGTGGACGGGGGGTACACGGCCAAATGAGTACAGCGAGTTTTTCCCGGCTGATGCTGGGGACGGTGCAATTCGGCCTGAATTACGGCATTGCCAATACCGCGGGCAAACCGTCGCTGGACCGGGTCAAGGAAATCCTGCGGTTGGCCTGCGATCACGGCATCGACGCGTTGGACACCGCGCCGTCGTATGGCGACAGCGAAGAGGTGATCGGCTTGGCGCTGGCGGAGTTGGGTATCGCCGGGAAGTTTCGGCTGGTCACCAAAATCTCCCCGATTCCGGAGGATGCCGACCCGGCGGAATTCATCGAAACTTCGCTGCGCAACTCACTGCGGCGCCTGAAGACCAAGCAGATCGCGGTGGCGTTGATGCATGCCGAGCAGGATGTGCGCCATCTGGAGGTGCTCCAGTCGATGGTGGCAAAGGGGCTGATCGCCGGCGCCGGGGTATCGGTGAATACGCTGGAATACGAAGCCAAAGTGGAACATGCCGACTACCTGCAGATCCCCTGCAATGTGATGGATCACCGTTTCGACCGGTTGTTCCGGGTGCCGCGGCGGCACAACTTCATCCGCAGCGTGTATTTGCAGGGATTGCTGCTGATGCCGGAGGAAACGATGTTCCTGAAGGAGCTGGTGCCGTACCGGAGGAAGCTGGAGGCGTTGGGAATGCCGATGGCGGAGTTGTGCATGCGCTATTTGTTTGCGCTGCCGGGGAATCCGAGCGTGCTGACCGGGGTAGAAACGCCGGAGCAGCTGCGCGAGAACATCCGATTGGCGGAGCTGGGTCCGTTGGACCCGGAAATGTTCGCTAAAACGGCGGCATGCATCCCCTCATTGAATGAAAAGTGGATCAGCCCCGCCTTCTGGACCGAATACAAAAAGTAAGTGGCACGTGCCACTGCCTGTGGGGTGTCCCTCGTTGGGGACACCCGGAAGGAATATAGCTTGTCCTCCGTAGCCTTTGGCGGAGGAGGAAGCGAACTCCGGCGCCGCACCGGCGGCGAAAAACCAACCTGTAATTCAGTAAAAAACAACCCACCGTCCCCGATGGCGGTTCAATTGGTCATAAAAAGGAAACGACAATCATGAAAAAGGTATTCAGCGCAACGGTGACCCCCTTGTTGGAAGACGGCAGCCTGGACCGCAACGGACTGCGCAACATCATGGAACGCAACATCCGTCACGGCATGGACGGGGTGTTCCTGCTGGGTTCGATGGGCGAATGGGGCAGCTTCACCGATGAGTTCAAGGAAGACTACGTCCGCGAAAGCTGCGCCCTCACCGGCGACCGGATGCAGTTGCTGGTCGGAATCAACGCCACCAGCCTGCCGCTGGCGTTGAAGAATATGGAGCGGTATTCGAAGTATGACTTCGATAGTTACGTGTTCATGCTGCCGGGGGCGACTTCGGCGCGGAATCCGGTAAGGTCGATCCTTACAGTGTTGGACGCGGCCGACCGCGGCGTCTACTATTACCATTGCCCGCCGGTCAACAACGCCAATTTGTCGTTGGCGGACTTCGCCAAAATTCTGGAACACCCGAATCTGAAGGGGATCAAAAATTCCTCGTCGAGCATGTGGCTGCGGCGCGAACTTTTGTGTCTGCGCGAAGACCGCGGTTTCCAGGCGCTGTTCCTCGAAGGGCAGGAGTGGGCGACCGACGAAGCGCTGATCGTCGGTTGCGACGGCATGCTGTGCGGACTGGGCGCGCTGGGCTCCAAGGTGATGGTCGGCATCGCCCGCGCCGTCGACGCCGGCAATATCAGGGAGGCGGTGCGGCTGCAGAATGTGTTCATCCGCATCTTCCACGGTATTTACGGCATCGACCTGTCGACGGTGTGGGCGGGCCAGAAGTACGCGTTGACCAAGCTCGGCGTGATCGCCACCCCCCATACCCTGGCGCAGGAGATGAGCGTGCTGACGCCGGAGGTCAAACAGCGGATCGAAGCGTGTGTGGAACAATACCGACAGGAGCTGGACTGAAATGCTGCGTTATCAGGAAGACAATGAATTGCACCGGGATTTTCACGGCACCACCAACACCACGCTGCAATACATCGCCGATCATTATGGCGTGGAGACGCTGAAGCTGCTGCTGCGTCAAACCGGGCGTGAAGTTTACCGGTCGATCCGGGAAAAACTGGAGCGCGGCGACGCCTCCGAGCTGTTGGAGCACCTGAACTGGTTTTACCACCGGGAGGGCGCACCCTACACTCTGACGGTGAACGACGACGAAATCCGCTTCGAAGTATTCGAATGCCCGGCGATCCGGCACTTGAAGAAACTGGGGCTGACGCCGTCGCAGCACATCTGTCTGTCGACCTCGGAGATCAACGCCGGGATGTGCGAAAACACCCCCTGGGAAAGCACGGTGGAAAAACGCGGCGAAGCCCACTGCGTCCAAACCTTCCGCCGGAAACAACAGGAAAAAAACCAATGATACCGAGCGACCATTTTGTGCGTTTTTATAACGAGGTGTTCAAGTTTCTGGACCGCAAAGGCGATCTGGCGGACTACTACCATGAAATCAGCCGCCACCAGGAGTTCCATTGCCTGCAATGGTTCCGGGAACAGGGGCTGCAAGGCATGTACGATTACTGGGAGCACATCCGGATCGAAGAAAATTGCGATATGGAACTCACGCTCGCCGGCGACGTGCTGCATCTGCAAATGCGCACCTGCCCGAGCTTGCACAAGGTAATCGACAACGACGCCGGACCGTGCGAAAAATACTGCGATCATTGCCCCGGCTGGGTATTGCCCCTGATCGCCAAAGCCGGCCACTGGTGCATCTACGACATCAACGACCGTAAGATTACATCCTGCGACATGTGGATATTCCGCAACCAGGAAGACGCCCGGCGCCATTGGGACGCGCTGCTGGCCGCCGGACGGCCGCCGGAGGTGTTGTCGAATAATTTCGAGTTGGTGAACGCCGAAGCCGGAATCGCCAATCCGGCATAGGAGCGCGTACATGAGGGAAAAACACAAATGATACCGAGCGACCATTTCGTGCGTTTTTATAACGAGGTGTTCAAGTTTCTGGACCGCGAAAACGGTCTGGAGGGTTATTACCAAGAGATCAGCCGCCACCAGGAATTCCATTGCCTGCAATGGTTCCGGGAACAGGGGCTGCAAGGCATGCACGATTACTGGGACCATATCCGGATCGAAGAAAATTGCGATCTGGAACTCAAACTCGATGGCGACATACTGTATTTGTGGATGCGCGCCTGCCCGAGCTTGCGCAAGGCGCTCGACTGCGACGCCGGACCGTGCGAAAAGTACTGCGACCATTGCCCCGGCTGGGTGCTGCCTTTGATCGCCAAAACTGGCCACTGGTGCATCTGCGACCTCATAGACCGCAAGATTCCCGCCTGCGAAAAATGGATATTCCGCAACCTGGAAGACGCCCGGCGCCACTGGGACGCGCTGCTGGCCGCCGGACAGCCGCCGGAAATGTTGTCGAATAACTTCGATTTGGTCGAGGCTTGAAAAAGAATGTGGGGGCTCCTCGCCCATAAGCGCTAGTCATCAATAATTTGTGAAAACATTTTTAAGTTGGCAGAGACACATGATCTTTGTCTTTTTCGTTCGGATAGTTTTTGACGGATTGCATGCCAATCCCTCAGGATGACACGCAGCGTGATATCCTGAGGGAAAAGCGCATTGACGAATAACTGGTATAGCAACGTTGTTTCACGCCATACACTGTAATGAGACGGCTCAAGA
>JAVBQJ010000069.1:0-13396 GCA_031549115.1 Victivallaceae bacterium
ATCAGCTTGACAATCTGCGCCAGCACGGACATAGTATCTTTTGATGGGTTCACGATTTTTACCTCGGTTTTTTAGTCGAAGCAAAGGTAGCGTGAACCCATCTTTTTGTCAAGTTTTCAGATCTTTATGGGATGGCTGTGATTTTAAATTGCAAATTGCCGTTTCCATGCTATATTGGCTGGAAACGTTTAAAATAATTTTCTCACGCGCCGGGAGGTTGATCATGGCGGAACATCTGCAGGGATTGCTCAATAAAATTCAGGAAGAGGGCTTGAAAAAAGCCGAAGCGGAGAAGGAGTCGATCCTGTCCGCCGCCCGGGCGCAGGCAAAGGACATCGTCGCCAAAGCCAACGCCGAAGCCGATGAGATCCGGCACCGCGCCGAAGGCGATGCCGCCGGCCTGCAAGGCCGCGCCGAAAGCGCGGTGCGTCAGGCGGCGCGCGACGTGATCCTGGCGCTGGAAGCCGAGCTGAAGCAACGGATGGGCGCCATCCTGGAGCATGGCGCGGCGGAAGCGATGTCGCCGGAAACCATGACCCAGATGCTGCTGGCGATTACCCAGGCCTACAAGGCGAATCCGGCGAATTTCGGCGCCGACGACCTGAAGGTCCTTCTCAACCCGGCGCAGCTGGACAAGCTGGACAAGCAGCTGAAAGGCGCGCTCGAATCCAGTTTCCGGATGAAGGCGGAAGTGTTCGCCGACCGCGGCATCAAGGGCGGCTTCAAGGTCGGCTTCGCCGGCGGCGACGTCTACTTCGACTGCACCGATCAGGCAGTGGCCGCATTGTTGTCCGATTACCTGAGTCCGAAACTGGCGGCGCTTCTGAACACCGCCGAAAAATAAGGCGGCCGAGCGCGTATGGACTACTACTTCCTGATCAGTTCGCTGCCGAATTTGCGCTTCGAAGACGCTCCTCCGCTGACGGCGGAGAGTTTCGATGCCATGGTCCGCGCCGAGCTTACCGACCCGGACCGGATGATTTACGATGCGGCCCGACTGGAGCCGGATCTGTCCGAAACCTTATCCCCCGATTCCGCCGCCTGGCGCTTCATGGTCTGGGAGACCCAGTTGCGCAACACGCTGGCGCTGCGGCGCCAGACCGATCTGCGCCTGCCCCCGGCCGTCCAGGAGCGTGACTGCCCCGACCTGGTGGCGGACATTCCGGAAAATGCCAACCGCGCGCTGCAGGCGGACACGCCGCTGGAAGCGGCGCGCGCCCTCGATCTGATGCGTTGGAATCAATTGGAATCGTTGACCGTGATGCACCCGTTCGATGTCGATTTTCTCTGCGTGTACAAACTGAAGCTGGCGCTGTTGGCGAAATGGCAGCCGCGGCAGCCGGAAGCCGGGAAAAAGAATTTCGACGCCTGTCTGGAAAAAATTGAAAAAATGAATGTATAAGGAGATGCGTAGCGATGTTGTCCAATACCAACCATGGTAAGATCGTCGGCGTCAACGGGAATCTGGTGACCGTGGAATTCACCGACCGGGTCACGCAAAACGAGGTGGCCTACATCCATTTGGGCGATCAGAAGCTCAAATGCGAAGTCATCCGGGTGCGCGGCAGCCGGGCCGACATGCAGGTGTTCGAAAGCACCAACGACCTGAAAATCGGCGACGAAGTGAATTTCACCACCGAGCTATTGAGTGTCGAACTCGGCCCCGGATTGCTGGCCAAGGTGTTCGACGGCCTGCAGAATCCGCTGCCGGACCTGGCGAAAGCGACCGGATTCTTTTTGCAGCGCGGCGTCTATCTGCCGCCGCTGGATATGAATTCGAGCTGGAAGTTCACGCCGACGGCCAAGCCGGGCGACCGCCTGCAAGCCGGCGACCGGATCGGCTGGGTTCCCGAAGGCAGCTTCACCCATCACATCATGCTGCCGTTTTCGTGGAGCGGCGAATGGCAATTGACCGGGATCAGCCCGGCCGGGACCTATCCGTTGCGCGAACCGGTGGCGCGGGTCAAAAATGCCGCCGGCGAAGCGCGCGACGTGATGATGACGCAGAGCTGGCCGGTCAAAGTGCCGATCCGCAACTATCAGGAAAAGCTGCTGCCGGTCGAAACACTGGTGATGCAGGTCCGCAGCATCGATACCTTTTTCCCGGTCGCCACCGGCGGTACATTTTGTACACCGGGACCTTTCGGCGCCGGCAAGACCGTGCTGCAGCACGCGATGAGCCAGCACGCCGAGGTCGATATCGTGGTGATCGCGGCCTGCGGCGAACGCGCCGGCGAAGTGGTGGAAATCCTCCGTGAGTTTCCGGAGCTGGTCGACCCCAAGACCGGCAAGTCGCTGATGGAACGTTCGGTCATCATCTGCAACACCAGCTCGATGCCGGTGGCGGCGCGCGAAGCTTCGGTTTACACCGCGGTGACCATCGCCGAATATTATCGCCAGATGGGGCTCAACTGCCTGCTGCTGGCCGACTCCACTTCGCGCTGGGCGCAGGCGCTGCGCGAAATGTCCGGCCGCCTCGAGGAAATCCCGGGCGACGAAGCCTTCCCGGCCTATCTGGAAAGCCGCATCGCCGACTTCTACGAACGCGCCGGTCTGGTGCAGTTGGCGAGCGGCGAAACCGGTTCGGTGACCATCGGCGGATCCGTCAGCCCCGCCGGCGGCAACTTCGAGGAGCCGGTGACGCAGGCGACGCTGAAGGTGGTCGGCGCCTTCCTCGGGCTGTCGCGCGAACGCTCCGACGCCCGCCGTTATCCGGCGATCAACCCGTTGGACAGCTGGAGTCACTACCAGAGCGTGGTGGATGCGAAAAAACTGGAATCCGCCCGGAACATCCTGCGCCGCGGCAACGAAGTCATGCAGATGATGAAGGTGATCGGCGAAGACGGCACCACGCTGGACGACTTCCAGCTGTACTTGAAAAGTGAATTTCTCGACTACGTGTACCTGCAGCAGAACACCTTCGACGATGTCGACGGCGCCACCTCGGCGGAGCGGCAGCGTTACATGTTCGACAAGGTTTCCGGCGTGCTGGAAGCGGTGTTCGAATTCACCGACAAAGACCAGGCGCGGGTGTGGTTCCTCCAGTTGCGCCAGACCTTCATCGACTGGAATTACCTGGCGATGGACGGCAAGGAATTCGCCGCGCAGGAAAAAGTGATCGACGCCAAAATCCAGGAGCACCTGAAGAATGCGTAAAGTTTATCATAAAATCATTCAAATCGTCGGCAACGTGATCTGCGTGGAAGCCGAAAACGTCAGCTACAACGAACTCGCCGAGGTCAAATCCGCCCGGGGAATGTCACTGGCGCGGGTGATCCGCCTGCTGGACAGCAAGGTCTATTTGCAGGTGTTCGCCGGGTCGCGCGGCGTCAGTACCGGCGACGAAATCCGCTTCCTCGGCCGCCCGATGCAGGTGTCCAAATCCGAAGATCTGCTCGGCCGGGTATTCAACGGCCGCGGCGAACCCCGCGACCACCGTCCGCCGATCGCCAAGGATCTGATCGAGATCGGCGGCCCGTCGGTCAATCCGGCCAAGCGTATCATCCCGCGCAAGATGATCCGTACCGGGATTCCGATGATCGACGTGTTCAATTCGCTGGTCGAATCGCAAAAACTGCCGATCTTTTCGGTCGCCGGCGAACCGTACAACCAGCTGCTGGCACGGATCGCGCTGCAGGCCGAAGTCGACGTGATCATCCTCGGCGGCATGGGCCTCAAGTACGACGACTATCTGTATTTCCGCAATACCCTCGACGCCCAGGGGGCGCTGTCGCGCACGGTGATGTTCGTGCACACCGCCAGCGACCCGGTGGTGGAGTGTCTGCTGGTGCCGGACATGGCGCTGGCGGTGGCGGAGAGCTACGCGCTGAACGGCAAACGGGTGCTGGTGCTGCTGACCGATATGACCAACTTCGCCGACGCGATGAAGGAAATTTCGATTACCATGGACCAGATCCCGGCCAACCGCGGCTACCCCGGCGACCTTTACAGCCAGCTGGCGTCGCGTTATGAAAAGGCGGTCGACTTCGACGACGCCGGTTCGATCACGATTCTGGCGGTGACGACGATGCCGGGCGACGACGTGACCCACCCGGTGCCGGACAACACCGGCTACATCACCGAAGGGCAGTTCTATTTGCGCAACGGCCGCATCGAGCCGTTCGGTTCGCTGAGCCGCCTGAAGCAGCAGGTGAACTCGAAAACGCGCGACGACCACCGTACGGTGATGGACGCGATGATCCGCTTGTACGCGGACTACAAGAACACACTGGAAAAGCAGTCGATGGGTTTCCAGATGACCAACTGGGACAAGAAGCTGTTGAAGTACGGCAAATTGTTCGAGCAGCGGATGATGGATCTGTCGGTGAATATCCCGTTGGAGGAGGCGTTGGATCTGGGCTGGAAGACGCTGGCGGAGTGCTTCGAACCGGCGGAAACCTCGATCAAGTCGGATTTGTTGAAGAAGTTCTGGCCGAAACACGAAGAATTGCCGCAGTAACATCCGGCGCCGACGGAGAAAAGATACATGGCCAAAATAAAATTAACCAAAACGCAGCTCAAACTCGAGCAGGACGCGCTGAAACAGTTCCAGCGTTTCCTGCCGACATTGCAGCTCAAAAAGCAGCAGCTGCAGATGGAGCTGCGCCTGAGCTCCGAGCGGATGCGGCGGCAATTGGAGGAGACGGCGACGCTGCAGACGGCGCTGGACCGCTGGATTGCGCTTTTCGGCGACGAAACGCTGACGGAGGCGGCGGCGAAACTGCTGCACTTCAAAGGTGTCCGCACCAGCGAAAGCAACATCGCCGGAATTACGGTGCCGTTGTACGAGGGGGTCGACTTCGTGGTGGAGGCCTACGATCTCTTTGTCTCCGACTGGGCACTGGACAGCTGCATCGACGCGTTGAAGCGGATGATCGAGCTGCGCTGCGCCTACCGGGTACTGGAAGAGCAATACCGGCTGCTGGACCAGGAGCTGGCCACCACCACACAGCGGGTAAACCTGTTTGAAAAGGTGAAGATCCCCGAATGCCGCGACAACATCCGGCGCATCCGTATTTACCTGAGCGACCAGGAGACGGCGGCGGTGGTGCGTTCGAAGCTGGCCAAAACCAAAACGATGGAGGGAGCGGCATGATCGTACCGATGAAAAAAATTACGCTCCTCTGCCTCGGGAGCGAGCGGGCAAACGCGTTGAATGCGCTGCTGGGTCTGGGCGTGATGCATCTGTCCAGCCGGATTACCGGAGAGGCGGGGGACCGCCAGGCGGTGAAGACGCGCCTGGAAAATCTGCACCGGGTGATCGGGATTCTGGGGTCGCGCGAGCGCGGCGAACAGCAATTGCCGCTGAAGCTGGAGGGGCGCGAACTGGCGGATTACGCGCAGACGGTGCTTCAAGGGCGCGACGAACTGACCAAGTCGTTGCACGCGCTGGAAGCCGAAGCGGAGCTCCTGACCAGTTGGGGGGATTTCGACTGGCAGCAGCTGCATGAGCTGCAGCGGCAGGGAGTACACGTCTACTTGTGCGAGTCTTCGGAGGCCGAACTGAAAAAGTACAAACAGGATCCGGAAATCGAACTGGTACATGAATTCTGGTGGCGCGAGAATAAAGTCGGTTACGCGGTGGTGACGCTGAAGAATCTGGAATCGCAGAACCTGCCGTTGGCGTTCCTGCCGGAAAAGCGCCTGGCGCAACTGGAAAAGAAGCGCAAGGAATATTCCGTGATGTTGATCGCGCTGGAGCACGACCTGGACGAGCTGGTGGCGTCGGTGCCGAAGTTGAAGCACTATATCTCCGAATTGCAGACCGAACACGAATTCCTGACCGCGCGCGACAGTATGGAAGAGGCGGGAGTTGTAGCGGTGCTGCATGGCTATATTCCGGCGCCGGAGGAGGAGAAAGTGCGGGAGACGGCATTGGCGGAAGGCTGGGCTCTGGAGCTCACCGATCCGGGTCCGAACGACCGGGTGCCGACACTGTTGAAATTTCCGCGCTGGGCCCGGACCGTCAAACCGCTGTTCGATTTCCTCGGGATTCTGCCGGGGTATACCGAACTGGACGTATCGGCGGGGGTGTTCGTATTTTTCTCGATTTTCTTCGGGATGATCGTCAACGATGCCGGTTACGGGCTGTTGTTCCTGGGGCTGACGCTGGTGGGGCGGCATAAATTCCGCAACAATCCCGCCGCCAAACTGCCGCTGGCGTTCATGATGCTGCTGAGCATCGTGGCGGTGGTCTGGGGGGCGCTGGGCGGGTCGTACTTCGGGTTGAGCTGGGGCGGCTTGCCGTGGCTGACCGAGGAATCGACGAAGAATCAGCATATCCAGCTGATTTGTTTCATGCTCGGGTTGACGCAGCTGACGCTGGGCCGGATGTGGCAGGCGTTTTCGCTGTGGCATTGGCGCAAGAGCCTGGGCCAAGTGGGTTGGATATTGATCCTGTTCGGCAACTTCATCATCGTGGTGAAGCTGCTGGGAGCGGCGGAGCTGCCGGAGTGGACGACGCCGACGATGTATTGGCTCTACGGCTCCGGATTGCTGCTGGTGGTGTTCGGGGCGGTGAACTGGCTGGATGTCGCGGATGTGTTCCAGTTCCCGTTTGCGTTGATCAACAGCTTCGTCGATTTGCTGAGCTACATCCGTTTGTTCGCGGTGGGGCTGTCGGGATTTTACATCGCGTTGAACTTCAACGAAATGGCGATCGGGTTGGTGAAAAACTCGTGGTGGATGGCGATTCCGTGTATCATCGTGATTTTCCTCGGCCACGCGTTGAACCTTTCGCTGTGTTTGATGAGCGTGCTGGTGCACGGGGTGCGGTTGAATACGCTGGAGTTTTCGAATCACGTCGGGTTGACCTGGAGCGGCATCGAATACAAACCGCTGCGGAAAACCACCGGAAACTGAGAAAAATAAAATAAATTAAAAAAATAAAATAGAGCCGCGAAGCGGCGGTCTGCCCTCCGTCATACGGAGGCGCGGTCCAGCGGCGAATACGCTGGTCGCCCTCAGGCGGCAAAGCCGCCCGAAAGAGGGCGAAACGTACAGCAAGCGAGCCGGGAGGCGAGCGCTTCCACCCGAGGGAGCGACGGTGCAGGGAGAGCGAAGCGATTCCCGGAACATGGAGCGAACGAGGCGCCGCACCAGCGGCAAAAGGGCAACGAAGGAGCGCGGCCCCGAATCAGCCGATGCAATCGGCACACTGGAGTGCGAATCGCCTCCGGAACAACAATTGTTGGGAAAATTTTTTCGATACCATAGACCAAGATAAGGAGACAGGGAAAATGGAAGAAGCTTTGATGCATGCGTTGAGCAATGCCGGCGGCTATGCGGCGATCGGCTTGGCTTCAATCGGCTCGGCGGCGGGTTCGGGTGTGGCCGGCATGGCGGCGGTGGGGGCGTGGAAGAAGTGCTACATTCAGAACCGGCCGGCGCCGTTTCTGTTGCTGGCATTGGCGGGCGCGCCGTTGTCGCAGACGATTTACGGCATGATTCTGATGATGGTGATTCGCGGCAAGGTGGAAACGGCGGACCCGTATTTGTGGCCGTTTTACCTGATCATGGGAGTCATGGCGGGGATCGGTTTCATGATGTCGAGCTACTGGCAGGGCAAGGCGGCGGCGGCGGCCTGCGATGCGTTCGGCGAGACGGAGAAGGGGTTTGCGAACGACCTGATGATCCTCGGGGTAGTGGAAACGGTATCGATTTTCGTGCTGGTTTTCGCACTGATGGTGGTGTAAACCACTGTGCGGCCACAAGAGAGCGGGAGAGGTGCCGGACGGTGCTTCTCCCGTCTTGGTGAAAGAGAAAAAAATGAGGGGCGCCGCTGTTGCAGCGGCAGTCCGGCAACTAAGGTTGTGCGATCAGGCTATGCCGAATCAACGCAGATGTAAAGTATATTTTCTCGGATCCGGGACGATCGCGGTCCCGGTGTTGGAGGCATTGCTGCACGATCAACGCATTGAACTTGTGGGAGTCGGCACGCAGCCGGACCGTCCGTCGGGACGGCGGCGGGAGCTGCATCCCACCCCGCTGGGAAGCGCCGCAGACGGCTGGGGGTTTCCGGCGGAACGGATTGCTTCGGTGAATACCCGGGATTTTCTGGACCGGCTGAACGGGCTGGCGCCGGATATTGTCCTGGTGGTATCCTTCGGGCAATTGCTGAAAGACGAATTATTGAATTTACCGCGTTGTGCCTGTGTGAATATTCACGGATCACTGCTGCCGCGTTACCGGGGGGCATCGCCGATTACGGCGGCGATTGCGAATCTGGACGCGGTTACCGGCGTGACGTTCATGCAGATGGAGCGCGGGTTGGACACCGGAAGTATTTATCGTATCCTCGAATATGCGATGACCGGGACGGAAACGGCGGCTTCGCTGGAGCTGCGGCTCGGCGAACTGGCGGCGCAACGCACGGCGGAGACACTGCTGGCGATTGCCGCCGGGAAGCTGCCGCCGGTCCCGCAGGATCACAGCCTGGCGACCACGACCAGAAAGATGAAAAAAGACGACGGCAGATTGGTGTGGAGCTATTCGGCACTGGCATTGGAGGCGATGGTACGCGCCTTCCAGCCGTGGCCGGGGGCGTTTTTTTCGTTGGAGCGCGATGGAAACGAACTGGTGGTTTCGGTATTGAAGAGCCGGGTGCGTTATGATCTTGCGGGGCAGCCCGGCGAGATGCTGTTGAGCAACCGGCATGGTTGGGTGATCGGAACCGGCGAAGGGAGTCTGGAGATTCTCGAATTGGTGATTCCCGGCCGCAAACCAATGACGGCAGCCGCGTTCTGGAACGGCAACCGGATGTGGAACGACGCTACCGCGCATTAGAAAAAAAGAGTATATTATGGAAACTGTGAAACGACAGATTATTTTGAATTGTGAAAAGCTGGAGACCCGTTTCGCGTTGTTGAACAACGCCCGTCTCGAAGAATACCTGATCGAGCGGTCCAGCGACGAACCCAAAGTGGGTTCGATTTATCTGGGCAGGATCGTCAATTTCGCGCCGTCGCTGGAGGCGGCGTTCGTCGACATCGGCGCGGACAAAAACGCGTTCCTGCATTATCAGGATATGCTTCCGGGCGCCGACGAACTGGTCGGGCAGCTGAACAATCAGGCTTCCGATTCGGTGGCGGCCAAGCGGATCACCGGCAAGGGGGGAGGAGCCCGGGCGCAGGCGTTGCGGGCATTTGTCTCCGGGCTGGAGGGGCGCAAGCTGAAATCGGAGGACATTCCGGAGTTTTTCCGTCCGGGGATGGAAATTCTGGTGGAAGTGGTGAAAACGCCGATCGGCAGCAAGGGCTGCCGGGTGACGACGAATCTGTCGATTCCGGGGCGTTATCTGGTGCTGCTGCCGTATTCGGAGCACATCGGTTTGTCGACCAAGATCGAAGGCGCGCAGGAGCGCGACCGGCTGAAGAAGATTCTGGCGTCGCTGGAATTGCCCGAAGGCATGGGTCTGATCTGCCGTACCGTCGGCGAGGGGCGCAAGAGTATTTTCTTCAAACACGACCTGGACTTGCTGCTGGATTACTGGAAGAAGGTGGAAGCGGCGATCGAAACCGGCAAGTGCCCGATTCCGGTGTACAAGGAGCCGACGCTGATCGAGCGTACCGTCCGCGACTTCATGACCGAGGATATCGATGAAATCGTGGTCGACAATGAAGACGCGTACAATTCCATCTGCAACGCGTTGAAGCAGTTCGGCGGTCGCAAACTGGCCGGCAAGGTCACCCGCTACAAGCAGGCGCTGCCGATCTACGACTATTACAAGGTCAACAAGGAGCTTGAGAACGTCTACCAGCGCCAGGTGCCGCTGCCGGGCGGCGGCTGGATTTGCGTCGACGAAACCGAGGCATTGATCGCGATCGACGTCAACACCGGCAAGAGCAAACGCTCCACCGAGCAGAACGAAATGATTCTGCAGACCAACCTGGCGGCGGCGGAGGAGGTCGCGCGGCAGTTGCGGCTGCGCAATGTCGGCGGCCTGGTGGTGATCGACTTCATCGACATGCGTTCGCAGAAGGACCGTGATGAAGTGCACAAGGCGATGAAACGTCTGACCAAGGACGACCGGGCGAAGACCCGGCTGCTGCCGATCAGCCGTCTCGGCTTGATGGAAATGACGCGGCAGCGGGAGCACGAAAGCGTGCAGGACACGGTGTACAATCCGTGCCCGTATTGCCGCGGCACGGGAATGGTGAAATCGCCGGTGACGATGAGCGTGGAGATTCAGCGCCGCTTGAACAGCGTGCTGCGGGACAAACGGTTGAAGGGCACGCCGATCCGGGTGATCATGCACCCGGAGGTGCTGGCGCGGCTCAAGAACGAGGATGCGCGGCTGCTGGAGGAGATCGAGAAGCTGTACAAGCACGACCTGTCATTCCGGGCGGACCCGATGCTGCATTACGAAGAGTTCCGCCTGGTCGACGCCGAAACCGGCGCCGAAATCTAAAAAAGAAAAAAATCAAATAGAGCCGCGTAGCGGCGGTTCTGCCCTCCGTCATACGGAGACGCCGGTCCAGCAGGCGGATCCTGCTGGTCGCCCCAGGCGCGCAGCGCCTCGAAAGGGGCGAAATCCAGGGAAGCGAGCCGGGAGGTGAGCGCTTCGACCCGAGGGAGCGATGGTGTAGATCGGATTGGAAGCGTGAGCGACAATCCAATCTACACACGGAGCGAGCGAGGCGCCGCACCGGCGGCGAATAACCGGCCGAGAAAGCTAATTTTCCAACCGGAGGAAATCCGATGAAACGATCACTGGGGCTTATGGCGGCATTGACGGTATTGACAGCGGCGGGAACGGACTTCACCTGGGATCTTTACCGGCAGCTGGCGCGGGAAGACGGCGACCTGTTTTTCTCGCCTTACAGCATCGGGACCGCATTGGCGATGACGGCGGAGGGGGCGCGGGGAGAAACCCGAAGCGAACTGGATACGTTGCTGGGAAACACGGCTTCGGAATACGAAACGCTGTCGCGATCCCTGCCGCAGTGGCAGGGGGTGAAATTTCAGATCGCCAATTCGCTGTGGCCGCAAAGCGGCTTCCCGCTGCAGCCTCAGTTTGTGACGGCGCTGGCCGACCGTTTCGGCGCCGAAGCTTACCCGGTGGACTATATCGATGCCGCCAAGGCGGCGGAAGACAAGATCAACGCATGGGTCGCGGAACAGACTCTGGGGCGGATCCCAAATCTCTTATCCCCGGGTTCCCTGACGAACCTGACCCGGCTGGTGCTGGTGAATACGATCTACTTCAAAGGGGAGTGGCAACGGAAGTTCAGCGAAGCGCGGACGCAAAAACAGATGTTTTACGGCGCGGAGCAAGCCGTGGAAATGCCGTTCATGAATCAGACCGCCCAATGGGGCTACGCCGAGGGCGAAAAATGGCAGGCCGTGCAATTGCCCTACAAAAATCCGGCAGTGGCAATGTTGATTCTGCTTCCCAAGGAGGGATGCCCGCTGTCGGAGCTGGAAGCCGGTCTGGATACGGAATTTCTCCGGCAGTTGGATCAATCCCTGGCATCGCGGCAGTTAAAGCTGGCGCTGCCGAAATTCAAGATGCGCCAGACCTTCGACATGTGCTCCGTACTTGGGCAATTGGGAGTCCGAGCGGCATTCAACCCCAAAGCGGCGGATTTTTCGGGAATATCCCCCCTCCCGGAGCTGTATATTTCCAATGTCGTCCATCAAGCGGAAATCGAAGTGGATGAAGCCGGCACCGTCGCCAGTGCCGCGACGGCGGTCGCAGTATCCAGTTTTGCCTTTCAAGCGGAACCGGTGGAATTTACGGCCGACCGGCCGTTCGTATATATGATTCGAATCGTCAAAACAGGCGCGGTATTGTTTATCGGACGCCTGCAACAGCCCCATGGAAGCCCAGCGGCGGAAAGTGCACAAATGAAGAAGCAAGAGCTCGAAGTTACCGGAAGTTGGCAATTCAAATTTGACGGAGAACTTTTTCAGGTTCCGGATTTGACGGAAATTTCCGTCATTGACGAAAGTTACCGCAATCTGCCGGTTCACCAGGAGCTCGGCGGCTGGAATGACGGCGTGGTTTTGAAGGGGTTGGAAGCCACCGGCTGCTCGCTGGCCGATGCCCTGGTGCCGGCATCGGTCGTCGTAAAATTGACGGACGGCACGCTGCTCGAACGCGGCAAAGATTATCAGTTCACCGACAAATGGGCCACCTTCGGGCGCCTCGAGGGCGGCCGCATCGGCCCGGAAACCGAAATCACGGTCAGCCACCGCTACACGCCGCTGCGTCTCGATTCATTGGTGCGCACCGCCAAAGGCAAGCTCGATTACCGGACCGGAACGCCCGCCAGCTTCACCCCGGCGCTGCCGGAACTCAACGACGGCGAAACCCGACTGGTAAACGTCTATCTGGACAGCCTGGCCGAACGCCTGACCCGCGATGCGCTGTTCCCGGTGCTGCAGGCCGAACCGGTCCTCGAAAACGCCCAATCGCAACAGGCATTCATCCCCAAATCCCTCGCCAAGCTGCGCAACGGCGAAAAGATCAAAATCCTCGCCTGGGGCGACAGTGTCACCGAAGGCACCTATCTGCCGGAATCCGAACGCTGGCAACAGCAATTCGTCGCCCGCCTGCGCCAACGCTACCCGCAGGCCGAAATCGAACTGGTCTCCAACGGCTGGGGCGGCCGCACCATTCCCGCTTTCCTCGGCGAGCCCGCCGGCTCACAGTACAATTACGAAGAAACCGTGCTCGCCGTCCAGCCGGACCTGGTGATTTCGGAGTTCGTCAACGACGCCTGTTTGCCGCCGGAAGTGTGGAACGATTCGTTCACGAAAGTATGGAACGACTTCCGGACGCGCGGTTACGAATGGATCATCCTGACCCCGCATTACGTCCGCCCGGACTGGATGGACCTCCCCTCCCAGAACGGCGAAAGCATCGAAAACGACCCGCGCCCCTACGTCCATTACCTGCGTAAATTCACCGCGGAAAATAACGTCGCCCTCGCCGACGCCGCCAAACTCTACGGCCAACTGTGGCGCTGCGGCATCCCCTACAATATGCTGATGACCAACAACATCAACCACCCCGACGGCCGCGGCATGAAACTCTTCGCCGACGCCCTAATGGCAATCTTTGAGTGAGGTTGATAAAAGGCGCCTTGGGGAAAAGAGAAGGCCCCCCTTTTGAGGAAAGGGGTTGCCTTCTCTCTTCCCCAAACCCCTTCTCTCATCCCCCTCAAACCTTTTAAACGTAATTTTTTGCCTCGTTGGGCAAAAAATGAGCTGGGAACAAGAATTCCCGGACAACCGTCAAGCATACCTCCCGACCTTCGCAGCTCCGATTTATGTTTTTGCTGCGCAAAAACATAAATCGTACGTTGAAAAGGTGTGGAAAAGATGGGGGTGGTTTGGAGGGGGGAGGAATACAATTACTCAAAATGGTTTACTTACCCCGCCCAAGTCTCGC
>JAVBQJ010000115.1:0-23216 GCA_031549115.1 Victivallaceae bacterium
GCTTGACAATCTGCGCCAGCACGGACATAGTATCTTTTGATGGGTTCACGATTTTTACCTCGGTTTTTTAGTCGAAGCAAAGGTAGCGTGAACCCATCTTTTTGTCAAGTTTTCAGATCTTTATGGGATGGCTGTGGAAAATATCCGGAGTTTTGATACTTTCAGGTTGTTTCGATTCGTCAGCATAGTACGTACTCCGGCAATTTCCGCATCAAGTATAACCGTGCCCAATTTGGGCGTGGAATGAATCATAATTCGAAGTTTGAACCCGACGGTCAGATCCGGTAGATTCTCTAATGAAAAATCACCTCCCAGGCGTGGTATATGGGAAAATTCCCAAAAAGAACTTCTTTGGGGAAATGCCATGACCTGTTCCCGGAAAGTAGGAATATCTTGACTTGGAATTTGGTTGTCACAGATACTTGCCCATTGTGCCCTTCCTGTCGAGAAGTCCAGTTTGAATTCACAAGGCACTCCTTCACCTTCAAATACCATTGAAAATACTTGCGTCGAAGTAAAGGCAGGAAATTCAAGTTCCAATAGAATATTGTCTGATGCGGGGATGTTGATAGGGCTCATCGAATCAAACGTCCCGATTATTTCAAGCTCCGGCAGAGTTTCCTCAACCCATTTTTTGCCGATCCGACCATTACCAAGTGCTACGAATTCTCGAAAGATCAAATAGCTTCCCCAATTGCCATTATTCCCCCCCCAACTGCCTTCGATGATGCGGCTGTCACGGAACACCGCAGCCATAGGCACATTGACACCATCATATGTATCCCAACCTTTTTCAGTAAAATCGATCCACTCTGCGTCAGGCACATCTGGCCGCCCCCAAAAACCGGTAAACCCGACCATAAAATATTCCCATCCACCCAATTTGAAACGTGTGGGGCAATCAAGGCAATTACGTGCAAAAGAATCCTTGCCATGGGGTGGAAAAGTCGAATCAATACGTGTCCAGTGACCAAGATGATTCGATTTCCAAAGTCCCTCCTGATAGAGGAGCAGGGAACCATCTTCTTCCGAGAATATAGAGGGATTCTCCAGATAATGCATCAACCGGCGACTTGGAGTGAAATGAACTCCGTCTTCGCTGAAGGCGTAACTCGCCCCGGCAGGAGTGAGTCCACCTAATTCTCCATAACCAAACTCGCCGGTATGTCCCAATTTTATCAGGTTTTGGTAAAACAGAACAATTGCCGTTAGGTTAAAAGGTTTTACCCGTTCCGTATGTAAGCCAAATGACAGATGCAATTTTCCGTCGAACTCAAACGCGTTTCCTGTTCCAACCGTCTGCCATTGTTCATCCAGTTCAAATACTGGGCCGTGGTCGATCCAGTCTCGCAAATCACTTGAACTCATATGCCAAAACTCGTGTGCTCCTTTTCCACGCTTGCTTCGGTGGTGGCGGCGATCGTAAAGATAAAAGACATGAAAACGTTCCTGCCAGTAATAAAGAGCCACATCGCCAACCCAGGTGTTGAACCCGTAGGGAGTATAAAACTGTCCGTTTCCTTTCTGGTGATAAATAACTTCATCTCGTTGAATACCGGAAAGGTCGTTTGTCCACATCCAATCATGGATCGCTTCGGAAGTAATTGAACAACTTATGTGTTCTGCATAGATATGGCAGGGAATGCCCATCGGAAAATCCCGGTCCATGACGATGCCATCTGCCAATATCTGAAAGTGGACTCCGTCAAAGAGAATCGCAAATTCATGTTCTTCGGATTGATCTTCCAGCAAGGCCAGCGGGAAACCAACGCGGTATGGCTCACAATCCCCTTCAAACAGCAACTCAGCCTCCATGACCGGGCAGTAGCCGTTTAAATCCTGAGCAGAAAAATAATTGTGCTCCGTCCTGTCTCTTCGGTCTTTGCATGCCTCATTAACACATACTGTCAGGCCAGCTGCATTTTTGATCAACACGCCATCGAGATTTTCGGGCGTGGCGTGAAACAATAGCAAAAAAACTGGATCAAGCAGGTTATTTGGGTTTGTCCGGTCATTCCAGGCGATATTGTTGAAATTGTATTTGTAAACGCATTGCAAGATCATAAGATATATTCCTTTTTTTAAGTTTATACTAATTTACTTCCAGGGGATGATCATTTCATTCCGAATTTGTGAAAATAAATATATTTTTAAGACATTACAACTTGTACTTCGATATAAACAGATTAAATTATTATACGATTATAGGAATTAACTGTGCAGAATGTAATAATCATAAATGACGCCAGAAATAATCTTCATGCAAAACACCTGAAGATTGAACAAACTGTTTCCACGGAAGAAGGAGAGTTTTTGCTTTGCTGTGAATTTCTCACACCGTCATTCTCGCATTTTCAGAAATTGAGTTCATTTCATCATCCAAATCCACCGTTTTCACGACTTTTCGTCATGGAGAATGGATGTGCGGAAATTACCATGAATGGACATAAGACCCGTTTACAGGCGGGAAATATTGCTTTACTTCCGGCTGGCCATAAATTTGACGCCGTTTATCACCCGGGATGTCAAATAAAAGCATTTCATGTTCACTTGCATGATGGGCTGGGGTTTGTTTTTGGTCCTGATTTTGGAGGTGTCCGACAATTGGATTTTCCAGAACTTCACCGTGCGCTTCTAGCAATTGCGGACAATGGTCCGCAGGAAACAGTTTACTCCATGGCGATGAGCGCGCTTCTTATGATCTGTCGCCCGTTGTTTCCAGAGGCAGCCGGGCGGTTGAAAGTGCCAATGCTGTACCGCCGACTGATTCTGGAGCTGAATTCATCTCCCTCTCCAGCAACGATCCGGATTGATGTCTTAGCGCGGAAATTCAAAATCACCCGTTCCGCTTTGAGTAAAGGATTCCAACGCCAATTTGGGATTTCCATAAAATCTTATCTGCTTCGGCAGGTCATTCAACAAGCCCGTCGTTTTCTGACGGAAACTGATCTTTCCATTGATGAAATCGCGGATTCTCTGGGTTATAAGCAAACCAGCCATTTTTATGCACTATTCAAAAAAATGACTGGGGTATCCCCATGCGTATATCGGCATACCCGGAGTATGCCGTGTTAACTGTAAAAATTATTCTGGAGACTTGAAATCATGCCTGTTGTAATGGGAATTGACCTTGGTACGACTAACCTGGATGTTGCATGAAGCGCCGGAAATATATCGCAAGCATTATGGATGCCAAAGACTTGCAAATACCGCAGTCGATAGCGGCGCTATCGGCGAGGATTTTCGCAAGGCTTTTGGCGCCATAAGGATGCGATAGATTTTTCGGCCATTCGTGCAATATCCAGGCTAACGTTTGCCCAACCGGTACTGGTGCGGCGTGATGCCGTAACGGCGTTTGAATATCAATCCGAGGTAATTGCTGTCGGAAAAGCCGGTTTTCAGCGCGATCTCCGGCAGTCCGTCGTGCGATTTGCGTAACAGCTCCTCGGCGTGCTTGAGACGGATATCCGACAGATATTCCACCGGCGAGCACCCCAGCACCCGGTGGAATACCCGGTAGAAATTGGCCTCGCTCATCGACGCCAGCCGCGCCAGTTGCGCCCGGCGGATGGGGTTTTTGTAGTTTTTGTGGATATAAGCGATCACCCGGTCCAGCTGCAGCAATTCATTGTCGCTCTCCTGCGAAGAATCCGCATACGCCCGGCATAAGGAGGTAAAGAGCAATCCGGCCAGACTGATCGCCGCCAGCTTCGCCCCGGGAGGGCGGGCATCCAATTCGTATTGCATCCGGCGCAGGATGCCCTGCACGTCGGTCAACTGGTTGGTGTTCAACACCAGCGAACGGTTTTCCTTGATCCGGGACCGGGTCTGCGGCTCCAGCTCGAACAGCGCGTGATAGCCGGGACACTGGGGCAGGTCATGGAACGCCATTCCGAGCTCCTCTTCGATCCACAGGATATTGGTCACATGCAGATGGGATTGCTCTATATAGTAGTGAATCATCCCCGGACGCAGCAGGAAAACGTTGCCCGGCACCAGTTGAAAACTGCGTCCCTCCCCGTCCTGATAAACGCCATGCCCGGCGGTGATCACGGCCAATTCGAAAAAGTCATGGTAATGCACCCCGCCGAGTGTTTTCTCCTCCGCATAGTTGGTCACCTGGATCGGCCAGTCGCCGCCGGACATTTTCCGGTAGTTTTCCTTGCTGAAAAAGTAATCGATGGCGTCATTTTTCATAAAAACCTCACTGTTGATCTAAAAGTAATGTTTTTTTATCGATTTTTCAAGGAAAAAATTAAAAATTTTGCTATAATAATAATGTGACCGGATTTCTAAACCACAAATAAGGAGAACAGGAAATGAAAGTTCCGTCAACCAAGTTCACACTCATAGAACTTCTGGTCGTGATCGCCATCATCGCGATTTTGGCCAGCATGCTCTTGCCGGCGCTGTCCAAGGCGCGGCAGGCGGCCCAGGTCATCAAGTGCACCAGCAACATGAAGCAGTTGGGATTGTCCTCCCAGATGTACACGCTGGACAACAATGACCTCTGGGCTTGCGAAGGCGCCAATGACGCCTGGATGAATGGCAAAGCCGTCTGGTGGGGGCAGCTCGGTGACGGCTGGGCGGGTCCGGGTGGCAGCGGAGACCTGAAATACTTCATCCAGGATGAGCTGGTGCCCTATTTTGCTTCCGCGGATTTGCCGTTGAAGGTATCCAGTTATCCGGCCGTGACCAACATCACGGTTTGCCCGACTTACCCGAGGGGAGCCGGCTATGCCGACACCATCGAAGTGGGAAACAGCGACGGTACGGCTTCTATCTGGGGCCGTGGGAGTTCCTATATAATGACCCAGGCGTTTTCGGTGATGTATCAGCACGGCGGAAGCGGCATCAAGAGCTCCGGCGTGGCCTCCCCCACGAAAGCCGTATTGTTTTACGATCGTCCCAACAGCTACAACGGCACCAGTTGGTCACCGGGAGATTATTCCTATCATGGCAAAGGCTATCATCCCAATGTTTGCTATGCCGATGGTCATGTGGCGCCCGTAAACGGCGAAACCGAGTGCGCTGAATTGGAAGATTACAGCAAGCAGACCCCGTATTGGGGCGGCAAGTAAAACACCGGAATAACATAATTTTTCAAGCAAAGACATCTTTACCATGAAGCTACTGCATTATACTGTGATTGCCGTATCGGCACTCGCCGCCCTGACTCTTTGTGCCGCCTCCCCCGCGCGCCTCGGAGATCCGGACTGGTTTCCGATTATGGCGTGGGGGACCAATCAGCACCTGCGCCCGGCCAATGAGCCGTTGACCGTGGAACGCTTCCGGGAAATGGCGGAGGCCGGTATCACCGTTGCCGGCTTCGCCCTCGACCGGGAAGAATTGGACATGATCCACGAAGCCGGGTTGGTCGCCTATTACCAGGACTGGTCGATCACGTCGCAGAATTGGCCCCAGGCCGATCCGTCCACGTTTCCGGCTCTGGTGCAAAGCTGCGTCGAACGTGTCAACGATCATCCGGCCGTTTACGGCTATATGGTCGGCGACGAGCCCACCGCCGCCGCGTTCCCGAATCAGTCGGCGATGTTCCGGCAGCTGCGCCAGGCGGCCCCAGGGAAGGATCTGTATATGAACCTGTACCCCAATTATGCCGGCAATGTCGTCGGCACGCCGACCTACCGGGAATATATGGAGAAGTTCGTCTCCATGTACCAGCCGGATTGGTTCAGTTACGACTTCTACGGCCTGCTGGAGGGCGGCGTCGGCATCGAGCGTCCCGGCTTCTGGAATAATCTGGACGACGCCCGGAACGTCTCACAGGCTACCGGCGTGCCGTTTCACATCTGCACCCAGAGCGTCGCTCATTTCGACTTCCGGGCGCCCTCATTGACCGATCTGTACTATGAGGTCTATTCCGGGCTGCTGTACGGCGCGCAAGGCATCCATTACTTCACCTATTTCAGCCCTGACTGCGGCAATTACCGCGGCGCCCCCATCAACGGCAACGGCGACCGGACTGAAACCTACCACGCAATGCGCGAGGTCAACGCCACGGTGCGCTGCCTGGCGCCGACGTTGAAGCAGTTGAAGTCGACCGCCGTCTACCATCTGCCCGCCGGCGCCGCCGGCAGCGGCGAAAACGGCCCCGCGCCGGACAGCCTGATCGCCGCCATTCCCAGCTGGGGGACGCCGATGTCCGCGGTCGGCGAATTCACGCACCAAGAAACCGGCGACACCTATGTGATGATTCTGAACAAGAATCCGATCAAATCGCTGGCGCTCGACCAGATCAAGTGGCGTACTCCGCCGGCGAAGCTCCAGGTGGTGTCCCAGACCCGTCCCAATGTATTGCGGGAGTTTGCCGGGGAAGAGGTCTGGATTGCGCCGGGCCGCGCCGTGCTCTTGAAAGTGACGAAGTAACGATATCAGAAACAGAATTATCATGGCAATGGAATTGCAATTGCGGTTCGCAACCGCTCTATCCTTTCGGGATGACCGGGAATTTCCGGTATCACTCCAAAGCTCCGGCGACCGGGAACCCTGTGCCGTCGAACCGGTGGCATCGGCACACGCGTGGCAGGGCTGGAGCATGCGGCGCACCGCTTTCGACTGGCGCGAAAAAACCTATAAACGCGGCGACGTCCTGTATCTGGACTTCGGGCGCCACGGGGTCGGCACGGCCACACTGGAAATCGAGCCGAACGGCGACTGGTCCTACGATGCGCCGCTGCGGCTGCGGCTGGTGTTCGGCGAACTTCCGGCCGAAGTCGCGGAAGCCGACCTCCCCTATCAGGGCGGTTTGTCCCAGTCGTGGATTCAGGAGGAGATCATCAATCTGGACCTGCTGCCGTGCCGGCTCACGCTGCCGCGCCGCTATGCGTTTCGCTATCTCCGGATCGAGTGCCTGGCTTTTTCGGGAGCGTTCCGCTTCCGGAATGTAGCCGCCAGGACGGCCTCATCCGGCGATTATGCCGTGGTGCCCCCCCTCCCCGCCGGTGTCGACGCCGAATTGGCCGCCATCGACCGGGTCGGACTCGCCACCATGCACAGCTGCATGCAGCGCGTTCTCGAGGACGGCCCCAAGCGCGACCGGCGCTTGTGGCTCGGCGACTTGAAATTGCAGGCGCTGGTCAACGGCGTTTCGTTCCGCAACTTCGCCTTGATCGAACGGTGTCTGTATCTGCTGGCGACGGCGCTGGATGACGACGGGCTGATTCCCGGTTGTGTATTCGACCGCCCCACCGCCACCCGCGGCTGCGACGCGGTGGATTACGCGCTGCTGTTCGGCGCAACCCTGCTGGATCATCTGGAAATGAGCGGAAACCGCGACTTCGTCGAGGGATTCTTCGACCTGGCGCTGCATCAGCTGGATCTGGTCCGGGACACCTTCGGCCCGGACCGGCGTCTACCGGAAAAACCGCGCTGGTGGGTTTTCATCGATCACGTCAATACGCTGAACCGCGACGCCGCCTATCATGCCACCTATATTTACAGCCTGCGCCAAAACGCGGAGTTGGCCCGGCGGCTGAACCGGAACACAACGGCGTTGGAGTTGGAGCTGGAGGCGGAACGGCGCAGCCGGGAAGCCAGAAGCTTCTTCTACGATGAAAACAGCGGACTGGTTTACTCCGGAGCGAACCGGCAGTTGTCGTTCGCCTCGCAGATCTGGTTCGTTCTCGCCGGCATTCTGACCCCGGAAGAAAGCGTCGCCGCGCTGACCCGGATTGAAGAGCGCACCGATGCCATCCGGCCGGTATCGCCTTATCTGTGGCATTACATGGTCGAAGCGTTGTTCGTCTGCGGCCGGGATGACCGCGCCTGGCAGGTAATCCGAAGCTACTGGGGCGACATGGTCCGGCACGGCGCCGATACCTTCTGGGAAGTTTACGTGCCGGAGCAGATGAAGTTCTCCCCGTACGGCGACTTCCGCCTCAACAGCGCCTGTCACGCCTGGAGTTGTACGCCCAGCTACTTCATCCGGCGCTACGCCCGGTAAAGAAAAAAGCCTCGAATCCGTTCGAGGCTTCTTTTCTTAAAATTCCACGCCGGCCAGGCGAAATACCTGCAACAGCACAATGCTGGTGAGATTGTTCAGCATATGCACCCAGATGCAGGGCCACAATGAGCCGGTATGCCAATACAGCAATTGCAGGAACAAACCGAGAAACAGAAGGCAGGGAAACTGCAGCAGCGTCATGTGGAGTACGGCGAAAAATGCCGACGCGGCCAATGCCGCCCACCAGAAGCCGACCGCCGGCAACAGTGACCCGAACAGCCACTCCCGCAACAAGATCTCTTCAATCCACGGCGCCAACAGGACAGCGCTTGCCGCCAGAGCCAGAAAATGCCATTCCGACATTCCCGCCACCTGCAACGTCGGCGGAACATCATAGGAAATCCCCAGCCGGTCGCAACAAAGCTGCCATACCGCCTGAATGACGGCGTTGCCGATATAAACCACCGGGAACCACTTCAGTCCGGTTCCCAGATGACGCCAGCGGAATCCGGCGAGACCGAGCCGCAGCCACATTCCCCGCGGCTGCTCCGACGGCGCCCCGTGCACCGCACACCACAGCAACAACACCCCCGGAAGCAGCGATCCCAGCAAAATCATCCCCGGACCGGAAGCCCAGGAGAGCGGCAACACGCCCATCCCCGCCAGCAGCTGCAACAATTGCGGCAGCACCAGAGTGCATACCAGAAGAATGGCAATGCCGTACCATCCGGCCACCTGCCGCCACGGCGTCGATTCGCTATGGCTGCGACTGTGCAATGACTACATCCTTCAGCAATTCGGCGTAGTCGGCGGCAATTTGTTTGGCCTCCTCCAGCACCGGATCGTCCTTGGAGCTCTTTTCCGCGTCCAGACGGCTTGCCGCCGGCAGCAGTTTTTCTTCGGCTTCACGCGCTTTGCGTTCTTCCAGATATTCATTCCACCGCGTCGTTTCGTTCAACGAAATCGTTTTGCGGTCGCGGTATTGTTTGAACAGGTCGATGCTGCGCAACAGCTGCTGATATCCCGGCGTTTCCGGAACGCGCGCTGCCGAACGCCGCGCCAATTCCCGGCGATGCGCCGCAATGTTCGCATTGTAGGTGTCATGCTCCACGCCTTCGATCTGGTCCCACGGCAAATGATTGTCGCTGAACAACTCGCCGATCTCCATCTCCTCGGTCATCGACGGCAGCACGATATCCGGTTTGATACCCAGTTGCTGGTTGGAATCCCCGTCGACACCGTAGAATTCCGCGGTTTCATAACGCAGCGACCCGGCGGGAAACGACTGGTTGACGCGCCGGAGCAGACTCTCCAATTTGACCACATCGATGACCGTCCCCTTGCCGAACGTACGTGTATCGCCGACCAGGATTCCGCGCTGATAATCCCGCATCGCGCTGGCGAAAATCTCCGCCGCCGACGCCGTCATTTTGCTGGTCAAAACCACCAGCGGGCCATCATAAACAATTTCCTCGTCCGGATCCCGTTCGGGATTGACGCGCCGGTCCGAATGCCGGACCTGGACGATCGGACCGTCTTTGATGAACAGCCCGGACATATTGATCGCCTCGGTCAAACCGCCGCCGCCGTTGAAGCGCAGATCGACCACGATCGCATCGACACCGTCCTGCTTGAAGCGCTCCAACACCTTGCGCATATCCCGAGCGCTGCTTTTATAGTCCGGATTTCCACGGCCGATGGCTTCGAAGTCGACATAAAAGCGATTGAAATCGATCACGCCGACCCGCACTTTTTCGCCTGCCGGACGCTCTACTTCTTGAATGTTGCCTTTGACTTCGCTTTCCTTGAGCTCCACCTTGGCGCGGGTCAGCGTCAGCGACTCCGGAACGGCATTGCGTCCGAGCCGCCCCGGTAGAATCGTCAATGTCACTTTCGTACCTTCCGGGCCGCGAATCAGCTTGACCACATTGTTGAGGGTCATATCGATCACATCGACCGGTTCCCCGTCCGCCTGTGCCACCGCGATAATCCGATCCTCCGGCTGCAGCCGGCCATCCAATGCCGCCGGTCCCCCCAGCACCAATTCCACCACCCGGGTATAGCCGTCGTCGCTGGACAGCGTCGCACCGATCCCGGTCAGCGACAGACTCATGCCGATATCGAATTCGGCGTCGGACTTCTCCGAACTGTAGTCTGAATGCGGCCCGTAGGCATTCGCGAGTGAGGTCAGCATCACCGCCAGAATATCGTAGGCGTCGCGCTCATGGAGCTCTTTGCCGATATCCGCGAGGCGGCGCTGAATTTTCTCTTCCGGCGTTTTGGTATCCCACAGCGCCCGGATGGCCTTCTTGTCGGGTTCGGAGACGGCGGGCGATTCTTCCGTCGCGGTATTTTCCGTCTCTTTCGCCTTGGCGTTTTCGACATCCATTTCCATTGCTTTGCGCATCAAACGGAAATACAGCACATCGTTCTTCAATTTCCGGCGCCAGAAGTCCTGTTGCTCCGCCTCGGTGACAAACCAGGATGCGTCGCGGCGGTCCGGCTCGATGGTTTCATCGGTGGAAAAGTCCATCGGTTCGGCCAGGACCTTTCCGGCGAAGTTCCGGTATTCATCGAAGCGCTGCAGATAACGCGCATAAACCTTGCCGGCGAAACTGATGTCGCCGGCCAACAGCTGCTTGCCCAACAGCTTGCGGACCGGGTCGAACTCCTCCAGGTCCGCAACACGGAAATACATCCGGTTCGGATCCAGATTTTTGAACAGACTGTCAAACGCCTTGCTCGATATATCCTCATTCAACGGCTGCTGCCGGTAATGATTGCGCTCCAACAGGCGGCTGGACAACTTGGCGATCAGTTCCAGTTTCTGCTGCTCCGGCAACGGCGCCGGAGCGCTCATCCCGGTGAGACACCACACCGCAACCCCGGCCGCCAACGGCACGGCACAGGTCAACAAACGGGTAAAAAATCTTTTCTTAAACATCTTGGTCCGCATTCCCATTCTTTCCTGCCGGAACGGCACGAAACCGTTCCTGGACAAATAATATGATAAGCTAATATAGCATGGAACACATGCATTTCCAGCCGAAAACGGAAAATATCGGCCGGAATTCCCGTCCATCCCCACAACGATATTGCGCCGGTGAAAATTTGCATTTGCCGGAAAAAGTGTTATAGTAGGTTTTTTGGTTTATGGCCGGGGGGTTCCGGCCATCATTGACTTACCGGGAAAAGGGAAAATGAACGTCTACCAGGAACTGAAAGATCGCGGTTTCGTCTACCAGGAAACCGACGCGGCAACCATCGAAAAGCTTCTGACCACCGGGTCGGTGACTTTTTACGTTGGTTTCGATCCCACCGGCAGCAGCCTTCACGTAGGGCATCTGCTGCCGATTATGGCGATGCGGCTGCTGCAGCGATACGGACACAAACCGATTGCCCTGGTCGGCGGAGCTACCGCGCAGATCGGCGACCCCTCGGGCCGCATCACCGTGCGCCCGATCCTGACCAAGGAAGAGGTCGCCGCCAATGCCGAAGCGTTGAAGTGCCAACTGAGCCGTTTCATCAACTTCCACGACGGCAACGCCCACTTCGTCAACAACGCGGATTGGCTGTGCCAGATCAATTACATCGATTTCCTCCGCGAAATCGGTTCGAAATTCAGCGTCAGCAAGATGATCGCGCAGGATTCGGTGAAGTCGCGGCTCGGCGACGGCCTTACCTTCCTCGAATTCAACTACTCGATCCTGCAGGCGTATGACTTCGTCGTCCTGAACGAGCGGCTCGGCTGTCAGATGCAGTTCGGCGGCCAGGACCAGTGGGGCAACATGGTGGCCGGGACGGAACTGGCGCGCAAAATGGGGCGCGAGGGCGTCGAAGCGCTGACCTTCCCGCTGCTTCTGGACGGCTCCGGCAAGAAGTTCGGCAAGACCGCCGGCGGCCATAATATCTGGCTCGACGTCAACCGCACCAGCGTCTTTGATTACTACCAGTTCTGGCGCAACTGCGAAGACAGCCAGCTGGAAAAGCTGCTCTGCTACTTCACCGCGCTGCCGGTGGACGAGATCCGGCGTCTGGCGGCGCCGGAACAGACGGCGGCGGCTTTGAACCGCGCCAAGGAAATTCTCGCCTACGAAGCCACCATGCTGGCGCACGGCGAGGAGGAAGCCGCCAAGGCGTTTCTCGCCGCCGGCGGCAAATTCGGCTTCGCCGATCCGGAGAACCGGATCGCGACCTCCAGTGCAGTGAGCCGGATCGACGTCGCTACCGCCGCCAAAGCGGCGCTGCCGTCGGTCACGCTTCCGGCGGCGGATTTCTCCGGCGAAGGCTGCTGGATCTGCAAGCTGATGGTGACAGCCGGACTGTGCGGCTCGACCGGGGAAGCCCGGCGGCTGATTCAGGGCGGCGGCGCCTACTGCAACGAGCGGCGCATCGCCGATGTCAGTTGGAACGTCACCGCCGATGTCTTTGAAAATGGAGAAATTCTGCTCAAAGCAGGCAAGAAGAATATGAAGAGAATCATTATGGAGTGAAAAAATGGCTCTGGTCGACAATGATCTGATTCGCGGTTGGATAAAATCCCTGGACATCCGTTTCGCATTGAGCGCATGTCCGCAACTGTGCAATGTCGGAGTCATCCGGCACGATGCGGATCCTGCGGCCGGAGCCGTTTTCGCCGAAGCGTTGGCGGCAGCCTCGCTGACCGCCGTCCTGCTCGATCCCGGTGAAAAGTTTTCCATTCGCTGGAATTATGACGGCAGCGTCGGCGGCATGCTCGCCGAAGTGAACGCCGACGCCTCCGTGCGCGGCCTCGTGCGCAATCCGCATGTTCTGGCCGATACCGATGCCGATTTCGACCGGATTCTCGGCACCGCCGGAACCACGGTCGCCGTCACCCGCTCGGAAAATGGAAAAATCCGTAATTCCGGTGAAACCAAGTGCGCCTTTCTCGATCCGGCGTCGGCGCTCGCGTACTTCTTTTCCACCAGCGACCAGGTCGAAACCGAAATCGCCGTCGCCCTCGACTGGGCCCCCGATCCGACCGAACCGGTCAAAAATGCCGGCGCGTTGATGCTGCAGGCCATGCCCGATTGCGATCTGGTGAAATTCGAAGCGTTGCGCAGCCGCATCGAAAGCGAAGAAGTGCACTACTGGCTCAAACGCAACGATCTCACCCCCGAGGAGCGCATCCGGCGCATCTTCGACGCGCTGCTCGATCCGGTCCCCGTACCCGAGCTCAGCATTCACCCGATGCCCGCGCCCGAATTCCGCTGTTCCTGCAGCCGCGAGCGTATGAAACAGGCGCTCCAGGTTCTCGAACGCGAAGATCTGGAAAAGCTGTTCACGGAGCGCCCGCAAGCCACGGTCACCTGCCAATTCTGCAACACCCCGTATTCATTTTCCAGAGGGGAAGTCCTTCAGTAGGCGATCGGCGGCGGTATCGGCAGACCGCGCTGCAGTGCGAACAAGTGCCGGTAGCCGATCAAATAGACCTGGTGCTTTTTCAGCAGCTCCCGGATTTCCGGGTCGTCGTAGAATACCCGGTACTCCTGGTAGCGTTTGTTCCAGGAGCCGGTGATTCCCCGCATGGCGTCGGTCGCCAGAGACGGATGGATATAGACCTCGGTCACGCCGGGCTTCAGCTGCGGAATCAGCTCCAGATAGTAATCTTTGACACTCTCGTAACCGGAATATTTCGGCATGATCAGGGCGTCCGGCGATTCCAGTCCCCAGAAGATCGCAATGTCGCTCAACACGCTCATCCAGCATTTGCTCAGAAACGCCCGCGACGGCATGCGCAGCGGCAGGTCGTACTTCTTTGCCACCAACAGATAAGCGAAATAGTAATGCGGGAAATACTGCATCGTCCCCATGTGTGAATCGATGTGGTTGAATTCCAGATTCCGGCTCCTGGCGTGCTCGATCTGCGCGACGGCTTCACGGTAAACCGCGCGGGGCGAAGCGTGGCACAACACGCCGAAAATATCCCTGTGCATGAAACCGCGTTCGTCGTACAGCCCCGGAACCTGGTCCGCCGGCAACCGCGGCGTCCAGTTCCAGCTTTTCCACTCGTTGGTGTGGGTCAGGTGAATTCCGACATCCAGCCCGAGCCCGGCGCTGCGTTCGACGAAGTCGTCAAAACCCGGACACGGCGCCATCACCGTGGTACTGGTGACCAGCCCATCGCGCATGGCGTCGATAATCGCGCTGTTGGCGTCCGGGTGCAGTCCGGCGTCATCGGCATTGACCAGCAGGACCACGGCATCGGGCGGCAAATTGAGCCGGGACGCCAGACTCGGCAGCGAATCGATGTAGATATTCACCCCGACTTTGACCAGCACCAGCAGCACGATTACCGCCGCGAGACTCCATAAAATCCGGCGCATGATCCGCCGGAATTTCGAGCGCGGCTTCCCGCCCTTGCCTTTGTTTTCGGCGACATTTACAACTTCATCGGTTTCCGCCACGTTTTCACCTGCCGTAATTGGTTTATCACCCCAGAATCCGGTGCCAGCGGGCCAGCTCCGAAGCGACCGCGTTGTAGCCGGTACCGCCGGTGATTTCCCGTTTTCCGACGCTGGCTTCGGGAGCGAAAAGGGTCAGAAATTCCGGCGTAGCCTCCGGGATGGTCTCCCGCATTTCCGCCAGGGTCACTTCGTCGAGCGCCCTGCCGCGCTCCTTGCAATATTTGACGAAGCTGCCGACGCGGTGATGCGCGGTGCGGAACGGCACGCCGAGTTCGACCAGCTTTTCCGCCAGATCGGTGGCCATCAACGCCGGGTCGGAGGCCATTTCCGCCATCCGTTCCGCCCTGACGCTCATGGTGGCGACCATCGCCGGGTAAATACTGAGCACCAGCTTGACGGTATCCAGCGCGTCGAACAGCGGCTCCTTGTCCTCCTGCAAGTCGCGATTGTAGGTGAGCGGCAGACCTTTGCACAGGGTCAGGAGCGTCATCAGATCGCCGTAGACGCGGGCGGTTTTGCCACGGGACAATTCGGCGACATCGGGGTTCTTTTTCTGCGGCATCAGGCTGGAACCGGTGCAGAACGCGTCCGCAAGCTCAATGAAGTTGAACTCCTGCGAGCACCACAGAATCAGGTCTTCGCTCAGGCGCGAAACGTGCATCGAAAAAATCGCCAGCGCCGAAACCAGCTCGATGGCGAAATCGCGGTCGGCCACCGCATCCATGCTGTTGTGGGTGACCTCCGGGAACCGGAGCAATTCCGCGACCATTTCCCGTTTGATCGGCAGCGTCGAACCGGCAAGAGCACCGGAGCCGAGCGGCATCACATTGATCCGGCGGGCACAGTCGCCCAGCCGGTCGATGTCGCGGGCGAACATTTCGACATAGGCGAGCAAATGATGCGCGAAAAGCACCACTTGCGCATGCTGCAGGTGGGTGAATCCGGGCAGGAACACCTTCGGATATTCGGAGGCCTTGTCGACCAGTGCGCGCTGAAAGTTGCGGATACCTTCGATCAGGCCCGCCACTTCGTCGCGCAGATACAGCCGGATATCCAGCGCCACCTGATCGTTGCGGCTGCGGGCGCTGTGCACCCGGGCGCCCTCGGCGCCGAGCTTTTCGATCAGGGCGCTTTCGATGTGCATGTGAATGTCTTCGAGCTCCGCCGCAAAGGTGAAATCGCCCGCATCGATCCGGGCTTTGATCCGGTCGAGTTCTTCGGCGATGGCCCGCGCCGTCTCCACCGGAATGATGCCCTGCGCCGCCAACATCGCCGCATGGGCCTTGCTGCCCATGATATCGTGCGCGTACAAGCGCCGGTCGAACGAAATCGACTCGGAAAACTTCACGAGCTCCTCGCGGCCCGTCTCGCTGAATCTGCCACCCCACAATGCCATAACGCTAACCTCAAAATTCCAATTTGTACGTAATAAATTTCCACGCTTCGGCAACCACGCCGAATTCGGACGCCGGGAAGGCATCGCCGAGCACGGTCTCCTCGTCCAGCGCCACCGGCGTCACCGTCGCCGTCTGCGCCAGCCTGACCCGCCCCTTGCGGGTTTCGCCGGACAGGTTGGCCAGCCGCAGAATCGCCGTCTGCCCGGCGCCGGAATGCGCCGGTTTCAACGCGCCCAACGATAGATTGCCGGTGATTTCCAGCCACCCGGCATCCGCGCCGCCGGCGACGCACTGCGAAGCCGGCAGCGCATGATCGATCGGGGTGGTGCGATAATTCTGCATGAAGCGGAACAACGCCGGATAATCCTCCTTGGACACCACCGGCTTGTAGGCGTATTCGAAGGTCAGCGGCTTCTGCAGCTGGCAATCCTCTTCGCCATTGGTCATCACCGTCCGGCGGAATGCCCGCACAAGCGTGATATACAGCGCGCTGTCGGTTTCAATTCCGGCCGAAACCTCATGCAGGCCGTAACGCGCCACCAACGCAATGCCTCCGGTGACGTCGGACTTGCCGGCAATTCCGGAAAAATTCTTCTCCAACGCCTCCGATTCCGGGTAGCGTTCGGTGGCGCGGTCGGTCGTCCGCCCCGCGGCCCGGTTGAGGAAAGCCCCGTTCTGGTAAGCGAAATATTCACCGGGAATGCCGGTCGGCATCACCAGCCGCAGCCGGTAATCACGCACGGTGTTGACGAAGGTGGTTTTCACCTTGACCGCATCCGAGTCGGCTTCCAGCGACACCACGCTTTTGATCGTCAGCTTGACGGTATCTTCGGATTCGGCAATACCGGCGTACCCCTCCTGCAGCGTCCCCTGAAATTCCAATTCGCGCGGCAGTTCGTAGGTACGGGTGATCGCAAAGCTGGTGCGGACCGGGCCATCCTCGACCAGCGCCACCTGCGTGGTCCCGGAAGCCGCCACCAATGTCGGCGCACCGGCGGGGCGCGCATGATTCCAGCCGTCGCCGATTTCGCGGTCGAAGATGAAGTCGTTGAGTTTCCGGTAGTGCCGCTGGGTGCGCCGGTCCTGAATGTCGATGGTGCCGTCCGCGTTCACCGCCAGCGTCAGATAAGCGTTGGCTGCCGAGGTGCGCGATTCCAGCTGGCTGACGAAAAAGCGCACCGCGTCGTCAGACGGCCGGAGCTGTACGGTGTTCCAGCCGGAAGCGCGCAAATTCAACTTGCAGCATACCGGATAAATATCGTAGCTGCGGCTGTCGTGCCGGTAAAACCGGCGCAATTGGTTCCGGCGCCCCCGTCCGAGCTGATACGGGATTTCGTTGCCGGCTTCGTCGAACAGCCGGAACGCGTTATGGACCTCATAGCCGAACGGCTCGAACCATTTTTGCGGATACGCCTGCCGCGCCGGGAATGCCAGTTCCAACTGGACGGCTTCTTCGCGCTCCCACGGCAGCGGATTGTAGACACGCACGGTGTAGCAACCGTCCGGGTCGATGTCGGTGTTGGTGCGGTCTTCCACAAACGCCGCGCTCTTGGTGAACGCCTGAATCGGTTTTCCGGTCAACTGCCGCCGGTCGGCGAGAATCCAGTCTTCGACGATGGAATCGCCGACCTGGCCGATCTCTTCGAAGCGGGTCAGCATCTGCCGGTGCACCGCGTCGATCGAACAGCCGCAGATCGAATCGTGCGGATGATTTTTGACCAACTGCTTCCACGCGTATTTCCAGAACGAGGTCATCGCGCCGGTACCCTGCGCCGCCGCCCGCGCCTGTACCGGATCGCAATCCAGCTCCAGGCGGTTCTGGCAAATGTCGTTGCCGGCCTTGATGTCATACCGCGAACTCAGGGTATGCGAAAGCAGCCAGCCGTCGGTCGGTTGCTGGTCACACCCCTGAATCAACTCCCCGGCTCGCACCGGCAGCTTCGCCGGAGCGGCGAATTCCGCCATGACCTCGCGGTAGTCCGTGTGAATGACTTCGGCGTCCGGGTAGACCTCCTGAATCCACTTGAGATACTGCGGCGCCTGCGCGTGCACATTGATGTGATCCAGCGCGTCGGAGAGGACCATCGCCTCGCCGAAGTGCGGCCGGATGCGCTCGACCTCCAGCTGCAACCGGCTTTTGAAGGTGGCCTCGTCGAGCGGCAGGTCCCACCAGCCGGTGACCCACAGCGAAAAATCCGCATAGCCGTTCTGCGACATCAGTTTGACCGTCGGCAACCGGCTCCCGTCCGGGGCTTCCCACAGGAAATACGGCGGACACTGCGCATCGACGCCGCGCCAGATCACCCCCATCTGCAAGCCGAAGCCGTTGAAAATCTGCGGTGTCTGCGCGATATGCCCGAATGTGTCGCAGATGTAACCGATCGGCCAGGGCTCGCCGCCGAACGCCCGCGCCACCTCGCGCCCGATCAGGAGATTGCGGATCAGCGATTCGCCGGAAACCAGAAATTCGTCCGGCATCACATACCACGGGCCGACATTCAAACGCCCGGCGCGGATCTGCGCCGTCAGGCGTTCGCGCCACTCCGGATGGATTTCCACCACATCCTCGAGCACGATGGTCTGTCCGTCGAAGGTATACTTCTGAAACTCCGGATTGTTTTCCAGCGCGTTCAAAATACCGTCGGTGGTCTCAACCAGATAGCGACGGTACGTCTGCATCGTCTGGTACCACTCCCGATCCCAATGCGTCGAATTGAAGTAATAGAATTTCATAATATCCTCTGTTCGGTCATATCATCGGAGCCGCTTCTTCGGCGGCAATTATCCCGTCACACAAGCGCACCACCGCATCGGCCCGGCGGGCGATCTCTTCGTTATGCGTAATCATCACGATCGTCAGATTTTCGGTCCGGCGCAAATCTTCCAGCAACTCCAGGATCGCCTCGCCGGACAACCGGTCCAGATTCCCGGTGGGCTCGTCGGCCAGCAGAATTTCCGGCGCTTTGATCAGCGCCCGGGCAATCGCCGCCCGTTGCTGTTCGCCGCCGGAAAGCTCGGTCGGATGATGCTTCAAGCGCGCCGCCAGACCGAAACGCTCCAACAATTCCAACGCTTTGCCGCGGCACTGCCGGGGCGCCATGCCGGCCAGCCGCGACGGCAGCGTCACATTTTCCAACAGCGTCAGCTCCGGCAGCAGCTGATACGACTGAAACACGAATCCGAGCCGGTGCGCCCGGAAGCGGGCCAACTGCCGCCCCGACCAGCGGTTCATCAATTCGCCGTCGAACCACAATTCGCCCCGGTCCGGCCGTTCCAGCCCGCCCAGGAGATTCAACAGCGTGGTTTTGCCGGAGCCGGAGGCGCCCAGAAGCGCGGTCCAGCGGTCGCGTTCGATCCGCCAATTGACATCGTTCAAAACTTCGAGGCGCGACTTGCCGACCCGGTACCCCTTGCCGACATGTTTGGCTTCCACAATGTATTCGCTCATGACCGTCCCCTCATTCATAGCGCAACGCCTTTGCCGGATCCAGCCGTGACGCCCGCCACGCCGGCAACAGCGCTCCGACGGTACACAGGAGAATCGCGCAGATTGCCACCGTAATCAGATCCGTCGCCGCCAATTGGGCCGGAAGTTCGTTGAAAAAGTAAAACTGCGGCGGAAAGAGGTCGTGGCCGCTGGAACGCAACAGCCGCAGCACGTCATTGCGGTAGTAAATCAGGGTGCTGCCGGCGGCCACGCCGCAGCCGGCGCCGAGCACGCCGACGATAAAGCCCTGCCAGACAAAAATCCGCATGATCTGGAAATCGGTGGCGCCGAGCGCTTTCAGCACGCCGATTTCGCGGGTTTTCTGGTATACCGTGGTAATCAATGTATTGGTGATGCTGAACGCGGCGACGAGGATGATGAAAAGCAACAGAAAGAACATGGTGTTTTTTTCCACCTGGAGCACGCCGAGCATCGTCCGGTTGGTTTCCTCCCAGGTACGGATCAGCAGCGGATCGTAAAAGTTGGCGGCGTCCTCTTTTTGCAGCAGCCGCCGCAGCTCCGCCACTTCGGCGGACATATGGAACGGATCCTTGACCCAGCCGTAAACCATCGTCGCCGCCCCGAGCGGGAAGCCGTACAGATCCGTCGCGTCGTCGGCGGAGATAAACAGAAACTGGCTGTCGAAGTCGTATTTGCCGAACGAAAAAGTACCGGCAATCGTAAATTCATGCGGCAAAAACACTTCGCCATTTTCCGACAGGCGCACTTTGCCGCTTTCGTCGACGTCGATCAGCGACGCCAGTTTGTTCGGCGCATGCAGCAGCAGCTTGTCGCCGATCCCGGCGCGCAGCTCCTGGGCGATGGTTTCGCTGATCAGAATTTCCCCCGGCTCCAGATTGAAATTGCCGTCACGCCGGATTGCGTCCAGATCGTAAAAACGATGCATCGCGTCCGGATCGATGCCGATCACCATTTTCTGATTGAAGCTTTTGCGCCCCTCCTGCACCAGGCCGGGCATCATGATGATTCCGGAGCCGGAAATACCGGACTCTTCCATCGCTTTCAGCACCGGCGCCGGATCGGCGATATAGCTGCGGCGGTGAAAGACCTGGACGTGGGACTGGGTTTCGAGCAGCTTGGTTTTGAACATCTGGATGAAGCCGCTCATCACCGCCAGCACCACGATCAACACCATCACGCCGAGCGTGACGCCGAGAACGGCGAGAACGGCAATCAACGATACTTCACTGCGCTTCGGCTTCAGATAACGCAGTGCGAGAAACAATTCGGTCTTCAATTTAGACAAAACTCCACATTTTTTCTAATAATCTACTATCAAAACCGGCAAAGTAAAACTATATTAAGTTGAAATGTCGCATTTTTTATGATTTTTTCCCGAGGAGGAGCTGCATAATGAGTCTGAAACCGGAACTTCTGGCCCCGGCCGGCAACGCCGTCGCCGCGTTGGCCGCCTTCGACGCCGGAGCCGATGCCGTTTACGCCGGATTGCCGAAATTCAACGCCCGTGAACGCGGCGAAAATTTTTCCGTCGAGGAACTCGGCCGGATCATCCGTTACGCCCACGCCAACGGCCGCAAGGTCTATGTCACCATGAACACGCTGGTCAAGGAGGACGAACTGCCGGAGGTCGTCGCATATCTGGCGGAGTTGAGCCGGCTGGAGCCGGACGCGCTGATCGTTCAGGACCTCGGCGTCTTGCGCCTCATCCGCGAATACTTTCCCAACCTGACGATTCACGCCTCCACCCAGATGGGGTTCCATAACTCCGCCGGGATCGAACTGGCGCGCAGCCTGGGCGTGAAGCGGGTGATCCTGGAGCGGCAGATGACGACCGATGAATTGCGGTTGCTCGCCCGCAACGCCGGAATCGAACTCGAGGTTTTCGTCCACGGCGCACTGTGTTGTTCACTCTCCGGGCAGTGTCTTTTTTCCTCCTGGCTCGGCGGCGCCTCCGGCAATCGCGGCAAATGCAAGCAGCCGTGCCGGCGCCGTTTTTACAGCAAGGGCGGCAACGGATTTTTCTTCTCCACCGGGGATCTGTGTTCGCTGGAAATGATCCCGGAGTTGACTGCGATGGGGCTGGCATCGTTCAAGATCGAAGGACGGCTGCGGCAGCCGGATTACGTTTACAACGCGGTTCGGGCCTATCGTCTGCTGCTCGACGCCCCCTCCCCGCAGGAGGCCAAAAGCGTCCTCGGCGAAGCGCGGCAACTGCTCGCGGAAACCTGCGGGCGCCGCTGGACCCGCGGCTTCGCCGATCCCGAAGCGATGCGGGAGCTGATCCAGCACGATTCGCTCGGCGCGGTGGGCATGCTGGTCGGCCGGGTGGAGCGGCTGGCGCCGAACGGTTTCGGCTTCACCGCCAAGCGGCGCATTCACATCGGCGACCGCCTCCGGGTACAGCCCGCTTCCGGCGACGAAGGCGCGGCCCTGACCCTGACCCGGATTTTCGTCAATGACCGCCCGGCGCAAAAAGCGTCCCCGGGCGAATACTGTTTCGTCTGCTGCGACAAACCGATGCCGCCGGGAGGGCTGGTTTTCAAGCTCGGTACCAACCTGGAGGTTTCCCAGGCGCGGCTGGATGTCCTCGGCCCCGAAGTGCCGCGGCTGCAATTGCAGTTGACGCTGACCGGCGACGCCGTCAGCGTCCGGGTCGTCAACGCCCCGACCTTTCCGGTCTGGCGCCAAAGCTGGTCGCCGGCGCCGGCCGAAAAACGCCCGCTGCTCGCGGAAACCGTCGCCGCCGAATGGCAGGCCAGCGACCGCGCTCCGTTCCGCTGCGGCATCTGCCAGATCGATATCGACGGCAATTATTTCGTCCCCGCCAGCGAATTGAAGTCGTTGCGCCGGGCCTTCTGGCAGCATATCACCGAACAATTGCCTCCGGACGCGGTCGATTCTCCGGAGTTGCGGGCGATGGAGCAATTCCGGCGCGATTATCTCGCCCAGCGTCCCGCCGATCCCGACACCCGGACGCCGGAAACCGTGGCAATACGCCCGCACGGCAATATCCCCGGCAACCCCAAAGCGCTGCGCGCGGTGTCGATCCTCGACTTCAGCAAGGAAACCGATGAGGCCATCCTCCCCGATTTCTGCCCCGAGGAGCGTCTGCCGTCGCTGCGGAAAATGATTCAAAGCGCCTGGGATTCCGGCATCCGCCGCTTCCGGGTCACCAGCCTGTACGGCTTCGAGCTGTTGCGCCCGTATCCGGAAGCGGTCATCGTCACCAGCTTCCCCCTCCCCGTCGCCAACTCGATCGCCGTTCAAGAGCTCGCCAACCTCGGTGTCCAGCGCATTCAGGCCGATCTGGAACTGGAAAAGAGTGCCATCGAAGCCCTCGCCGCCAAGTCGCCGCTCCCGATCGAAATCTACCGCTACGGGCGTCCCGCGCTGCTTGTCACCCGCGCCGCCATCCCCGTCGACGGCAAAATCGGCGACTCCCGCGAAGAGGAATTTCTCGTCCGCGCCGACAAGCGTTCCGGCCTGACCCGCCTTTATGCATCCAAAGTCGTATTCCTGCCCCGGGTGCGCGACTGCGCCGACTACTACGACCTCACCCAGGCCAACTGGCAGGAAAAAGTAACCGGCGATTTCAATTTCAATACCGCCTGGCTTTGATTTTCCGGCATGTCGAGTCTCGCAGGCAATCGCTATTGCAATACCGGAGGCGCTTGGCCTGATGACAGGCGTGGGTCCCCGCAGGGGTAGCAGGGGACGATGGCGAATCGTCCCCGGAGGCGCCCGCCAGCTGTGGCCGGCAAGGAGGGCGCCTCTGTGGTGGTCTGGCCGGTTTGACGCGGCGACAGGCGCTCTCGGAAGAATTTCCAAAAGGTCGCGGAGGATGCCGTCAGGCATCCGTAGCAGAGGTGCAGGGGCGGTGACCCTGCCGGGGGGGGCGGGGGCGAGGAGCCCATAAGCGCTAGTCATCAATAATTTGTGAAAACATTTTTAAGTTGGCA
>JAVBQJ010000107.1:0-15360 GCA_031549115.1 Victivallaceae bacterium
GCTTGACAATCTGCGCCAGCACGGACATAGTATCTTTTGATGGGTTCACGATTTTTACCTCGGTTTTTTAGTCGAAGCAAAGGTAGCGTGAACCCATCTTTTTGTCAAGTTTTCAGATCTTTATGGGATGGCTGTGGAAAAATTGTGTACATTTTCGAAGAATCGTACTCGAAAAAAACGTCGGAAATCCCCGGTCCCGATTGATAAAAAGGTCGTATTGCATTTGCAAAACCGCCGAAACATGATATCTTACACTCCGGTTCTTGGCTGTTAAATTTATAATTAAGGTCTTTCCTATGAGCGCGGACGAAATAACCCTGGGTGCCCTTTTGCTGGCGGCGGTCCTGACCGGCGTAATCCATACGGTCGCCGGACCGGACCACTATCTGCCGTTTATCGCCATCGCCAAAAGCCGGAATTACGGCTGGGGAAAAACCTCCCTGTGGACGCTGCTCTGCGGCATCGGCCATGTCGGCAGCGCGCTCGTGCTGGCGGCGGTGTTCCTGCTGTTCGCGGAAATTCTCTCGGAAGCCCAGTTGGGCTGGCTGGAGGAGTGGCGCGGCCAGATCGCGGCCTATGCGCTGATCGGCATGGGCGCGGCCATGCTGCTCTATTCGCTGCGCAAGCTCTGGAAAAAACGCTCGCATCACCATACCCACATCCACGCCGACGGCACCGCCCATGAGCATCTTCACGCCCACGATATGCAGCACGGGCACTTCCATGGAAGCGGCAAAAGCCTCTCGTACTGGGTGGTTTTCATCATCTTCGTGCTCGGCCCCTGCGAAGCGCTGTTTCCGCTCCTGACCGCGTCGGCGGTGTTGGGGACGGGAAGCGTGATCCTGGTGGCGGTTGTCTTCAGCCTGGTCACCATCGTAACCATGCTGACGGTGGTCACCGCCGGAACCTTCGGGTTGAAGCTGCTGCGTTTCCGCTGGCTGGAGCAATACTCCTCCGAAGTCGCCGGAGCCACTGTGATGTGCTGCGGGCTGGCGATTGCTTTCCTCGGATTGTAAGTTTTTCGCCGGAAAAAGCGAAATTCCCCGAAATAATCCATAAATCTCTCGTGCCGGGGTTGAAAATAACGAAAAAAGTAATATTCTACTATAGAGGAGTTTTATTTTTTTCTTGCGTAGTGGACGTTTTGTAAAAAGGGGAAAGCTATGACGTATTTTACTCTTGCCGCAACTGCTGTCTGTTATTCTCTCCGCCGACGGGCAACGCAACGACTTTCCGGAAAAGGCAATACCGCAAGCATCGGTCACTGAGCCTGCCGGCCCGCCGGCTATCGCCACGCCGCGCGTGTCATTCCCGTATTTCAACAAAATCGACCGGAACAGGAGGAGTCCGCAACGCTGCACCGCTGTGTCGTATTCGATGATTGCACAAATTCAGAGGAGGAGAAGGATGAAGATCAACAAGAATATTCTGTTCATTGTCAACTCGGCCAATTGGGCACATGAACATCCGACCATCGTCGCACTTAAAAATCTGGGAAAGGCCTTGGCCGATCTGAACCTCGATGTGCACTATGCCTGGTCGTTGGAAAACGGAATCACGCTGGTGCGCGAAAGCCCCAAATACAGCGCGATCGGCATCTATCTGGATGACGAAAGCAGCAATACCGAAAACGAGGCGCTGACACTCATCAAAGAGATCCGTTCGGTGTCGGAAAGCCTGCCGATTTTCGCGTTGACCCGGGAGGACATCATCTCCACGCTGCCGCTCGACCTGATCAACGAAGTCAAAGAATATATTTATCTCTTTTCCGAAACGCCGGAGTTTACCGCCAACCGGATTTTCACCGCCATCTTCCAATACAACAAGCATCTCCTGCCGCCTTACTTCAAAACCCTGAAGGACTTTACCCAGGACGGCGATTATTACTGGGATTGCCCGGGGCACATGGGCGGAATGGCCTATTTGAAGCACCCCATCGGGGTGGAGTTTTTCAATTTCTTCGGCGAAAATATGTTCCGCGCCGACATCGGCGTCGCGACCTCGGAAATGGGCGATTACCTGATCCATGCCGGGCCGCCCCGGAAATCCGAGGAGATGGCCGCCAGGATATTCGGCGCGGATTGGACTCTTTATACTGTTTCCGGCTCCTCGGGCTCGAACCGGATCGTCGCCCAGGGTGCGGTTGGCGCCAATGAAATCACCGTGGTCGACCGGAATTGCCATAAATCGCTGAACCACGGCCTGACCCTTTGCGGCGCGCGTCCGGTTTACATGAAGCCGACCCGGAACGGCTACGGCCTGATCGGCCCCATCCCCGCCAAGCGCATGGCGAAAGAGCATATCGACAAACTGATCGCCGCCAGCCCGATCGCCAAGGGTGCCGTAGCGCCGGAGCCGACCTACGCGGTGGTGACCAATTGCACCTACGACGGCTTCTGCTACAATGCCAGTAAAGTCGTCGATACCCTGAAAGACAGCGTGCCGCGCGTCCACTTCGACGAAGCGTGGTATGCGTACGCCAAATTCCACCCGATTTATACGGAACGCTTCGCGATGGGGGTGAGCGATAAGATCGAAAACATGCCGACCATTTTCGCGGTCCAATCCACCCACAAAATGCTGCCGGCGCTTTCGATGGCATCGATGATCCATGTCAAAAAGAGCGATCGCGCCCCGCTCGATTTCGATGATTTCAACGATTCGTTCATGATGCACGGGACGACGTCGCCGTATTATCCGATCATTGCCTCCATCGATGTCGCCGTATCCATGATGAAGGGCAGCTCCGGGACCCATCTGGTACAGGAATCCATCGAAGACGCGATCGCGTTCCGTAAGGCGATTGTCAGCATCAAGCGCAAAATCCAGGAGAAAACGCCGGGAGACTGGTTCTTCGATGTCCTGCAGCCGACGGAGGTCAAAGATCCCGCGACCGGCAAGACGTATTCGTTTGAAGATGCGCCGGTGTCGTTGCTGAGCCGCGAGCCTTCGTGCTGGACGCTGGCTCCGGAGGCGAAGTGGCATGGATTCGCCAAAGAGGATATCGCCGATACCGACTGTATGCTCGACCCGGTCAAGGTCACCGTCACCTGCCCCGGCATCACGCCGGACGGCAAATATCAGAAGATGGGTATCCCCGGCTATGTGATGACCAAGTTCCTGGACGACAGGAGGACGGAAATCGCCCGGACCGGGGATTATACGCTGCTGATCCTGTTTTCGGTCGGCACCACGAAGGGCAAGTGGGGCACATTGATCGAAAGCCTGCTGGAATTCAAGCGGCTGTACGACAACGGCGCGTTGGTCGTCGACGCGATACCGTCGTTGGCGGAAAAAGCGCCCCAATATGCGCAGATGACGCTGAAGGAGTTGTGCCAGGCCACGCACGATATGATGAGCAAGCTCGATTTGATTGCGCATCTGGACAAGGCCGCCAATACCGATCCGGAACCGGTGCTGTCGCCGGCGGAAGCCTACCAGAAGGTCGTGCGTTACCAGGTGGAACACGTCAAGCTCAAAGATTATCCGTCGCGGATTGCCGCCAGCATGCTGGTGCCGTATCCGCCCGGAATTCCGATGCTCATGCCCGGCGAGCGAATTTCCGGGGATGACAAGGGCATCATCGGCTATCTCGAGGCATTGCAGGAATTCGATAAGCGCTTCCCCGGCTTCGAACATGAAATTCAGGGGGTGAATGTCGATGAAAACGGCGATTTCTGGGTGCGGGTGATTGTCGAGAATGACAAAAAAGCACCGGCGGAAAAGAGAGCTTCGTTCAAGCCGCGCAAGGTATCCAGCGCCATCAAAAAGGGCCGCATGTAAATAAAAACCGGAAAGGGGTCATGATTTTATGTCGAAAGAAAGCAAACCAGACAGAGCCTCGGCAAAACTCGGCTTTTTCGCCCTGGTTACCGTTGTGGTCAGTTCGATGCTGGGGGGCGGGGTTTACAGCCTGCCCCAGAATACGGCACAGTCCTCCGCCGCCGGTCCGGTGATCATCGCCTGGATCATCGCCGGTCTGGGCGTGTACTTCATCGCGAACTCGTTCCGGGTCCTGTCCGACGTCCGGCCCGACCTGAAAGCCGGTGTCTACATGTACGCCCGGGAGGGCTTCGGCCGGTTCATCGGCTTCATCACCGCATGGGGATACTGGCTGATGACCATATTCGGCAACGTGGCCTTTGCCGTCATCCTGATGGACGCGTTGAATTATTTCTTCCCCGGTGTGTTCGCGGGCGGGAATAATTTGAATTCCATCATTGTCGGATCGATCCTGATCTGGATCTACTATGCCTTGGTGCTGGCGGGCATCAAACGGGCGAGTCTGGTGAACGTGGCCGGGACGATCAGCAACCTGCTTCCGATTTTCCTGTTCATCGTCGTGCTGTTGTTTGCATTCCGTTTTTCGCACTTCGACATGAATTTCTGGGGCAATTCGGCCACGATCGCGTCGCAGGATCTGGGCTCGGTCGCCGCGCAGATCAAAGCGCCGATGCTGGTGGCGTTGTGGTGCTTCATCGGTGTGGAAGGCGCGGTGGTGCTGTCGGGGCGGGCGAAAAAACCGCGCGACGTCGGCAAAGCCACGACCATCGGTTTCGTGATTGCGCTTTGCATTTACATGCTGCTGTCGGTTCTGCCGTTCGGCATCACCGACCAGCACACCCTGGAAGGCATCGCCAATCCGTCGACGGCGGGCGTGCTGGAGATGATTGTCGGGAAATGGGGCGCGTGGCTGATGAACATCGGGCTGATTCTGTCGGTTCTGGCCAGCTGGATCGCGTGGACGCTGCTCTGTGCGGAAATTCCGATGGTGGCGGGCCAGAACGGGACATTCCCGAAGTCATTCAGTAAAGTCAACAAAAACGGCACCGCCGGATTCAGTCTGTTGGTGAGCTCGATTATCATGCAGGCTTCGATGCTGCTGGTGTATTTCGCCCGCGACGCCTGGCAGGCGACGTACAGCGTGAGCTCGCTGGTCATGCTCCCGGCTTATCTGACGACGACCTTGTTCCTGTTCAAAATCTGCTTTACCAAAGAATACCGTAAATATGCCGCCAAGGGCATGTTCCTGGCGACCATCAGCGGGGTTATCGGCTGCTTGTTCTGCCTGTTCATGTTTTATGCGGGCGGACTGGAATACGTCGCGATGATTCCGATCCTGCTGACATTGGGCGTGCCGGTGTTCGTCCGGGCGCGCAAGGAGCAGATCGCCCAGGGCGACAAATCGCCGGTGTTTTTGCCCGCGGAAAAATACTGCCTGTGGATTCTGCTGGCGCTGGATGTGCTCGCCATCGTCCTCGTCGCCACCGGAGCGATCAAGCTGTAAACGGGAAAAGCTGAAAAAAACGAATGTGCGGGAACCGGGGCATAAACCCGGTTCCCGCACATTGTATTTTACGTTTCCGGTGTTACATTCTCTCATACTCTGTGCAAAATAACAAGGACATCGGGAAATGAGGTTTTTGCGGGCGGCGGTTTTCCTGCTCATTGTCGTGACGGCCGTCATTGTGGGCGGCCGGTGGTACTGCGAGCGCAAACTGGATAACGATGCGTTCGATAGAGCTCTGGAGCTTTATTATGCGGAGGGTAGCCAACGCGATATCGATACGGCCATTGTTCTTTTCCGGATGGTGTCCGCCGAAATTCCGGAGGCGAATCTCTATCTGGGGTTCTGCTACTTCTATGGAGATGACGTCAAACTGAATTATAAGGCGGCTGCCGCTTTTTTCAGAGAGGCGGCGGTTAAGGGCGACGCCGAAGCGCAATACATGCTCGGCATGTGCTTCTATGACGGAAAAGGCGTCGAAAAAAATCTGGAGCAGGCGGCGCATTGGTTGGAAAAATCCGCTTCCGCCGCTAATCCGGATGCGCAATTGCAGCTCGGGAATATGTATGCGGATGGCGAAGGAGTTTCCAAAGATGAAACCATTGCGACCGCCTGGTTCCGGCGCGCGGCCGAACAGGACGATGCCTCCGGAGCGTGCAACCTGGGAATTGCGTACCTGTACGGTAGTGGTGTGGCCGAGGACCACGAACAAGGGATATACTGGCTGAAAAAAGCCGCCGGACTGGATTCGCCGGTGGCTCACTACGAATTGGCGTATTGCTGTCATGAGGGCAAAGGCCTGAAGCAAGACCGTGACGAGGCGGTTAGATTCTTGCACAAAGCAATCGAGCTGGACCCCGATTACATCGAGGCGCTGGAGACTTTGGCGGAATGCTATAAAGACTGCGTTAAGGACGCTCAAAAAGCGCAGGAGTATGCTCAAAGGGCGAATGCATCCAGGGAGCTGGAGCAAGCCCGTCCGGCCGACCTGCCGCGATTTCTGCGGCAGGCGCGAAAGAGCTCTGATTCCGGCGACTATCGAACCGCGTATGACATGTTTCTGATCTATGAACGCGAATGTATTCTCGAGGAAGAAGAGATCACATCGGGAATCGGATACTGGAAAAAAATGTTCCAGTCGTATGAACCCGCTAGGGAAAAACTTCAAGAGATTCTGGCGGCAAAAGAGGACTATATACGCCAGGGAAACCTGTCCGGTTATCTGCTGGAAACCGTGGCCGATTTGAATGAACTTTTACAACAGCCGCGGCAGACGCAAGTATTTTTCCGGGAACTGGAGGGTAAATTTCCCGAGCGCATGCGGAAATATAAGCAAAAGTTCAGCGGGATTTTTGCCGACTAGTCGCAGTCAAGCATTTTTTCGCGCAGCAGGCGGTAGCGTTCCGGGAGCCATGACGGCGTACCGGCGACGGCTTCCGGCAGCGGGTGGCGGCGGAGATCGCAGGGCGCGATCAACAGTTCGATCGCTTCGCAGCCGGTATGGTTGGCGAGCGTGAACAACTCCTCCATCGCTTCGTCGGCGATGGCGATGCAGCCGACGGAGCCGCCTTTCCCATGGATCATGATATCGCCGCCGAGCTGCTCGACGTCACGGCCGTCCAGTTCGGCCATGGCGATGTCTTCGGGGTTCGGGTAGGCGACGCGCAGCGCCAGATAAAACGCGCTGTTGGGGTGGAGCGATTCAATGGCGTAGCACCCCTCCGGGACCTGAAGATCGCCCTGCTGCAGCTTCGGACCCGCGGTGCCGGAGGCGGCAAGCACCGGGTAGATTTTCAGCAGTTTCCACGGCTCCGCTTCGGCATTGCGTCCATAGACCTCCAGACGCTTTTCCGCCTTCAGCACCAGCAATCGCAGAGCCGAAGGCATTTCGTCGAGCTGCAGACGTATCCGGGCGGCGGCGCCGAACTGCCGGACGCGCTCTTCGGCCGAATATTGGAAAAAACGCCCGACGGTGTAGTTGTAAGCGAAGCGCAGCCAGGGGCGCGGCACGAACAGCTTCGCCGCCAAGACGACGGCCAGCAGCACGAGCAGCAGATACAATAATCGGGAACGGCCGAAAAATTTCATTGCGGGAGTGAATATGCGCCGCCGCCGTCAAGGGGGACGGCGGCGGCATGTGGTGGCGTTATTGCAGGGTCGTACCGGCAATCACGTCACGGCTGTTGTAGGTGCCGCTGCGCGGGCAATCGGGGGTGATCTTCCGGGATTCTTCCAATTCCGCGATATCCGGGGTGACGCCCTTGAGGTATTCGTGTATCCGCAGCGCGGCTTCGTCGACCCGTCCGATCTGGGCATTCATCCGCATCGCGATCACCTCCCAGCCGAAGGGCTTGTTGCGGCGCATCCACTGCTTCCGGAACGAATCCCGGGCCAGTATCATCTGTTTTTTGAGCTCCGGCGCCTCCATGTCGGCCAGTGCTCCCAAAGCGCGCTTGTCGCCGTTGAAATAGGCCTGCACCAGATCGCGGCGGAAGCGCAATTTGGCGGCGGTGGTTTTCGCCAACTGCCGGGCATGGCGGACCGGTTCGGAGGCATTCGCTTCCGGCCAGCTCGCCAGACGGTCGAAAATGGCCAGCGCGTCCTTGAGCCAGCCCGGCTGGGTCGCCTCGGCGTCGGTGAAAAAGATCCCGAGCAGCAGGTCGTCCCACAAGAGCGTGTGCCCGCCGATATGCTTTTCCCAATTGTTGACGATGTCGCCGGTGCCGGGGTATTCCATCTCCGAAAACGCCACACAGCTGGCGTAATCCTCGTCGGCGATCGCCCGCAGCCGCGCCGATACCGCGGTTGCGTCCGCGTCGGGGTCTTCGCCCCAGCTCAGATCGGCGGCGTAGGCCAGCCCGGCCATGATCGAATCGTATTCGCAGGTGGCGCCGTCGTCGCCCCACATGGTGAAGAACACATGCGCCAGTTTGGCCTTGCGGGCCGCCGCCAGCGCCGGGCGCACCGTGGTGGTGGTCAGCTGATGGTCGTACCAGAAGCGCGCCCATGACCAGATGCCGGAGCCGAGCAGCGGCTCCTTGCCGAGGTCGCGGTGGCGCTGAATCCAGTCGGTGTAGAACTCCTCATCGACATGGTAGTAATCCCAGTACACCAGATCGGCGTCGGCGGGGATGGTTTGCTTCACCTCCTCCGGAATCACGGTGTCCTTGGCGTAATAATCCATCGCCGGGTTGCCGAGCCGGAAATACATATCCGACCAGATCATCGGCTTCAGGCCGTATTTGCGGCAGATTTCGCCGACCTTTTCCAGATGGCGGTTGAACAACGTGAAGCCGGACTCGTAGCCGCGCTTGTCCATACGGCGGCCGCGCCCGAGGTCGTGGGTTTCGTCCATGCCGATGTGCAATGTGCGGCTGCGGAAGCACTTGGCGCAGGCGGCGATCATTTTTTCGATCAGCGCATAGGTTGCGGGGTTGTCGACCTCCATCACGCTGGCGGTGTCGCGGACGCGCTGGGTATAGGTGGCCCAGCGCATCATCTGCTCCAGGTGTCCCAGGGTCTGAATGCAGCCGATCAATTCGATCCCGAGCCGGGCGGCATAGGCGTCGAGCTCGAGCAATTCCGCTTCGCTGTAAGCGCCGCGCATGTAGCCGAAGTAGGGCTCATCGGGCAATTGGTAGGTGTCTTCGGTATAGAGCATGGCGCGGTTGTAGCCCATCAGCGCGATTTCGCGCAGCCACTTTTTGACGTAATCGACGCGCATGACCGCGTTGCGCGAGCAGTCGAGCATGATGCCCAGCGTGGTGAATTCGGAGCGGTTGTCGGCCTCCACTCCGGCCAGCGCGGTGCCGATGCCGCGGGCGGCGCCGGCGACGGTGGAATAGGTGATTTCCACGGCGCCGTCTTTGGCGGCGACCCGCGACACCCCCGGACAATCGCACTTGACGAAGCGCAACGCCATGGCACCGTCGGCTTTCCGCGTGGAAACCGGATATGCTTCCGCGAGGGTGTTCAGCAATTCATGCAATTCGGCGGGAACCGTTTCCGGGTTCCAAAACAACGGGACCATGCTCATGATACTCTATTCTCCGTAAAGCTCGTGTTGTTGCAGTTATTTTAACTAATGTAGCAGGCGCCCGGCGAATTGTCAAATGCGTTCCGGGGAAAATCACCGCATTCGCAGCAAGGCTTCGCGGCCGCTCATGCCGGGGGTGACGCCGAGGGCCGCCGCGGCACCGGAAACGGTTTTCACCGTCGCTGCGAGCATGTCGTCGTAATTTTTGACGCCGGAGACGATGGCGAGGGCATCATGCAGTTTTTCTGCGGTTTCGATGTTGAAGTAGCCGCAGCCGAGCATGCCCTGCTGCCCCTGAATCAGCAGCAGCGAGCCGTGCTGCAAAGCGATGCAATGGGCCTGAAAGGCGATTCCGTCGATGGTGACAGTGTCCATGAGGTTGAGGATCCTTATTGGTTATTCCGAAGCGTTTTCCGCGGCGACCAGTGCCGCGAGCTGTTCGTCGGTTGCCGGTTGGTACGGGTAATCCTTCAGTGCCGCGGCCGCCTCTTTCCATGCGCTCAGGTTGGGGCAGCTCTGCCAGAGCTCGAGATAGCGGATCCGGGCCTGATTCACGGCCAATTCGTACTTAATATGAACATTTTCCGGCAGGATAGCGTCTTTTTGCGCATCGCGGCAGGCTTCCGCGGCTTTCAGCTGCAGGAGGGCTTCCGGAATGCCGATGGCGGTGAATCCGGTTTCACGGTAACGGAGCAATTGCACACGTCCCAAGTCCCAGGCCTCCCGGGCTCTCCAGAGATCTTCGCTGGGGCAGGTGCCGCTTTCATATTGAATCACGGTACTGCCGTGGAATGCCTTCAGCAGCGCGCAGCGTTCTTCCAATAACCGTATGGCGATGGCGCGGTAATCGGGGCTCTGCTCCGGCGTACCCTGGATTTCGGTTTCGAAAGAAGCCGCCGCATGGCAGATGCCGGTTGCCGCCGCGATCGCCGCCAGAGTCAACAGAATGCGGATGGATTTCATGGTTTGCCTCCGGTTGGGTTCGAATTTCGCCTCGACAGGAAAATATACCGGGAAAAGAGGCGGTTGTCAAGGCCATGCGCGGGAAAATAATGCCGGAATCGAATTTGACAAACGGGTAAACTCCGGGCATAGTATAAGTGGAGACCCGGAACAACTGGAGAGGGGGTTTGGCATGACGGAAAAATCGGCTGCGATCGCAGTTGTCGGCCTCGGCGTGATGGGGTGGAACCTGGCGTTGAATCTCGCGGATCGCGGCTTCACGGTCGCGCTCTACAACCGCACCCGGGAAAAAACCGAAAGCCTGGCCAAAGAAAGCGGAAAATTCATTCCCTGCCCGGATCCGGACGAACTGATCCGGACGTTGGAGCGGCCGCGGCGCATTCTGATGATGCTTCCGGCCGGCAGCGCGGTCGACGATATGATGGCGGTGCTGCTGCCGCGGCTCGAAGCCGGCGATTGCCTGGTCGACGGCGGCAACAGCCATTATACTGATACGGAACGGCGCATCCGCGAGGCGGCCAAATATGACGTGTCGTTTCTGGGGCTCGGCGTCTCCGGCGGCGAGGTCGGCGCGAGGCGCGGGCCGTCGCTGATGGCGGGCGGGGCGCCGGCGGCGTGGGAGGCGATGTGCCCGGCGCTGGAGGCGATTGCCGCCAGAACTCCGGCGGGCGATGTGTGCGCCGGGTATTTCGGAGCCGGCGGCAGCGGCCACTTCATCAAAATGGTGCACAACGGCATCGAGTACGCGGTGATGGAGATCATCGCCGAGGTTTACTGGCTGTTGAAATATTGCAACCACCTCGGCAATGACGAAATCGCCGGGATCTTCAAGCGCTGGAACGCGGGGGCGCTGCACAGCTATCTGTTGGAGATATCCAGCGTGATCGTGCGCGAACGCGACCCGGAAACCGGCGGCCACCTGATCGAACAGATCCGCGATTGCGCACAGAGCAAGGGTACCGGCATCTGGTGCTGTCAGAGCGCGCTCGAGCTCGGCGTTGCGGTGCCGACCATTTACGAAGCGCTGGCGTTGCGGCAGCTGAGCGAGGCCGGGGCGATGCGCGATTACGCGGTGGGGCGCTGGGGCGGGCAGACGACCGGGACGCCGATGGCGCTGGAATGCCTGGAAACGACCTTCTACGCCAGTACGGTGATGGCGTATGCGCAGGGCTTTGCGCTGCTGCACCGGGCGGGCGAAACCTACGGCTGGAATTTCGACTTCGCCGCGATTGCCGCTGTCTGGCGGTCGGGGTGCATCATCCGGGCGGCGCTGCTGACGCGGATTCAGAATGCGTATATCAGCGAGCCGGAGCTGCCGACCTTCGCTTTTTCGGGGGACTTCAGCCGGGATCTGACCTCGTCACACTCCGGGTGGAGCCGGGTCGTCGCGCAGGCGACCACCGGCGGTCTGCCGATTCCGGCGATCGGCAGCGCGCTGGAATACTTCGATACATTGCGGGCGGACCGGCTGCCGGCGAATCTGCTGCAGGCGCAGCGCGATTATTTCGGCGCGCACCGCTTCGAGCGGATCGACCAGCCGCGTCACGAGAGCTTCCATCACCAATGGCCGGAATTCGAGGGGTGAGCGCGATGGCAAGCACGTGGCGTTCGAATTGGTGTCTGGAGGTGAAGCCGCTGCCGGGGATCCTGGTGATTTTCGGCGCGTCGGGGGATCTGGCCAAACGCAAGCTGTATCCGGCGTTGGAGCAATTGCACCGCAACGGCTTGTGGCCGGAGGAGTCGCATGTGATCGGCTGCGCCCGGCGCGATTATACCGATGTGGCATACCGGGCCGAGGTGCGTGGATCGTTGTCGCCGGAGGCGTGTGAAAAATGCGGCGACTTCCTGGAACACTTTCACTTCCTTTCCGGCGATTACCGGGAGCTGGAGCTGTACCGGGCGCTGGCGGCGCGGATCGCGGAATTGGAGGAGGGGGCTCCGCCCGAGTGGCCGCTGCATGTGACGCTGTATCTGGCGACGCCGCCTGAGGTATACACCGACATCATTCCGCAACTGTCGGCGGCGGGGTTGCTGGCGGAAGAGGCCGGGAGCGGCTGGCGGCACGTGGTGTTCGAGAAGCCGTTCGGACGCGATCTCGAGTCGGCGCGGACGCTGGACGCGATGCTGAAGGAGTATTTGCAGGAGCCGCAGATTTACCGGATCGATCATTATCTGGGCAAGGACACGGTGCAGAATATCCTGATGACGCGCTTCGCCAACATCATTTTCGAACCGGTGTGGAACCGGCATTATATCGAGGCGGTTCAGATTACGGTGGCCGAAACGCTGGGTGTGGAGCATCGCGCCGGTTACTACGAGCGCGCCGGGCTGCTGCGCGACATGTTTCAGAATCATCTGCTGGAGTTGCTGACACTGGTGACGATGGAGTTGCCGTCCGGCTTCAACGCCGAGGCGATCCGCAACGAAAAACTGAAACTGATCCAGTCGATCCGGCCGTTCGAGCTGGAAGAATTGGATAAATTACTGGTGCGCGGGCAATACGACGGCTACCGGGAGGCGCCGGGGGTGGCGCCGGATTCGCGGATGGAGACTTATGTGGCGGGGAAATTTTTCATCGACAACTGGCGTTGGAACGGGGTGCCGTTTTATCTGCGTTCGGGGAAGAAGCTCGGGCGCAAACTGACGGAGATCGCGGTGATATTCAAAAAGGTGCCGCAGTCGATTTTCGCGCCGATCAAAGCGGAGGATCTGCACAGCGACGTACTGGTGCTGAAGGTGCAGCCGGAGGAGGGGATGAGCCTGACGATCCAGGCGAAGCAGCCGGGGCCGAAGCTGTGCATGGGGGAATTGACGATGGACTTCGATTACGGCCGGGCGGCAGGCGAGTATGGCCTTGACGCTTACGCGCGGTTGCTGCTGGATGCGATGCTGGGGGATGCGACGCTGTTCATCCGCTCGGATGTGATCGAGGCGAGCTGGCAATTGTTTTCGCCGGTGCTGCACTACTGGGAACAGCATCCGGAGTTGACGTTGGCGGTTTACCCGCCGGGCTCGGACGGCCCGGAGGAGGCGGACCGCCTGCTGCTGGCCGACGGCAACGAATGGAGGCCGTTGAAGAAGGACGGAAACGACGAAAAAGACACAAAAGACAAAAAAAATAAAAAATAAAAATAGAGCCGCGAAGCGGCGGTTTTGCACTCCGTCATACGGAGGCGCGGTCCAGCGCGCGAACAGCGCTGGTCGCCCCAGGCGGCGTAGCCGCCTCGAAAGGGGCGAAATTCTAAGGAAGGATCGCCGGGAGGCGATCCGGAGCCACCCGAGGTAGCGACGGTGTAGATCAGATTGGAAGCGTGAGCGACAATCCGGTCTACACATGGAGCGGACTCTGGCGCCGCACCGGCGGCGAATATAAGACGATAGAGCGCCGCACCGGCGGCGGACAATCTACGAAAAAACGGAGACCCGATGAAAAAACGGTGGTTGCTTAGCATGGGAGCTATGATGATGACACTGGCGGTGACGGCAGAACGGATTGTGGTGGAGGAGCGGTACTTGAACGAAGTTCCGGCGGCGGTGCTGGCGGCGCCGCCGAGCTGGCAGCCGCCCGGCATCAACGGATTTTACTTCGACGGGCCGGAATACCGGGGAGAGCCGACACAGGTATTCGCCTATATGGGCATCCCGGAGACGCGGCCGGGCGAAACGGTGCCGGGGATTGTGTTGGTACATGGCGGCGGCGGCACCGCGTTTATGGATTGGGTGACGTTGTGGAAGTCGCGCGGCTACGCGGCGATCGCGATGGATCTATGCGGCTGCGTACCGGTGGCGAATGCCGGCACGCAGGGTTGGATGCGCCTGAGCTCCGGGGCGGGGCCCGCCGGTTGGGACGCCGCGTTCGATCAGCGCGACGAACCGCTGCGGGACCAGTGGCCGTATTACGCGGTCAACACGATCGCGCGGGCGATGACGTTGCTGGCGGCGCAGCCGCAGGTGGATGCCGAGCGGATCGGCATCACCGGGATATCATGGGGCGGTTACCTGACTTGCCTTGCCGCATCGGTCGATTCGCGCTTTGCGTTCGCGGTGCCGGTGTACGGGTGCGGCTCCCTCGGCGAACGCTCCAGCTGGATGGAGCGCCTGCAGCAGCCGGAGATGGCGAAGTGGCTGGGACAATGCGATCCGTCGCAGTATCTGGCGCAGGCGGCGGTACCGGTGATGTGGGTCACGGGAACCAACGACTTTCATTATCCGTTGGCGTCGGTACAGAAGTGCGCCGAGCTGGTGGCCGCTCCGGTGACCTTGTCGATCACGCCGCGCATGGTGCATTCGCACTCCGGCGCGGGCGAATTGCCGGAGGTGATCCTGCGCTATGCGGACAGCTTTTTGCGGGGGGAGGCGCCGTTGCCGGCGATTTCCAGGCCGCAGGTGAAGAGCGGTGCATTGCAGGCGCAGGTGCAAGCCGAATTGCCGTTGACCCGGGCGGAGCTGCATTATACCTGCGACAGCGGCAAATGGGATACGCGCGAATGGAAGGAACTTCCGGCGCAGTGGGATGAAACCACCCAGACGGTTTCGGCGGCGTTGCCCGACGGCACCGTGCAATGCTTCTTCAACCTTTACGACGAGCGCGGTGTTCCGGTTTCCAGCCCGATCGTTGAATTGTGGAGGTTGGTTGTGGTGGAGTGATTGGGTGCCGCTGGTGCGGCTCCGAGTGTGGTGATTTTGACAGTGTATGCTGGGCCGCATTGCGCCCCGGCTGTCGCGGGGGCTCAGCCCCTCCCAACCCCGATGCGCTCAAGCGGCGCAGCGCCTTACACGTTTTGGCCGCCACCGGGCGGCAAAAACTCCTTTCGCTGCTCACTCCCTGCCGGTCGTTCGGGCGCGACCCCCTCAGCGCGGCAAAGCCAGCGCCGTTCGCCGGGGGGGCTCCGTGCCATGCTCCTTGGCGGTCGCTTCGCGCCGCCAATTCCTAATGGCACGGTCGCGCCTGACCGGCGCTCCGGCCCGTGCGCGCTCACAGGTGAATGGTGGCGCGCAGGAATGTGGAGCATAGAATTTTTTTCACTTTTTTCCCGGGAAATGATTTGCATTTTATAAGTTACGGTGGTAACAT
>JAVBQJ010000006.1:0-11385 GCA_031549115.1 Victivallaceae bacterium
CTTTTGAGGAAAGGGGCTGCCTTCTCCCATCCCCCTCAAACCTTTTTGTGTACGATTTATGTTTTTGCGCAGCAAAAACATAAATCGGAGCGGAAATACTACTCCATTTTTTGCCCAACGAGGCAAAAAATTACGTTGAAATGGTTTGGAAAAGATGGGGGTGGTTTGGAGGGGGAAGGAAAACAGTTCCTCAAAATGTTTTCCTTCCCCCTCCAAATTTTCCCTCCACCTTATTACCATGCCTGGGAAAATTCGCGGTCTTCGAATAATGAGGCGAGGCCGGTGACTTGTTTCAGGCGGAGGATTTCGTCGACGTCCATGCCGATATGTTTGGCGATCCATTGGTCGGATTTCCCCATCTGGATGAGTTCTTTGACGATTCCGGCCATCAGTTCGATGTTATGGCTGCCGCGGGCGCGGTTGTGGCGGATGGTGGAGGCGATCCGGTGTTCGAGGGGTTTGTCGATGACGACGACGGGGAGCTCGCCCCCTTCCCGCTCGAAGATGCGTTTGGAGCGTTTCATCACCGAGTAGCGGTGAAAGCCGTCGACGACGACATAGCGGTCGGTTTCGGCGCTGTAATAGCAGACGATCGGCTGGGTGTAGCCGTCCTCCCAGATGGAGAGTTCGAGCAGCTGCATTTCGGGCGGCGCGACGCGGTTGGGGTTGTAGTCGTTGGCGGTAATTTTCTCCACGGAAACTTTTCGGACCCGATAGACCGGACTGGTGAATTCTGCCATGGTGTTGCACCTCACAGGTTGCGATATTTTTCGAGGATTTCCTTTTGCCGCAAGGATTGCCTGGCGGTGACGGCAAAGGACAGGCTTTTACAGTAAAAATCGTTTTTGATGATACACATCGCCATCCGCTTCCAGCTCAGTACATCCTTGACGCCGTCCAGTTCGGGAATTTCGTCGGCGATCCGGCGGAAGCGCACCACCTCCTTGTCGCCGGCTCCGCGGCGGCTGAATCGGTGGGTATTTTCCATGATATCGGCATAATTGCAGTTCAGAATTTCTATCTGTTTCTCCTGGAGAGGACACCCTTTGCGGTGCCAATAACGGATGAATTTGACGAAACGCTCCCGGTAATGGCGCGCTGTCGGTTCGGGTAGAGTATGGAGCAGGAATTTGGTGAAACTCTTCCAGCTATGATTTTGCGGCAGCCGGTAATTGGCGCCGGTCAACCGGGTTCCCGAATACATGTTGCCGAAGTTGGCGCCGGACACCCGGTTCACCACTCGCGCCCAGGTATCCGGTTCGATCACCCGGAAAAGGTTCAATCCGGCCTTGGATTCATTGCCGAACGGCTCATCCACCCGCATTTTGCTCAGTTTGACTCCGGCCTGAAAAAACAAATCGTAAAGGTGATTGTAATCCTTGTGAAACTTACCGTTGTACGTCCAGATATCCTCGGTCCGCCAGTCGTACAGCGGATAGAAATTAAACGAATTCCCGCCGTTGCGGGTGGAAAACCGCCACCCTTCGAAGGTTTCCTTGTCGCAGGTCAGAGCCCGGTAACGGTTGAGACTCTCGTCCGTCCGCAGCCCCACCAGACAGGCGGCCGGTTCCATTCCGCCGTACCACTCCGCGTACTCGCGGACGAAACTTTCGAAGGTCATGCCGCAACGGTAAAACGGATAGGAGTGATTGCCGAGGTGCCGCACCGACGGATGTTTCGGCATCGGCCGCACCCAGAGCGATTCGCGCGCCGGCTCCCACCAAACCCACGTCGGCTCGAGATAGCTGGTGGAATTCGGACTTTCCATCGGCAGACACACCCATTCCGGTTCCAGCACATCGGCGTATTCCGCCAGGCACCGCTCCACGAATTCGATAGTCAACCGGTAGAAAGCCTCCAGATCGATGAACAGCACGCCGATTTTGCGCCGGCGGCGCCGGGCCTCCGCCGCGGCGAGATGCAGCAATACGCCGCTGTCTTTGCCGCCGGAAAAAGCGACAAAAATACGCTCAAAGCGGTCAAAAATCATCCGGATGCGGCACAGCGCGGCCTGATAGACATTTTCATCCCGGTAATGTTTCATAGTGCCTGCAACAACTTTTTCTGCAATTTCATATCCTGCATGTCCGCGACCTCCCGCCGGAAATTCCGGACCAGGTGTTCCTTCGACACCAGGCTTTTCTGAATTCTGTGGTCGATCGAATCCATGCAGACCAAATCGACGTAAAGTATCCGTTTGCTCTGGCCGGGCTGCCGCGAACGCTCCTCCGCCCGCAGCCGGTCGGCGTACGAAAAACCGCTGTTGTAAAAGATGACCGCATCGGCGGCGTTCAAGTTCAAATCATGCCGGCTCAAACGTATATTGGCGATCAGAAACCGTACACTCCGGCCGAACTCGCGCAACTGCGCCTCGCGCACATCCGGCGCGGTGCGCGGCGACAAGACCACCGTCTCCTCCGCCGGCAGCAGCGAAGCGATCGCTTCGAGGTCGTATTGGAATTTGGCCCAGATCACACAAACCGGACTCCCCGGCTGCAGTTCCAGATACTGCTTCAGACTCTCCAATCTGGTATTGCGCAGCGTCCGCAGCGTGCCGTCGCCATGGACACGAAATCCGCTCAATATCTGCTGCAGACGGACAAACAATACACACAAGGTGTGATTGGAGAAATCCTCCAGCTGCAGCAGGAACCGCTTCTGCTGCTCATAATGCAAACGTTGTTCACGGCTCATTTTGAAAAAATGCCGCGCATACAGCGCCGACGGCAGAGGAGTCGATCCGGAACGCTTCAACTGGTAGGAATACGGCTCTATTTTCGCCGCCAGATAGGCCAGATTATGCGCCCGCAGAATCCGCGGCGGCTGCGTCGGCGTGTACTCCAGATGATTGGCGGCAAAGGCGTAAAACGACTGATAACCGAGAATTTTCTCCGACAGGAAGAGCATCTGCGTAAACAGGTCCTGGACTCCGAGCGTGATCGGGTTGGCGCTTAAAATCAGCCGGAAACGGGCAAAGCGCGCCATGTCGATGATCCGGCCCGAGCGTTTGGCGTGATAGCCCTTGATGTAGTGGGATTCATCGACGATCACATAGGCGTCTTCGTCGATGTATTTTTCCGCCATCTGGATGCTTTTGATACTTGCCGACATGCTCTCGATCCCGATGAGATGGATTTCCCGGGGAAAACTGCCGCAGTGTCCGGTGATTTCCTGCTGAATCGTCGTCTTCAGGGCGGTCGGACAAAACCATATCACCCGCGAAACCCGTTCGACACGGCACCGGATCAACTCCAGCGCGGTGCGGATACGCCCGGTGCCGCTTTCCATAAACAACGCGCCGACGCGAAGCGGCATCAACTTGCGGACAGCCGCCTGCTGCCATTCCAGCAGTTCAGTATGAATCGAGAAGGCTCTCATCCGCTCTCACCTCGGTCGGGACTTCAAGTACGGGCGGCACCGGACGCCGCAAGACCTGCTGCCGGCAATCGAAACACAGCACCAGCCGATAGTCCGCATCCGGAATCCGCGCACCATATACCGTCCCGGTAAAGCGGAAATCGTCGTAACGGGCATAAATGCCGTCTCCGCTCGCAACCCGGCACTGACTTCGGAACTGCCGGAATTGCGGGGAAGAAAACCACAATACCTGTTCCATGTTTTCCTCCAGCAGACAACGCACCCCATACTTTCCCAGTTTCGGGGCATACCACAAGTCGAGAACTTCCACAATTCCGGTATCATAAAAAAAGCTCATGGCATCCCGACTCACCGTCCTATACGATACTGCCTCAAAAATTGCAGCAGCTCCTCTTGCTCCAACGGCTTCAACTGCTCCGCCTGGTACTCCGCAGCCCCGGTCTGCTGCAACAGCAGCACGCCGACAGTGGTATTTTTCCCATACATCTCTTTCGGGAAATCCGCCTTTTCAATCCGAATCGAAACGGTATATTGCACCCGCTGCGCCGGCGTCATCGCATCGCCGCTTGAATAGCCTTCGACCGGGACCTTGACCACGGCTCCGGTGCCGCTCTTTTCCAATATGCCGGTAACCGGAACCGCCTGCCCCGGCACCGAAGGCGCTCCGGCGCCCAAATCGTATACTCTGCCGTTGGTGCTTTTGGCGAAACGCCCCGCATAGCGGGCCAGAAGCACCTCTTCTTCTTTTTCTTTCGCCGCTTCCTGCTCTTTTTTCAGTGACTGGATTTCTTCCAGGTAGGGAACGATTTCCTGCAGTTTGTCCTGCGGCCACTCTTCCACCGGTATGGTCGCCATCCCGCTCTCGTGAATCACCACCACCCCATCGGCAGAGGTACCGGAAATCTGATATTCCCGGTATTCGCGCCCATCGGCCATCGTCAATATCCGGGGAGGTACTTTGAATTCCACCACCGGCTCCGGCTCGGGTTCCGGCGCGGCTTCCTCCTCCGGCTTTTGGCCGGGCAGTTCATCACGCCGATCATCGGGCCAGTCCTCGACCAGCACCACGCTGTCGCCGCCATCGTGAGAAACCACAATGCGAACTTCATTGCCGCCGAGAATCTGATAATTTTTAAAGACCTCTCCGGATTTGGTCACGATATCCGCGGCACACATTGTTGCGGCCAGAATGGTCACTCCCCAGAGTGTCGACAGAAATTTCATAGTTTTCCCCCGAATATTTGCCGGTTTTCGTTATTTCACTATATCCCCGCAACGGCAAAAAATCAATATCGTTTTATGCATAATCTCCTCCAAACCGCAACATACGGTGATCAGAGCCGGAAAATCGCTCCGATCTTTTTGCCCAGAAGCAACGTCGCCGCCAACAGCGTCGCGCCGAGAAACAGCATCGCCCACACGCCGAACGCACAAGCCAGCGCCGGCCCGGCGCCGAGCACCATCGACAGCTCGTAAATCGCCCGGGTGATCGGAAAATATTCCGCCTTCTGCGCCAACACCAGCGAATCGGACACCTCCAACATCGAAAAACTGAACGCGAAAATCATTCCGACCAAGAGATTGGCCGCAATCAACGGCACCGTGATACAGCGCAACACCCGCCAGGCCGAAGCCCCGAGGTTGCGCGCCGCCAATTCCAGCTCCTCCGGCGTCTGCTGCAATCCGGAGGAAGCCGCCCGCACCACATAGGGCAGCCGCCGGACCGCATACGCCACCGCCAGCAGCAGCAATGGATTGTTCACCGGATCGAAATACTTTCCGCCCAGCCGGTCCGCCAGTCCCAGAAAACCGAATGCCATCACAATCCCCGGCACCGCCAGCGGCAGCATCGCCAGGAGATCCAGAAGCCAACCCCCTTTCAACTTCCAGCGCTCGACGATCAGCGCGGTCAGGAAGCCCGCGATCACCGCGATCACCATCGCCAGAGCGGAATACTCCAGACTGTTGACGATGCTCGGCAGCACCAACGGATCCGACAAGGCATCGCCGAAGTAACGCAGGGTGTACCCCTCGGGAAACACCGTGCCGTACCAGCGCCGGGCGAAGGCCGCCAGCAGCAGCGCCAGGTGCGGCATTACCGCCAGCACCGTGACGCCGGCGAAAAAGAGCGTCACCAGCCAGCGCACCGCGCCGGACGGCGTATCGGGCTGCCGCAGCGTCATCCCCTTGGCCGCCAGGCTTCCGGAGTGACGTCCCAGCAACAGCCGCCCCCCCAGGTACAGCAGCGCCGAAACCGTCAGCATGATCAGCACCAGCGCAAACGGCAGCGGATTGGATTCCAGCTCCGTGAGGCCGTTGAACACCTGTACCGGCGTAATCCGGGTGAAGCCGAGCATCAGCGGCGTGCCGAGTTCAGTGAAGCTCCAGATCAACACCAGACTGCCGCCGGCAAACAGCCCCGGCAACAGCAGCGGCAGCTTGATCCGGAAAAAGCGTTCCCGCCAGCCGGAGCCGAGATTGCGCGCCGCGTCATCCAGCGCCGGATCGATATTGGCCAGCGCCGTCAACAGATTCAAATACAGAATGGGGAACAAGTGCAGCGCCTCCACCAGGCAGACCGCGAAATACCTCCCCTCGCCGCCCAGCCAGTTGACCGGCTCCAGCCCCAGATGCGCCAATACGGCATTCACCACCCCGTAATGCCCCAGCAGCTGCTGAAATCCCAACGCGCCGACAAAGGGCGGCAGTATCATCGGCAGCAATACCGCCAGATTGCTCAGCCATTTGCCGGGAAAGTCGAAACGGTCGTACAAAAGCGCCATCGGCAGCGCGATCGCCGCGGTCAGCGCGGTCGTCCCCAACGCCACCGCCAGGGCATTCCACAACCCCTCGCGGTAAACCGGGTGCCGGAAAATCTCCAGCCACATCGCCGGATCCATGCCGGTACGCACCACCACCAGGAGCGGCCCGCCCAGCACCACCAGGAAGAAACCGAGCAGAAGCACCGCCACACCATATTTCCAGATCATCGTCGCTTTCACTTATTCACCTCCCCCTCTTCGCCAGAGCGGAAGCGCGCAGATACTGCTCTTGCGCCGTAACCGCCCATTCCCGCCTGAGGCCGGCAATCGCCCGCGCGTCCCAGTCTTTGGACACCCGCAACCGGTCGGCCATCATCGCCGCCTCCCGGTAAGGAAAGACCGGACGGCTGAATTCCCGGTACGCTTCCGGCACCTTCTCCGGTCCGCCGGCGGCGATGATATCTTCCCACGCCCGCGCCAACTCCTCCTGGACATCCAGCATCGTGCAGCGGACCAGCACCCGCAACAGTCCGAAGTACGGCGACGTCCACTCCGGATGATAAATCACGTCTCCGGCATCGCGGTACGGATTGTAATCCGGGTCGGAACGCCACGACAGATACGGCTCGGCGTACAGCTCCCGGCGCACCGGAGCCCGCCGCAGCGCGGCCTTTTCCGGCCCTCCCGGCGTTCCCACCCGGTAATTCAACAGCTTCTGCCCATCGAGCGACAGCAGAAACCCGATGAATTCGCGCGCGGCCTCCGCCTCCGGCGCCCCGCGCAACAGCTGGATCGGGTCGGCGGAGACCGAGGAGCCCCGGTGCGGCACCACGTAAACCAGCGACGGCGGCGCGGCAAATTGCAGCCCCAGCCACTCCGCGGTGGTCAGCGCATAAAAATCGATCGCCATTCCGGCGGCGGCTTCGCCGCGGGCGACATCATTGACCACCCGCGAAGCGCTTTCGGTCACCACCGACGCATTGGCCACCATCCGCCGGATCCGGTCGATTCCGGCATCCCAGCCGGAGGCGACATCGCCACCGGCTTCCACCGTTTCCATGATCGCCTGCTGCACGATCAACTCGAAACATTTGGCAATCGAGCCGGATTTGGTCGGATCGGCAACTGCCAACTGTCCGAAAAAGCGTGGCTGCGCCAGATCGTCCCAACTGGACGGCGGACGGGAATCGGCCATTTCCCGGATCCGCTCCGGATTGTAGCAGAGGCCGAAGCTCGCCAGGCAGACGCCGTAAAAACGCCCTTCGGCATCGTAGACCCGGTCGCCGGACAACTCCGGTGCCATCGCCTCCGGAACGAAATACTCCGGGTGGCGTTCGGCGATACCGCCGTCGACCCCCTACCCCTTAGACGCCTGCCGGGCGTGATCGAAGGTGCCGCCGCCCCAAAAAAGATCGCCGCCCATCGAAGTATTTCCGGCCAGAAACATTTCCCGCGCCTGCCGCGCTTCAGGCGCGGCGTCGCCGGCGAGCTTCGGCGCGCTGAACGCTCCGGCAATTTCCGGCGTCCAGGCACGCCCGGCCGCCTCCCACTCCTGCCGGAACGCGGCGGTGAAGCGGTCGTCGATGTACCGGACGATATCCGATGTGCCGCCGGGACTGCGGAAATCCAGCACGATATCGCGGCCGTGCTTCTCCCGGTACCAGCGGCGGAAGGCCTGTTCGAATTCCCGTTTGACACTCTCGGTGTGCGGCGTATAAATCACCAGGCGCTTCGCCTCCGAATCGGCCGGAGGACGGCTCTCCGGCGCCGGACGCAGCGCAAACGGCAAAGCCAGCAGCAACAGCAAAGGAATCAACCCGATCAACCAGCGTTTTCCCATTTTTCGTCTACTCCGTCAGAATCCGCAGTTGACCGGGCTCCACCGATAACGCATAGTCACGGCCGGTCTGCCGCTCCGGAGCCGCCGGCTCGGTGACCGTCAGCCCGCCGGCAAAGGTCCAGTGGAACGCTTCGCCCATGAATTGCCCCTCCTGCAGCCGGCAGCGAAAGGAGTTCTCCGGCGCTTCGCCGAAACGGACCGCCTCGGGGCGGCAGAACAGCGTCACCCGGCTTCCCGGTTTCACCGCGATCGGTACCTCGGCCAGCGTGAAAACAGCATGCAGCGCCTCCACCCGCACCTTGTTTCCGCCCTCGAACACCGCGTCCAGCAGATTGGCGTCGCCGAGAAACGAGGCGACGAAGCGGTTGGCCGGACGGCGGTACAGCGCGATCGGCGTATCCACCTGCTGCAGGACGCCGTCATGGAGCACCGCGGCGCGGTCGGCCATGCTCAGCGCCTCCCTGCGGTCGTGGGTCACATAAATCGCGGTCAACTGCCGTTCGCGGCAGACATGGAGCAACTCCAGACGCATCCGGTCGCGCAATCTGGCGTCGAGATTCGACAACGGTTCGTCCAGCAGCAGCAATTGCGGATCGATCGCCAGGCAGCGCGCCAGCGCCACCCGCTGCTGCTGTCCCCCGGAAAGGGCGCCGGGACGGCGGCCGGCAAATGCCGTCATCTGCACTGTGGCCAGCGCCGCCTCCGTACGCTGCCGAATCGCGGCCCGGTCGTACTTCCGGGCGGCGCGCAAGCCGAAAGCGACATTCTCCGCCACCGTCATATTCGGCCACAACGCATAATTCTGGAACACCATCGGCGCTTTGCGCTGCTCCGGCGCCAGATCGGTCACATCCATATCATTGAAAAAAACGCTTCCCGTCGACGGCGTCAGCAACCCGGCGAGAATGCGCAGCAAGGTCGATTTCCCGCAGCCGGACGGCCCCAACAGAAAGAAGCGTTCCCCTGCCTCCACGGCCAGATGGATCGGCTTCAATACCGGCTGATCCGGTGTATACGATTTGGTTATCCCGCAGATTCTTACTTTCAACATAATCCATCCCTGATGATTTTCATTTGTCAAATACCGATAATATACACGTGAAACGCCTGAAGAAAACGTCTTTTCCGATTTTTCTTTTCGTTTTTACAAAAATGTGCTATAGTATGCGGCATGATGGAAGACATTCCGCCGCCGAAAAACTCCTTTGCCCCCGTGGCCGTTCCGGGCGCGACCGTGCTGCTGCTCGGATCGCTGCCCGGCGATGAATCGTTGCGTCAACAGCAATATTACGCGCATCCGCGCAATGCCTTCTGGTCCATCCTCGGAGAAATCTATCACTTCGATCCCGCCCTCCCCTATCTTGAGCGGTTGGAATACCTGACCCGGAACGGCGTCGCCCTCTGGGACGTCCTCGCCTCCGGTTCGCGTCCGGGGAGCCTCGACGGCAATATCCGCAACCCGGTCCCCAATGCCATTCCCGCATTGCTGAAGCGAATACCGACCATCCGCCGGATCGGCTGCAACGGCGGTGCCGCTTATACTTTCCTCAAACGTTCCTTTCCGACGCTGTTCGCTTCGGACATAGCGGTTTTCCGTCTGCCCTCGACCAGCCCGGCCGCGGCGGCAATCACCCGCGCCGAAAAACTCGCCGCGTTCCGGCATTTTCTCGAAGATTGATACTTTTTTGCCTTCATTATTAGGAAAACCGAATATTCGGTGCTATATTAATTGGATAGCATAATGTGACGGATGGAGTAAAGTAGATGCGTACGGAAACCGAACGATTGGGGACGGAAGCGGTAACCCCGCTGCTGCTGCGGCTGGCGCTGCCGTCGATGATCGGGTTGTTTATCTCCAGCTTTTACGTCGTCATCGACCGGATCTTCGTCGGGCGCTACATCGGTCCGTTGGGCCTGGCGGCGATGAACGCGGCAATGCCGATTGCAATGCTGATTTTCGGCGTCGCGATTCTGATCGGCCGCGGCAGCTCGGTGCTTTATTCCATCGCCCTCGGCCGACGCGATTACGAGGAAGCGCAACGCCTGTTCGGACTGAGCATGGCGCTTTTCATCGGCGCGTCTCTGGCCATCACCGTCGGCGGGCTGCTCTTTCTCGATCCGTTGCTGCGGGCTTTCGGGGTGCCGGAGTCGGCGCTCGAATACGGCCGCGCCTTTTTGTCGGTGTCGCTCCTGGGCACACTGCCGTGGATGTTGAGTTTTCAGAATAACCTGATCCGGGCCGAAGGTTTTTCGTCGCTGGCGATGTTCACGCAAATCCTCGGCGCCGTAGTCAACGCGATCCTCGCCTATGTCTTCGTCGTCCGCTTCCAATGGGGTATGCAAGGGGCCGCCTGGGCCACGGTCATCGCGCAGACCGCTTCGGCGCTGTGGGTGATGCACTTCTTCTGGCGCGGCCACAGTGTCGTGAAGCTGGACTGGCGCACCTTCCGCTTTTACGGGTGGAAGATGCTGTGGGGCGTCCTGTACAACGGCTGTTCGCCGTTCGCCATCAATATCGCCGGGTCGATCATCTGGACGGCACAGAATCACATGCTGAAGGATTACGGCGGCGACATGGCCATGGCGGCATTCGGCATCATTCTGACCATCAATCAATTGCTGCTGACGCCATTGTTCGGCATCTGCATGGGCATGCAGCCCCTGATCGGCTACAACACCGGCGCGCGGAAATACCGCCGCGTAATCGATATCTTTTACAAATCCGTCTGGCTTTCGGCGCTGATTGCGGTGACTCCGTATCTGTTGGTACAGCTCTTCCCGACCACCGTGATCCAAATGTTCCTCGCCGACAACGATACCGAACTGTTGAAAATCGGCGTCTACTCGATGCGCTGGTTCCTGCTGCTGCTGCCGCTCGGCTGCGGCACCATCCTGATCTCTCAATACTTCCAGGGCGTCGGCCGCGCGCCGACCGCACTGTTGATCGCCATGCTGCGGCAACTGCTGTTTCAATTGCCGCTGACCTTCCTCCTGCCGCTGCTCTTCGGTTACAGCGGCGTGCTCTTCTCCGGCCCCATCGGCGACTCCGCCGCCTTCCTGATCAGCTTCTTCATCATGCGCCGGGAAATCTCCCGCCTGAAAACACTGATCCGCCAGGAACACCAAAAAAACAAAGACCCCAACGAACCGCAAACCCTCGAAATGGCAGTCGTTCCATAGGTTGATGCAGGCGTCTCGGGGGAGGGAGAAGGGCCCCCTTTTGAGGAAAGGGGCTCCCTTCTCCCTCCCCCGAACCCCCTCTCTCATCCCCCTCAAACCTTTTTGTGTCACGATTTAGGATTTTGCTGCGCAAAATCATAAATCGGAGCTTTAAATTTGATATCGCAGCTCATTTTTTGCCCAACGAGGCAAAAAATTACGTTGAAAAGGTTTGGAAAAGATGGG
>JAVBQJ010000041.1:0-9103 GCA_031549115.1 Victivallaceae bacterium
CTTTTGAGGAAAGGGGCTGCCTTCTCCCATCCCCCTCAAACCTTTTTGTGTACGATTTATGTTTTTGCGCAGCAAAAACATAAATCGGAGCGGAAATACTACTCCATTTTTTGCCCAACGAGGCAAAAAATTACGTTGAAAAGGTTTGGAAAAGATGGGGGTGGTTTGGAGGGGGAAGAGAAACATTTCCTCAAAATGTTTCTCTTCCCCCTCCAAATTTCCCCACCATTTTCAACTTTTGATACGGCGCCAGGCGGAGGGGGTGTAGCCGGTACGGCGTTGGAAGACGACGGCGAAGTATTGGCTGGAGGTGAAGCCGCAGGCGTGGGCGATGGCGGTGACAGCTTCCCGGGTGGTTTCCAGTAATTTCTGTGCGGCACCGATGCGTTGCTGCAGCCGGTATTCGTGGGGGGAGTAGCCGGTTTCGGCGCGGAACCGGACGTACAGGGCGCTGCCGCCGATGCCGGCGTGGTTGAGGAGTTCTTCGAGGGGGCGTTGCCCGCGGGGGTCTTCGCGCATGGCGCGGAGAACTTTACGGACCGGCAGTGAATAGCGCGGCGGCGCTTCCGCGGAAAATTCCCGGGTCAGCTCCAGCAGCAGCAAACGGACATAATTGCACAGCATTTCCTGCCACCCCGGAGTCCGGTTGGCGCACTCGGCGAGCATTTCCTGAAAGATTGCGCGCCAGAAATCCGGGCGGGTCAAGCGGCATTTTCCGGTGGCAGCGCGGTCGAAAAAGTCCCGTTCGGGGCCGGGCGGCAGCAGCTGCTCCGGCTGTACTTCCATCCAATACAACAGCGACGGGGTCAATCGCCGGTTGACGCCGGCGTGTTCGACGCCGGGGCGGCACAGATGCAATTCACCGGCCCGGATCCGGGTACTCCGGTTCTCCAATTGATATCCCATCTCGCCGGACGCAATGAAGCAGAGCTCGAATGCGCCGGCATGGACGTGCGGAACCAGCCGGGTGGCGTCCCGTGTATCCTGCCGCCCCACCAGCAAAATTCCGGCGGGCAGGAGAAACTCCGGCTCCTGGAAGCAAAAGCGGGTCACATGATTTTGCGTTGTGTTTACAGCCATGAAACTACTATAACCGGAGTTGCGATAATTTCCACTGTTGTTTAAAATTTTCCGGCGCAAAAATTGAACGCAACTCCCGGAAACGCGGTTATACTATATTGTAACGGGAAAAAATACAACAGGAAAGGTTGCTGTCATGAAACAGAGTTCACGCGAGATTGTGCGGCGGTGTCTGACCTTTGAACAGCCGGAGCGGGCGCCGATCGATGTCTGGATGTTGCCGATTTTCAGCTTGGAGCACCCCGAGGCGGCACGACGGCTGCGCGAGGAATATCCGTCCGATATCGTCTGTCCGCCGCACCCGTGCGGCAGCGGCAAACGCGAAAACGGCGATATCTTCGCCGCCGGAACTTACATCGATGAATGGGGCTGCGAATTCGTCAATCTGCTGCCCGGCGTCATCGGCGAAGTCAAGCATCCGATGGTGACCGATCCGTCGGAGTGGCGCAAGGTGGTTCCTCCGGAAGAGCTGATTCCGACCGGCGAAGCGCGCCGGGAAGCGATCCGGAAAGTCAATGAATTCTGCCGCTCCACCGACAAATTCACCACCGTGCAGGTTTGTCCGCGCCTGTGGGAGCGTTACCAGTTTCTCCGCGGCAGCGAAGACGCGATGATGGATATGCTGCTGCGCGAACCGGGCGTCGACGAATTGCTCGAACTCATTCACGATTTCTACCGCCGCGAACTGGAATTCTGGGCCGAAACCGAAGTCGATTCGATCCGTTTCATGGACGACTGGGGCACCCAGCTGGCATTGCTGATTCCGCCCCCGGTATGGCGTGAACTGTTCAAACCCCGCTACCGCGAATATTGCGACATCGGCCACCGGGCCGGCAAGTTCGTATTCATGCACTCCGACGGCTGCATTCAGGAGATCTATCCGGACCTGATCGAAATCGGCGTCGACGCGCTCAATTCCCAGCTCTTCTGCATGGATCTCGATTACCTCAGCCGGATAGCACGCGGCAAAATCACCTTCTGGGGCGAACTCGACCGCCAACACACCCTCTGCGACCCCAACCCCGAAGCCGGTCGCCAAGCCGTTCGCGATGTCTACGAAAAACTCGGCACCCCCGACGGCGGTGTCTTCTGTAATTTCGAAGCCGGCGCCGGCGCCGTTCCCGCCACCGTTTTCGCCGCCTGCGAAGAATGGATGCGCTTGACCCGAAGAGGGTGATGGGAGAAAATGCGGGGGACTTCTCGTCCCCCACACCCCCACGGCAGGGTCACCGACCCTGCACCTCTGCTCCAGATGCCTTTGGCATCTTCCGCGACCTTTTGGAAATTCTTCCGAGAGCGCCTGTCGCCGCATCAAACCGGCCAGACCACCACAAAGCCGCCACCCTTGCCGACTGCGGCGGGAGGGCGCCTCCGGGGGAAACTCGTCGTTTCCCCCAGCTACCCCCTTCAGGACCCACGCCTGTTGTCGGATCTGCCGCCTCGGGTATGCAATACGGATTGGTTGCGAGACTCGACATGATCCACACGCCTAACGCCAACCGTCCAATTGTGAGCGCGCACGGGTGGAGCGCCGGTCAGGCGCGACCGTGCCGTTAGGAATTGGCCGCATCGCGGCCAAGGAGCACGGCACGGAGCCTCCCCCGGCGAACGGCGCGCTTCAGCGCGCTGAGGGGGTCGCGCACGAACGACCGGCAGGGAGTGAGCAGCGAAGAGAGTCTTTGCCGCCCGGTGGCGGCAAAGACGTGAAGCCGAGCGGCTGAGCGATCCGGGGGAATGGGGGCCGGCCCCCGCGGTTGCCGGGGCGCAATGCGGCCCCGCAACCACTATCATAATTCTCCACACGCAAAGCCGCATCAGCGGCGCATAATGCACCCCGAATCCATCGCCATCACTATCATCACACATTCCCCGCATCAACCGCGGGAGAATTGGGTATCGTGGAGCTTCTTATACGTCCCGTTAAGGGCGAGCAGCTCCTGGTGGGTACCGGATTCGATGATTTTGCCCTGGTTGAGGACGATGATGCGGTTGGCATTCTGGATCGTGCTGAGCCGGTGGGCGATGGCGAATACGGTGCGGTTGGCCATGACCCGGGTCAGCGCTTCCTGGACCAGACGCTCGGTGACCGTGTCGAGAGCGCTGGTGGCTTCGTCGAGGATCAGGATCGGCGGATTGCGCAAGATCGCCCGGGCGATGGCGATGCGCTGTTTTTCGCCGCCGGAGAGCTTGAAGCCTTTTTCTCCGACTTCGGTGTCATAGCCGTCGCGGTGACGGCCGTCGACGATGAATTTATGGGCATTGGCCTGTTTGGCGGCCTCTTCGATCTGCTCCCGGGTCGCGGACGGACAACCGTAGGCGATGTTATTGGCGATGGTGTCGTTGAAAAGGATTGCGTCCTGGGTGACGATGCCGATTTGCCGGCGCAGACTTTCGATGGTATAGTCGCGGACATCGACGGCGTCGATGGCGACGCGGCCGGAATCGACGTCATAGAAGCGGGCGATCAGGTTGGCGATGGTGGTTTTTCCGGAACCGGTTTCACCGACCACGGCGACGACGCTGCCTTTCGGGATGTCCAGCGACACATCGTCGAGAATCTTGCGCTGATCGTAGGCGAACACGACATTTTCGAAGTGGATGGCGTCGCGGAAATCCTTCAGCTCCACCGCGTCGGGCTTTTCGACCAGCGAGGTGTCGGTATCCATGATGGCGAAATAACGATCCGCGGCGGCCATGCTGCGCTGAAGATCCGAAACCACCTTGGACAGGCTTTTAATCGGCTGGTAGACCATGAACGCGGGCGCCAAGAGACCGGCCAGCTGGCTCAGGGTCGTCCCCTGGCTGTAGGCGAAAAGCAGAAACACCATCGTGCCGGAGACCGCCACCACCTCCATCAACGGGCTCACCAGGAGCTGCAGCCGCATCGCCCGGACCACCAGCTTGAAATAACGGCGGTTGACCTGTTCGAAACGGCGGTTTTCGGTCTCTTCGGTGTGGTAGGCTTTGACCACCAGAATACCGGTGAACACCTCATGCATCCGGGAGATGACTTCGGCGATACGGGCGAAACTGGACTTGTACACCTTGCGGATTTTGCGTCCCAGAATCGCCACCGGCAGCACGATCAGCGGCACGCCGACCAGCAGCACCACCAGCAGCATGTAGTTGTTCAGCTTCAAACTGAAATAGACCAAAGCGCCGACACAGGCGAGAATTTCAATCGGGCAGCGCGTCGCATCGGCAATGGTGTTGGAGACCGAGTTTTCGATCGCCGAAGTATCGTTGGTACAACGGCTGATCAGGTGACCGATATCCATTTTGCCATAAAAACGCAACGACTGATCCAAAAGCTTGCGAAAGATGTAGTTGCGCAAATCCGCCACCACCCGTGCACCGACCCAGCGCGTGCAATAGTGGTTGATATAGGTCGCCAGGTTCTTCAGGAACCACACGAGCACGAACGCCGCCATGTACACGGCGAACAGCTGCCATGACAGCTGCCCGTCCACATTGGTGAGCGGAATCTCCCAACGCCACGGCCAGGTCACCGTCAAGGTGTTTTTGCTCGCCTGCGCCGGCAGATTGTAACGCGCCGCATAGTCGTTGACCTGCGCCACCATCCGGGTCAACTCCGGATCGTCATCCTCCGGATGCAGGATTTCCATCACCATTGCCATGCGCTGTTCGGAGGTCAATGACGAATCGGCTTCGATCGCAGCCACGACCGCGCGCGATTGCTCCGACCAGGCGGTACGCTCCTCTTTGGAATCCCCGGGCGCGATCACACCGACCATTTTCGGAATCAGCAGCAGACTGAACAGCAGCGAACCGCCGACCAGAAAACCCGCCAGAATACCGATGGTCAACCGCAACCGGTACGGCTTGGTATATGCCAACAGCCGCCAATAGCTCTGCGCTTTGAATTCACGTTCGTTTTCGTGTTTGGAGCCCATGTATTACCCGAGAACTTCGCGGATCGCCGCGACCACTTCGCGACGCTGTTCCGTGGTGGTTTCCGGATAAATCGGCAACGACAGGATCGCAGCCGATATCGCTTCGGAGACCGGCATGTCACCCTTTTTGTACCCGAGCGAAGCAAAGCAGGGCTGCAGATGCAGCGGCAGCGGATAATAAATCGAACAACCGATGCCCTTGCCGGTCAGGTATTCCTTGACCGCGTCGCGCTTGCCGTCCGGGATCAACACCGAGAACTGGTTGTAAATGTGGCGCTCCGGATAGGCGGATTCGCCCGGCAGCTTGACCGTGCCCAGGCCGGCTTCGGCGAAGAGCTTCCGGTAATCGGCGGCGTTCGCCTGCCGTCCTTGCGTCCAGGAATCCAGATAACGCAGCTTGATCGAAAGGATCGCCGCCTGCAGCGCGTCGATACGGAAGTTGCCGCCGACGTATTCATGCAGATAGGTCGAGCTCTGGCCGTGGTTGCGGAAGATCTTCAGCAGCCGGGCCTTTTCCGGATCGTTCGCGGTCACCAGACCGCCGTCGCCGAAACAGCCGAGATTTTTGCTCGGGAAAAAGCTGAAAGCGCCGTAATCGCCCATCGAACCGGCCCGCTTGCCCTTGTATTCCGAACCGATGGCCTGGCAGGCGTCTTCGATCACAATCAGCTTGTGCCGGCGCGCGATGTCGAGGATCGGGTCCATATCGGCACACTGGCCGAACAGATGCACCGGGATGATCGCTTTGGTTTTCGGCGTGATTTTCGCTTCGATCTGCGCCGGGTCGATGTTGAAAGACACCGGATCGATGTCGACATAGACCGGCGTGGCGCCGACGCGGACGATCGCGCCCGCGGTGGCAAAAAAGGTGAACGGCGTGGTGATGACTTCGTCGCCGGCACCGATGCCTTCGATCATCAGCGCCATAATCAGGGCGTCGCTGCCGGAGGTGACGCCGACGCCGAATCCGGCGCCGCAATAGACGGCGGCTTCCTGTTCGAATTTTTCGACCTTGGGCCCCAGAATGAAGCGCTGGGAATCGCAGACCTCGCTGATTTCCTGCATGATTTCATCGCGCATGCTCTTATATTGAGCCGTCAAATCCAAAAGCGGCACCGCCATGTTTTCACCTCTTGCTGGCTGAAATTCTTTCTCGATGTACTACAAAGCATCCGTATACTATACCACGGCAAAGGACAGTTGTCACGCCGGAAGCCCCTTTTTTAGCAAAAATTGTTGCTTCCCCATTTAAAAAGGCGGTTTCCGTGCTATTTTATTGGGAAAGACAACAACGCATTGGAGGACACCCCTTGAAAGTCGGCAGCACTGTTCGTATCCGTATTGAAAAAACCGTGTTCGGCGGCGATGGCCTGGGCCATCTGGACGGGCAGGTGGTTTTCGTGCCCGGCGTCATCCCCGGAGAAGCGGCGGCGGTGAAAATCGTCCAGGCCAAACCGGATTTTCTCCGCGGCCGGGTGGCGGAGTTGCTGGAGCCGTCGCCGCACCGGATCCAACCGGTGTGCCGCTATCACGGCAAGTGCCCCGGCTGCGTTTACGGGCATGTCGCCATCGAGGGTGAAGTGAAGTTGAAAAACCGGCAGTTGCGGGAATTTCTGCGCACACTCCCCGGTGTCGAAGTCGAAAACGTGCTGCTGCCGCCGCTGGCCCCGGGCGCTTCGGAGCGCTACCGCAACAAAATCGTTCTGCATATGGCCAAGGCCGGAGGCGATCCGGCGCTCGGCTACATCGGCAGCGACAACCGTTCGGTCACCGACATTCCCGAATGCGCACTGGCGCATCCGGCCATCAACGCCAAATTGGCGGAGCTGCGCGCCGATCCGGGCTTCTTCCATACCCTCCACGACCGGATGGAGCTGACGCTGCGTCACTCCGAACGCGACGGCGTGGTGTACTGGCGCAACCGGCCGCACCGTGACGAACCGCAATTGACCGAACAGGTCCCCGGAGGCGAATTTCAAGTGCCGCGCGGCAGCTTCTTTCAGGTCAATCCCGCCGGCATGGCGGCGCTGTGGGAGCTGGTGGCCGAATTCGTCCGTTCGCACCGGGTCACCGAAGTGGTGGACGCGTATTGCGGTAGCGGCTTCTTTGCCTGTGCCGCGCTGGCCGCCGGGGTGAAACGGGTCTCCGGCGTCGAGTCCGATGCCGCCGCAGTCGAAGCCGCGCGCGCCAATGTCGTCCGCTTCGGCGGCGATCCGGAGCGGATTCACTGCGCCGATGCCGCCGAATGGCTCGGAGAGCATTTGGAAGAACTGTCGCCGGAGGCGGTCGTCGTCGTCGACCCGCCGCGTACCGGCCTGACCTGGCAAGCCCGCAAAGCGCTGGTGGAGCATCCGGTGCGCCGGCTGATCTACATATCCTGCAACCCGGCGACGCTTTTGCGCGATCTCGGCTCGCTGATCGGCAGCGGCTTCCAATTGCGGCAGGCGCGGCTGCTCAACATGTTCCCGCGTTCGGCTCATTTTGAAGTGTTCACGGTATTGGAGCGGAAATCATGACAGCCAAAACCCCGGCAGCGGCTCCCGATTACCACGGGCACCGGCAACGCCTGCGCGACCGTTACCGGTTGAGCGGCCTCGCCGGCATGCTACCGTATGAAAAGCTGGAACTGCTGCTGATGTTCGCCATTCCGCGCCGCGATGTCAAGCCGATTGCACGGGCATTGCTGCTGCGCTTCAAAGATCTGGCGGGGGTTTTGGAGGCTTCGGTCGACGAACTGCAGGAGGTGCCGGGAATCGGGGAGCAGGCGGCGGTTCTGCTGCATCTGGTGCGGCAGCTCGGCGCCGATTATCTCGAAACCCGGATGCGCCGGGTCGAAACACTCGACAGTCTGGCCTCGACCGTCAACTTCGCCCGGATGAAGATCGGCGGCAATAATATGGAGTGTTTCATGACGGTCTATGTCGACAGCCATCTGCAGGTGATCGACTTTGAAATCGTCGAAGGCACAGTCGACCGCGCGATGGTATATCCGCGCAATCTGGTGCTCGGCTGTACCCGGCACCACGCATCGGGCGCCATTCTGATTCACAACCACCCCAGCGGCGTCTGCAAGCCCTCCGCCGAAGACCGCGACGTGACCGACAAAATCCTCAAGGTGTTCAATGTCGCCGGTATCCGGCTGGTCGATCATGTCATCATTTCGCGGGCGGGAGCACTCAGCATGTACGAGGCCGGGCTGATCCGGCAACAGCTCGCCGTGGCCGAACCGCAGACGGCTTACCGGGGGGACCAATGAGCGCGGACTTCCTGGCGCGGAGTGAACTCCTGATCGGGACCGGGGGCCTCGAACGACTCAAAAACAGCCGGGTACTGGTGCTGGGCATCGGCGGCGTCGGCGGCTACGCGCTCGAACAATTGGCGCGGGCCGGCATCGGCCGCCTGACCATTGTCGACGGCGACCGGATCGACGACACCAACCGCAACCGCCAGCTGATCGCGCTGAAAAGCACCGTCGGCCAATTGAAAACCGATGCGTGGCGCCGCCGGATTCTCGATATCAATCCGGATGCCGAAGTCGAAGCGATTCCCGAATTCATCACCGGCGAAGCGATTCCGGCGCTGCTTGAAACCCCTTACGATTTCGTCGTCGAAGCCATCGACACCCTGGCCCCAAAAGTTCATTTTATCCGCGCCTGCGTCGAACGCCGCCTCGCCTTCATCAGCTCCATGGGCTCCGGCGGACGCCTCGACCCCTACCGGCTGCAGGAGTGCGACATATCCAAAACCTATCAATGTTCGCTCGCCCGCGCCGTACGCGCCCGATTGAAGCATTACGGCATCACCAAAGGCGTCCGGGTGGTCTTCTCCCCCGAACCGGTCCCGCCCGGCGCCGTCCGCGCCGTCGACGACGCCGAAGGACACCACGCCAGCATGGTCGGCACCATCTCCTACCTCCCCGCCGCCTTCGGCCTGGCCTGCGCCGCCGCCGCGATTCAAACGTTATTAGGCGAAAGAGGGGAGAAGGCACGGGGGGGGGGGGGGGGGGGGTCCGGGGGAGGGGGTGGGGGGGCGCGGCCCCCCCCCCACCCCCCCCCCCCCCACCACCCCCAAACAACACAAAAAGAATAGTATTTAATTTTTGATTGGTG
>JAVBQJ010000147.1:0-41657 GCA_031549115.1 Victivallaceae bacterium
CGACGTGATCGCACGCAACGATGCCGGGGCATATGCGACGCGGCAGCTGCTGGCGAATGAATTGAAGCGCGGGCGCGACCGGCTGGAGGGCAAGGAGGCGGTGATTTACGAATTCGCCATTCGCGAGCTGGCCGACGGCGATTGGAAGATGTTGGATCTGACCTTGGGTGAAGCGCCGGAAGCGACCTTCCTGGCGCCGGATGCGCCGCTGACGGTGACCGGTACGGTATTGGCGATCTCCGAAGTGCCGCGGCCGAATTCGGCGCCGTACAAGGATCATGTGATGAGCGTGCATTTGGGCGATATCGACGGCGGCGCCGATCAGGCGCTGGTTTATATGGCCAGCATGCGCGACAACGTCTGGACTCCGGCGGCCCGGCTGCGGCTGGGCGAAATCGTGACGCTCGAATTGGCGCCGTGGACCGATTACGAAGCCGAATTCGGCAGTTGGAACCGCAGCGAGCTGGATAATGACGAATTGTTGCTGCAAGAGCCCTGCTGGGGCGAAATCAAGGAGAAAGAAACACGATGAAAAAGTGGCTTGGTCTGTTGTTCCTGGGATCCATGCTCCACGCTGCCGACGTCGCGGAAACGGCGCAGGCGATGCTGCCGGAGGTGAAGGAGAAAACCATCACTTATGTCGGCGAAGACGGTTGGCTGTATTCGAAAAACGAACTGGAGCATCTGGCGGCGGGCCCCTTCGCCGGCGGTCGGGTGAAAGAGGTGTCGAAGGCCACCAAGAGCGAAAACGCCGATCCGATTCCGGCGATAGTGGATTTCAACGAACAGCTCAAAGCGTTGGGAATTCAGCTTATTGTGATGCCGGTACCGCCGAAGTTGGCGGTCTACCCGGCCGATGGCTTGGAAACGGGAGAAGCGGCGCAATATCTGCAGGAGTTAGAAAAGGAGTTGAGCGCGCAAGGTGTGGAGATATTGGACCTGACGCCGGATTTCATCGCGGCGCACGATCGGGGCGTTTATTGCAAAACCGATTCGCACTGGAGTCCGGCGGGAATCGCCGTTGCCGCGGCGAAGCTCGCCGAACGGATCGGCCTGAAAGGGGAAACGGGTTTTCCGGTCGTCGTGTGCGAAGAGCTGATTGCCGGAGATTTGGCATTGTCGCTCGATAAAAACGCGGTACCGTCCGAGTCGGTGACCTTGCAGACCGTCAGCGGTGAAGTTTTCAGTGACGACAGCCCGGTTCTGCTGCTGTCGGACAGTCACGGGTTGATTTTCTCCAGCGGCGGCGACATGCTGGCCGAAGGCGCCGGACTGGGCGAGCAGCTGGCGGTCGCATTGCAGATGTCGGTCGACCGGATGGCGGTCAAGGGTTCGGCGTCGACGCCGGTGCGGGTCAATCTGTACCGCAAAGCCGCCAAAGATCCGGCCTGGCTTCAAAATAAGAAATTTGTGATCTGGGTTTTCACTTGCCGCGAGTTCACCGAATCCGCCAACGGCTGGGCCAAGGTCCCGGTAATAAAAAAGTGAAAGAAAGAATATGAAAAGAATCATTGTAACCGGCGGTGCCGGATTCATCGGGTCGGCTTTGATCCGGTATCTGGTGAAAAATAAATCGGCCGAGGTTGTCAATCTCGACAAACTGACCTACGCGGGCAATCAGGGAAGCCTCCGCGAGGCTTCCGATTCGCCGCGTTATCACTTTACGCAAATGGATGTCGCCGATCCGGCGGTTGCGGCGGTATTCGAAGCGTTTCAGCCGGATGCGATCATGCATCTGGCAGCGGAATCGCATGTCGACCGCTCGATCGACAACCCGTTGGAATTTGTTCAGACCAATGTGATGGGTACGGCCAATCTTCTGCATATCGCCACCGATTATTGGAAAAAGAGCGGCAAGGCGTTCCGTTTTCAACATATTTCGACCGATGAAGTGTACGGTTCACTCGGAAGTGAGGGGTTGTTTACCGAAAGTACCCCCTACGATCCGAAGTCGCCGTATTCGGCGAGCAAGGCCGCCAGTGACCACATGGTACGCGCCTGGGGGCACACCTTCGGCTTGCCGGTTCTGATTTCCAACTGTTCCAATAATTATGGGCCGTATCACTTTCCCGAGAAACTAATTCCGCTGGTGATTCTGAATGCGTTGGACGGCAAACCCTTGCCGATCTACGGGAAAGGCGATAATATCCGCGACTGGCTGTATGTCGACGACCACGCCAAAGCGTTGTGGCTGATCAATCAAAAGGGTACTCCCGGCGAAACCTATAATGTCGGCGGGCGCAACGAACGCACCAATTTGGAAGTGGTTCAGACGATCTGCCGGATTCTGGATGAGCTGCAGCCCAGGGGCTGCGGAAGTTACGCCGATCAGATCACCTTCGTCGCCGACCGTCCGGGACACGATAGGAGGTATGCCATTGACGCGGACAAACTGCGCAGCGAACTGGGCTGGGAACCGGAAGAGGACTTCGATTCCGGCATTCGCCGCACCGTGGCGTGGTATCTGGAAAATGACTGGTGGTGGCGGCCGATCCGCGAGAAAAAGTATTCCGGTCAACGTTTGGGAGGGGTGAAGTAATGAAAGGTATCGTATTGGCCGGCGGTGCGGGCTCGCGCCTGCATCCGATCACACGTGGAGTCTCCAAGCACCTGTTGGGGGTTTACGACAAGCCCATGGTCTATTACCCGCTTTCGGTACTGATGCTGGCGGGGATCCGGGACATTCTGGTGATCACCACCCCGGAGGATCAGGCCGGATTTCATCGGTTGCTTGGCGATGGTGCCGGTTTCGGGGTGAATCTTTCGTACGCGGTCCAACCGTTTCCGGGAGGGCTGGCGCAGGCCTTCATCATCGGCGCGGATTTCATCGGTCCTGACCGGGTAGCCATGGTGCTGGGAGACAACATTTTCTACGGCGCCAACCTGACGGAGCGGCTGAAAAAGGCGGCGGCCCGCAGCGAAGGCGCTACGGTTTTCGGCTATTACGTCTGCGATCCGGAACGCTTCGGCGTGGTCGAATTCGATGGTGCCGGCAAAGCGGTTTCGATCGAGGAAAAACCCGCCAACCCGAAATCCAACTATGCTGTCACCGGTCTTTATTTTTACGATAATGACGTGGTGGAAATCGCCCGGACGATTCAACCGTCGGCGCGCGGCGAGCTGGAGATCACCACAGTCAACAATGTTTACCTGGAGCGCGGTAAATTGCAGGTGGAGCGGCTGGGGCGCGGTTATGCGTGGTTGGATACCGGTACGCATGAAAGCATGCTGGAGGCCGCCAATTTCATTCACACCATTCAGTCGCGACAAGGGCTGCAGGTCGCCTGCCTGCCCGAAATCGCCTGGCAAAACGGCTGGATGACCGCCGATGCAATTCGCAGCGCCATCCAGGGCATGTTGAAAACCGAATACGGTCAATATGTGTTGCGTTTACTTGAACAGGAAGGGCGATGAAGCGGATTGAAACTGCTGTTCCCGATGTGGTCATCCTTGAACCGAAGGTGTTCGGCGATGCCAGAGGATATTTTTTTAATCGTGGAACCGTGCAAAATATGAAGAACTGGGCGCCAAAGCGGATTTCATGCAAGACAATAAATCGTGTTCCCGATTCGGCGTATTGCGCGGATTGCATTACCAGGCCGCACCTTATACGCAGGCCAAACTGGTGCGGGTGATTGCCGGATCCGTACTGGATGTCGCCGGCGATATCCGCAAGGGGTCGCCGACGTTCGGACGGCATGTGGCGGTGGAGCTTTCCAGAGCCAACAAGCGTCAACTTTATATTCCGCGCGGCTTTGCCCACGTTTTTGCGGTATTGAGCGACGAAGTTGTTTTTGCCTACAAATGCGACAACTTCTATATGCCCGGTCATGAACGGGGAATCGCTTTCGACGATCCGGCGCTCGGAATCGACTGGCGCGTCAAGCCGGAAACGTGGATTCTTTCTCCGAAAGATACGACACATCCGCCGCTGACGGAAATCGAGCCGTGAGAGGAACGGTAAATGCGGATTCTCATCATCGGCGGCAAAGGGATGCTGGACCGAACGCTGCAAAAAGAATTGCCGGCACATGAATTAGTGATAGCCGATCTGCCGGAGTGCGACATTATCGACGACGCCGGTTTTGACCGTTTTTTTACCATGGCGCGGGCGGGTGCGGTGATTCACTGCGCGGCGATGGCGGCAGTGGACAAGCGTGAAGCCGAGGCTGATCTGGCTTACAAGCTCAACGCGGCCGGTTCGGGCAATATAGCGGCGGCCTGTTTCCGGCACAACGCGCGCCTGATCGCGATCTCGACCGATTACGGTTCGGCGGCGAACTGGATCGGCCTTATCATGAATTCAATGTAGACTTTTAGTCGAACTTTCCAGCCGTAAAGCAGCTTTGATCGTTTCCTTATCCACGCTGATAACCTTGGCAATGTACTGTTTCAGGTTGAAGAAAGACCGCGTTCAGCGCATGACGCTCGTGACGATGACCCCGATGCCGAACACCAGTCCGGCGATCTTGCACCGGTTCAGCCGTTCCCGGAAAAACGCCGTCATCAGCAAGACCCCGCCCGCCAGGGACAACCCCTGAACCAACGGAAATACGATCACCGCCGGCAGGCTCATCGCCGCTTGCATCAGCAGTTGCGTCAGCCCGAGCGAGACGCCCAGCGCGGCGCCCCAGCCGAATTCCGCACGGGTCGTCCGCTTCCACCGCCCTTTTGCCGGCGGGAGTGCGAACAGCAGCGTCGCGCAACTGTACGCCGCCGCGAGAAAACCCGCTTTGCTGGCGTCGGGATAGTGCAATTGATTCCATTTGAAACAGAACATCAACAGCCCGTTGACCAGAAAAACCGCCGACAGCAGCAGCACATAACTTCGCCTGGAGCCGGCGATGGCGTCGCCGGCGCGCGCGACGCCGCGAGAAAACGCCGCGATCATCGCGAGAAAGCAGGCCAGCATCAAGCCGTCGCTCCAGACCGGTGTCTCGTCGCAAAGCCACGACAGGCCGATCGGAATCAACAACCCCATATTGGCCATGCTCCAGGCCACCGAGGACGGTCCCCGGCGGTTGGCCGGCAAATTCAACGAAAGGCCCGCGACGAACAGCGCCCCCATCGCCGCTCCGCACAGCCAGGATCCGGGGACGAAGCGCAGTCCCGGCAACCATGCCAGCGCCCCCAGCATGAAGAGCGCGGCGCAGCCGCAGCCGACGAGCCCGATGTGCGAGGTACGGCAGCGGGAGTCCTGTGCCCCCTTGATGGAAAAACCGACCGCGCTGTTGGCGAGTCCGCTGCCTGCGGCGAAAATCCAGTCGAGCATGCGCCGCTCCTCTCAAATCCGCACGCTGACCGCGGCATGGATTCGCACCGAAGGGACGGTGATCCGGGCGATTCCGCCCCGATGGTCCGGGTTCCAGTGGAAGGACAGCTCTTCGGCACCGGGAAGAAGTGTCACGGCAGCCGGGATATCGTCGCAACGCACCCTGAGTTCGATCGGGCCGACAGGCGGGATTTCGTCGATCATTTTGCGATCGGGCGATGTCGCGCTTCCGGTGGAGCGGTTGAGCAGATGGATCAGCAACGCGCCGTCTTTCCGGCGGAACATCACGTCGATGACCGAGGGCGCGGTGACTTCGATGTCGCGCGTCGGATAGAGCCGCGCCATCAGGCGGCCGATAAATTTACGGGCTTCCGGCAGAAAAAAGTGCTTTCGGTATGCCGTAAAAAAATTCGCCGGAAGTGCTGCGACGCGGCCGGAGCCGCGGACGGCCAGGACCGCCGCCGGACAGCCGGTCGCCGATCTGTCCGGTTCGTATGACGCATAGAGCGCCTCGAAGGCTTCCGCGTTTTTCACTCCCCGGATCAGACCCCATCGTGCCGAACTGACCGGGAACACGCCGTCGGTTTCGTCGGCGATGAAGTAAAAAGGCGTCTCGTCTTTCACTTCGGCGAAGTTCCATTGGCGGTGCGCCAGCGGCGAAACGGTTTCCACATCCATACCGGTGATCCCGAAGTATTCCATGCCGAAGCTCTCCATGGTTTCCACGCCGACCGCCAGCAGGCGACCGCCGCGTTCGACATACGCCTTCAGCGCCGCCACCGTTGCCGCGTCCAGGTGCTCTGTCTCCGGCAGGACGACCACCTTGAATTCATCCAGCCGGCCGGCCAACGCCTGTTCATCCATGAAATCGACGCCGTACTGGTTGTCCAGCAATGCGAGCACCGCCACGTAGGCGGCGTCGAAATCCGACCGGACGCATTCGCGGCGCCGGCCGTTGCCGCTGCGCAGGACGGCAATCTCCGGCACCGGCTCCGCGCCGCGGCAGAATCCGGCCCGGGCGCGGACGAATTCTCCGACCCGGCGCAGCCGCCGCAGCCGCCAGTCGACCTGCTGCGAGGCGCGAATGCCGGAGGCCAATTCACAAAAACAATAGCGTCCGCCCGCGGCGATCACCAGCGCCGCCTCCTGGCAGAGCATATCGAGGCTTTTCAGATAAAAATCCGAATACCCCAGATGCGGCCAACTCATCAGATCCCAGCTTTTGTTACGGTTGCTCATCCAGCGCACTTCCCCGCGGCTGTTCGAGTCCAAACACCACAACGGTGTCGTGTCGCCGCTTACCCAGTCGACCGGAAGGTCGACGGAAACCGGGTAGTTGATGCTGTCCAGCCAGTTCGAGCAAACTTTCACGCGGGGATTCCGCCGGTGAACCGCTTCGGTGTAATCCGCGACGGTCGCGAGCAAACTCGCGAATTGAAAATCCCACCACTCCTGCCAGTGCGCGTCTTCGGGGCCGGCCGGAATAGCGGTAATCCCGGTGCGTCCGGTGAACTCCGCGCGGCATTTCGAGCACCAGCAGCCGTGGAACCCCCACGCGTCGCCGTCAATCCAGAAGCCGTCCGCGCCATAACCCTCCGTCAGCTCCAGCAGCTGCGGAATCATCAGCTCCGACCAGTAAGCCGAGCGCGGACACATATAGGCTTCATAAAACTTCAGCGGTTCGGCGCGATTCTGCCCCGGAGCGAGCTCCGCCAGCCATTCCGGATGTTTGCGCGCCGCCGCCAAGTCCAGAAAACCCGAATAATGGCAGATCAGCGGCAAGCCGAGCCGCCGCGTCGCTTCCCGCCAGGCCGCCACCGCGTCGTGCGCCAGATGCGGTGCGACGGAGGCGGCCGAAACCTTGCTGAACCACGAGGTCAATCCGGTATGGCCTTTGGAGTCCACCTGCACCCAGTCCGGATTGACCGTGCGCAGACTGGCCTCCAGCTCATCCGGCAATGCGCGCGCTCCGGCGTCAAGGTCATTTTCCCACAAATGCAAGTCGGAATGATAGCCGAAACAGGTGTTCAGACCGAAGCAATCGTTCTCTTGGTTCATTATTTCCCCCGCGGTTCGTAATTGATAAAGATCCGGATTCATGATATAGTATATCATACGATTCGGTGTCTGAGAATAGAATAAAGTGCGAAAAACATACGATTGTGTGATCTGTCATGACTTTTTCAAAACGTGCGGCCGCCCTTGAGTTGGGCAACAATCTGTTGAATCTGCATATCGATTGGTTCGAGGATCTCGCGCTGAACTGCGATTCGACCTTTCCGTATCGGCGCAATGTGCTCGACATCATTTACGAGGCGCCGAAGCCGAATTCCAGTTTCGTCGAGGACATTGCGACCGGGACGCGGTATATGCAGCATGAGGGCAGCATCACCCTGGTCCCGTTGCGGCGTACGGTGCGTTATTGCCACACCGACGACGTCAAGTTGATCAGCGTCCATTTCGCATTGGAATTCGCCAACGGGTTCGATCTTTTTGCGGACGCGCCGCAGGTGTTTCAATTCGACCGCCCCGAATGGGTACGCCGTTTCGCGACGCTGGGCGAGCAGCAGGACGACATCGGAGCGATGCTGGCCTTGCGCAGCCTGGTGCTGGCGCTGTGCCAAGAGTGCTATCCGGCGTTGGCGCCGCGCCCGGGCAACGCATTGCGCTATGCGAATCTGTTGGCCGACGCGGCGCGGAATATTCGGGCGGGCCTTACCGTGGAGGATCTGGCCGGCGCGGCGGGATGCCGGCGCGAAACCTTTGCGCGTAATTTCCGGCGCGATCTGGGGATCACGCCGACGGCGTGGCTGCACCGGGCGCTGGCGGACCGGATCGGCGCGCTGCTCTGCGACCGCACGCTCACTCTGGAAAGCATCGCTCGAAAACTCGGTTTCAGTTCGGAATTCTATCTTTCAGCCTTTTTCAAGCGTGAAACCGGCATGTCGCCGCGCGCGTACCGCAATGCCGGATTTTTACCGCACAAACATAAGATGCGTGATTCGGCAACACCGTAGCTGCTCCTTTTCTGCCGGAGTGACGCCGTACACAATGGAACGGCAGCTCCGGTCAGTCGTAGACGGCGGACATGTCGCAGACCGTATCCGCTAAATGGCGCAACCCGCGACGGTAAGGAATCTGGAGCAAGGTCATACACCAGTTGTCATTTCCTTCCAGCAGACAAGGCCCCTGTTCCGTGATCGCCACGTCCGCCCCAATGCTCCTGACCTCTTTCAGCCGCAAGGCCGCTTCTCCGGCCAGCGCGACCGCCTCATGATAGTGGGGGACTGCGAATCCCGTGATCGCTTCACCGGTGACGGGATGCGTGTCGTATGCCGCGGTAAGCGGATGTTTTCCGACTGCCGGTCCGGAAACAATCCCGTCATGCCCGACAGGGGCGGCGATGCCTCCGGTCGCCAGATTATCCGTCTCCCGGTCGACTCCCAGGCGCAGCAGCACCCCCCAGACTTCCGCTTTTTCCACGATTTCGTCATAGAATGTCACGATCCGCAGCGTATTGAGGCTGAACGGATTCAGCCTGGCCAGGGCGGAGTGCTGGACGATATATTCTTCGCACAGATATTCCTGCGGATTTTTCACGGTCCGTCCGATATAGTCGCGGATCTCCTGCCGGGAGGCGAATTGTTGTTTGGGAAAGTGGATACCTTCGCCCGCCTGTCCGAAAACTGGTTTCACCACAATCCTGCCCGCCGGAGCGGGCAAAGGCTTTTCCAGGTCTTCCCAAGACAGCACTTCACGACCGAGAAGATCCCGGTAGAAATGCGAAAAGCGGATCTTGTCTTTCAGAATTCGCGCCTTTTCCGGATCATTGACCTGGCGGGTTAATTCATGGCGCAGAGAGGTTGTGATATACTCTTTTCTTTCCGGCTTTGTCATTTCGTAAAAATGCAGTTCGTAGTAATTCGCGAAAGATGCGCCGTGGACCCAGCTGCACGACAGGAGCCGCAGGAACGGCAGCTTTCTCGTACCGGCAACCGCCTCGTTATACTCCCGCAGTTTCCGGAAGTCCGCAGTTTTGAAGTGGTACAGGAGATTTCTGATTTTCGACTTCAGCCTGAAGCAGCTGAATTCTCTTCCTCTGCCGATCTTCCGGGCCGGAACGCCCGCGACGGTGGTGAAGCTGTCCACATTTTTCGTTACCACCGCTCCCGCGCCGATCCGGCAGCCGGAACCCACGACGACATCGGGAAGAATCACGGCATTCGCCCCGATTTCGGTTCTGTCTCCGACCACGGCCCTTCCCAATATTCTGGCGCCCGGCGAGATCACGCAGAAGCAGCCGATCCGGGAATCATGGCTCAACGTAACGTTTTTATTAACCAGGGTTCCCTCCCCGATCGTAACATGGTTGGTGACCGCCGCCTGGGCCAGTATGACGGTACCGGCGCCAATCGTGTTGCCGAATTCCCCGATCAGGGCCCGGTTCGACAGGAAGGTGGAGAGCTTTCCGCCGAGACAGGCGACCCGTCGCGCCATGATTTCCCGGTTCTCCGCTTCCCCGATACCCAGGACGACATCGTCGGAATGCGTCCTGAAATATGTTTCCAGCTCCCGCCACGATCGTATCACCGGATAGCGCCCATAAAGAAGATCGGGGAGATCCGCACTGATATGATCGAAAAACACGACTTCTTCATCGGTGTTATTCCACCTGAGCGCGGTCAATATCTCCATCGCGCAGCCCTTTGCTCCAATGATCACCATATTGTTTTCATCCCCGAGATAGTTTTTCGCCGGCAGCCATCGCCGGGCGCCGGAAAGAAATCATTCAGTTCCCGTTCCGACACCCGGATTTTCGTGTTATTATCCGCTTCAACTTGGCAACAGCGGCCTTGACCAGTCTTCCCAGCATGCCGCCGCGGCCAAAGAAAAGACCGCATTTAAAGCACAGTATCAACGAACGCCAAACCTGAATATATTCCCGCCGCGACAACCGCAGACGCACATGACGGAAGAGTATATTGGTCAAGGCACTCCTGTTGATCAACGCGCCGTCACACTTGGTGAAATACCAAAGCAGCACGAAGCAGTCCAAATACACGGCTGCCCAGTCCCAAGTTTGCACAAGTGAGGTGCTGTGGCAGGTTCTCGCAATCATCTTTTGTGGGAAATAATAAGTTTTCCGATCGCGGGAAGCCAGAAGCCAGGCAGGGAGATCGCCCATGGAAAGCGAGTAAACGAAGTGCGTGTAGAGCGATTCGTCATCCCACCGCATGCTGAAATTTCTGATCATGGTCGAAGCGGTAAAGAGACTGATTTTGAACGACAACAGCAGTTTATATACTTCATTCACGCCGGATAATCCGGGCTTCACCGGCGAAAGGTGACAAGCCATGGCTCTGGCGCCCGGTTCCGTTACGACCTCTCCATCGGAGAAGCACAACCCGATCGACGCGTCGGAGGACATGATTTCATACTGGCGCTGCAATTTTCCCGGATCCGTCCAATAATCGTCTCCTTCGCAAGAGGCGATAAGCGCCCCCCTGGCACGCAATCCGACACGAACCCGGTTCGGGATGGCTCCGACATTCCGGTCGGAAATGATGGCGCGAATCGACTCCGGGTATTTCCGCTGGTAGTCCAGCACGATTTGGCGGGTATTGTCCGTCGAACAATCTTCGCCTACAATAATTTCAAACGGGAATGTGGTTTTTTGTGCCAAAATCGAATCGAGGCATTGCGCAATATATTTTCCATGATTGTAGGTGATGGTAACAATGCTGACTGCCGGTTCCCGGCACAACCGTACCGGGTCGCTGATCTCTTCGCCCCGAAAATCGCCTTTGAAGTCCACCACAGTCAGAGGTTTGCCCCTCAGCTTGAGAAACGTACGCAAAATGCCGGCCGGTAAATCCGGGTAATCAAATTTTTCGGTCGATTTCATATTTTTCTACCATTTTACATATTTTCAGGAACAACCGGTGCAACTCTTCGGAAGGCGGAGAGAGCGTGAGGAAAAATCTTTAATTCCCGCACCGACACCCAGGCTTGCGTACTATCGTCCGCTTCAACTTGGCAACGGCACTCTTGGCCAGCCTTCCCATCATACCGCCGCGGCCGAAGAAAAGACCGCATTGAAACGCCAACACCAACGCATTCCAAGCCTGAATGTACTCCCGCTGTGATAACTTCCGGTGCATACAGGCGAAGAGTATATTGGTCAAGGCGCGCTTGTTGATCAGCTCGCCGTCGAGTTTGGCAAAATACCAGAACAGGATAAAACAGTCCAACACCGCAGTCATCCGGTCCCAGGTTTGCGTCATCGAGGAGTCGTGAACGCGCCGCATAACCATATTTTGAGGAAAATAATAGGTTTTCCAACCGCGGGAAGCCAGGATCCACGTGGGGGGATCATTCGGAAACGAGAAAATAAAATGGGAAAAAAGCGACTCTGCATTCCACCGCATAGTGAGATTTCTAACCATGGCTGGAGAGGTGGGAATATGAATTTTTCGCGACAAAAACAGTTTATATACATCATTCACGTCCGACAGTCCAGGCTTCACCGGCGTAAGGAAGGAAGGCAGTTTTTTAAAACCCGGCTCCGCGATGGTATCCCGGTCGGTGAAGCACATCCCGATCGAGGCATCGGCAGACATGATCTCGTACTGCCGTTGCAATTTTTCCGGATCCATCCAATAATCGTCTCCGTCGCAATAGGCGACAAACCGCCCCCTGGTACGCAATTCGACGCGAACCCGGTTTTTGCGGAATCCGACATTGTGATCGGAAATGATGACGCGAATGAATTCCGGGTACTTCCGCTGGTAGTCCAATACGATTTGGCGGGTGTTGTCCGACGAGCAATCTTCGCCGACGATAATCTCAAACGGAAAAGTGGTTTCCTGGGCGAGAATCGAATCGAGGCACTGAGCAATATATTTTTCGTTATCGTGGGCAAGTGTATGAACGCTGACCGCCGGGTTGCGGCATAACCGCGCCGGGTCGCTGATCTCTTCGCCCCGAAAATCTTCGTTGAAGTCCACCATATCCAGGGGGGCGCCCCGCAGTTTGAGAAACGTGCGTAAAATTCCGGCCGGCAAATCCGGATAATCAAAATTTTGAGGAGTTTCCATGTTTTCCTGTCATGTAAAATATTCTCGGGAACAAGCGGAGCCGATCTTCCGGAATCATACGTCATGAACCTTGTCGCCCAATCGTGTAAGAAAAGTATTCATGCCCTTGAGCGACCTTTCCGAAGGGTGATGACCAGATTCGATATCCGGGCGACGTTTTCTTCGCTCAAGTCCGCAAATATGGGCAGACAGAGGATTTCCTGTGTCACTTGCGTCGCAACCGGAAGATTTTTGGGAGATGCGCCGGGCAGACTGCGATAGCTTGGGAAGTCGCTGCACAGCGGGTAAAAATAACGGCGGGACATAATACCTTCCCGCTTCAGACGATCATAAAGTTCGTCGCGTGTCATGCCGTAAGTCGACGAGTCGACCCGGATGGGAAAATAAGAAAAATTATGCCGAACCCCCGAGAAATCATACAGCATTCCGATTCCGAGGACATGGGCAAGTGCTTTGCGGTACTGTTCCGCCACTTTCTTTCTCCGGGCGATTTCGCCGTCAATATGTTCCAACTGCAGCAGGCCCAGCGCGGAACGGAATTCGTCCATTTTCCCGTTGCCGCCCGGAGCGACCACGGTCACTTCATCGGCAATGCCGAAGTTTTTCAGCAAATCGATGCGTTTTTTCAAGTCCGGATCACCGGTAACCAACGCCCCGCCTTCGAAGGTGTTGAATACCTTGGTGGCATGAAAGCTCAAAACCGACAAATCCCCCCAGCCGCATACCGAAACGCCCTCTTTTTCTACGCCGAAAGCATGGGCAGCATCATAGAACAACTTCAATCCGTACGTTTCAGCGATCCGTCGAAGTTCTTCATGCCGGCAGGGGTTGCCGTACACATGTACCGCCATGATTGCCGTGGTGTACGGCGTGATCAACGCCTCCAGCCTGGCCGGGTCGATCGTAAACGTTTCCGGTTCGATGTCACAAAATACCGGGGTGCAATTGTTGCGGTGAATGGCGTGAGGGGTGGCGGCGAAGGTGAACGGCGTGGTGATTACCTCGCCGGAAAGGCCCAACGCCTGCATACCGATCTCGAGCGCGGTCATACCGTTGGTGAACAAGCAGATGTGCCGGACGCCGAGATATTCGGCAAGTTCCGCCTCAAACCGGCGGTGGAACTCGCCGTTGTTGGTCAGCCATTTGCCGTTCCAGATTTTTTCCAGATACGGGATGAATTCATCCAGCGGCGGCAGCGACGGTTCCGTCACATAAATCGGCTTATCTGTTTGAACGGTCTCGATAGCTTCAAAATTCCTTCAGGTGAGGTTTATATTTATGCTTCTTGAGGTATCTGGAGCGATTGCCTTGGGCTGGAACTCACATCCTTTCAAGTGCGGCTCAGACAGATGACTCTTGAATCCGGAATTTGAGCCGGGCTCAACGAAAAAACACACAGAAACATCGTCCTGCGCGGTTTAAAAACATCGGAGACGAGTCTCCCACTCCCCTGTATTGTCGGTCAGCCGAAGGAATTCCCCGACGCCTTTTTACTCAATCTTCGTCAGTAGTAACGTCAGTGTCATCGGAGCCACAACTCGCACCCGATCCAAGCGCGACCCGGTGCAACGGTTCGGACTGCAGCAACTGCGGAACCTCGTACTCAAATTTCTCTTCTTTCAGCATTTCTTCACGCCTCCTGCTTATTTTTGCGCCATTCATTGATCGCAAGTAAATTTTCGCCATTACTGGCGCCCCTGTTTTCGCGTTCGAAAAAAACCTCTAAAAATCATATCTTTAGATACTATAACATTGAATTGGTGTTTTGTCAAGAACGCTGAAAAAAACTAACAAATTATCCCTGTGTCGAAAAATTCCGGACCTGCGGCCGGACATTGACAAAAAAACGGAAATGAAAGAGAGCTTTTGGCGGAATCCAGGCCGGCGGCATGGCGTATAATCAAACGTGGTCCGATTCTCCGCCCCCGTATAGAATATATCCTTTATCGGTGAGCGCTTGCAAAAAGGCGGCTATCTCGGCATCCAAATCGGACGGTACGCGCTCCCCGCAGGTCTGCCGCAGATCGGCGGCTATGCCGTCTTTGCCGCCCCCGGCTTCCAGATACTCCCAGATGCGGCGGCCGGTCCGGTTGACGTTGATACGTGCTCCGGTATCGGGTTCGAAGAAAGTGCCGGTCCCGTCGGCGTTCCGGCGCATGACGATCATAGGATTGAGTTTCATGATTGTTCCAATGTTGTTATGATATCGGCGTCCAGCCGGGCGAACAGCGCCCGGGGCGAATAATGGTCGGTCAGGCGTTCGGTCATCTTCCAGATATTGTCGGCACCACGCCTGGCTTCGGCGGGCGGAAATTCTTGTAAAATATACTTCACATGCAGCATCAAGGCGGCGTAAAGCTGCCCCAAATACAGGTTGCGCCCAATGGGCTTCACAGCCTCCTCCGTCTCGATGGCCCGGCTCAGGCAAAGCAGCCGGATCGCCGGACGCAACGGCTCCGAATACAATCCCGGAGCATATTGAAACCCCTTCCAGGTCGGCAGCGGTCGCGTCACCACCAGATCTCCGGAGCGTCCGATCAGGACCTGGTCATCGGCCAAGCCCTTCCCTCCGGCCGCCTGATAACGCCGCATCGAGGTGGATTTGCCGACCCCGCTCTGTCCGAACAGCAGCGTCCCATCCAGGGGTTCGCCCAATAAAACACCGTGAAGCAAGGCGATGTTCCGTCCGTCGAGCGCCGCCTTCGTTCCGGCGACGGCAAGCAGTCGCCGCCACTCTATTCTGAGGGTATCGTCGGAATATACAAGGTTTTCGCGCCGGACGAGGCTGAGCACGCCGCCGCGAAGGAATAGCCGGTAACGCCTCATTTCATATATCGCTTGGGACGGTTCGCCAGTCCCGCCGCCGGGTGAGTTCAACTCGCAGTCCGGCGTCACGTCCCCGGACGCCGGACCAACCGGGCAGGCCAACAGCTCGCCGAAGGCTTTCACGCTTGCAACCGCTTCATCACCGCGTCCGCGCAGGAGAAGACGGTCGTCTCCGGCCGGAATCATGAGATCGACGGCGTTCACGGCAACACCCCCCGGGCGCGCAGAAGCTCCGCCAGCTCCTTGTAACAGTAGCGTTTCCCGGAAACACCGGGGCAGAATTTGCGGCAGTAATAGCGGTATTGACAGCCGGCACAGCGCGCGGCGGTGCGCGCACTGCCGCGCGCGAGCCTCTTCAGGAACGCTTTGAGGAGGGCGGAATCCTTGATATCCGCGATCCTGTCGCGATTGGCAATGCCCAGGACCACGTCTTCGGCGGGATTGCACGGCAGGATGACTCCGTTCGGCAGAACCGCAAGTTCGCCCCCCGGAGCCCAGCAGAAATCGCATCCGCCGGCATCGGAACGGGGCTCCCGCAGCTGCTGATAATAACGCTTCACCGGCGAAGCGTGATGCATACGTGGCAGCGAGTCGAAATGCGGCGCGAATTCGGCGATCATATCCGCCATCTCGATCAGCGAAAGCGGATGATACGCCGGACTGAGCTCCAGGTCTCTGGCATTGACGATATTCAAACGGTAAAAATCGAGATCCAGCGTTTCCAGAAACCCGGCCAACGCCAGCGCGTTGTGCCGGTTATTGCGCGCAATAACCGTGTTTACCGTTGTTTTGATGCCCAACTCCCGGGAACGCCGGATGGCAGCCACGGCCTTTTGAAATACCCCCCTGCCGCGAATGGCGTCTTGAACCTCCTCGAGCCCGTCGATGTAAAACTGAATATAATTGCAACGGCCGGTAGCAGCGATATGCTCGAGCAACGAATAGTCCACGCAACTGCCGTTGGTTATCAGGTGAAAACGCATACGCCCCTGTACGATGCGGTCGATGATCCGCCGCAGCTCCGACAGAAAAAACGGTTCGCCCCCACAGATTCCAACCTTGAAAACCTTGTTTTCGGCCAATTCGTCAATAAACGCCAGCCATTCGTCCAGCGAAAGCTCATCCTCCGGGAAGGCGCTTCTCTCGCAATAACAGAACGGACACCGCAGATTACACCGGCGCGAAAAAGTGATGTTCACTTTTTCCAATTCCTTCATACTGACTCCTAAATTATCATTCGCCCGATAACGCGCGCTTCTTACCGCCCCGCCTCCGAGCGCAGACAGGCAGAAACAGTCTCATTGTCGCTCACGTTCCGGCGTATTTCCGGGGCCGCCGGCGCGCGAAATTCCTGTCTGAAAACCGCGAACTTCAACGCGATCTCCCGGCTGTAACAGAACGGCAGCCGATACCAGGGAGATTGGTATTTGTCCATCACCCGGACGGGTGAAAATCCTCGCAGCCGTTGCGCCCACCAATGCAATGAAAAACGGTGCGGATCGTGCATCAAAATCTCCATATGCCGCCCGGCGAGTTCATCCGGCTCGAGCAACAACCGCCGGAGACTTCGTATCGCGTCCGGTGAAATCGGAGCGTTCCGCCGGGTCTCCGGAGGAAACAGTTCCGGCAAAGCGTGATACAGTAAATCCGGGCGGCAAAAGCCGAATTCTTGCCGCAAAGCTTCGACCTTGTCCCAATCCGGCGGCCGCCGGGCCAGCAGGAACCCGAGATCGGGCAGGAATTTCCCCGCATTCTCCCAGCGATGCTGCCAGGCGTGGGCGACCAGAATCAGGAAATGGAACTCGACCGGCAGCTCCTGACGGTTCTGCCGCCAATATTTCCACACGTTGCCGATATCGCCTGGCAAAATACCGGGCAGCGCGAAGTGCGGCTCCAACACCACCTGACTACAAAACATCATCGGGGCGTGGCTCCTCCCCCCGATCCGGCGGGTGGAACGCCAATGCGCCTTTTTCAGCAACCGCAGCGCTTCTTCGAACCGATCCTTTTCAATCAGGATATCGAGGTCGCACATCCGCCGCAACGCCGGGACCGGATAGACCTCCTGTGCCAGGTACGCTCCTTTGATCGGCACGAAGCCGATTCCGGCCCGGTCCAGAACAGCGCCGATTTCACCGAGCATATGCTGTTGCCGGACCGCCCGCATGGCCTGCGATTGATAAACCGCACGAAACTCCGCCGCCGCCGGATCCGGCAGCAAATCGGTCAAATAGTAGTAAAACAGCGCCTCGCTGCCGAAAGAACGCGCCCCGGCGCAGAGCGCGTGGCGTTCCGCCTCAGTCCGCTCCAGCCAGTCGGCGCGGGCGTCGGTTCCGGCGCTCCAGCGCCAGAGTGAAGTAAATAGCTCGCAAGCGTGGCACGGTTTCTGATCAGGCATGTTTGTCTCCCCAGTCGATCGTAATGGTTCGGTCGGCATACTCGAGTACCCGGCTCTGGTGGGAAATCAGGATTACCGTTCGCGATTGAAATTCCCGCCGGATCATCCGGAAAATCATCCGTTCGTTTTCCACATCGAGATTGGCGGTGGCCTCATCGAGGATAACGATGTCGCTGTCACGCAAAAGCTCCCGGGCAAGTGCCAGCCGGAGCCGCTCTCCGCCGGAGAAATTCGAAGCGCTTTCGAGTACCTCGCAGTCCGGATTCAGCGTCGCATCCAACCCGACTCGCGCGAGCACCGCACACTGTTCGTGCCGGGAAATATTTTCGCGGCCCCAGCTCAGGTTTTCGGCCAGCGTACCGCGCAGGAATTCCGAATTCTGCCCAATGTAGCCGATTCGCCGGCGCAACGCCCGCAGATTGTATTCGCCGATGGGCACGCCGTCAATCCGGATTTCCCCTCGCTCCGGGGTGTAGAGCCGGAGCAGCAGATTGACCAGCGATGTCTTGCCGCAGCCGGAGGCGCCGAACAGCGCGACCGTTTCGCCCGGCCGAAGCTGAAACGATACGTTGCGAAAGAGCGTTCCCCGTTCCGGATAACCGAAATCGACTCCCCGGAATTCAATCTCTCCGGCCAGGCGATCCGGTACAAGGCCATCGTCCAGCCTGGATTCCGGCGCCAGCCGCGTCAGCCGCTCCACCCGGTCGGCCGCCGCCAGCGCAAACTGCATCTGCAGCATGCCGCCGGCAAGTTCCCGCGCCGGAGCAAAGACGAAGTCCAAATAACGGTTGAGCGCCCAGAGTTCGCCGAGCGTCCACGTCCCGTCGAGAATCATCCGGATGCCGAAACAGATCAATACCGCCTGCGCGACACCGGGCACGATCTGGAGCAACAAATTAAAACGGACCCGCAAGTCGCTGCGAAGCACTTTCAGCTCCGCCAATTGCCGGAACCGGTCGCTCAACGACGCCGATAATTGCTCCTCGGCCGCACAGGCTTTCACCATTGCCGCACCGCCGAGCGAAGAATGAAGCTGGCGGGAACTTTTCGCAACGGTTTCGCTGAAGCGGCTTCCAAGGCGATATTGCCGACGCCGGAAAGCCAGCGACAGCCATGCGTAAAACGGCAGTACCGCCAGAGCCGTCACGCCGACGCGCCAATCGATCCACAGCAGGAAAGCAACGCCGCCAACCAGCCGGAGCACACTTTCGACGATTCCGAGCATCCCGTTGGAATAGAGAAACTGCATGCTCTCGCAGTCCGAATTGATCCGTCCGGTCAAATATCCGGGCCCGAACCCGCGCAAGGCTTCCAGAGGCAGCGTAAAAAGCCGCCGGATCAGAGAGGACTCCACTGCGCCGGTCACCCTGGCGCCGATCCGGCTGCAACTGCGGGCTCCCCATCCCCGCAACAGCCGGCGCAAGCCGATGCAGCCGGCGACGACCAGCACGGCGATCCATGCCCCCCGCTCATTGTGCCCGGTCAGGGCATTGATGAAATTGCGCTGCAGCAACGGCTCGATACAGATCAGCAGCAACGAAACGACCGCAGCAGACAATGTCAGCAGCAACACCCGGCGGTGCGGCCATAAATAAGGCATGATGAAGAGCCGGAAATCCCGGAGCGTGGAGGTGCGATTCATGATCCCGAAACTCCTTTTTCGGCCGGAAAAAGCCGCTCCAACCCGGCTTGCCGGTAACGAAAACGATCCAGGTCGGAGAGGATTTTCCAACTTCCGCCGTTCCGGCGGCGCGCCACCGGACGCTTGCCGGCGAACAGGAATTCATCCTCCCCGAACCGGTGCAGCGACAACGTGCCGACCCGTCCCGTAAAACACCATGCCGGAAGCTTTCGGAGCAGTATTCGCGCCGGAATTCCGAGCAATCGGCGGCAGGCGCGCCGCGCCCGGATGCGCCGGAAAAACCGCATTCCCGCCCGGCCGCAAGTCACGGCGATGCGCCGGCCGGCGCGATCGATCGCATAGACCAGCAGCAACCGGCAGTCGGCGGCAACCGGCATGGCATCGGCGGCATCGTTGTTGTCACCGCAGGTGCATAATCCGGCAGGAGCGATTCCGACCACCCGGTGAACGACATCGACACCGGATGCCGCAGTGAAGCAGATCACATCGCCGCGCCGGACATCCCGATATCCGACCGGTCGCAGCAACAACCGGTCGCCGTCCCGGAAAAGAGGGTTCATGCTCGCGCCGGTATAAATGCGGGAAGAGTTCATAGCCTTACTCGGAAAGGTATCCTTTCGCCCGGAGCGAAGCGATGAAAGCGTCGAGTTCGGCAGCGGCTTCCGGAGGCGGATCCGTCACTTCGCCCAGCTCGGCGAGAATACGCTCCGGCGGCAATTCACACGCCAGCTTTTCCCAAAGGAATGCCGCAGTGCGGTTCAGGCCGAAAACCTCGCCGTTATTCGGATTGAACAGAATACCTGTTCCGTCAAACTCTTTTCGAAATACAATCAACGGATTGGTTTTCATCGCGCCCTTCCTCCTCGGATATTCTCCTCGAAATATGGTTTTCAAATTTTATATCTTACCTTCAATAGTATAATCGTTTTCCCTTGAAAGTCAATAGGCGAATTGAAAAAAACAACTATTTCCCGTGTCGGATACATGAAAAAACGCCCCGGAATTCATCGGAATTCCGGGGCGGCGGTGTCAGTTCGCTATCAGTTGATCGCGATGGCGAGGTTATAGTCGGCCTTCTGCTTCTTCTCGTTGCCGATGGAGACGCTGAGGACGTAGTCGGAATCGGCGAGCAATGCCTTCTTGCTCTCGAACTGGAAGCCCAGATCGACCGAACCGCCGAGGTTCTTCAGCGCTATCGACTTGCCGTTGGCGTCGTAGAGCTTGACCTTGATCTTGTTGAGGTCGAGATCCGTGCTGCCGTCCAGCTTCGAGAAATCCAAAGAGACGATACCGGAATTATCCGCCTGGAAGGCGAAGATATCCTGCGCGTCACCGTAGCCCAGCCAATCGGTGTGATTGACTTCGCTGTCGCCAATCCGGCCGAGATCGACGATCTGGCCGTTGTCGCCCTTGTTGAAGACCGTTTCCGTCACGGTCACCGTGAAGTCGGTGTTGTTCTTGACCGTCGTGCCCTTGCCGACCGACGCAACCAGGACGTACGAAACGTTCTGGCCGTCGATCTTGTTCTTGCTGTAGTACAGCGCACTGATCTCCTTTTCCTTGCCGGCGCCGACCGTGAACGTCTTGATCGTCCGCCCGGCTTCGTTCAGGAACTTCACCTGCACCTTGCCGGCGTCGGCGGCGACCTTGATGTTGTACTCACCGGCGCATTCCGACGTCAGCTTGTAGTAATCGCGGTAGTCGCCGTAGCCCACCCAATCGGTGCTGCTTTCGGTCACCAGGCTGTCGGCCTTGGTGGTGGTAAGCAAAGCATTGGCGCTGTCCGGCGAATCGTAGTTGCTTCCGGGGAAGTACGCCGTGCTCATCTGAATCGCATAATTCGCCACGTTGACCTTTCGGCCGATGCTGCGAATCGTGAGATAGCTGTCGCCCGGGTTGGTCAGGACACCGGTGATGATCTCGTTCTTGCCGTAAGAGACGTTGTAGGTCTTCTTTTTGCCGTTCGAGTTGACGATCGTAACCTTGGCTTTTTCGCCCGGGTCGATACCGGTGATCACCAGTGTGGTCAGCCCCGCATACGCGTGGGTCAACTTAAAGGTGTCCGTATCCAGCCTGGCGACCAGGTCGCCGGTCAGCGTCACGTTGCCCACGTTGTTGGCATCGGGAACGATCACCTTCTCGGGGTTCGTCGAATCGCCCATCTCGCTCGCCGCGGTGAACGCTACGAAGTCGGTAACGCTCGTATTGCCCGCCGCGTCCTCCGCCTCGATGGTATACCAATACGATGTATCGTACATCACCGGGTTCAATTCGAAGTTGACCTTGCCTTCGCTGTAGACCAATCCGGCAAACGTGTACAGCGCCGCGACGTTGGCGCCGAGCTTGCTGTACACCCGGACCGTGTAGCTGAGGTCGGCGACGTCGGTAACGTTGTCCGAAGCCTCGACGAACACGTTGAAGTTGAAACCGCTCTCATCGGGACGCTCGGCCTTCTTCTGAACGATCGAGGTCGCGGTGATTTCCGGCGGCGTGGTGTCGCGGACCGGGAGATCGAGCACGGTCACGTTCTCATTCCCCGCCTTGTCCCAGGTGCGGACGGTCAGGATCAGGTCTTCGGCTGCGTAGGCCGAGAGATCGTTCTCGGTCTCGAACAGCGCCCGGTTGCCGGCCGCGGGCTGGAGCTTCGCACTTTCGAGGACGTTGCCGGCCTGGTCGGTGATCGTCAGCTCATACCACGCGACTGCAAGGTTGTCGGCGCCGCCGATCGAGAAGTTGAACCCATAGTTGCCGTCCTGCTTGACGATTTCAACGGTCGGAGCATCCGGCGAAGTGACGTCGTTGATCATGACCGTCGCTTTTTGGCTGGTCTTGTTCCCGCCGGCGTCGACCACGGTTTCCACGACCGTCAGCTCGTTACCGGCATAGGCGGCGAAGTCGGCGGTGATGTCGGTGCCGATCAGCGTCGAGCCAAGATAGATCGCGTAGGTCGGGCTGGCAGTCCAGTTGGCGTCGTTGTCCAGGTAGCTTCCCGCCGTGAAATCGAGCGTGTAAATACCCGAATTCAGCGGTTGAATATGCGCCGCGGCGAACGTGCCGGTGATCACCGGCGCCGTCACGTCGTTCACCACCACATACTCATACACCGGCGCCGAAATGTTGCCGGCCGCGTCGGTCGCGTACAAAGTGAAAATGAGGTCGCCGAGAGCGGATTCCTCACTCGCCACCTGAACGATGAACTTGCCGCTGTTGCCGTTGACCGGCGTCAGTACCGCCGCGATCGGGTTGCCGAAGGTATCGGTCACTTCCAACGTGAGCCGGTCGATACCGACGTTATCCGAGCCGGAAACCGCCAGTTCGAAGCTGTAACCGTCCTTCTGCTTCACCGAGGTGACCGCGAGGCGGTCGGGCGAGGTCACGTCGTTGATCATGACCGTTGCCTTCTGGCTGGTCTTGTTCCCGGCCGCGTCGACCACGGTTTCGACCACCGTCAATTCCTTGCCGACATAGGCGGCGAAATCTGCGGTGATGTCGGTGCCGATCAGCGTCGAGCCCAGGTAGATCGCGTAGGTCGGGCTGGCAGTCCAGCCGGTATCGTTGTCCATGTAGTTGCCCGCCGTGATGTCGAGCGTGTACACATCCGAACTCAAGAGTTGGTTATGCACCACGGCAAACGCACCGGTGATCACCGGCGCCGTCACGTCGTTCACCACCACATACTCATACACCGGCAGCGAGACATTGCCCGCCTTGTCGGTCGCGGTAATGGAGAAAATGAGGTCGCCGAGAACGGATTCCTCACTCGCCACCCGGACGATGAATTTGCCGCTGTTGCCGTTGACCGGCTCCAGCGTCGCCGCGATCGGGTTGCCGAAGGTGTCGGTCACTTCCAAGTCGAACTTGTCGATGCCGAGATTGTCCGAGCCGGAAATCGCCAGCTCGAAGCTGTAACCGCTCTTCTGCTTCACCGAGGTAACCGCGAGACGGTCGGGCGCCGTCACGTCGGCGATCATGATCACCTGCGACTGCGTCGTCTTGTTGCCCGCCGCGTCGGTCGCGGTCTCGACCACCGTCAACTCCCGGCCCGCGTAGGCGGTAAAATCACCGGTAATGTCGCTGCCGACCAGCGTCGCGCCATCGTAAACGGCGTAGCTCAGCGTGGTATTACCGGAGTTGTCCGTGTAAGTCCCCGCCGTCAGATCGAAGGTATAGGCATTCGCGGTCTGCGTCACGCCGAAGCCGCCGAAGCTCACCGGAGCCGTTATATCGGCCACCACGAAATCATTCCAGGTGTCCGTCGCGCTGTTGCCGGCCTTGTCGATCGCGATCACTTCGAAGTTCAGATTGCGGAGATCCGCCGCTTCATCCGACACCGTCACCACGAACTTGCCGTTGTTGTCGAATACAAGCGCGCTCTGAACCGCGATGCCGTTCGCATCGGTCACCCCCAACACGAGGAACTCGACGCCGACATTGTCATAACCGGTGACCATCACTTCAAAGGTGTAGGCAGCCTGCTGGACGATCGAGTTGATCGACACGAACGGATCGGTCACGTCGGCGATCGTGATCACCTGCGACTGCGTCGTCTTGTTGCCCGCCGCGTCGGTCGCGGTCTCGACCACCGTCAATTCCCGGCCCGCATAGGCGGCAAAATCGCCGGTAATGTCGCTGCCGATCAATGTCGCACCATCGTAAATGGCGTAGCTCAGCGTCGGCACCATACCGGAGTTGTCGTCGTAAGTCCCCGCCGTCAGGTCGAAGGTGTAGGCGTTCGCGGTCTGCGTCACGCCGAAGCCGCCGAGGCTCACCGGAGCCGTTATATCCGCCACCGCGAAATCGTTCCAGGTGGCCGTACTGAAGTTGCCCGCCTTATCGAACGCGGTCACCTCGAAGTTCAGATCGCGGAGCGTCGCCGCCTCAGTCGCCACCGTCACCACGAACTTGCCGTTGGCGCCGTACACGATCGTGGCGGGAACCACGACACCGTTCAGATCAGTCACCGTAAGCTCGAGGTGATCGACGCCGACATTGTCCGTGCCGGAGACCATCACCTCGAAGGTATAGGCAGCCTGCTGGACGATCGAGTTGATCGACACGAACGGATCGGTCACGTCGGCGATCGTGATCACCTGCGACTGCGTCGTCTTGTTGCCGGCCGCGTCGGTCGCGGTCTCGACCACCGTCAATTCCCGGCCCGCATAGGCGGCAAAATCGGCGTAAACGTTGGTGCCGATCAGCGTCGCACCGTCGTAAATGGCGTAGCTCACCATCGGCGCCTGGCCGTCGTTGTCCGTGTAAGTCCCCGGCGTGGGGATAAGGGAGTAAGAGCCCGAGGCCTGACTCACATCAAACGGGGACGCAATCACCGGCGCCGACATATCGGCGACCGCGAAATCGTTCCAGGTGGCCGCCGTGTAATTGCCCGCCTTGTCGAAAGCGGTCACCTCGAAGTTCAGATCGCGGAGCGTCGCCGCCTCATCCGCCACCGTCACCACGAATCTGCCGTTGGCGCCATACACGATCGTGGCCGGAACCACGACGCCGTTGAGATCGGTCACCGTAAGCTCGAGGCGGTCGACACCGACATTGTCCGTACCGGTAACCATCACTTCGAAGGTATAGGCGGCTTGCTGGACAATCGAGCTGAACAGCACGAACGGATCCGTCACGTCGGCGATCGTAATCACCTGCGACTGCGTCGTCTTGTTGCCCGCGGCGTCGACCGCGGTTTCGACCACCGTCAATTCCCGACCCGCGTAGGCGGCAAAATCGGCGGTAATATCGCTGCCGATCAATGTCGCGCCATCGTAAATGGCGTAGCTCAACGTCGGCACCGCGCCGAAGTTATCGATGTAAGTCCCCGCCGTCAGGTCGAAGGTGTAGGCCGACACGGTCTGCGTCACGCCGAAGCCGCCGGTGACCACCGGAGCGGAGCGGTCGATCACGGTCTTGTCGAACGTGAACGCCTTGCTGTTGCCCTGGTTGTCATGGAAGGTGACTTCCGTGGTGAAGCTCTGGACGGTGTCGTCGTCGAGCGAATAGTACTTCTGTTCGCTGTTGAAACCGAGTTCGCTGAAGCTCGCGGAAATGTCGTTCGCCCCCGCGTCGAGGAAGCGCACCGAGTAGCCCGCGTACCCCAACGCGGCAACGATGTCCGCCGAGATCGTGAAGTTGTAAGCGAAGCTCTGATCGATGGTCATCACCTCATTGATGAACAGCTCGATGACGTTGAGCGTAATAGCCGTACCGCTGTTGACGAGCATTGCTCCGTACACATCAGAGCCGAAGGCATAAACCGTACCGTAATCCATCACCACGCCATTGTTGAGCGCGTCGATCGTGATGGTCGTGCCGACGGTGTTGCCGGAAGCCAGCGCGTAATCGCCAAGCGCGATGGTGGCGTTGCTGAAGGAGATGTTGTCGACAGCGCTGACGGTCGCCGTGGCGCCGTAGGAGAGCGAACCGTCGACGGTGATGTTCGTCACATTCGACAGCACGCCGGTGGCTTCGCCGTCATTCGTGAAGGCGAGGTTGGTCAGACCGGTAACGGAACCGATCGCGGCGTTGTCGACCGCCAGATCCGCAAAACCGGTAATCGTCAAATCGGTACCGTCCAGATCCTTCAGGGTGAGCGTGCCGGCGGTGGCGCCGAGGTCGTCAACCGTGACGGCACCGGCAAAAGTAACGCTGTCCAGCTTCAGATTCGCCGCCGCGGCGGCGCTGCCCGCAGCAAAAGCGCTGCCGCCCGTGACGGTACCACCCTTGAGCGAATCCGCGCCGCCGCCGAAGTTGATCGCGCCGTTGACGGTGCCGCCGTTGCTGAAATCAATGCTGTCGGCGGAGTCACCGAGCGTGACAATACCGAGGATTTGCGCGGTGGCGGCGGAGGAGGTCACCTGGAAAGCGGCGGCGGTTACGGCAGTCACCGCGGCCCCCGTACCGATCGTTCCGGCCAGGTTGGTAATCATGACCGCGCTGGCAGTATTAATTCCACCGACGCTCGCGCCGGCGCTCAGAGTATCAATAGAGACTATCCCGCCATTGGTCGTGGAAATCGCGCCGACGCTCCCGGAGATGGTGGTAACGTGCACTCCGGACGCGCCCCCGGCAATGCCGGCGGCATCCAGAACCGTTGTGACAGTAACGCCTGCGCCCGTCACCGTGCCCGTGGTACTCAGCGATCCGGCGCTGATGAGGCCGTTGGAAACATTGTTGACATCCCCGGTGGTCGTCAACAAGCCGGTAACCGAGAGGTTCACATAATCATTCAGCGTAATACCGGCCGCGGTGAAATTGCCGCCGCAGATCAGACTCGCGCTTCCGGTGACGTTCCCGACCACCGCAATATTACCGGTGACATTGGTACCGGCGAGCGTGGCGTTGCCCGCCACAGAGAGGCTGGCGGCGGTAACGAACCCGGTCGCAGCCAGATCGCCCACGGTGGTGGTGATGGCGCCGCCGGCGGTGATGGCGCCGGTACTGATGCTGGCGGCGGTGACGGTGGTGCCGGCGGAGACAGAGGCGACGGAAAGCGCCCCAGTACCGGCGCTGATGAAGGTACCGGCGATGATGCCGGCGGTAGTGGTGATGCCGACGCCGCTGATGCTGGTACCGGCGGAGATGCCTATGGCCTTGATAGCGCCGACAGCCTCGACTTTGCCTGCGGCGGTGATGGCGGCCATGGCATAGGTCAGCGGGAGACCGTTATCACCGATAATACCACCGGAGATGACATCGCCGGCGGAGGAGATGGCGCCTTTCACCAGAATGGCGGTAGCCGCTTCGACGTCGCCTGTCGTGGTCGTGACATCGCCCGCCACGGCCAGGAGCGCCCCCGCGTTGACACTACCGGCAGTAAGAGTAATGGTAGCCTGAGGGACGGCGGCTTGCTGCATCCAAATCCCCGCCGTTGCGTCAAAGGCTCCGGTGCTCACGATGGAAACACCCGTCGTGATGATTGTGTTGCCGGCGAAATCCGTGCCGAACGTCATCAGCTGGGCGGGGAAAACCGCCCCTTCCTCGACCGTCAGACTGGGAGCCGAGGGACTGCCGACAGGATCCGTGTCCTGGATGAAGAAGTTGCCGGTCATCGCCGAGCCGGCCGCGAACGTCAGTACCCCGACATAGCCGTCAAAGTACACATTGTCGACCGATTCGCCATTCAGGACCGTATAGTTCCCGTCCAACTGTGTTAAAAAGAGATCTGCCATTTTTCAACTCCTTCACTGGTTTGCTTGGTTTCGTTATCTCTCAATCCCGGCAATCACCGCCCTGCTCTGCTACCACGAATCCCCCTCCCCCAGTCGCGCGACATTGCCAAACCTTATGCCTCGAATCGCACCTCCTTCATTTTATATCGGTTGCATGACCTCGCAAAACACAAAAACCCCGGAGGCACGGCAGTACCTCGGGGAATGCTTCATGTGGTGAAAGAATATGATTTCCCATTCGCGTCCTCATAGTCTGAAGCGGAAGAAAATCTTCCGCGAATTTCGGAAAAAATAGTTGTGAATCCGGCGAAAAAAAGCCTTTACGCGCTTGACCGCCGCGCCGGCGCAGGAACGCACCGTCACATAAAAAGCCGCCAGTCTCCGGCCGGAAACGGCGATCAGATAATCGCAGACGTCGCCATGCGCCCGGACCGTGAGGACCGGACCGGCGAAATCGGGAGCCGCCAGGGAAATCCGCACGGATTCAACGGACAATGGCGGCGCACACACCGAGAGCGCCATACCGAAGCCGTGCCCCGGAGTGTAAACGATGGCTTTGCCGGGATTTCCGGGCAAAAAACAACCGCAAAGTCCGGCTGCGGACTTTGCGGCGGCAAAAACGGTTTTCCCGAAAATTAACGCAGACTGCTGCCCGGTATCGGCAAACGGCCGCACCGGCAGGCATCTGTCAAAAACCATGAGTGAATCAAAAAAACCGGTCATTTTCATGAAACCAATCAATTACCCGGATTAATCATTACGGCTTCCGTTGCTAATATAGATTGCCAAAAAAGCAATGTCAAGGACGATAATCGAACAAAATTCATATTATTTTCCCGCAGCCTGAAAAAAATGTAAATCCGTACCCATCAGAGCCTTATTGTCAAATTTTATTTGACAAAAGAAGTGCTTGCAAAAGTATATTTATGTCAGGTCGGGATGGATTGCGAGTGACTGGAGCCGGCTTTTGCCGCTTTCCGCAGACGCCGCCGGATATAATCCGGTTGCGCACACCGTTTCGCCAGCAAAAAGGAAAGCGGCTTGCTCAGAATCATCGCGTATACGGAAATAAAGACGATGAACTGAAAAAAATCAAGGCGCGGGATATCCCAGAAGAGCATCGCCGACCGCAGGATCAAGGCGGAGGCAATCATAAGGCAGATGCTTACCAAACAAATAAGCGTCATTTTCCCCTTGGGCAGCCAGGCCCAATACCCGGCCGCGCGGGCATTCTCCGCCGGCGTCGGACAGGAGGCAAGAATCGCCGCATCCATCGCCCCCACCACACCATTGGTGACCAGAATGCCGGTGATGAGTCCGAGCACCAGTCCGGTTATGGCGATTCCATCCGGCGTGGTCGGCTGTATGCGGATTACGGCGTCGCTTCCAATCGTGATGCCGCCCAATACGGAACCCGCAACCAGATTCAGCGCGATGTTGCCGGTGACGCTGCCGTACACCTCTTTGAATACACTGATTTTCGGCAGTGGATTCCTGATCGGAGGGCCGGCAAGCGTTTTCTCTGCTTGGCTGCCGCCGACTCGATTGGCCCAGTCCGGTTGTACGTAGCGAAAGACGCACCACTCGATGATCTTGGCGCTCAACCAGGTGGCATAAACGAGTTTGTACACCAGCCAGGGCGCGAAAGCCATATCCCGGATGCCGAAAAACCACCAGAGCAGCGCATTGGCGCCGGCTGCAACCACCGCGAAAGCAACGGCATAGATAAGTCCCAACAAGACCGGATTCCGCGGCAGCTTCTGCATGAAAACGCTTTCCGGCACCTGTACGGGCATGGTTCCTTGCGAACGCATCTCTTTCAGCCTGGAATATACGATCCGGATATTGACCGCCGTCGTGACAACCGCGCAAAACAACGAATCCGGAATTACGCCGGAATAACTGACGCCATTCGGCCAATTGAACAGGAATACGGCGGCCAGATTGATCGCAGCCGTGATCAGGATCGCTTTGGCGTTGTCGATATAAGGCAGGCCTACGGCTTGCATTTCCCCTCCCGCATATGGTTTGGCGCTGCCGTGGTGATGAATCGCTCCAGGATTGGCGTGAAGCGTTCTGGAACCTGCCCCAGTATCGTTCCGGCATACACTCTGAGCCATGACCGAACGCATTCTTCGGAAATTCCGGATTTTTCACAGTACCGCTTTAAGTAAAAGTCGGCAAACTCCTGATTGAGGAAGCTGTAGGCCACATACGAACAGGCGGCGTCCGCCGCCGGATCACCGCGGCTGATTTGCAGCAGATCGATGATGGTATAGCCGGTTCCGTCGAAAAAGACGTTGCCGGCGTGAAAATCACAGTGACACAACGCGTTGCCGTCCGGCAGATCGTCGAGTTCTTTCAAGAGGGCTGCCTTGCGCCCGGCGGATAAACGGTCATTGTTTTCGAGATCGGCGCGAAACCGCAGCTTGATATCCGGCGCCCACACCGCCTGGCTGTGTTTCTGCAAGCGGCATTGCAAATCGACCAGGGCGTCCAGCGTGCTTTCGCAACTTGCCGGATCCTCCAGGGCTTCCGACATCATTTTGCCCTTTACCCGGTCCATGCGCAAGGCGTACCGTCCGTTCACGAGCAGAACCTCGTAAATCTTCGGAGATGGAAAATTCTCCCGCTCCAGGTTCGCCATCATGGCCGCTTCGCAGAACACATTCGTTTTGGGATATCCTTCGCGATACAGCTTTACCGCATACGCTCCCTTCGCGTAAACCGTGGCCTGTGAACCTTTCCCGACGATTTTTCCGAACTCTTTTTCCGGATCGCAGTTCATAGTCCGTTTCCTCCTGCATTATTCGCCGCCAACAGGACGCCCTGCCGCCACAATCGCGGTTGACATCGACCGCACCCCAACCGATTATCGATGCGGCAGCTCATTATTTCCATATCGGTTGTGGAAATCAGAAAAAATCCGCATCAAGGTGCGAAAATCGATCTTCAGATTGTTGGAAGCAAACGCAACCGGAGTACCGCACTCTTTGTAGTTACTCTTCATGCCCGCGTTCAGAAGATATTTTTCCGGCTCATTCAGCATTACTCCCAGGAGCTTTGTTCCCATCATATCGTGTTCGCCTATTTCCTTCACGTCGCTCCAGGGAATTTTTTTCCCCTTCAGGCATCTGCTGGTACAAACGGTAAAGCCGGTTTGATCGAGCACAATTCCCGGCCGGTTGGAAAACAGTTGCCAGATCAGAACCGCGAGGCAAACCACGAAAAAAATCGTGATGGCGCCCCCCAGAAGCAAAAGAACGATCGACAGCGTCGTTTGTTCCGGTTTTATCACACCGCCCGTGAGCCGTATACTGAAAAACAAAAACAGCAGGCATATGGCAGAAAATCCGAGAATCTTTTTTTTATCACGCTCAATGATGCATTCGCTCATACATTTTACCGCCTTCCCTGTTTTTCAATAAAAATCCAACGCGCGAAGGCTGCGGCGGGTCGCGGACAGGCGTTGTAATTCGCCGGTCACATTGAACACCGCGAAATCCCCCTCCGGCAAGGCGATCAGCGCCCGCGCGACCCCCGTCCGCGGCCTGCTCTTCACCTCGGTCGGCGCCCCGTCCGCGGCCACCAGGCCGATCCCCTGGCGTTGCCGCCACGCCACCGCGAACGCGTTTTCGCCAGGTAGCCACACCGCCGTCAATACCGGCGTATCCCAGTCGCTCACCACGCCGCCGGCGAGCAGCTTCGCCTGTTCATCCCGCCCGATCGCCAATACGCTGCCCGCCGGGCCCGGCACCAGCGATGCCACCTCCCACGGGCTCTTCCACGGCCACCTCTTCGCTTCGACGCCGTCGAAGTCAAACCGGCGCAGCCCATCGGTGTCCGCCAGATAAATCCCGTCCGGCGCCGCCGCCAGCGCCGCCGGGCCCGCCGTCGCGGCACTCTCTTTCAAGCCGAACGTCTCCGTGTCCACCTCGTACAGGCGCCCATTCCCCGCCAGCCAACCGCTGCCGAGTTCGTCGACGGCCAACGCCGCCGCCTCCCACCCCGGCAGATCCAGCTCGCGAAGGATTTTCCCCGTGCGCAAATCCAGTACCGCCAGCCGCGCGGACGTCTTCCGTAGCGGCTGCGCGGCTTCGGCCAGCAGCAGTGAAACCCCGTCCGGGAGCCACGCCGCAGCGGTGATTTTCCGGTTTTCCAGCGGAATCGCCCGCCCGATTTTCCCGGTATATTGGTTGAATAACACCAGCAATGTCGCGTTCGGCCCCGGCTGCGCGCCGATGCTTTCGGCGACGACCAGCACACTGCGGTCCGGCGACACCGCCAGCCACGGCACCCGGATCCCGCCGGCGCCGTCGCGATGCCACACCGGCCTCCAGCTCCAAACATGGGCGTCGTCGGCAATCCGCCCCGCCGAACTCCCGTCCGGCACCCCGCGCAGCGGATTTTCCGCCGTTTCGCGCTTCACCGCGTGTTCGAAACCGCCTTTCACCTCGGGCAAACTGCCCCAACCGTCGAAATTTTCAATCGGCGGCATCTCCGCCACCATGGCGGACGCCGCGAGCACGGCAGCGGCAAGGCACGGTAAAAATGTACGCAGATTCATGATCCCACCTGTGATTTTATGGATTCCTGAAAATATAGCATCCGGTGCTTTTGCTGTCAAGCGATTGAAAAAGTCAACAACCGGAGTTATATTTCCAGTCACAGCATTATAAAAAATCTTCGAGGTTGCAATGTTGAAAGATCTGGATAAGGAAGTCATTTTCGTGCGTCACGGAGCGTTGCCGGAGAACTGCCGGCATTGCCTGGTGGGGCAGAACGATACACCGCTGAGCGCCGCGGGGGTATTGGAAGCGCAGGCGGCGGGACGCTATCTGGCGAGTGTGGAATTCGACGCGGTCTACGCCGGTGAATTGTGCCGGGTCCGCCAGACCTTGCACGAAGCGGGCAAAAGCGTACCGGGCCTGGAGGCGAATGCCGTGACCGACGCGCGGTTGAACGAAATGGACTTCGGCAGCTGGAACATGCGCCGGATCGATGCATTGGACTATCGGGACGCGGCGCTGCTGGCCCAATGGAATCCGGGGAATTTCGATTTTTCGTTTCCGGGCGGGGAAACAATGGGGGCATTTGCGGAGCGCACGCGCGGCTTCTGGCGGGAACTTATGGCGTCGACGGCGCGCCGGAGCGTGGTATTTTCGCACGGCGGAGTGATCATGTCGCTGGTGGCGGATCTGATCGGGCTGGACCGGCGCGAAGCGTTTTCGGTGTGGATCGAGCGCGGCGGCATGGCGCGGACGCTGGTCAATTCCCAAACCGGTACCGGCCGCATCAACCTGATCGGCAAACCCCTCGACTGGGGCTGCTGAAAAAAACAGCAGGACTGCGGAGTTTTTTTATTTCACTTTCCGTCCTTTCACGATTGCATTTCGGCGGGGTCGGCGTTATGGTAACAAACCCCCGTGCGGGACAATCGTGGAAGGAGACGGCGCAACATGAAGGCAAAAAGACTTGCCAAAACATTGGGGCTGGTTGATGTATTCTGCATTTCCACCGGCGCCATGATCAGTTCGGGAATCTTCATTCTGCCCGGCATCGCGTATGCCCAGATCGGGCCGGCGGTATTCCTTTCGTATTTTCTCGGCGGCATGTGCGCGCTGGTCGGCACGCTGGCCACCATCGAACTGGCCACCGCCATGCCGCTGGCCGGCGGCATTTATTATTATACCGAACGCAGCCTCGGCCCGTTGGCCGGCACCATTTCCGGAATCCTCAACTGGGCAGCCATCGCGTTGAAAACCGCGTTCGCCATCTACGGTCTTTCGATCATGATGGTGCAGTTTTCCGGCGGGCAAATACCGTTCCTGTGGTGGGCGTGCGGCATCACGGCGTTCTTTCTTGTCGTCAACCTGATCGGCACCAAAGAGGCGGCGTGGGCGCAGATATTCATGGTGATCCTGCTGCTCGCGGTGATGTTCGGCTACATCGGCGGACTGGTACCGGAAATCGAGGGCGCCCGCTTCAAACCGTTCCTGTTCGAGGGCAAAAACATCTCGGATATCGTCTATGTGGCCGCCTTCGTATTCGTCGCGTTCGGGGGATTGCTCGACGTCGCCAGCGTCTCCGAAGAGGTGAAAAATCCGCGCCGCAATCTGCCGTGGGGGATGATCACCGCCATTGCCATGGTCACCCTGATTTACACCGGCGTACTGATCGCCACCATCGGCGCCGTGCCGGGGCCGGAGCTGGCGAAGTCCTCGACGCCATTGGCCGACGCCGCGCGCCATTACTTCGGCGAATGGGGCTTCTGGGCGTTGAATTTCGGCGCGATCATGGCGTTCGTCACCACCGCCAACGCCGGCATCATGGCGGCGGCGCGCTTCCCGCTGGCTCTGAGCCGCGACAAATTGATTCCGTCCGTATTCAGCCGGGTGTACGGGAAAAAGGCGCTGCCGCTACCGGCGCTGCTTCTGACCGGCACCGCGATCGTGGTGGCGCTGTTTCTGAATCTGGAAAAGCTGGTGCAGGCGGCTTCGACCGTGATCATGCTGTCGTTCGTACTGACCAACCTCTCGGTGATCATCCTGCGCGAAAGCGAACTGCAGAATTACCGGCCCTCGTTCCGGGTGCCGTGGTACCCATTGGTGCCGCTGGTCGGCATGCTGGCATTCAGTTACCTGATCGTGCAAATGGGGCTGGAATCGGTGCAGATTTCGCTGGCGATCATCGCCTTTGCGGTGCTGTTGTACTTCGTTTTCGGGCGCAAAGTCAACCTGGAGTTCGCGCTGATGCACCTGCTCGGGCGTTTGAGCCGGAACCGGGTGGATTCGCATGGACTGGAAAGCGAACTGCGCGAAATCGTCCGCAGCCGCGACGGCATCGTCAAAGATGAATTCGACGAAGAGGTCGAAGCCGCCTTGGCGGAGGTGATCAAAGAGGAATTGACGCGCGACGAGGTGTTCGAACAGGCGGCGCGAAAAATAGCGCCGGAGTTGGGCCTGGACGCGGCGGAGCTGGTCGAACAATTGCGCCGGCGCGAAGCGGAATCCGGTACCGCGATCACCCGGATGGTGGCCGTGCCGCACGTGACGGTGCCGGGCGAAAACATCTTCCAGTTAATGTTGGTGAAGTGCGTAAAACCGGTGGCGTTTTCGGAGAACGAAGATCCGACGATCCGGGCGATCGTGTTTCTGTTCGCCAGTTCGGACCGGCGCAATCTGCATTTGCGCAGCCTGGCGGCAATCGCCCAGACGATTCAGTCGCCGAACTTCGAACGCCGCTGGCTGCGGGCGCGCACATCGGCCCAGCTGCGCGACATCTTCCTCTTGGGCAGACGCCGCCGCGAATCCGGCCGCAAGCCCTGATTGCACCAGATCCGTGGGAAACGGACTTGCATTTTATAACCATGCGGTTATATTAAGATACGAACAGGATTGGGACACGAAACCATGGCGAACCCAGAAAAGAAGAAAACATTTATCGAATTGCCTCCGGTGGAAGAATTCATTTCAGAATTGTCGGAAGCCGGAAAGGATGGATCAAATGAAAAAGTACATGACCGATAAAGAAATTGAAACCATGCTTGACGGGTTCGACCCTGTGGCGGCATACGCCCGGCAAAGCGCCGAGCGCGAGCGTGTCCTGAACGATCCGGCAAACGCTGAATTCTTCAAAGAATGCCGGGAGCGCCGCGCCATCGCCGAAGCGCTTACCAAGGCCCGTACGGAAGCCAAACTGACCCAGGCGGAAGTGGCGGCGCGCATGAAGGTCTCCCAACCCTATGTCGCCAAACTGGAACGCGGCCGGGGCGCAATTTGTCTGTCGGCGATCTCCCGCTATGCCGCCGCCTGCGGAAAGAAAGTGGCTATCACACTGCTTTGATTTGCCACCCCATCTGATGTGCACCTCCAAAAGTTGGACAAACTTTTGGAGGTGCACTTTTTTATGAGCGAAAGAGCCTCCGCAAGGTTAAAAACCGCAAAAACACACTTTTGAGTAGCTTTTCGCACTTTCGCGCAATTTCCCGGCGTCAAAAATGCAGTTATATTGTTAAAAGAGAGTGTTTTGTCTATTTTTCAAAAACCCATCAATCCAGGGAGTCATCGATCATGTTCATCACCGGACAGGAAGAACTCGACGCCATTGCCGCCGTTTTCAAAAGCGGTCAATTCATGCGTTATCGCGGAGGTGAAGACGGTTTCACCACCCAATTCGAAGCGCAAATCCAACAGGATATGCATATCGCTCACGCGCTTTGCATGAACAGCGGCACCAACGCGCTGATCGCCGCCATGATCGGCCTCAAGCTCGGACACGGCGACGAAGTGATCGTCCCGGCTTACACCTGGGTCGCCAGCGCCATGGCGCCATTGATGGCCGGAGCCATTCCCGTGATGGCCGACATCGACGACACCATGTGCCTGGATCCCGCGGATTTCGAGCGCAAAATCACGCCGCACACCAAGGCGGTGATCCCGGTGCACATGATCAACCGGCTTTGCGACTTGAAGCGAATCAAAGCCATCGCCGCCAAACACAACATCAAGGTAATCGAAGACGCCTGCCAGGCCTTCGGCATCCAATACGCCGACGGCGCCTATGCCGGTACGATCGGCGACGCCGGGACCTTCAGCTTCAACGTCTTCAAAAACATCATGTGCGGCGAAGGCGGCATGCTTCTCACCGCCGACCGCACCGTCTATGAGCGCGCGCTGATGTTCCACGACGCCGGCTGCTACACCCGCGAACACGCTTCCCAGGTGGCGGAACCGTTTTTCCCGGGCTTCAACTTCCGGGTTTCCGAGCTGCATGGGGCGATTCTCTGCGCCCAATATCGCCGTCTGGCAGAAATAAAGGCGAAGTTGGCCGCGCACAAAGCCATCGCCACCGAGGTGCTTTCCAGCGCCAAAGCGTTCCGTCTCGCGCCCGAAAATGATCCCGGCACGCTCTCGTGTATCGTCCACTTCGATTCGGCGGCGGCCGCCGCCGATTTTGCCGTGAAAAACGGCCAGGGGCGCCTGTCCGACAGCGGACGGCACCTGGTTTCGAACTGGACGCCGATTCTGGAAAAAAACTACTACAACGCCGAACTCAATCCGTATCGCTACGCCAAGCGGGAAATCAACTACGATATCGCGCAGTATTCCTTCACGCTGGAGCTGCTTGAGCGTTCGGTGCTGATCGATTATGGCTTCAAGCTCGACGACGCGCAATACCGTGAATTCTGCGCCAAGCTCGCGGCGTTTTAAAGCCCATCAAAAAAACACCGGCGGTGCAATCTGCAAAATTGCACCGCCGGTGTTTTTTGGGTCTTATCCGTTAAAGTTTCTCCAATTGCACGGAGTAGATTCGCGTCGCTCCGGCATCGTAATAGAGTCCGATATAAATCGTTCCCGTGACCGCCTGGGCGCCGGTGGCGAACTCGACGGTAAGCTCGCTGTCGCGCGTCGGGACCTCGCCGCGCAGATAACCGATATCCAGAAAGCCTTCACTCTCCAGCGGACTGCCGGCCCACGTCGCCAGCTGCGCCTCGCCACCGCCGCCGGGGAAGAAGATCCCCAGGGCGCTCTTGCCGGACAACTGTCTGACGCGCGCATGCAGCTTGTAGCGTGTGTTCGCCTCCAGCGGCACGGTCTGGGAGACCATGCCGTTGCTCATGATATTGCCGACCAGTCCGGTGATCTGCAGCGCCGGACGCGAATCTTCGACAATCTGTTCATAGCGGTAGACGAAACGGTCGCCGCCGTGCCGCTGCCACGGAGCCGGAAACTCTCCGGCCGGGCGCGGCGCGAAATGCAACAGCTCGGCCGCGCCGAGGCTACTCAGCCAGATCAGGCAGGCTGCGGTTGCCAAGCCCGGCTTTGATATAAAGCGGATTTTTGTCATAAAAACCTCCATAGAACGGATATTCTTTTTCCAACAGCGAGAGCAAACGCAACAGCGCTTTTTCACGTCCGGCGGCGTCGGGACCGCCGATCATCAGCACATCGGCGGCGGCGTCATAGCTTATCTGCGGTCTTACGGCTTCGACAAAGACGATCTGCAACCCCTTTTCCGGCGCGTCTTTCGATTCGACGATCGGAATGACGAGGCCCCGGACTTCGGGATCTTCCGCCAACGTCAGGCAATGCACCGACGGCAATTGCTGCCGCCGAAAGTACCAGTCAAAGAAGGCCTGTACGCGCTTGGCATTCGTCACATCGGCTTCCACCGCCTTCGGAAACAGCACGATCCGGCAATTCGGCGCGCTGTCCATAGTGAACGGCAGCTTGCAAATCGTCTCCTCGGCGGTCAGCACACTCACCGGCGGCAGATAACGCAACCGTACCTCACACTTGCCGCCGAGCTCCCGGCGCAACGTCAGCTTCCCGGCGGCAAGCTCAACCTGTCCGATGGCAACCGCTTCGCCGTTGAGCGACAACTCCGGCTGGGCATCGTATTCCGGCAACGCCAGCGTAAGCGCGGTGGCTTTGCCGTCAACGGCCAGCTGAATCTGCAAATCGATGTGCTCGAGACCGATGGTTTTCGTCACTTCCGCCGTCGCCGTGGCGCCCGACGCCAACTCCAGAGCGCCGCAGCTCCGGTAAATCCGGTCGCCGAACGCATCCAGCGCCACCTGCCAGACCGTGGCATCGGCGGCAATCCGCTGACCGGTGACGCCTTGCGCATCGCAGCTCAACAATACGCCGCTGGCGCCGAAATAACCCGGATAAACCGTCACCGGCCCGGCGGCACTTTCCTTCGCCGCATTGCCGATGACCAGATACGTGTCCAGCCCCTGCCCATAGCGCGACAGATACCACTTCGGATTTTCCGGCGCCGTCATCGCCGGGACCACGTGCCAGCCCCCGGCGCGCATCATGGTTGTCAGGTCGCGGGTGGTCTGAAACAATTCGGGAAAACCGGCCATCGAAAAATTCGCGCTGTAAGCGCCCCAATGCAGGCTGTTGAGGCGCAGAAACGCCATGATCCGCTGCAAAGCGAAATGAATCTCCTCCGGCGAAAGCCTTTCCCATGCCAGCAGGAATTCCGGCTCGTCGCCGTTCCACCAGCTTATCGGCTTGCGCCCCATCAGGTAACGCAGACTCACCATGCAGTCGCGCAACGTGTTCGCGCCCCACTCGTGCATCGCAATGTCGGACTGCGCCGCCGTGTTGTAAGTCCACGGCTTGTTCATCACCATACCCACATGATTGCCGGTGGAGTTGGTCAGGTCATGAATATAGCCGGCCTGCCGCGCCAGCGCAACCTGCACCGAGTTGTAGACACCGCTCTCGTCCCATGCCCGTCCCGGATCCCCGGCAATGCCGGCGCCGTAGTGGCGGTCCATCCGGTTGGCTTCGTCGAAGGCGAAGTTGCGCACGTCGAAATCGGAAACGATCAATCGGATATCCTCGAGCGTCTCCTGGGCATAGCTGTTGCCCCACGGATAGACCATCCGGAAATCGAAGCCCGCCTTGACCCAGTTGGGAATCACCGGCTCGGGTTGATTGTTCTGGTCGACGATGATGCCGTCGGAAAAGTCCTTCATATACTCAACTTCGGCGGCGTGGGGAATCAGGTAATAGGACAAATTGGTGACCTTGTTGCCCTCATGGAAGCGTTCGCGCATGTCGATGCGATATTGTTCGAGCGTGCCGGGCTTGAAATTCAGATGCGAATCCGTATCGCCCGCCGACCCGATGCTGTCCACCCAGTAACGCTCGTCGGCATACCAGTCGCCGGGGCGCTGCGCCGGGCAATAGCTCCACTCCCAGGCCATGCCGAAGCGCCGCGCTTCCTCGTATTGCAGCACCCGCGACACCCGGCCGGAAAAGAGATAACCGCCGTTGCCGATGGTGTTTTGGGACACGCCGTCACGCCAGATGAATTCGTTGGGGAAAAGTTTGTAGTATTCGTCCAATGCGTTCCGAAAACCGAACTGCGGCAAAAATTCAAACCCCACCAGCGGCAGCGGCAGCGTCTGGTCCGGATCCAATACCACCCGCGCCCGGAATCCCAGGCGGCAGTTTTTGCCGTCATAGTCCGCGGCGGTGGCGAACAACGTCAAAGGCGTCGCCGGGTCCAGCGCCAGCGCGTAGCCGGCCTGGTCGTTGTGCACCGCTCCCAGCGGCAGTCGCAAGCTGGTACGCTCGTAAAAAAGCTGATCCAGCCCGAATTCGGTATAGTCGCGCCCGTCGAACCAGCGCAGACCGGCGCCGGCGACGGTCACCCCCAGATCGACTTCAAGCCTGGCGACCCGTTTGGAGGTATTGGCGAGCGTCACGACGACGGCGCTGTGGTTGGCGACGGTTTCCACCTTGAGATCGGCGGAAAGCTGTTTGTCGCTTTTGATGTCGCGCATTTTGCCGTCGACGGACTCGCGCACGGTCAGCGTCCAGCGCCCGTCCAACGGAGCGCTTTCGCCGGGCCCCGGCCCGGCATGAGCCGCGCTCAGCGCGAGCAATGAAATTAAACTCAGGATTATTCGGCCGGATAACATACCGTAAACTCCTCTTTGTCGCTATTGATAACCTTGATCGTATAGTTCTGATCTGTGCTCAGCTGCGGGGCGAGAAACACCGCCCCATCCGCCGCCGGACGCCAGAACGGCGCCGTCCAGACCGGTTTTTCCGGGTCGGCATCGCCGTAGACTGTCACATGGACATCGCCGGGATACGTCACGCGGATGCTTATATCGGTCGCGGCCGCCCGCAGGTCGGCGGCGTCGAAATCGATCTGCGCCCGTCCGACATAACTGCCGAAATCGAACGCGACCAGATCTTCCAACGCGGTCGTCCGGAAGGTCAGGCTCAACTCCACCCACTCCTCCGGCGCCGGGCCGCGCAAATAGGACATATCCAGAAATTCGGTAAGCGGCGTCCGCTCCCAGCTTCTGACACCGGCATAAGGCGCTTTGTACGGCTGGGCCGGATCCGCGAGAATATGCAGATTGGCCATGCCATGGTGAATCCTGGCGCGGATCGAAGCGCGGTAAGTGGTCATCGGCCGTACCGGAACCATCTGCCGGATGAACATCTCGGTCAGGATCGAGTCGTAATTGGTACGCTGCCGAAGGTAGTGCATGCCGTCGAATGCCATGCCGTGGAGCTTGGCAAATTCCGACATGTACAGATATTCACGCGTCCAGCGAAAATACGAGCTGTGTTCGGCGAACGCCCAATCGTCCACAACCCCGTCGCCGGATTCAAACGACGGGTTGCGCAAGAGATTGACCGCCGGAAGCGCAGGGTCCGCGGAAACCGCAATCACCGGCTCCGCCGCCGCCAGCGCCGGCATCAGCGCGGCGGCGGCAAGCAGGGAGCAAAACTGCTTCTTCCTCATTTAGTAACTCATACCTTTTCCATCGGCTGTCCACGGACTTTTCGGATTGGCGTTGCCGGAGAGCGGCCCGCCGTCGGCATAAAGTTTTTTCATTGCGTCTTCGCCGGAGCCGGAAGCCTGGGCCTTATCGACGTGGCCGTCTCCCCAGAGCACATTGGCGCTATTGCCGTGCATCGGTGCCACCGAACCGGCGGCGGTTGTCGAATAGCTCGACGCCGCCGCATAGTTGCCGGTTCCGCGGTCGGCTTCCACATACGTGGTTTCGGAGACTACGACGAAATTGCTCGGATCCAGAATCTTGGAAAGCTTGTCGCCCAGTTTGGTACCGCCGCCGTACTGGATAAGCTCATTCATCCCGTAGTCGGTGAACTGAACGCTCGGCCAGGGGTTGACGAAGTTGTCGTTGACCCGCCCTGCCAGCGCTTCGTTGCGCCAGAACGCGCTCGTCTGCCCCGCAAAGACCGAAACCCCACCGCTGCGGGCCGGACAGAAGAAACTCGCCGTTCCCAGGATCTTGTCAATATAGATCAGCGAGCTCCACAACCGGCCGGTCCCATCTTCGCAGTTCAGCTGCGGATGCGTATCGTTGTTATCTCCCGCATAGAGCAACTCGGCCAAACCGATCTGCTTGAGGTTATTGGTACACTTGATCGCCTGCGCCGCCGCCCGCGCCTTGCTCAACGCCGGCAACAGCATGCTCGCCAGGATCGCGATGATTGCGATCACAACCAGCAATTCAATGAGCGTAAAAATCTTTTTCATAACTGCCCTTTCCCGACTTTTCCCGTTTTGTTGTTTAACCGTCTCAAACAGAAACTCTGCCTAACCTGAATATTGCGTGAAATTTTCAAAAGGAAGAGGCAGATTCTCAACTAATGTATTATATTGTAATATCTTAAGTAACAATATAACGTTGAGGTCTGCCTATGACAAAATGTAGCGTTGCAAGTGCAGTCTTTCAAGG
>JAVBQJ010000112.1:0-4110 GCA_031549115.1 Victivallaceae bacterium
CCTTGAAAGACTGCACTTGCAACGCTACATTTTGTCATAGGCAGACCTCAACGTTATATTGTTACTTAAGATATTACAATATAATACATTAGTTGAGAATCTGCCTCTTCCTTTTGAAAATTTCACGCAATATTCAGGCTATCCGGTGACCTGGCATTTGGGAGACAGAAGTTATCCGATACAGATTCAGGTTGCAAAAACCGTATTGCCCCAACCACGCCTGTTGGTCGGAACCTGGGATTACACCGACAAATTGCCGGCTCTCGGACTGACCGAACGCAATGTCGATTCCGCCGTTGCGTTGATGGACAAGATGTTGATCAATGTTCCGTGGGGTGGCGGCAGCATTTACTTTCCGCAGCCGAGCGACTTCAATTCGGCCGGAGAATTCATCGGCGATCTGCGCAGTGAAATATTCGAGCAATGGTTGAAAGATCGCCCCGATAAACCGGTTTACTGTGTATTCATCAACACCGAAATGACGGAACGCAACCATATTGCCGGTCACTCGTATGGATCCGGCGAATTTACCGTTTGTGCCGCCAATTGGATTCGCGCCTGGGACCGGAAATTAGAGTCGCTCGGATTGCAGCCAGGTCAGGTGCAATGGCTGCTTGTGGATGAAGTCTGGGACGATAAAAAGGCGGAAATTCAAACCGCTTGGTCGCGTGCTTTCGCTGCCGTCGATCCGGTTGTATTGCGTAATTGGAATAATCCGGTGATCGACGTCAAGGAATCCAAATACGATGCGATGATTGGATTGATCGACTCGTTGTGTGCTCCCCGGGACAAGCAATACATCGAAGAAGACCGCCAATTTTATCTGCGGGAGCAGGCCAAAGGCAAACAACTGTGGACCTATGCCTGCAATGGTCCGTCACGGTTGTTCGACCCGTTCAGCTACTACAAAATGCACGGTCTGGGGGCGTGGAAGGATAATATTGTCGGGATCGGGATATGGGCGTTCGGCGATGTCGGAAAAGCTGCGGCATTCAATGAGTATCTGCTGCATTGGGCGATCTTTTCACCGGTCTGTATCGACACGGACGAAGTCTTTTCCACGCTGGCATTGGAAGCGCTCCGTGAAGGGATCGAAGATCATGAAATCTTCAGTTTGCTGGAAGAACGGCTGCCGGAATATCCGATTGAGCGTCGGCAGGCGGCGGAAAACTTATTGCGGGATTTGAAGGAATACATCGTCGCCAATACGCAAATTCATATCAAGTGGTATGATGCGGCGGCGGCATTGAATCGGGAACGTGCGGATTGGTTTCGGTGCGAAGCAATCCGGCTATTGGAGCAGGAATAAGAAAACCATACCATGATCAAGAAGATTTTTCTCGTACATCACACCCACATGGACATCGGGTATACCGATCAGCCGGCGGAGGTGCTCGACCAGCAGTTGCGTTTCCTCGATGCCGCAATTGCGCTCGGCGGCCGCGATTCCCGGTTTCACTGGACCATCGAATCGGCGTATCTGCTCAAGGATTATCTCCGCAACCGGCAACCGGAAGCGGTTGAAGCGCTGTTCCGGCTGTTGCGGAACGGGCAATTCGAGTTGGGCGCGTTCGAGGTCCAGCCGCTGACCGAGCTGATGACACAGCCGGAGTTGATCGAATCGGTCGGCTTCGCCGCCGCCATCGGCAGGAAAGAGGGGTTTCCGGTCGAAAATGCGATGCTCAACGACATCGGCGGCTTCGCCGCCATGCTGCCGTCGGCGCTGGCGTCGCAGGGGGTGCGATTCCTGACCTGCGGCGTAGGCGCCTTTCAGGTGTTTCTGCCGTGGGCGCGGCTGCCGCACCTCTTTCATTGGGAGGACGCCGGCGGCAAGCGGCTGCTGGTGTGGAATCTCGGCATCGACCGGGACGGAACTCCGTGGGACTCCCGGGAACTGATGGCGGTCTACGGCATGGGGGCGAATTTCGTCATCCAACCGTATTTGCGCTATTTCGAGCTCGGAACCGACCGGCAGGTCGAACTGGAGGGAGAGAAAAAGGCCATGACGGAGCCGCCCGACGCACCGTTCCGGCGTCTGGAAGCGCGGCTGGAGCACGAGCACTACCCTTACGAGGAAATCATGCTGCAATACGGCGGCGACAACCGCTGGCCGTCGGCGTTCCTGACGGAATTGCTGCAGCGGATCGGCGCCGAAGGAAGCCTGCCGCCGATTGAACTGACGACACCGTCCCGGTTTTTCCGCTTCATGCTGGATAAATACGCCGGAGACATTCCGGTGCGCCGCGGCGTCATCACCGACCCGTGGATCACCCGGGTCAATCCGGCGCCGGAACCGCTGAAATACTTTCTCGCCGCTCAGCGGCGCCGGCAGTATATCGAAAACCGTGGCGGCGCGGTATCCGAAACGTTGAAGGAGCATTTGGCGCTTTATGCCGATCACACCTGCGGTTTGTCGGAGTGGCATGCTCCGGAGTTGAATACGGATGCGGTGCCGAACGATCCGGTGTTCGAAAACCTGCGCGCCAGCTGGCGCAGCAAACGCCGTTACGCGGAGGCGGCCGACGCCGAAAGCGCGGATATCCTGCGGAGATGGGTCAACCGCCATACGGCGGCTTCCGCGTTGACGCTGTTCAACCATGCCTCCGTCCCGCAATCGGGGATCGTCGAACTGACGCTCGGGCGTGACCTGCCGCAGCTCGAAGCGCTCGCCCTTCCCGACGGCACGAAGCTGACCTGGCAGGAAACCGGGCACCAGCGTTACTGGGTGGAGGTTCCCGAGGTGCCGCCGGGCGCGGTGATACCGTTGACCGCCGGATTCGGTCCGGTGCCGGAATATTTCGTCAAAGCGCCGGAGACCCTGGAACCGCTGCCGGCGGCGCTGGAAGCCACACATTTTCACTGTGATTTCGATCTTGCGACCGGGCGAATCCGCCGATTGACATCGGCGGACGGCGCGGTCGTTTATGGCGACGGATCGTTGTTCGAGGTCAAATTGCAATTGCCGGAAAATTACGTCCTGAATTGGGAAGAGGCGGGGATGCGTCCATTGCGGGATAGCCGCTTCCCTGAGGCGGAAATCACCCGTTGCGGTTTGCGTCACCAAGGGGCGGTCGGCTGGTGCGTGGAGCAGCGCGGGACGCTGGCGGAAAGAGTAAATTACCGGCTACTGATGGCGATTTACCGGAACCGGCCGTATATCGATGTGGAGTGCTTTCTGGACAAAACGGCACATCGTGAACTCGAAAGTATTTACCTGGCCTGTCAATTGGCGGGCCGGGCAAGCGACTGGGGAATCGGCCAACATGGATGGGAAATCGATCCGGCGCGCGATTTACTGCCGGGGTCGATGCGGGATCTCTTTTATGCGCCGCGCGGAGCCCGGTTGCGGACGCCGGAATTCACGGCGATGATGCAGGGCTTCGATGCTCCGGTGCTGCATTTGGGGCGGCCGCGGCTGTTCGCCTGGGATGCGGAGCGGGACTTCCGGGGGGAGCCGGCGGCATTTTACTGGAATATCTACCAGAACCTGTTGGTCAGCGATTGCCCGGCGTGGCAGCCGATTTTGAACAGCTTCCGCTTCCGGTTGTTCCTTGGCGCCCCGGAGGAATTTCCGCCCGCCCCCGATTCGCTGCAAATCGCCTGAGTGGCAATTCAAAAAAACAAAAAAATCTTAAAAATAAAAAAAATCAAAATAGAGCCGATGGCGAAGCCGAAACCGAGGGGCTTGTCCCCGAGGGGGAAGAGCAAGTCCGAAGGACGTAGCGAGCGAAGCGGCGGTCTGCACTCCGTCATACGGAGTCGAGGGCGAAGCCGAACACGAGAGGGCTCGTCCCTCTCGGGCGAAGAGTCAGTCCGCGAAGCGGGCGTAACGAGTGGTCCAGCGCGCGAATAGCGCTGGTCGCCGATGGCGCCGCAGGCGCCCAAAAGAGGCGAAACGTACAGCAAGCGAGCCGGGAGGCGAGCGGAAGCCACCCGAGGGAGCGATGGTGCAGATTGGATTGGAAGCGTGAGCGACAATCCAATCTACACATAGAGTGGACGAGGCGCCGCACCAGCGGCTGGCAGATAGCGAGTGTGGTAATTTTGACGGTGGAGTCGGGGCCGCATTGCGCCCCGATTCACGCGAGGGCTCCGCCCCTCCCAACCCCG
>JAVBQJ010000073.1:0-35396 GCA_031549115.1 Victivallaceae bacterium
TTGCGCGTGGATACTCCCTGAATATACATTTCCATCAACGCACACACCAATGCCTTCTCGCTGCGTTGGTAGCGCTCGAAGATATCCGTTTGAAACTTGCCCTCACGATCCTGGGGGACCCGAAGCTCCAGAGTTCCCACATGCGTATACAAGTTACGTGTATAATAACCGCTGCGATAGCCGCGCCGGGTAGTATTACGCTCATAACTTCCCGCTCCCAGGCATTCGCTCATTTCGGCTTCAAGAATATCCGGGACTGTTTGTTCAATCAATTTTCGCAAAAAATCCTCATTCCCATTGAACAGTTCTTTGACTTCCGGCAACTTCGACATTTACATTACTCTGCGAAGCTCGCGCCAAGGAGCGCGGCACGAAGCCTCCCCCCGGCGAACGGCGCGCTTCAGCGCGCTGAGGGGGGCGGTCACGAAAACGCGGTAGCGTTCTCATGACCGAAGAGAGTATTTGCCGCCACTTGGCGGCAAATACGTGAAGCCGAGGGCCGCTTGAGCGAATCCGGGGGAGTGGGGGCGGGCCCCTCGCGGCTGCCGGGGCGCAATGCGGCCCCGCATCCACCAGCAAAAATCTCCACACCCGCCGCACCGGCGGCGCACAATCCACCGAAAAAATGAAGCGGCGGATTTGAAAAAGCGGCTTTGGCGTGGCATGTTATAAGGAATATAAAAATGATCTGAAAAAAAGTTGGAGCTACCGATGAAAGCCGCTGATATCCGCAGAAAGTACATTGAATTTTTCACCTCCCACGGCCACGTGCAAATTCCGAGCGCGCCGCTGGTTCCGGAAAACGATCCGACCTGTCTTTTTACCACCGCGGGAATGCACCCGTTGGTGCCGTATCTCTCCGGGGCCAAACATCCGCTCGGGCGGCGTCTGACCGACTTTCAGAAGTGCATCCGTACCGGCGACATCGACGAAGTCGGCGACCCGGTGCACCTGACCTTCTTCGAAATGCTGGGCAACTGGTCGCTCGGGGATTATTTCAAGGAGGAGGCGATCCGCTTCAGCTTTGAATTCCTGATCGATCCCAAGTGGCTGGGGATTCCGTTGAGCCGCTTCGCGGTGACGGTGTTCGCCGGCGACGAAGACGCGCCGTTCGACCAGGAGGCGTACGATTTGTGGCAGGAGCTCGGCGTTCACCCCGACCGCATCGCCCAATGTCCGAAAAAGGACAACTGGTGGGGCCCGGCCGGACAAACCGGCCCGTGCGGCCCGGACACGGAGATGTTTTACTGGACCGGCACGGAACCGGCGCCGGCGGTGTTCGATCCGTCGAACCGGCTGTGGGTGGAAATCTGGAACGACGTATTCATGCAGTACAACAAGAACGCCGAAGGCAAATTCGAGCCGTTGTCGCAGCGCAATGTCGATACCGGAATGGGGCTGGAACGCGTCACCGCGATCCTGCAGGGCAAGGCCAGCTGCTACGAAACCGAAATTTTCGCGCCGATTTTCGGCTGCATCGACAGCCTGCGCGGCCTCGCGGAAGCACCGGCGGAGCGTTCCCGCGGCGAACGGATCATCGCCGACCATTTGCGCGCATCGGTGTTCATCCTGGCCGACGGCGTCACCCCCGGCAACGTCGACCAGTCCTATGTCTTGCGGCGGTTGATCCGGCGGGCGATCCGCGAAGGGCGCAAGCTCGGGTTGAGCGCGTTCACGCCGAAGGTGGCGCAGGTGGTGATCGATGAATTCAAGTCGGTCTACCCGGAATTGGGCGCCAGGCAGGCGGTGATTCTGGAAGAGCTCGAACGCGAAGAAAAGCAGTTCGCCCTGACCCTGGAAAAGGGCACCGCCGAGTTCAATAAATTGATCGGCCGGGTCCCGGCGCACATTCAGAAAAAAATTATTTCCGGCAAGAACGCCTTCTTCCTGTATGAAACCTACGGTTTTCCGCTGGAACTCACCGTGGAAATGGCGCAGGAAAACGGCTTCGAGGTGGATGAAGCCGGTTTCCATGCCGCCTACGCCAAACACCAGGAGCTGTCGCGCCAGGGCGCCGAACAGAAGTTCAAGGGCGGTCTCGCGGACCATTCCGAAGAGACGGCGAAGCTGCATACCGCGACCCATCTGTTGCATGCGGCGCTGCGCCGGGTGCTCGGCACCCACGTCGAGCAGCGCGGCTCCAATATCACCGCCGAACGGTTGCGTTTCGACTTTTCGCATGACGACAAGGTCTCCCCGGAGCAGCTGGCACAGGTGGAAGCGCTGGTCAATAACGCGATCCGCGCCAATGTCGCGATCCAATGTGACGAAACCACGGTGGACGAGGCCCGCGACCAGGGCGCGATGGGGCTGTTCGAAGCGCGTTACGGCGAACGGGTGAAAGTCTACACCATGGGGGATTTCAGCAAGGAAATCTGCGGCGGCCCGCATGCGGCCAATACCGGCGATCTGGGCGGCTTCAAGATTCAAAAAGAAGAGAGTTCGAGCCGCGGCGTACGCCGGATCAAGGCCGTAATTCAGAAGTAAGCCCGCGACGGAGGAATATAGTATGAGCTGTGCCACGGTGGGAATTCAGAGCAATCAGGACGGCAGCACGCTGGTGACGGTGGTGGGCCGCGCCAACTTCGACAGCGCCGTCCCATTGCGGGACTTCGTCAGGCGTCTCGGCGCCGAGTTCGCCCCGATTGAAATCGAGCTCGGCCGCTGTATCGGCATGGACAGTACTTTCATGGGGGTGTTGTCGATGCTGGGACTGAAAGCGCACAAGTCGGGCACCCGGATATGCATTCTCAACGCCGGCGACACCAACCGGGGGCTGCTCTCCGGGCTCGGCGTGGCGCGGCTGTTTCAATTCGAGGAGCGCAATGGCGGTGCGGCGGCGGCGGGCGCGGACAGCGCCGGAGCCGCGGCAATGACGGAACGGGCGGAGACCGTGTTGGAAGCGCACCGTTCGCTGATGGAGGCGGACGAATCGAATGTCGCCCGCTTCGGAAAGGTGGTGGAGCTCACCGAAGACGATTTGAAGCGGCTGAAGAAATGAATTTTTTCGATTGGTTCCGGGAACGCCGGGACGATTACCAGGCGGTATTGTTCGACATCGACGGCACGTTGGCGACCGGGCCGCGACCGATGCCCGGCGCCGCCCGGATGCTGGAATATCTGCGCGCCGAAGGCTTCCCCTATTATCTTCTGACCAACGACGGCAACCACTCGAAGCAGGAAAAGTGTCAATTGGTGGCGCGTTCGGGAATCCGGGTCGAACCCGACGAAATCGTCTCCTGTTCGGATGCGCTGATCGAAGCGGCACGCGAACGGGGGATTACCGGGCGCCGGGTTTTTGTGCTCGGCGATCTGGGCCAACCGTGTTATGCCGAAGCCGCCGGCCTGATTCCATGCCGGGATGCGGACGAAATCGGCGACTGCGCCGCGGTGATCGCCGGCGAAGGGCGTTACGACTGGTACGAACATATCCAGAAAGCGATGAATTTCCTGCGCCGCCACCCCGAATGCCCGTTGATCATCCCCAATCCGGATTCGTTCTGGCCGGGATTGCCGAATGGCGAATTCGGCATCGGCGCCGGCGGTGTCGGCCGCTTCATCGCGGCAATCCTGCGCGATATGGGGGTTCCATGCGAGCCGGTGTATCTGGGCAAACCGTACGGCGGGATTTTCCGGCACACGATCGAGGTGATGAAGCAGCGTTTCGGGCTGTCCGAGGTCGATCCCGGACGTTTGATCATGGTCGGGGATGCGCTGTTTTCGGATATCTGCGGCGCCAACCGCTTCGGCATGGCGACGGCGCTGGTGTTGACCGGCGTGACCACCCGGCCCCAGCTGGAGCTTTCAGAGGGGGACTTCCGGCCGGACTTCAGCTTCGAAACCCTCGGTTGAACCGGGGTTGCAGCGCAGGAACCGGGACGGCGCAATCCGGTACTCGCGCCGGAACAACCGACTGAAGTAATTGGTATCGTCGAATCCGCCGGCGTGGGCGGCCTGATCGATGGAGGCGCCGCGGCCGAGCGCCTGCGCCGCATGCGCCAGCCGGACGGCGATCCGGTAATTGACCGGCGTGCGCCCGGTGGCCTGCTTGAAGTGGCGCAGCAGCGTATTGGCCGACATACCGGCGCGCCGGGCGAGCGCGGCCAGCGTGATATCCTCCCGGAAATGCGTATTCAGGAGATGGACGACATCGGCGATTTTTCCGGGGCTGCGGGCTTCGCGGCCCGGACCCGGCCGGTAGTGGCGCCCGAGCAACGCGAGCAACTGCAGAAAACCGCCCAATACCGTGAACTGCCACCCGGAAGGCTGTCCGGTTTGTTCCGCCAGCATATGGGTGAGCAGCCCCCGGACGCGGCGGAAGTCGGCTTCGGGCAGCGGGAAGTACGGCAGAAAACGCATCTTCCGGCAATATCCCGCCTCCAGCGTAAACAGCGCGGCAAAACCGCTGTCCCGCAGAATTCCGATATACGGCAACGGCAGCTGCCGCGGCTGAAACAGCAGATTGACCAGCGACAGCGATTCGGTCTGCGAATAGCCGTGCGCCTCCCCCTCCGGGATCATCATCACATCGCCGGCCGCCAGGCGGCGGCGGCTGAAGGCGGTTTCGTATGTGCCGGTGCCGGACAGGATGATGACGATCTCGGCAAACTCATGACTGTGGAAGCCGGGCCCGGCCTCCTGCGCTTCGACCGGAAAAAGCCGCAGCGGGAACGCCGGATCGGGCAAAAAATTGCTGGCGCGGATGATCGTACTCATGCCGGATACAATAGCATGCCGGAGCCGGTCTTGCCAGCCGGAGAAAAAAAAAGAATTTTCCTTGCTTATTCGGGAGGAGGTATTATAGTATCCGTAAGTCAACCCAAGGAGGTATCATATGTCAAAAGGTATGGATGCGAAAAAGAGCGACAAAAAGGCTCCGCAAAAGACTTTGAAAGAAAAGCGCGCCGCCAAGGCGGAAAAAAAAGGCAAGTGATCTGCCATAGAAGGGCGGGGATATTTTCCCCGCCTTTTTCGTATTCGCGTATTTCAGTTTCCCAGAATATCGAAACAGATATTTTCACCGGTGAACTCATAAACCCCCGGTGCCGCTTGCCGGGTCGAACCGTGCCGCGAAGTCAATTCCGCATCGATCCGGATAATCGCTTTCGCCGTTCCCGGGCCGACGCCGGTGAGCAGCAGGCGGATCCTTTCGCCGTCGCGAAACGCCCGGGCGTAAACCTCTCCGGACAACACTTCCAGCTTGAATTCCGGCTCCGCTTCGATGGACAGTAGAAAGGGTTCCAGCTCTTTCATTACCTCGCCCAGCCGCAACACCCGGGCCCAGTGTTCATCGAAACCCACCCCGCCCTTGCCGATGTCCATATCGGCATAAAAAACAAACCCTTTGGCGCCGAAAATCGCCTCCAGCAGCGTCATCGCGATCATTTCGTCGGCACTCGGCACCCGCCCCTCCGGCCTGCCGTAAGCCTGGTAACCGAAGATCTGCGGCACCGTCCACATCGCCAGCCGGTCGCCATGGAACCGCATCCGTTCCCGGCTGCGGACCATGAAATCGACGATGGTGCGCATGTTGTCCGAGCTGCCGCTGCGGATCGGATACGGATCGACGCCGAGAATATCGTAACCGCCGCGGGTCGGCGCGATGATGTTGGTTTCCATGAATACCGCCCAGGTCGGGTGTTCCGGGTCCAGTGAATTGACCAGGCGCCGCCGGTCGAGCAGCCGGTCTTTGTGGCGGACGGACATTTCGTCGCAGATATACCACGCCAATATGGCCGGGTGGCCTTTCAACCCCTGTACCAACAGAGTTACCGCTTCGTTGTCGTCGGTGCAATCGGCCCACGGCAGATAGGGCGCCGCCAGCACCGTCGCCGGATAGAGGTCCTTCAGCGAGAAGATCACCTTGAAACCGGCTTCGTGCCACCAGTCCAATACGGCGCAAATATCGTTTAAATTCGCCGCCGCCAGTTCACCGCCGCCATCCGGCCGCATCCGGACACTGGCGTAGGGCATGATGACGTTGAACGGCGAATTTTTCAGCCGCGCCAACTCCGATTTCATCGGATAGTTGAGGTAGAGCCCGAGCGGCAGGAACGGCTTGCCGTCCACCAGGGTACGGCCGTATTCGTCGATGGTGACACCGGCAGTCGAATTCTCCCGGACCCGCAGCGGCAGTTCGGCACTCGCGACCCGGTAACGGTTGGCGGTGTCCAACAAGGTGACGCGCAATGTTTTTTCGCCGGGAACCAGGCCGGGAAAGGCCAGCCGGAGCCGTTCGGCGGCCACCGGGGCCAGCGCTTCCGCCTCCACCCGGCCATCGGCCAGCACTTCGGCGGCAACCCGCCACACCGGAGGCGATTTTTGCGGATAACGGAATTCGCCGAGAACCGAAGAGGCCAGCTCCAGTTCTCCGGCGCTGGTATCGATGCGTTCCAGCATCGGAAACAACTGCGCCACCGACCATTCCGGCCGCGTTTCGGTCACGCTGATTTCATCGAAAAGCAGGCTGCCGGTCTGCTCCCGTGCCAGATACATGCCGACACGCCAATGGTAAGCGCCGGCATCGGCGGGGGTGTCGAAGCCGATCTCCAACGGGTTCCAGTCGGCCAGCGCCTTGGTGCTGACGTAGAAGCCATGGTCGTATTTGCCGTCGCTTTTGCGGTAGGCTTCGACGTAAATACTGGCTTCGGCATTCGCGGGAGCGATCTGAACCGCGCCTTGCAGCGTATATTGGATATTCGGCCGCAATCCGGTGAGCTCCTGCGTCGCCACCTGATAATCCGCCGGGTCGCGGCGTTCGTAGCGCAAACCGTTGCCGCCGCCGCGCCCGTAACTGTCCACGGCGAAGCCGCTGCCGAGTTGCCATCCGTCACCGCCGTTTTCAAAGCCGCCGTTGCGGACCAGGTTGACCGGCTCCGGCGCAACCGGCAACTCCGGGTAATCATGCCAGTCTTCGCCGTATAGTATGAGTCCGGCGAGAATTCCGGTCAGAATCAGTAAAAATCGCTGCATTGTGCTTCCTCTCTCATTGTCGACATCCCGTATATTTGCGCCGCCGGTGCGGCGCCAGGGGCTCGCTACGCTCACATTCGTGAGCTTGCTCTTCCCCCTCGGGGACAAGCCCCTCTCGTTACGTCGGCTTTGCCGACTTACTCTTCCCCCTCGCGCTTTGCGCTCGGTTTCGGCTCCGCCATCGTTTTCGGCTTCGCCATCGGCTCTATTTGATTTTTCTTTTTTTATTTTTTCAATACCAGATCAGTTGGCCGGCGTTCTGGCGCGGCCACCAGGCGTCCTTATCGTTGAATTCAATGATCGTGATGCGGTTGACGTGGCCGTCCATGAAAAGCACGTTGGCCTGATTGTTGTGCCGCCCGTTCATCGCGTAATACGACCAGTCGGTCATATTATAAGGATAGTAGGTATTGTTGGCCAGGTAGGCGCCGTTGAAATTCCACGCCCCCGCCGCAACCTTCGGCACCAGCGCGGTCTCCGATACCCCGGCGACACTGTCCGCGATATGAATGATCCGGCTGGGTGAATTGAAGTTCTCGATGGACACCGCCTTCTGCGGACGCTGCGAAGCATGGGTCGGCGAAGCGCCGAAGGTCATGTAATTCAAACCGTACGACATATCCTTGGAATCATTCGGGAAGCTGAAATCGGCCGCCACCGTGGTGATTTTCGGATGCTTCTGCGCCACCGGGCACTGCAACGCCTCGGAAGCGGAGTTGTACCCAAGCAGCATCAGTTGATACTGCCACATGGTGTCGGTGTGAAAATCAGTGGAATACTGCGCACACAGCATGTAGTTGTCATAATCGTTCGAATACATCAACCCCGAAACCCCGACCTGCTTGAGATTGCTGACGCACTTGATGGCCTGCGCCGCCGTCCGGGCCTTGCTCAACGCCGGCAACAGCATACTGGCCAGAATGGCGATGATCGCGATCACGACGAGAAGTTCTATAAGTGTAAATTTCGATTTCATATCTCACGCTTCCTTTTCGTTTTTATCCTCTTGCTCCATTGTCACTCTGGCGACGAAAATATGGCAGACGTCGACACCGGCCTGAATACTGGAATAATAGCTGATGAGCGCCTGGCGCTCGTCGATGGCGCCGTATCCGGCATAGGAGCAGTCGCCACGCGACGGCAACGGTCCCAACTCCTGCAATTCCCCTCCGTCCGGCAGGAACCACATGTTGACCGAAGGGTCGTCGCGAAATTCCGGCGCAATCCAGTGTCGCCCGATCAGCAGACAGCCGCCCGGCAATCGCTTCAGGAACGGTCCGTGAATCACCACCGGCAGCGTCCGGTGCTCGATGGGGCCTCCCGCCAACGGCATCCGGAAGTATTCCGGCAGGAACGGCGTCCGGTCGACCCGTCCCAATCCGTACAGGTAATGCCCGTCGCAGTCCAGCGCGGTTTCACCGCAATGCCACGGCAGTTTCCGCAGAATCCGCCACTGGACCGCGTCATCGCTGGTCACGATGAAGCAGTCGAACAGTTGATCCTCGATCATCCCGTAACAACTGCCGTACAGCTGTCCGTCCGGCGCGACGCAGACCGACCACAGCCAGTATTGCGCCGGGAGCCCCTTCAGTATGAAAATTTCAGCCGCGCCGTCCTCCCGCAGCCGGTAGCCCACCGAAGTACGGCCATATAGGGCGCCATCTTCGCGGATGGCGGCAAACAGCCACAACTGGTCGCGGAAAACCACCAGCTTGGGGTCGCGCAGATCCCGGTCGGCCCCTCCGGCAATCCGGGTGAACGGCTCCCATTTCGCGCCGTCGGAGGAGCGGCAGACGGTCAATTCCGAAGTTTCCGACATGTGGCTCGCCGCCGACCGGCAGGCCAGGTAATAATAGCCCCGGTAACGGCACAGGCCGGTGAAAGCATTGTGCCGCCGGGTGCGAATGGCCGGAACGATAGTTTCGACAGAAAGACGCATAGTGTGACAATATCCTTTTCGTTATCTTTTCCATTTGACAAGTCAGCGCGCTTTGTCTATAGTATAGCAAACAGAAGAAATATTGTCAATCCTAAAAAAATATGATTCATCGTACGATTGTGATCTTTTGATGCCGGACCGCGAACAACAATACATTTTGGAACACTTGGAGGCGATTCTGCCGTGGAAGTGCGCCGGCGTGGTGGTCGCGGAGTATCACCGGCATCCGCCGGAACTGCCGCTGCCGAGTACGTGTCTACCCAATCATCGTTTTTCCATAATGCTGAGCGGAAGCTTCCGGACCGATCTGGCCCGGCACGGCGTCTATGAGACGGTTCGGACTACTCCCGGCGACGCATTGATCCTGCAGCCGCTGTGCCGCCACTTCAACGCCGTGTATGAAAACTGCGAATCGCTGGCGGTGGTGCTGTACTTCGGCATGCTGCGGCTGGTCTGGAGCTTCGACACGGAAAAGGCCGCCATCTACTATATCCGTGACACCCTGCGCCCGGTGACCATCAGCGCGATTTCCACTCTGGGACTCTTGGGCAATTCTCCGGAGGATCTGGCGGTGGCGGCGCAGCTGGTACCGGCGACGCTGGAGCTGATCTGCCAGGACCTGCGCAATTCACGCGGCGAAAGCAACGGCAAAGGGCGCGAAACCTGGAACCAGATCACCCAGTATTTATTGGAGCACTTCCAGGAGGAGATCACCCGGGAACGGGTGGCGGAACAATTCCAGATCTCCGCCGGACATGTCTCCCACCTTTTCCAACGCTATTGCAAAGACAGCTTCTGCGATTATCTGCTGAACCTGCGGCTGCAGCTCGCCGCCCGGATGTTGCGCGAAGAGCACCTCACCATCGGTGAAATCGCCGGCGAATGCGGCTTCGGCTCCACCACCTACTTCATCCGGCAATTCCGCCGCAACCACGGCGTCACCCCCGGCGAATACCGCTTCAGCCATCACGCCTGACGCACTGGTAAAAATGCAGGAAACCGTTGTCGCAGTGATCGGCGGCAATGGTAAATCCGGCGCGTTCCAGAAGGCCGGTCATAATCCATTGCGTCGTGCTCAATTCATCGGCAATATGCCGGGCGAACTGCATCCGGCTACCGGGCGCCAGCGGCATGATCCGGGTGAAATACTCCTCCGGCGTCGTGTCCTTCCAATCAAACACCACATCGATCAGCACGAACACGCCGCCGGGCCGCAGCGCCGCATGAATCCGGTTCAGCGCCACCCCCTTCCACACATCCGACAGGTGATGCAGCGCCAGCCCCGTCACCACCGCGTCGAATTCCCCCGGCGCCGCCTCGAACGACAGAAAACCGGCACGCTCGAACGCGACATTATTCAAACCGCTCTCCCGCGCCCGCTGCGCCGCATACGCCAGCATGATTTCGGAAATATCGATCGCCCGCACCGAAGCACAACGCTCCGCCGCATAACGCGCAAATGCCCCCGTTCCGGTCCCGATCTCCAACACCCTCGACTCCGGCCGCAGCCGCGCCAATTCGCCGACCCGCCGATTCTCCGCCTCGACATCCCGGAACTGCCGCATCCGCACATCATACAGCGCGACCTCCTCCACCGAATCATAATCCGTCCCGATCTGCCGGAACTCATCATGCCAAAACTCTTTCATATCCATTCCTTATGTTCGCAGTGCCCCGGGGGAGGAAGAAGACCCCCCTTTTGAGGAAAGGGGATGCCTTCTCCCTCCCCCGAACCCCCACTCTCATCCACCTCAAACCTTTTCCACGTAATTTTTTGCCCCGTTGGGCAAAAAATGAAAGCCAATAATTCCCGGATCCCCCTCCAAGCATACCTCCCAACCTTCGAAGCTCCGATTTACGAGTCGGCACAGCCGACTCGTAAATCGTGACACAAAAAGGTTTGAGGGGAAAGGGATGAGGGGTTTGGGGAGAAGGGAAAACATCCCCTTTCCTCAAAAGGGGGGTTTTCCCTTCTCCCCAAGAACTTCACCACTACCCCCAAAAAAACTATTTAACCGCGCCGGGGCGGAGGGTTTCGATGGCGGCGACGATTTCTTCGAGCATGGGGAGGAAATCTCCGAGTTTATTTTCTTCTTCCAGGATCAGTTCCAGCGGGGCGGCGGTGGCGGGGTGATCGGGGGCGAAGACGGTGCAGCTGTCGGGCACCTGGACCTTGGACAATTCGAAGCTGCCGATCTGTTCGGCCCAGCGGATGGTTTCGAGTTTATCCTGGCCGACCAGCGGGCGCAGCACCAGCATATCCACGGCGGCGTTGATGGTGGCCATATTGACCACGGTCTGGGAGGCGACCTGGCCGAGGGCTTCGCCGGTGAGCAGGGCTTCGCAATTGGTTTTGCGCGCGACCATGGCGGCGATCCGGAACATCATGCGGCGGTAGAGCACGGTACGGAAGCGGGCGCAGCACTTGTCGCGGATCGCCTTCTGCATCGGCGCGAGGTTGCACAAATGCAGCTTGGCGGGGCGTTGAAAAGTATTCAGGAATGCGGCGATCCCGGTCACCTTTTCGGTGGTGTCGGGGGGCGTGTACGGCGCGCTGTGAAAGGTCAGATAATCGACCGGCGAGCCGCGTTTCATCGTCAGGTAGCATGCCACCGGCGAATCGATGCCGCCGGAGAGCAGCGCCAACACGCGGGCATTGCTGCCGACCGGCAGACCGCCGGGGCCGCGCAGCGTGTCGAAAAACAGAATCGCCACTTCGTCGCGCACTTCGACGCCGACGGTGATTTCGCCGTTGTCCAGATCGATATCGAGCCGGTCGTCGCCGTAGCGTTCGCCGAGGCGGGTGGCCAGGTCGATTTCGATCTCCTTGGAACGCATCGCGAAATTCTTGTCGCTGCGCCGGGCGCGGATCCGGAAGCTGACCGACTTGCTCTGCGCCAGCCGCGGTTCGAAAACCATCGGCGCCAATTGATCGAGGGCGGAGCGGATCGCGTCGATATCCGGCTTGGTCAGGCGGGCGGGCGAATACGATTCCACCCCGAACGCCTTGTGCATATAGGTATGCGCTAGCGCCATTTCGGCTTCGGAAAAGTCGCCGCCGTCCTTTTTTTCGATCCAGACCCGGCCGCGGATGCGCTGCACTTTGACCGGAATCGCATCAAACAGCCAATGGAGGTTTTCCATCAGACAGCGTTCGAATTGAATCCGGTTGTTGCCTTTGATGGCAATTTCGTGGTAACGGCAGATAATGGCATTATACATGTATTTGAAATCCCAATGAGGTTAATTGCGCCGCGTCGGCGCCGGGGTTGCAGATCGTATAGGCGGGGAATTCCCGGCGCAACGGATAATGACCGCGCCACGCTTCGAAGCCGGCCGGATTGCCGCGCAACGCCGCGTCGTCACGCCGGAAGTCGTACGCGGCCGTCACCGCGTGGTAAAGCCGGTCGTGCTCCGGCAGCACGATTTCCGGGTGTTCCGGTGCCGGAATCCCGGCCGGATACCAATCGTCGAGGCCGAGGTGGAAAAACGCACTGACCGCGCGCACCGCCTGCGCGGTGCCGTTGGCTTTGCCGTCGGCCGAATACCCCGCAATGTGCGGCGTCGCGCCGAACACCATGCCCAACAGCTCCGGATCGATCTCCGGCTCGTTGCGCCAGACATCCAACACCGCGCCGGCTACGGAACCGTTTCGCAACGCCGCTTTCAACGCAGCTTCGTCGACGACTTCGCCGCGCGAGGTGTTGATAAACCAGGCACCGGGCTTCATCGCGCCGAACCACGCGGCATCGGCCATGTTTTCGGTCGGATACGGCCCCGAAGTCACGCGCGGGACATGGCAGGTGATGATATCGGCTTCCCGCAGCAATTCTTCCCGGCCGCAGAAACCGGCGGCGTCCTCCGCTTCCATCCGGGGCGGGTCGTAGCGCAGCACACGCATACCGAATTTTTCGCCGAGCACCGCAACCCGGCTGCCGACGTGCCCGACGCCGACCACGCCGAGCGTGCACGCGGACAACCGGAGTTTGCGCTGTTGCTCCAGTGTCACCAACACACTGCCGAGGTAGTTGGCAACGCTGGCGGCATTGCACCCCGGCGCATTGCGCCAGGCGATTCCCCGCCGCGCCAGATAAGCCGTGTCGATATGATCGAAACCGATCGTCGCCGTCGCGATCATCCGTACCGTGGAATCCGCCAGCAGCGCCGCATCGCAGACCGTCCGGGTCCGCACGATCAACGCGTCGGCATCCCGCACCAATGCGGCGTCGATCCGCGCCCCCGGCGCGTAAACCGCCTGTACTCCGGCACTTTCCAGCACGCCCCGGATAAACGGGATTTTATCATCCACGACGATCTTCATCGCTGCTCCTGTAAACAAAGGCATAATACTGAATGTGCCGATTGCGGCAGTAAACTCGGGGCCGCGCTCTCCGGGAGTCGCGCCCCGGCAACCGCGGGGGCTCCGCCCCTCCCAACCCCGATCGCTCAAGCGCCGCTCGGCTTAACGCGGACTTGCCGCCGTCGGGGCGGCAAATCCTTAGACCGGTTCGCTCACTCCCTACCGGTCGAGAGCTCGCGTCTGCTCCACGGCCGCAGGGGCCGCGGCGCCAGGGCGCCGGCGCCGCTTCGCGGCGTACCCGTACGCGCTCTCAGGCAAGCGGGTGCCAGAGTAGGCGCACAGACCACGGCTTTATGTCAACTTTTAACTCTCAACTTCATTTCCAATTCCGGGGCGATGTCGCGCAGGGGGTCGAGCACGAAGTTCCGTTCCGCGGCACGCGGGTGCGGGACCTGCAGCTCCGGCTCCTCCACGCGCCACTCCCCCACCAACAGGATATCCAGGTCCAGGCTCCGCGCCTCATGGTAACCATGCTCGCGCGGCCGCCCCGCCGCCACCTCCAGCGCCTGCGTCACCGCCAGCAGCTCCCGCGGCGTCCCGGGCCAATGCCCCGTCACCACCGCATTGGCGAACTCCGGCGTCCCCGGCACACAATCCACCGGCTCCGTCCGAAAAATCCGCGACAGCTTCGCCTCCCGCCAGCCGCCCGCGACCAGCCCCGCCACCGCCTGCTGAAAAATCGCCGGCGCCTCCGGGCTGGTGCTCCCCAGCGCAATTGCCGAAACCTGCTCCATCATATCAGTCAATACGCAATCCCGCCCGGATCATGGCGCTGCGGCCGTGGGCGTCCAGCCCCTCCATCTCCGCAAACTTCGCCGCAATCGGCGCCTCGCGTTCAATCGCCCGCTTCGAATATTCCACCAGGCTCATCCGCCGGTAAAAACCGCCGATCGCCAGGCCGCTGAAATACCGACCGCTCCCCGCCGTCGGCAACACGTGCGACGGCCCGGCGCAAAAGTCACCGATCGGCTCCGGCGTGTGGCAGCCGATGAAAATCGCCCCCGCCGCCTTGACCCCCTTCGCCAGCTTGCGCGCCCGGCGGCAGCACAACTCCAGGTGCTCCGGCGCATAACGGCCGGCCAATTCGACCGCCTGTTCCAGCGACTTCACCCGGATGAAAAAGGTGCCGCTGTCCAATACCCGGTCGACCGTGGCCTGACGCGGCAACGACGCCTTCTGGCGCAGCACCGCCTGCTCGACCTCGCGCAGCAGCGCGGCATCCGTCGCCACCACTACCGATTGCTCCAGCCCGGAGCCGTGTTCGGCCTGCGACAACAGATCCGCCGCCACCGCTTCGGCGTCGGCACTGCCGTCGGCGATCACCATGATCTCCGACGGCCCCGCCACCATATCGATCGCCACTTGGCCGTATACCAGTTTTTTCGCCGCGGTCACATAGGCGTTGCCGGGGCCGACGATCTTTTCCACCCGCCGGATCGACGGCGTCCCGTATGCCAATGCGGCGATGCCGTACACCCCGCCCAGGCGGTAGATTTCCGTAACCCCCGCCGCGCGCATCGCGAACAGTACCGCGGGATGCACTTTGCCGTCCGCGCCCGGAGGCGTCACCGCGACGATTTCGCGGACCCCGGCCGCACCGGCGATCCCGGCGGTGTGAATCACCGTCGACACCAACGGCGCAGTACCGCCCGGAATATACACCCCGACCCGCTCCATCGGAACGAATTGCTCGCCCAACACCACGCCGGAGCGCGGCGAATACTTCCAATCCCGCGGACGGCTCTTGCGCGAAAAGCCCTGCACGTGCTTCAACGCCGTCAGAATCGCCTTTTTCGCCGCCGGTTCCAACTGTTTCTCCGCGGCGTCGATCTCCTGCTCCGTGACCCGGAATTGCTCCGGCGTCAGCTTGGCGTGATCGAAGCGTTCGGCGAATTCCACCAGAGCCGCGTCGCCTTCGGCGCGGACCCGCTCGATGATGTCGCGTACCGGCGACTCGATTTCCGCCGGATACGACGGACGGCGGCACAGCGCCTCGAATGCCGGTTCGAAACCGGAATCGTTACAGTCCAAGTGTATCATTTCAACTTCACCAACATGTTGTCAATCAGACGCGTGGTCCCGAAATAAACCGCGCCGGCCAGCAGGACTTCGCCAGTTCCCTCCCCGGCATCGGTCAACTCTTCGGCATCCAATGCGTCCAGATAATCGATTTTTCCGCCCGCGGCGGCAATCGCCTCCCGGGCCTCGTCGAGAACCGCCGAAAGCTTCCCCGCGCCCTCGGAGCGCAACCGCTCCGCCGCATGGGTCAGCGACTGCGACAAACTGCGCGCCCGCTGCCGCTCGTCTTTGGACAAATAGCGGTTGCGCGAACTCAGCGCCACCCCGTCGGCATCCCGGACCAGCGGCGCGACCACGACCTCCAGCGGGAAATTCAAATCCCGCACCATCTTGCGGATGATCAGCGCCTGCTGCGCATCCTTTTGCCCGAACACCGCGACATCGGGGAGCGCCAGATGGAACAGCTTGGTCACCACCGTGCAGACGCCGCGGAAGTGAACCGGCCGGCTCCGGCCGCATAAACCGCGCGACAGACGCTCCTCGGAGACCCAGGTACTGTGGTCGGGCGCATACATCGCCCCGTCCGCCGGGGCGAAAACCACCGCCGCGCCGTGCTCCTCGCAGGCCTTGCAGTCCGCTTCGAAGCTGCGCGGGTACTGCGCCAGATCCTCGTTCGGCGCGAACTGCGTCGGATTGACGAAGATGCTGACGATCACCACCTCGGCGGCTTCCCGCGCCCGGTCGATCAGCGCCAGATGGCCGGCATGCAGGAAGCCCATGGTCGGCACCAGGCCGATGCTGCGCCCCTCTTTGCGGCACGCCCGGGCGAACTGCTGCAGCTCGCCCGGTTCGCGGATGATTTTCATACTTCGTACATCCAGTTGTGCCGGTCGGGGAGCTCCCCGTACTGAATACCGGTGATCTGGTCGTAGATCTTCTTCAGCGTCGGCCCGATCTCCTGCGAGTACGTATACACCTTGTCGCCGTCGTACAAGTGGCCCACCGGCGTAATCACCACCGCGGTGCCGCAGGCGGCGATTTCGGCGAAGTCGCCGAGTTCACAGCGTTTGACCGGACGGCGTTCCACCGTGAGGCCGCAATCTTCGGCCACCTGCATCAGCGACATGTTGGTGATCGACGGCAGCACCGACGCCGACTTCGGGGTCACGTACTTGCCGTCCTTGGTGATCGCCAGGAAGTTGCTGGTGCCGAACTCGTCGACGTATTCGTGCGACGCCGGATCCATGAACAGCGCCACCGAACAGCCCTTTTCTTTCGCCAGTTTGCTCGGATAGAGGCTGGCGGCGTAGTTGCCGGCCATTTTGATATGGCCGGTGCCGCGCGGCGCGGCGCGGTCGACGTCGGATGAAATCATCGCCTTCATCGGCTTGATGCCGCCCCTGTAGTAGGCGCCCACCGGCACCACCAGCATCACGAATTCGTACTCCTTGCTGGCGGAAATCCCGATCTGCGGCGAAGTGCCGAACATCACCGGGCGGATATACAGCGCCCCGCCCGTCCCGTACGGCGGAATGTAGTCCAAATTGTCGTTGATCACCGTGCGCAGCGCCTTGAGAAACAGCTCCGCGGGCAATTCCGGCATCAGCAGGTAACGCGCCGAGTCGTTCAGCCGCTTCGCGTTCGCCTGGGGCCGGAACACCCGGACCTTGCCGTCGCGGCAGCGGAACGCCTTCAGGCCCTCGAATACCGCCTGCCCGTAATGCAGGCAGTTGGCCGCCACCGACATGGTGATGTCGTAGGTGTCGAAAAGTGCGCCGTCACTCCATTTGCCGTCGGCATAATGGCAACGGAAGTTCGATTTGGTCGGGCGAAACTCGAATCCCAGATTTTCCCAGTCGATATCCATGATCTATCCATTCTCCTGTCAAGATTTTAATCTTATCGGTACTATACCATGATTCCGCCCGTTTGGCAACCGGAAAGCCTGAAAAAAAAGTTGCTTTCCACCCCTTTCGGCGCTGGATTTTTTATTTTTTGGTATTATAGTTATAGATATACCGGAATTTACAATGGAAATGTTTGTATAATCAACCAGGAGGGATCGAATATGTCATGGATGAAGATTGCGTGGATGGCGCTGTTTGCCGGCGTGGTGATGTTGGGCGCGGGTTGTGTCGACAACAGTGTGCCGGATGAAGACTCCATTCCGAAAGCCTGGAGCGGTCCCGGCCAGAACGGCGGCCTGAACTTCGACGATCCCAGAAACGGCGGGTTCCTCGTGGATGGAGAGGGTTTCGGTCCCGGAGCCACTGAAAGCAGCGTGAACGCCGACACCTGGCAGAAGATTCCGGGCCGCCTCGGCTTCCCGAACATCTATTACAGCTATGACTCCGACGCGCTCGGCGCCCAGGAGCAGGCCAAGCTCGACGTGGTCGCCAAGTATCTGGCCGACCAACCGCAGCTGGTGCTGATCATCGAAGGCAACTGCGACGAACGCGGCACCGAGGAATACAACCGCGCGCTCGGCGAACGCCGCGCGATTTCGGTCAAGAACTACCTGATGAACAAGGGAGTCGCCGATGCCCGTATGCGTACGATCAGCTTCGGCAAGGACAATCCGGCCGTCCAGGGCTCCGGCGAATCCGTCTGGGCCCAGAACCGCCGTGCGGAGCTCTGCCCCGCCACGGTGAACTAATCACTCGATCCGATTGATTTCAAGCCGTCCGGGTTGATCTTCCCGGGCGGCTTTCTTTTTTTCCCAACGCGGCCTCCGGTTGTAATTTGCCGGATCTGTGCTAATGTAAGAACTTAAATTATTTTTTTATTTCAGGAGTAAAAAACCATGAATGCTTTATACCAATCCACCGTCGACAAATTCGAACAGTACATCGTCCCGACCTACAGCCCCAAACTGCTGTTCGTCGAGGGGCACGGCGCAATCCTGCAGGATGCCGACGGCAAACGCTATCTGGACTTCGCGTCGGGCATCAGCGTCTGCAACCTCGGCCATTGCCACCCGAAGGTGACGGCGGCCATTCAGGACCAGGCCGCCAAGCTCGTGCATATCTCCAACTTGTATTACAACCCGGTCACGCCGCTGTTGGCCGAGAAGATCGTCAAAAGCGGCTTCGACGGCGCGGTATTTTTCGCCAACTCCGGCGCCGAAGCCAACGAAGGCATGATCAAGCTCGCCCGGAAGTGGGGTTCGGAGCAGGGCAAGAATCACATCATTTCGATGGAGGATTCCTTCCACGGCCGGACGCTGGCGACGCTGGCCGCCACCGGCCGGGCCAAATACCGGAAGGGCTTCGGTCCCGACATGCCCGGCTTCACCCAGGTGCCGTTCAACGACATCGAAGCGCTGAAAGCCGCGATCCGGCCCGACACCTGCGCGGTGATGCTGGAGCCGGTCCAGGGCGAAGGCGGCATCCTGCCCGCCGATCCGGCCTATTTGCAGGCGGTCCGGGCTCTGTGCGACGAAAAGGGCATGCTGCTATTGTTCGACGAAGTGCAATGCGGCATGGGCCGGTTGGGAACCTTGTTCGCATGGCAGCACTTCGGCATCGAGCCGGATGTGTTTTCGATGGCCAAGGAGATCGCCAACGGCCTGCCGATGGGGGCGTTCGTGGTCAAGCGGGCGTATGCCAAGGTATTGCAGCCGGGAACGCATGCGAGCACCTTCGGCGGCACACCGTTGGTAAGCCGGGCGGCGCTGGCGGTATTCGAAACCATCGAAGCCGACAACGTCCTCGCCAACTGCAAAGAACAGGGCGCCTATCTGGCCGAACAGCTGCGGCTCCTCGCCGCTCCCTATAAATGGATTCAGACCGTGCGCGGTGTGGGCCTGATGATCGGCGTGGTGCTGGACCGGCCCGCCGGCGACCTGCAGAGTGTCGCATTGAAGCACGGCCTGGTGTCGCTGACTGCCGGGGAGACGGTCTGGCGGCTGCTGCCGCCGTTGATCATCACGCGGCAAGAGGCCGACGAGGCGCTGTCCATGATCCGGGCGGCGTTCGCCGAATACAATGAGCAAATCGGAGGGAATCATGTATAAAGACCTGCTGACGATGGAGGAGATGTCGGCGGCGGAATTTCAGTCGCTGATGGAGTTGACCGCCAAGCTGAAGCGGGAACGCAAGTCGAGCCAGTTCCGGCCGCTTACCGGCAAGAGCATCGGGATGATTTTCGCCAAGTCGTCGACCCGGACCCGGGTCAGCTTCGAGGTCGGCATCAACGAGCTCGGCGGCCAGGCGCTTTATCTGGATGCGAACAAGATGCAGGTCGGGCGCGGCGAAAGCGTCAGCGATACGGCGAAGGTGCTGGAGCGCTACCTCGCCGGGATCGTGATCCGAACCTACGAACAGTCCGACGTCGAAGAGCTGGCGCGCGAAGCCGATATCCCGGTCATCAACGCGTTGACCGATGATTACCACCCGTGCCAGATACTCGCCGATTTGTTCACCATCATCGAGTACTCCGGTACGCTTGATGGGATCAAGCTGGTGTTTTACGGCGACGGCCAGAGCAATATGGCCAATTCGCTGATTGTCGCGGCGCGGTTGCTCGGCTTCGAGCTGGTGATTGCCGCCCCCGAGGCCTACCGGCCGCGCCCCGATCTGATCGACGGCGCCGCCAACATCACGTGGGAAAGCGATCCGGAGCGGGCTTCGGCCAACGCCGATTACCTGTATGGCGACGTCTTCGTCAGCATGGGTTTCGAGGAGGAAAAGGCCGAGCGCATGAAGCAGTTGATGCCCTACCAGATCAACAGCAGGCTGATGGGCCTGGCCAAGCCGAATGCGAAATTCCTGCATTGCCTGCCCGCTCACCGCGGCGAGGAGGTCACCGCCGAGGTGATGGATTCCCCGGCGTCGATCGTCTTCGATCAGGCCGAAAACCGTCTCCACGTCCAGAAAGCGGTCATGGTCACGCTCTTCGCCAACCTGGAAAACGAGTAAGCGACAGTAGTGCCGTGTCGACGCAATTTGTTCGACTTAAAGAATATTAATAAAAAATAAAAATCAAATAGAGCCGCGAAGCGGCGGTCTGCCCTCCGTCATACGGAGACGCCGGTCCAGCAGGCGGATCCTGCTGGTCGCCCCAGGCGCCGCAGGCGCCTCGAAAGGGGCGAAACTATAGGTAAGGATCGCCGGGAAGCGATCAGGATCCACCCGAGGTATCGAGGGCGAAGCCGAACACGAGAGGGCTTGTCCCTCTCGGGCGAAGAGTAAGTCCGCGAAGCGGGCGTAACGAGACGGTGTAGATTGACTTGGAAGCGTGAGCGACAATTCAATCTACACATGGAGCGGACGAGGTGTCGCACCGGCGGCGGAATCGGGCGACCCTGTTTTTCAAGGCTTCTCGCTCGAATCCTGCACCGCTTCGCCGTGGACCGTCTGATTTTTCCCCGCCAACTCTTGCTGGTAAAAACTGTCGGGAAAAAGCTCGACATACCGCAAAAACAGCTTCCGCATCGCCTCCTCATGCTTCGCGCAAGTCACGCATTTGTGCCACGAAAGAGCCGACTTTTCCAGCGCGTCGTCGTCGGTGAAAATCATGATTTCACTCCCGTCTTTGCCGGTACGGTTGGATACGCCCAAATACTTCACCTGCCCGTCGGTCCGGTATACTTTCAAGTAGGCAAACGGCCACACCTCCATGAAGTCACCCTTCCGGGCGGACGAGGAATACAGGAAATTCATCAGCAGATCGATTTCGTCGTCACTCAGGCTTCCCAGCTCTTCGGTCACATTGTTCTTGCCGGAAACGGCGGCTTCGCGCACGCCATACAATTCCACCTTCGTGATATCACCGCGCATTTTCGGAATATCCACGCAACCAACGCCGCCCAACAGGAAAAACGCCGCCGCACAAATAAGAATTCCACGCATTTTTGATTCCTCCCCCTATAGTATATTGAAATTGCGCATCTCTTATCATCGCTTATTGTTCTATTGGCTCTTTACAGTGCTCTTCCGGCACCGACAGACTGTTGACGATTCCGGCCCGCAACGACAGCAGAACATAAGCCAGTATGACACTTAACACCGGACCGGAGAAGTCAACCGCATTGCCATGTCCCACGATAAGCACAAAAGCGAAAATCAAAAAACACCATATCGCATCTGCAAACTTATGTCTGGACGCGACATATAAAGAACATGGGAAGCAGCCGAATGCGCTGCCGAAAAAGATAAGAAAAGCAAGGAACAGTAACAACACACCCATGCCCAGAAATCTTGCGAAAAACTCGACCCCCTCAGTGACGCGATACTCAAAGGAAAGCAGCATCAGGTGAAACGACCAGGCTGCAAAAAGAAAATACAGCGACAACAGATAGCGTCTTTTTCCGGGAGTAACAGCGTTTCGGAACGGAAACTTCACCCACGCATACAATGGCCTCAACAAGCACACCATTACCCCGGCAACAGTAACCGCATAAAGCCAGCCGCTTTGATTCGCCAGGAAAAAACGGATCAAAAATTCCGCCAGCATCATGTAAAGCAATATTGATAATGCGGTTTTCATGTTCGATCTTTCTTTACTTTCCGTCAAGGGCCAAGTCGACATGCTTCATTGGTCTATTGTTCGCCGCCGGTGCGGCGTTCTGTCGCTTATTGTTCGCCGCCGGTGCGGCGCCTCGTTCGCTCTATGTGTAGATTGGATGTCGCTCACGCTTCCAATCCAATCTACACCATCGCTGTCTCGGGTGGCCTCCGCTCGCCTCCCGGCTCGCTTGCTTTACTTTCGCCCCTTCCGAGGCGGCTGCGCCGCCTGGGGCGACCAGCAGGATCCGCCTGCTGGACCGGCGCCTCCGTATGACGGAGTGCAGACCGCCGCTTCGCGGCTCTATTTTCTTTTTTATTTTTTATTTTTTTTATTTTTAGGACACTTTTACTATAGTCGGGTTCGTTTCGTTTGCAAGTTGAAAAAATCGGAGCACGGTGCTATATTGGCTCGTTTCGCAAAACTAAGGAGGGAAATACCATGAATGTTCTGCTCGTAAACGGAAGCGCGCACCCGGCGGGAACCACCTTTGCGGCTTTGCGCGTGATCGCCGACCGGCTGGCCCATGAAGGCGTCGGCAGCTCGATCTTCCAATTCGGCAACAAAGCCGTGCACGGCTGCATCGGCTGCTACCGCTGCAAGGAAACCGGAAAATGCGTGTTCCAGGACGACATCATGCCGGAAATGCTGACGGCAATGCGCCAGGCCGACGGCATCGTCATCGGCTCGCCGGTTTATTACGCCGGGCCGAGCGGCGCCCTGTGCGCGGTGCTGGACCGGCTGTTTTTCTCCGCCGGCAAAGACCTGGCACACAAACCGGCTGCCGGAATCGTGGTCTGCCGCCGCGGCGGCGCGACCGCGGCGTTCGACCGCTTGAACAAGTATTTCACCATCAATCAGATGCCGGTGGTCTCGTCGCAGTATTGGAATATGTGCTACGCGCGCACCGCCGAAGAGCTGCCCGAAGACAGCGAAGGCATCCAGATCATGCAGACCCTCGCCACCAATATGGCGGCGATGCTCCGAAAGCCGCACGCCTGAAGAGCACAGGATTGCGAACTTGTCCTCAGCGATCGGGAGTTTTCCCTCCCGGTCGCCGGATCACGGTGCCAATGCCGTCCCGATTGCCAGCCAACTGCCGAGCTGAAACACGATCAGGGTCGCCACGTAAGCCAGCAAAAACAGGCCGCCGGCCTCCGCCGCCGCCATTTTCCAGGAGTTCAGCTCCCGCCGGATCACCGCCAGCGACGCCATGCACGGAATCGACAGCAAACAAAACAGCATGATGCAGAAACCCTGCAACGGCGTATAATGCCGGACCAACTGCTCCCGGAGCGGCACCGATTCCTCGTCCGCCTCCCCCTCGGCATACAGAATCCCCAACTGCGAAACAAACACCTCCTTGGCCGCCAGCGAACCGAGCGCAGCAGTGGTGAGCTTCCAGTCGAATCCGATCGGCCGGAATACGGGTTCGAGCGCATGGCCGATCCGGCCGGAAACGGTGTACTCCATCTGTTCGGCCAGCCGGGCATTTTCCAGCGCGCCGACGGCCTCTTCGCGTTCCATTTCGGTCAAAGCCGGATCGCTTTCCACTCGCTCCATCTGCGCGGCATAGTCCTGTGAAAACACCGACTTTTCCGGAAAGGTGTTGCAGATATACAGAATCACGCTGGCGGCGAGAATCAGCGTCCCGGCCTTTTGCACATACAGCTTGCCGCGCTCCCACATATGCAGCAGCAGGCTTTTCAAGGTCGGCATCCGGTACGGCGGCAGCTCCATCAGATAAATCTCGCCGTCGCCTTTGAACAGCGTCGACTTCATCAGCCGCGCCGCCACCAGCGCCACGGCCACACCGATCAGGTAAATCAGCCACATCATCAACGCCTGGTAACGCGCCGCGAAAAAAGCCGGGATGATCAGCGCGTAAATCGGCAGCCGCGCGCCGCAGCTCATCAGCGGCAGCACCAGGATGGTGACCTTGCGGTCGCGTTCCGATTCGATGGTGCGTGTCGCCATGATCGCCGGCACCGAACAACCGAAACCGAGCACCAGCGGCACGAACGAACGCCCCTGCAGCCCGAATTTGCGCATGATCCCGTCCATCACAAACGCCGCGCGCGCCATATAGCCGGAATCTTCCAGCAGCGCGATCGCGAAAAAAAGCAGCAGAATGTTGGGCAGGAACACCAGCACGCCGCCGACGCCGCCGATGATGCCGTCGGTCACCAGATTGCGCCAGAACGGCAGCGTCTCCGGATTCCAGACCTCCTTGACCGTGTCCGCAAACCAGCCGAAGAACCCCTCGATGTACTCCATCAATGGTTCGGCACAGGTAAAGGTGAAGTGAAAGGTCAGGAAAATAATCAGCAGAAACAGCGGCAGACCGAAAAATTTGCTGGTCATCACCACATCGATTTTATCAGATATTTCGCGGCGTTTTTCGCGGGTGGTGGAAACCGCGTCGCGGCAGGCGCCGGCCAGCATCGCATAACGCCGGTCCGCGAGAAAGGTATCGGCGGCAATGGCGTGGCGGTCCAGCAAATGCCGGATCTGCGTTTCGACCTCGTCATGCGCCGGCTGAAATTCGTCCAGGCGCCAGGTCGCCGCGTCGTGTTCCAGAAGCTTGATGGCGAAAAAACGCGCCGGGATGTGCCGGTACGTCCCGGCCGGGTGCGCCTCGATTTTTCCGGTAACGGCGGCGATGGCGTCGTCGACATCCGCGCCGTAGGTGAGCATCGGCACGCCGTGATCGTCGAGATGATGCAGCGTATGCGCCAGAGTCTCACGCAGCCGCTTGACGCCTTCGGCGTGACGGCCGACAGTCGGCACCACCGGGGAGCCGAAATACTGCTCCAGCTTCCCGTAGTCGAAGGCCAACCCCTTTTTCGCCGCATCGTCGCTCATATTGAACGCCAGCAGCATCGGGATATGCAATTCGGCCAGCTGTGTGGTCAGATAGAGGCCGCGGCGCGGGATGGTCGAATCCACCACGTTCAGGATCAGATCGATCCCCGGCCGGGTCAACTCCCGGAAGACCACCTCCTCCTCCGGCGAACCGGACGAAAGCGAATACACCCCCGGCAGGTCCACCAGCTCGATCTCCATATCCTCCAGCTCCAGACGGCCGGATTTGCTCTCCACGGTGACGCCGGGATAATTGCCGACGTGGTGGCGCATCCCGGTCAAAGCGTTGAAAACGGAACTTTTGCCGCAATTGGGATTTCCGGCCAGAACCACCTTGAAGCGCCTCTTCATGCTACTTCGCCTCCTGCTGCATCACCACGTGAACTGCGTCGTCGCGGTGAAGCGCCATGCTCGTCTCCATGACTTTGACCCGGATCAGCCCGCCGAACGGGGCATGGGCCTCGATCACGAGTTCGGTGCCGGGAATCAGCCCGACATCGGCGAATTTCTTCCGCCCCCGCATCTTCGGTAAAATTTTCACAATGGTGGCGGTGCTGCCGACCGGAAGTTCGGCCAGGGTAAATTCTTTCAGATCCATATTATTTCGCCTCCCTTATGATCCGGCACTGCCGGAATCGGATTATTTTTTCCTACTGCTTTACGACGCCGCCGATAAATTAGCCGAGGCTAATTTGCGGTGCAAAAAAACACTGCATTGCTCGAAAAATTCCTGAATGCTGCCGCAGCCGTGCCAGAGCGAAGCGGCCGCCGTTTCCGCCTGCCGGTAAAGGTTCATCCGGTGAAGCGACTCCTCGACCTCGCCGAACACCTGCCAGCTGCCGCGATAGCTCGGCCGGGAGGCGTTCAAAAATCCGGCGACATCCTTGGCCGGATAGCCGAGAAACACGCCGACTTCGTGCGGAATGCGTTCCGCCTCGCAGCGCCGGCACAAATGGCGCAACAACAGCGCCGCCTCACCGGAATCCGGGTAGCTGCAGCAACGTAAAACTTCACGATTCTCCTCCCTGCCCAGACAGCTCCGCATGGTTTCGTGATGGTAAAAAAGGATCAGAGAGCTTTCCGCATCCCGGCGCAGTTCACAGTAATCAAGCCGCAGGATACGCAACACCTCCTCCCGGTGCAGCGAGGGGGAATCGTCTTCATTCCGGTACCAATGCCGCACCCGGAGCAATTCGCCCGGCTTGATACCGGCACGAACCGCCGCCGTCTTCAAAAACAGAAAACGGAGCAACTCCTCTTCGCGCCGCCGGAAATTTGCAGACACCATAAGTTAGCCAAGTCTAAGTCAATAGTTCAAAAAAACACCTTCTCCCCACGAGAAAGTGTCCCATCTTCCGCCCGAATATCCATACTATAGCATACGTTTTTCACTTGTCAATTAGACAAGCCTAACTTGTGGCAAATTTTATTTTCAAAAGGCTCCGCAGCTTGCCGATGCCGCCAGATTTCATTCGAGCTCATCCAGCTTCCGCAGCACGAATTCCGCCATTTCCCTGACCTCCGGTTGCACATCCCGCAGGGCCGCCGCCACGGCGGGGCGGCGGCCGAGGTCGCCGGAATTCAGGATGGCGTTCAATACGTTCACCTTCCACTTCCAGACGTCCTCTTTCGGCAGATACCAGAACTTCGGCTGCATCACCTCGCGCAGATAATCGTAGTCCATGGCGAGAATTTGTTCCGGGGTGAGAGTTTCCGCCAATTCCGCCAGGCCGGGAAATTCCTCCTCTTCCGTCCACTGGCCGCGGTTAAAGGGGCAAACATCCTGGCAGGCGTCGCAGCCGTAAATCCATGCACCCAATTTGCTGCGCAGCGGCTCCCGCGCCAGGTCGCGCCCGGTCCAGGTCGTAATACAGCTGACGCAGCTCGAACGGTTCATCACATACGGCGCACACAGCGACCCGGTCGGGCACGCATCCCGGCAGAGACGGCAGTTTTCCGGGCACGGTTTCAACGTGCATTCCGACTTCAGTTCCAGCTCCCGGTCGATCAACCACGCCTCCAGATAGACCCAGGAGCCGTGCGAAGTACAGAAAAAATTATTCTTCCGGACGATGCCGATTCCCGCTTTCATGCCCGCCCAGCGCAACGCCGTAATCCCGAAGTCGGCTTGCGTCATCGTCTTCAATCCGAGGCCGTCCAGGAAAGCGCCGAAGCGCTCGCGCGCCGCATATTCCTGCGATTTTTCGTCGTGGCGGCTGTCGACCAGATAGTACTTCGCCACGCGTCCTTTCAAAAGCTCCGGGATCCGGTATTTGCCGTAACGCCTGGTACAAACCACGATGGACTTCGCCGCCGGCCAGATCCGGGCGGGCTCGGCGAAGCGCAGCAGCCCCTGGTACGAGGATGCGGATTCCGGGAAACGCTCCATCTGCGCTTTGACCGTATCGGCATACCCATCCATTTCACCGATACGGATGATGCCGCACCGGTCGTAGCCGAGGCGCAGCGCCTCCTGTTGAATCCGCAGTTCCATACTGTCGTTCATAATCCGATTCTTTCTTGCCCAAGGGAAATCATAATCAATGTTTCATACACTCTTCAAACGCTTGAATACATCCTCAAAGAAGTCTTTGCTCCATATCGCAAGCTCGCGCGGGTCGCGCAAAAACGGGCGGACATCCGCCTTCATCGCTTCCGCATCCAATTGACGCAGGCGTTCGGTCAGCATGGAATGAACGGCGGAAGCCGTCAGCGGAGCGGCGCCGGTGTAATCTCCGGACTGCCGCGCCCGGTTTTCCAGATGGGCAAGATTGTATTCCGGGTGCAATCCGGCATACCACGCCAGGTCATACCAGTCGCGTCCTTTGATCCGGGATTTCCATGCGCGGAACAATACCGCGTGAAGTTTTCCGGCCAGCAGGCTGGGAAGCGTGTAAGAGCGCACCGCGAACGGCAGCGGTTGATAGAGATACTTGATCTCCGTATCAAATCCCGGCGGCGGAGCCGTATCCACTTCGATCTTGATCTTCATTTCGCTTCGGGCATGGATCCGCCCGGCCAATGCCGCGTCAAGCCCGATGGAAAGCAGTTGTGTCTGCGTATTGCTTTTTAAAAAACCCGACTGAATATTGGTGTTGATCATTTTGATCTTTTCCGAGAACGCCGCGCTCAAACCGAAGGAAGCAAATTCTGTTTCGATTCCGGCGGCGTAGTTGCCCAAATCGAAGCCCGCATCGGCAGCGAGCAAAGAGAAATCCATATCCTCCGAACCGCGATTCAAGCCGTAGAGTATCCGGAGGGCCGTTCCTCCATAAAAGGCGGCATGGTTGAAAAAGTCGTTCCGCGCCAATGCCAGCAGTGCGACGCTCTGCATAATCTCGCGCAAGCCGTTGACATAATCCTGATCGCTCTTGCACGAATAGGCGTTCAGCATCTCCGTGATGGCCGGGTTGGTCATAACGCCTCCAAATATTGATGCAGTTTCCTCAGCCGCCCACGCATAAAGGGGGCAAGCGCATTCACGAGTCGCTTATCGAACCCGTTTAGAATGTCCAAGCCAATGCGCAAATCTTCAGCCAGATACGCTTCCGGATCGTCTCCGTCAAAGCGCCTGTCGTAGAGAGCCTTGTCGAAAAGCGCCTTTTCCGGTGCGGCGATCATGAAACGGTTTTGCCCTTCGCCGGTAGCACCGACGCCAATGGAATACGCCTTGGAACGGCAGTAGCGGTAAGAAAATACGCCGAAGTCATTGGCAAACTCCCGCGAGCGCCCCATGGCAATGGAGGTTACGGCCGCCGGCGTTTCCGGGATCATCCCGTAATAGCTCAAAGCAAAATCCTCCGAAACATAACTCGGCCCGTAAATCCGATTCGCCAATACGCCGCTGTGAAGCACTTCCCGGCGCAACGGTGCGGCGAAAGTGTAGAGTCCGCGCCGGATTTGAACAATTTCCCCGCGACGCAACATGGAGGCGATCTTTGCCGTCCTGTGCCGGTAACTTCCAAGACAGGCATTCAACTCCAATGCGCCAAAAATATCGTTGGGAATTTTTTCTCTCAATTCAACGGCCGTCATTTCCTGCCTCCGGTTACCATAAGGTAGCGCCATATATAGGAAAAATCAAGCATGATTGTATAGAAAATGCACAAAAACTGCATTTTCTATACAGATATGATCGCTTCCTCCTTGAACTCCCGCCGACCCGCCTCCGTCAGCATCGGATAGATGGCGGCCCAGGCGCGGAAGCGGAAACCCGTTTCCCGGACGCCGAGCAATGTCTCGATCCGGCTCTGTTCATGCCAGCGGGCCTTAAGCAGGTAGAAGTTATGGATAAAGGCGTCGTGCTGGCCGGCAAATCCCTCCGGCTGCATGATGCCGGCTTGGCAGAGCGTCGTCAGGGTTTCCCGCCAGAACGACATGTTCCGCTCGAAAACCTGCCGCTGAATGTCGCGGACCGTTTGACTGATTTGCGCCAGCCGCTCAAAATCCTTGAAGTAAAAGACACCTTTGTCGCCGGCCTCCGCGGAAAGCGTAATCCACGCATCCAGCTCTTTCAGAGTATGACATGGCGGGCTGGACTGATGGCGGCGGAACAGCTCCAGAACGACCGCCTCCACCAGGCACTCCTTCTTGTTGAAGTGATAGGTCAGGTTGCCGACGCTGATTCCGAGCGCTTGTGCAATGTCGCGCATGGCGACCTCGTCATACGGGTTTTCCAGAAACATTTTCCGGGCCGTCCGGACTATTTCATCCCTTATATTTTTAATCGCCACAACATCCGTCCTCCCCTGTCCGATAAAATTCATAAACAAGCGCTTGACTTATTAGTACGTGCGTGCTAATTTAGTATGCATGTACTAATATAGCCGAAAGTGGCGGCTGTGTCAAGCGAAAAAATACCGAAAACAAGGAGCAGCAACTATGAAAAAGCGAAATGTACTGATTACCGGCGGCAACAAGGGGTTGGGATACGAAGCGGCAAGACGCCTGAAAGAATTGGGGTACACGGTGTACATCGGCGTTCGCGATCCGAAGCGCGGAATGGAAGCGGCGGCGGCGTTGGGCGTAATCTGTCTGCCGCTCGACGTCACCGATGACGCGTCGGTAACAGCCGCGGCGAATCAGCTCCGCGAACGCGAGGGGCATCTCGACATCCTGATCAACAACGCCGGAATTGCCGCGCCGATGAAAAAGGCCGCCGACCTCACGGCCGCCGATGCGCAAACCGTGTTCGCAACCAACGTGATCGGCCCCGTGCGCATGATGAACGCCTTCATCCCGCTTCTGGAAAAATCCGAACATCCGGTGATCGTCAACGTCTCCAGCGGCCTGGGATCGTTCGCTCTGGTACACGATCCCGTGCGCGCCGAATCGAAAGTGCCGACGCCGCTTTACTGCGCGTCAAAGAGCGCTTTGACCATGCTGACCGTCCAGTACGCCCGCGCCCTCCCTCATATGCGGGTCAACGCCGCCGACCCGGGCAGTACATGCACCGACCTCAACGCGCATATGGGCCACCAGACGGTCACGGAGGGAACCGACGCCATCGTGACCCTGGCGACGCTGCCGCCGGATGGGCCGACGGGCGTATTGATGGATCGCTCCGGCATCGTCCCCTGGTAAAGGAGTCCAACTCATGCCTATATTCTTCACCACGGTCGGCGCCGCCATCCTGCTCATTTTATACGGCATGGGCTGCACTTCCACGCCGGTTGAGAGGAGGAGCTATGAAGCGCTTGGTCCGGCCGGCGGACTGTTTTCCCATGCGGTCAGGCATGGAAACGTCCTGTATATCTCCGGCATGACCGCATACGGCAGTGCAGCGCAGGGGAAAAGCATGGCGGAGCAAGCAAAAGAAATATGGCGCAAAATCGGTCTCATCGCGCAGGCGGAGGGAACCGACCTGGGTTCCCTGATCAAAGTGACGATGTTCATCACCGACTTCAGTCAGGCGCCGGAGCTCCGAAAGGAGCTGCTCCGGCAGTACGACGGGCAACTCCCCGCCAGTTCGCTGGTGGAGGTGAACAAGCTGTTTTCGCCCGAGCTCAACATCGAGATCGAGGCCGTATTGGGGTTGTGAAAACCTCCGGTAGTGTCAAAAGTAATAATATGAAAAAATGAAAAAAATAGAGTCGCCATTCATGGCGGCGGTTTGCCCTCCGTCATACGGAGACGCCGATCCAGCGGGCGGATACCGCTGGTCGCTCCAGGTGCCGCAGGCACCCGAAAGGAGCGAAAGTAAAGTCAGCGAGCCAACTGGCGAGCGGAAGCCGCCCGAGGGAACGACGGTGGAGATGTAACTGGATGCGTGAGCAACAGTTAAATCTACACATGGAGCGGACGAAGTGCCGTACCTGCGGCAAATGGCAGACCGGGAAAATCGCTTCGCGATTTGGCTCTGGAGGGTGGCGGCGTTGCAAATTTATAGCGACTGATAGAGCAAAAGCCAAATGGCATTCCGACGTGCGGCGTTTGCCACGCCCGGCGGGTACGCCGGGCTTACTGGGGCTCAGCCCCAGCCCCCGATACGGGGAAAGAGTGTAGTTTATGCTTTTTGTATTGATCATAAGAGAGTTAGATTGCAAAATATAATGAATTTTTTTGACAGAAACAAACCTCCGGAAAGGAAATAAGATGAAATTATTCAATCTATCCGTCCTATTCGCCGCCGCAGGACTGCTATTCGGCTCGCCGGCGGTAAAAGCGTCCGATATGCCGAACCCCGAAGCGCCGGTCGCCTTCCTGGAGCTCATCGAAGTTCCGGCCCAAGATATAAACCAATACATTGCGGACTGGAACGAGCGCGCGGCAACAGCAGGACAGGCATCCGGCTATATTTCCGCCACGCTCTACCGGTCGCTACTGGCGGGCGCCCGGTATCAACTCGTCGCCGTCACCCAGTGGCAGTCGTATGACGCCTGGGCTGCCGCCAACAGCGGCGCGAATGCGAAACCGGCCGGCGGGCTCTATCGCCCGGCGGCCTGGTCGAGCAACATATATGCGGAATCGTTTCAGGGCAACGACTCCGGCGCCGCCCAAAGCACGCCTCTGCAAAGAGCCGAAAAGGATCCCGAGATAAAATTCCCCGAATTGCCGTTCGTTTTCATCAACCTGATGGAGATGGGCGCGGACGATATCGATCCCTTTGTCGCGGACTGGCGGGTACGGTCCAAAATCATGGGCCAGATGCACTCCGCCATGGGGAGCACATTGTACCGTTCGGTGCTGCCCGATAACACGTTCCCAATCGTGAATGTGAGCCAGTGGCAATCTTATAACGGCTTCATCGACGCGAACAACGATCCGGTTTATGCGGAAAAACTGACCGCCGACTTGGGGCACATCCCCAGCATCAAACTTACGCGGGGGTTCTACCGTCCCGTTGCGAGCCATACGCATACCTATAATGCCGATATAAGGCAGGGTAAACCGGAAAAGATGAAAATCATCACCATCGAGGAGCATTTCATCAACCCATCCATGACCGCCGCAACCCGTGATGAAATTGAAGCAATGGCCCCCGGACACGCCAAGGCGTTCGTCGCCGACTTCGGCGCCAGAGAGACGATGCAAATCGGACAACTGTTCGACATCGGCGCGGGGAGAATCGCGGATATGGACGCCAACGGCATCGACATGCAGATACTTTCGTACAACGCTCCGGCCGCCGAGCTGCTGCCGTCGCCGCTCGCCGTGGAATTGGCCCGGCAGGCGAACGATCAGCTGGCCGCGGCAATCGCGGCATACCCCGGCCGGTTCCTGGGATTCGCCACGCTGCCCATGTCCGACCCCGAAGCGGCGGCGGAAGAGTTAAAGCGATGCGTTCAGGAGTTGGGATTCAAAGGCGCCATGATCAATGGGACGGCCCACGGACGTTTTATGGATCACCCCGATTTTGAAGTTTTCTTCGCCATGGCGGCCGAATTGGATGTCCCGTTGTACTTCCATCCTTCGATTGTGAACAAACAAGTACGCGATGCTTACTACGACAATGCCGATCCGGCTTTCGCGGCGCGCTTTGCGTCGGCGGGAATCGGCTGGCACTTCGAAGTGGGGGTCCATGTGATGCGTTTGATTTTTGCCGGTGTTTTCGACCGCCACCCCGATTTGCAGATCATCATGGGCCATTGGGGCGAGCTGATCCCCTTTTATATGGACAGAATCGACACGTTTTTCCCCGCTTCGGCGTCGCCCATGCAGCATGACTTCAGCTATTACATGAGAAACAACATTTACATTACCCCGAGCGGCATGTTCAACCTGCCGCAACTTCAAAACGCCATCCAGACACTGGGAGCGGACCGGATCATCTATTCGGTCGATTATCCCTACTACCCCAACAAAGGCGCCCGGCAATTCCTGGAAACCGCGCCGCTGAGTCAAACGGATAAAGAAAAAATCGCCCACGGCAATGCGGAAAAGTTGTTCAAACTGAAATAATACCAATACGCAAGGAGAAAAAAACATGAATACGATCGTACGAAAAACCGGGTGGTTGGCAGGTTTGTTACTGTGCTTTGGATTGGCGGGAACGGGCTTGGCTGCGGAACCGGAACTTTACGCCGCGGCCCACGCCCAACAAACCCAACCGGCATTGGTCATGGTGGGCACCGTCGATACGGAAGGCTTTCCGCAAATCCGGGTCATGTCCAATCTGCGTTTCCCCGAGCACGCAGCCGCCGAACTGGCCGGAGAAAACGATTTCACCGCCTATGCCGTCACGCGCGCCGGCTCGGAAAAGCTGGAACATCTGGCCCACAACCCGAACATGTCCATGTATTATCAAAGCGGCGGTCAGGGCTTGCTGCTCATGGGCCAAGGCGAAATCGTCACCGATCCGGCGATCCGCCGCGCTGTCTGGGACGACGCTTTCAAACAGATGGGTTATGCCGATGCCGACGACCCCATGCTGACGGTACTGCGCTTCACCCCGACACACGGCAAGTTTTATTACCGGCAACAGCAGCATAAACTGACCTTCGATCGCAAGAGTCTCGCCAAGCCCGGCAACTGACACCAGGCGGCTCAATACGGGGCGGCGATCCGTTCATACTTCATATCGTTGAAGTCGCAGAGCAACACCGGCGCCCTTTCCAGGTCTTTGCTGTTCCATGCGTAGATGGCGCCATGTTCAGCAAAGACGATCCGTTTTCGCCGGGCGTCATAATCCGCCCACCGCCAGTTGGCGCCGTCGAGAAGCAAATTCCCGGCGGAATCCCGGATGGCGTGCCGCTCATAATAGCAGCCATACCCCGGCTCTTTATCAGCGCCGGAGCAATAAAAATCTTTCTGCAGCCTGATATCGCCGGGAAGCACCTTTTCACCTAACCAGCCTCCCGCATGTTCTTTCAGGATCGTCCAGCCGTCGCGTTTCAAACGCGGCAGATAAACCATCGGACACTCGCCGGCATAGCCCCAATACTCACACCACGCGGGCGGCGGGACTTCACGGAATTTATGGCTGTCCATCCCCCGCAGCGACTCCGACAAACGCTTCGGCGGATGATTCAGACAGATTTCTTTGTCGTCCAGAAACAACCCGCCGCCGTTCCATCCGGTGCCGTTCCACCACAGATCGAGTGCCTTGAGATACGGTGCCCGGGAAATCGCCGTCCAACTTCGGTCATGATAATCGCGGCCGGCAATCATTCCGGCGAATTCAGCGGCATGTTCGCGCTGGATCTCTTCGAGCGCCAGGTCGCGCTTTCGCGAGCCGTCCTTCATCCTCCACCAGTCGCCACCGAGTTTTTCCCTTAAATAGGCTTCCGTCTTGATTTCGACCGGACTTGCATTGCCGTATTTGGCTGCGAAATAGATCAGATACTCGCCATTTGGCGACAGATCGCATCGATATTCATAGATGCGTCCATACAACCATTGCCCCGGTGTGAATGTATCGTGTTGGCGATCCCATCCGATCACGGCGACCTTATTGGATGGCCCACGACGAAATACGATGGCGGAATCGCCTTTGCGGGCAAGAATGGCATGAATTCGCGCGGGTACTCCCATGCCTCGCTCCTTTCGTATTTTCTTTCGGACATGACGCAAGCATACCACTTCCAACACTATGGTTGTAACATATCATGGTCGGCAAGGAAGTCAAATCGCAGCCCGCCAGCTTGTCCTCCTGCCGATACCTCGCTCGAATCACCCTGGGACTTCGCCTCTCCTTGCAGCAACACAGCCGCAACACCAACATCTTTTTTCGGCGCAGTTATGAAAAAAGTCAGAAAAGAATCCGGATTTCAAGAGGATTTTTTCTTTTTTTACTTGCAAAATTCAAGATAGATGCTATAGTAATATATCTTGAAAGCAATTAAGATATATGTTGCGGGGTGGAGCAGTGGTAGCTCGTCAGGCTCATAACCTGAAGGCCAAAGGTTCGATTCCTTTCCCCGCTACCAATTGACTTACAGCCGTCCCAGTGACGGCTTTTTTTTGCCTCGAAACCGCCTGCTCACAAAGACTTTGCGGAACCACTGTTTTCTCCGTATCCCTCCCGGAGCCCCAAAAATCAACCCAAATCGGCCTCTTCTCCGGTTTGTGCCATAAACTGTCGTTATTTCCTCCTCAAACCAAGCAGTTACAGCGAGGACTTTTTTGAGAGAAAATTCAGGCTTCGCATGCCGCCTCTTATGATGGATGGTCGAAAAATGATTTTTTCGAACCATTCAATTCCTTCCCAGTCGGGTTCACGCAGCGGTCAAACCGAAAACGGAATAAATCTTGCCTTTGGCAAGGTTTTATGCCGGATTTCGGCTTGACGGCGAA
>JAVBQJ010000001.1:0-59577 GCA_031549115.1 Victivallaceae bacterium
CCTCACGCCTGTCGGACCGACAACGCCTCCTGCAAATATAAAGAACATTAAAAAATCGACACTTCAAACAGAGCAGCGAAGCTGCGGTCTGAACTCCGTCTTACGGAGGCGCGGTCCAGCGGCGAATACGCTGGTCGCCCCAGGCGGCATAGCCGCCTCGAAAGGGGCGAAATCCAGGTAAGGATCGCCGGGAGGCGATCCGGATCCACCCGAGGTAGCGATGGTGTAGATCGGATTGGAAGCGTGAGCGACATACCGATCTACACACGGAGCGGACTCTGGCGCCGCATCAGCGGCGAACAACAAACGACAGAACGTCGCACCGGCGGCGAAAGATAAGCCGATACCAACTCGGAGAAAATCGCTTCGCGATTTGGCTCTGGAGGGTGGCGGCGTTGAGACATTACCGGCAAACAGTATCGCATTGGCCCAAACGCATTTCAAGGTACGGTGTTTGCCACGCCCGGCGGAAGCCGGGCTTACTGGGGCTCTGCCCCAGCCCCCGATGCGGGGGAAATTAATGATTGCGAATAAAGAATTTTTTTTGCCAAACCAGCAAATGCCGGAGGAAACGAAGTGAAACAGGATCGGGTCGGTGCATTCGCCGCCGGTTTCGGCGCCCGCGCGGTCGCGGTTCAGGACCTCGGCCAGGGATGGGGACCGCTGATGACCGGCCACGGCTTCAATCATGGCGAATTGTGCCTGGGTTCCCGGAGCTTTACCGAAGGCTTCGGCGGCCACGCGCCGGGGAGTTTCCGGCTGACGCCTCCGGTCCCGGTGACGCGCCTGAGCTGCCTGGTGGGGGTGGACCGCAACGTCGAGTCGTTGGCGGCGGCCGCAGCGCAGCCGCCGCGCTTCAGCAGGTTGCGCTTTCACTTTTACGGCGACGGCCGCCTGCTGCACTCGACCGCGGCGCTGACGCTCCACGATGAGGCATTGCCAGTAGAGTTGGATTTGGATGGCGTCCGCGAACTGGAATTCCGGGTCGAATCCGATTTGATTCACATGCCGCACGCGGCATGGAGCCGGATCCGCCTCACCGGAATCGACGGCGAAATTTTCTCCGCCGGGGCGACCCAACTGCCCTGGGAATTTCAACTGCTGCCGGTCGGAATGCAGATCGGTGAAGAAGAATTCTCCCAATGGAGCAAACGCCACCCATGTACCGCGACCGTTTCCGGCGAATGGACCGAATACCGGGTCGGCGACCTCAATTCCGGCCTGGTGGCGCGGGTGCAATTGCGGCAGTTCCCGGAACTTGACGCGGCGGAGTGGCGCGTCTTTCTGGAAAACCGGGGCACGGAATCGAGCCCGCCGATCCGAAACTGCCGCAGTCTGGATTTGAACCTGACCGCGGCGGCGTACGCACTGCTGCACCGGGCCATCGGCGCCCATACCTCCCCGGCACCGGGGCCGACGGCCTTTTCCGAAAGCTTTCGGCCGCTCACCGAACTGCTGTCGCCGGGCGAACGGCGCGAATTCGGCCCCCTTTGCGGCCGCGCCTCCTCGGAAGCGATGCCGTACTGGAATGTCTTCCTGCCGGAGCGGCACTTCGGCATGGTGTTCGGCATCGGCTGGTCCGGGCAATGGCATGCCGCCGTCGAGGTCGCGGCCGAACACTGCCGGATCCAAGCCGGCAATCCGGAATTCGACGCCGTCCTCGAGCCGAAAGAACAACTGGAACTGCCCTCCGTTCTCGCGGTGTTCTACCACGGCGATACCCATTGGCCGGGGCAGAACCGGCTGCGCCGGGTGCTGCGGGAAAAATTTTCACCGCCGGATCCGCTTCCGCCCCTGAGCAACATCGGCTGGGGCGGATTGAACGAAGCCATGCAGCTCGACCGGGTGGCATACCTGGCGCGGCACCGGCAGGAATTGCCGATCGAATTATTCTGGATCGACGCCGGCTGGTTCGGCCCCGCGACCGTGCCGGGGACACGGACCGACGAATCCTCCGGCGCCTGGGCGTCGGTGACCGGCGACTGGCGTCGCAACCCCACCTTATTGCCGGAGGGCTTCGCCAATATCGCCGACGCCGTCCATGCCGCCGGGATGAAATTCATGGTCTGGCTGGAGCCGGAACGGGCGGTCGCCTCGGTCCCGGCGGTGCTGGAACACCCGGAGTGGTTCCTCGGCGATCCCAGCCAGGGGAACCGGCTGCTCGACCTGGGACGACAGGAGGCGTGGCAATACGCATTCGACACATTGAACGGGTTGATCCGCGACGCCGGACTGGATGTGCTGCGGATCGATTGCAACATCGATCCATTGGGTTACTGGCAAAACGGGGAAGGTCCGGCGCGGCGCGGCGTGCGCGAAGCGCGCTATATCGCCGGATTGTACCGGTTGTGGCACAGCCTCTGCGATGCCAACCCCGGCTTGTGGATCGACAACTGCTGCTCGGGCGGCCGGCGGCTGGATTACCGCCTCGGTACATACGGCATGGCGCTGTGGGCGAGCGATTCGCAGTGCCATGAGGGCGTCACCGCCGAGCAGGTGTTGCAGCAGGGCGCGGGGCTGGCGCAATGGCTGCCGTATTTCGGCTTCGGCACCCAGAACCCCTCGGGCGGCGACACGGCGAATTTCCGCTGCGCCATGAATGCGGCGCTGGCGGTGCACCTGCATTCGACCGAGGAATATCCGGCGCGCCAATCGCACTATCCGGCCGAATGGCTGGCGGCGCGGCTGGACGAATACCGGCGCTTCCGGCCGTATGCGGCGATGGATTACTATCTTCCCGAGGGGTTGGACTGGGGCGGCACCGGCTGGATCGTCCAACAATTCGACCGCCCCGGCGAAGGCGGTGCGGTGCGGATTTTCCGCCGCCCCGCAAGCCCTTATGCTGCCGCCGCGATCACATTGGCGGGGTTGGAACCGGAGCGCGAATACGAATGGCACGACAGCGATTCCGGGAGTTCCGGAAGCGCCACCGGCGCAATGCTTTCGACAGCCGGGCTGGAAATTGCGATGCCGGAAAAGGGCGGCTGCAAATTGCTCTTCTACCGGATGCGGTAATCACGGGAAAACCAAAGCAGCCGGGATGTATGTTCCCGGTTGCGCATGTACGGACAAAACCGTTTATATTTTTTCCAGCAGGAACACGATGGTTTCGCCGGGGGTCATGGTGAAGGTCTCGCCGGCATTGACGTACTCCTGCGGCAGGGCCCCGAGGAGCTGCCGCAAGCGGGTTCCCGCCGGGATATGCAGCTCTTTGACGCCTCCCTTTTTCGCATGAATGGTCACCGTGTCGTTGCCGATATGCAGGGGATCGCCGGTTTCCGACCATAAATGCACCGGAGTCGCGCGCGCCAGATTCCGGAGCAGCCCGACAGACGGATTCGGCAGCATGCAGAACCATTCGATCCGGCCGTCCGCCAGGCGCCGCTCCAGCATCGCCGGACGTTCGGGCGCTTCCAGCTCCCGGGCGATAACCTCATCGCCCGGGGCGGGAACCGGCTCGAACCACGGCGTCGTCGGATAATTGAGCCGTTCGATCGAGCCGCCGTATTCCGCAATCACCTGCATGGCGCCGAGCCGCGCCGGCCCGGCATCCATTTTCACTTCCCAGCCGAAATTCCGCAGCACATTGTCCGGAGAAATGTCGGCCGCCGCCGGATCGATGACGCCGGGGGCATAGACCCACAGCACCGAAGCCTTTTCCGCTTCGAAGCGATCCCGGAGACGCTTCGCATCCGCCGCCGAAATGCTCAACAGATTGGAGACGATATAGAATTTGTGCGGTTGCATCACCGCCCCGGAAAGAATATCCGAGACGTCGAGCTGACGGACGGCAAAACCGGCTTCGTTGATCCTCGCTCCGACTTCGCCGATCAGGCCGCGATGGAGCGCATCATGTACATTGGTTTTGGTATACAACGTACTTTTTTCGTCGGTGATCCAGGCCACATCATACGGGGTCAGGTCCTGCGTTTCGTGCGGCAGCGACTGGTATGCCGCAATCTGGCGGCGAATGGCGTCGAGCATCACCGGTTCCTGAAACCAGACTCCGGTCATATCGTACCAATGTCCGCCCGCCCCGAGCGCCAATGCCATCCCGAAGTCGCGGTTCAGTACTTCGATGCTGTCGCGCACGGTCCGCACTTCGGCGCAGCCCAGGTCCGGCGAATTGGAGCTGAAGGTCCGGTTGTCGAATTCCAGATTCAAGGTTTTGCCGTGCGCCGACACCGAACCGGCGGCCTGCATGGTATGGTTGGCCATGCCGGGGCGGCGATAGGGGTACTCCGTCGGCGCGCTGAGGAAGTCGATCGCGTCGGACTGCAGTACCGACGCCGTATCCATGTGGCCGGCATTCTGCAGCAGGTGAAACATGTGACTGAACATGTTGATATAACCGTAGTACGATCCGGTCAGCCAGCCGCCGTCGCTCGCCTCTTTGATGGTGCGGGCAAAGCGGTCCACGGTCGAGCTCATCACCGCGGCGGAAAAGAGGCGGTGATCGATAACTGACATATCCTGAGCGGGATCCAGCAGCGTCCCCACCCGCTCCGTATAGCGCTGCCACGGCACCGGCGGCAACGCCGTCGCCAGCGTGACTTCCGGTTGGTTCCAGGCGCGCTGCAGCGCCTCGTCGGAGCCATATTTGGCGCCGAGCCATTCACGGTAACGGCGCAACGCGGCGACGCCGAAGCCGTCATAATCCTGCCAGATGCCGCTTTGGCGCATATTGACCCACCATTCGGCTCCAGGTCCGGCATCGGCGAAAAGGGTGACGATCCGGTCGGAGTACGAGCTCTGCCGGACATGGGAAGCGAACGCCCGGATGCCGTCGCAGACATCGTCGCGCCACTTGGTGGAAAACAACGACTGGCGCTCTTCGCGCGAATAGATGACCGGGAGCGCCGGATCGCTGTAGCGAACGCATTCATCGGGGTTGGCCAGACACCACCATTCGGGAACGTCGACGAACAGCATGATGCCGATATACGCATCCGGACAGTGCGCGGCGACGATTTCCAGCACCTTATCGCCCTTCTCGAAATCATAGGTCCCTTCGGCAGTCCAGAAATCGCGCAGCGACAACCCGACGCGAATCATTTTGCTGCCGGAGGCCGCGGCGGTGCGGATCTGATTGATGCGCTCGACCAGATCGAGCCCCGGCGGCATATAGAAGAAAAACGGCGCGATGTATTCATCGCCCACCTTGACAAACGGGCGGGTTCCCGGATTGACCAGCTCGGCATGCGCCAGCTTCCCGGAGCCGCCCTTCTTTGCGGGCACATTCACTTCCAGTTGCCAGTCGCGATCGAGCGCCAGCGATGAATCGTCGATTTTCACCGACATACGCTTGGATTTCAGTCCGGCAAACGCTTCGCTGCCGGCCCGAAACTCGACGGTAAACGGCGTATCGACCGGCCACGCCGACGAGTCGGGAGAGACCGTGAATTCGACATTGCTGTGCTCCGGCAACCCCTCCGCCGACTCCAGACGCCCCATCACGGAATGCAGCTCCGTCAGCAGCGGCTGCGTCAACCTGAGCTGCTGCCGGACACCCCACGCGCCGTCGGCATGGAAAACTTCTCCGGCGTCGAGCGTTTGCAGCTCCGTCCTGAGGCCGGCGAAACGGTATGGAATCTGGTCGCCCCAGGGCATCTGCGGCGGCGCGCCCAATACACTGACCGACGCGGTGATCTCTTCCGGCGCCGGCGGAGTGGCATCATCGCGCTCCAGCTTCGTCCATCGATCGTCGGTGACCACCCAGTTTTCCCGTCCGTCTTTGGAGATGTAACACAATTCCGCAATCAATCCGCCCCATACCGCGTCAGTGACGACGCGAATGCTGATCACGTTGCGGCCGGGACGCAATGCGCCGGTGATATCGACGAGCCCGGGCCTCACCCAGTCGGAGGTTTCCAGTTCGGCCGCCGTCCCGTTGATCCATACCTTGCAGCTATCGTCCGCCCCGACCATCAGTTTGGCCTGAAGCGGCAGCTCTTCCAGATCGAATTCGCGTTGAAACCAGACCGGGCCGAACGGCTCCATGCCGGTGGAACCCCAGATCCAGCTGCTGCGGAACCATTGGGTACGTTTCACCAACGGCGGAACCTCCACGGTTTCCAGCAATGGAACCGTATCCTCCGGCACATCGAGAATGCCGTATACCGTGAGCGCCGGCACTTCGAAACGCCCCTGATTGACCAGCGCGGCTTCTCCGATCCATTGCTTCTCGGTGTCCAGAAACTGCATCGTCGCATCCCCGGTGAGTCCGGAAACGGCGACAATGCTGCGCGGCAGCAGCGTATCCAATTGAAAAATGGCGCGCCCCTCGGAAAGCCGAATATTCTCCCCCATGGCGCCGGGGCCATCCGGTGACACCAAAGCCCGGTCGGCGTTATCGACCAGATTGCAGACGGGGAGCGCGCGAACGGCGGCCAGTTCCAGCGTCAACGTGCCGTTGGGGGTGCAATCATCGAGAAACGACAGCGACAGACGGCGGATCGTGCCGCGCCAGTCGCCGAATTTGTTGACGTCGAAGCTGACCACATGAAACTCGCCGTCGGGATACCAGACGGCGCCAAGCCGGCCGGTTTGCTGAATCCCGTTCTCTTCGGCAATCCATTCCAGATGCAGTAAGTTGGCAAAATCGGAGCCCTTCACCAGAAATTCCAATTTGCCGATTTCCGACGCCGGAAGATCCGGATTTTCCCAGACGAACCCGCCCCCCGGACGGATCACGGCACAGAGGCGGTCGGGCAGGATTTCCTGTTGGTACGTCACTTCCGGGGTGGAATGCCACTTCTGGGCCAGCTCTTCTCCCTGGTGAAAAAATGCCGCTGCGGCGAACGCGACGTGGATCATTCCGATCCCGACGGCAAAGCGCAGTGCCCGGCAGGTATGGCGGATCTGGTAATTCATGGGTCGTCTTTCCTGAAATCTATGGGTTGCTTGCCGGATACCGGACCGGGCCCGCCGCTCTCCGGCGGCGGGTGGAGGCGCACTCAAGCCGTTCAGAATTCCAAACTTACTTCGGTCTTGAACGCTTCGGCGTTTTCCATCCGTTGCAGACTGCCGACGTGCCCGTCAAAGTAACCGATATTCATCCGGTTGTTGTGACGGCAAGCCTGTGACGGCTCCACTTCTCCGGCCATCGCCGTGGTACGGTTATCACTGCTATCCACAAGGTGCGGCGTATTGGACGGATTCTTGGCTTGCGTGAGGCGCCTCGCGGCGATCGGTACGGCATAATGGCCGCAAGTTTCGAGGATTGCCATGTAGCTGAGCCAATTCGTCCCGCCATAGGAGGGACAGGAAAAGACTTTCTCCGTCTCCACATAAGTCTGAACGGCGTCGGTTTCATTGCTCGGAACCGTGGTGCCGCTGAATCCGAGATTCCCGGCAACCAGGTAATACCAGAAATAGATTTTCGTCGGGCCGAAGAAAACGAAACACCCCGGCGGTATGGTATCATTGTTGTCCGAGGCATACATCTGCGACGCAAGTTCCAACTGCTTCAGGTTGCCGACGCATTTCGCCGCCTGCGCCGCGGCGCGCGCCTTGGACAAAGCCGGCAGCAGCATGCTCGCCAGGATGGCGATGATCGCAATCACGACTAAAAGCTCAATAAGCGTAAAACGAAACGCTCCACAGTTCCGATTCCGTTGTACGAGCGTTTCCCGAGACAAGTTGCACATAATGCTCTCCCTTTCGATATTGATCGGTTACATATTTCGGATCATTACTTATTATAGCGCGTTTTTGGAAAAAAGTCAATACCTAATTCCAAGGAATCCAAGAAAAAATAATTTTATTTTTGATATTTTGGTAATATTTGTTCCCAAAACAATCAGAGCACAAAAAAACTGCACTCCGCCGGAGCCTGACAACGCACCTGTCCCGCCGACGCTTCGAGTTGAATTTCACCGTAAGGCGTCGGCACGGTGACGGAAATTTCGTCCGGAAACGGGATGGTCGCTTTGAATTCGAATTCGCGCCAGCCATCCTTTCGCGGTTTCAGTCCGAAAAGAATCTGCGCCAACGCGAACACCGGCCCCGCCGCCCAGGAGTGACAGAGGCTTTTTCCGAACGGCCGTTCATAAAAGGCATAGTGGCCCGCTTCCGAATCCGCCGGGTCGAAGCCCTCCCAGAAGGTCGTCGCTCCCAGATCCAGCATGCCGCCCCAGATTTTTTCCAGCTTCGCGAGCGCCCGCTGCGGCTGTCCGGCTTCGGCAATCGCCATGATCTCCCAGATGGCCATGTAGGGTGTGAGCGCCTGCGGCGCATCGCTTTCGCAAAGCCATTCGGCGATCCGGCCGGATTCCGCCGGGTCGGCGACGCCGGACAGAATCGCCAGCGCATTGGCATGACGCCCGAAAGCGGTCGAAAACAACGGATTCTGCGCATAAAACAAGCCGTCGGGCGATAGCGCGAAGGTGCGGAGGCGCGCGGTCAAAAGGGCTAGTTCCGCACCCCATTCGTCCACATGGACGGTATCGCTTTTGCGTCGCGCCAACGCCACCGCGGCGCGCAGGCCCCACGCCAGCAGCATGGCGGCCGCATTTTCCACCGGCGGCTGCCCCCAATCGATCAACACCACGGTACCGGCCGGAAGCCAGCGGAAGCCGTCGGTATGAAAACGTTGCAGCAAGTGCTCGACACAACTGCAGATCCGCCCATACTCGCGGTCCAGGAAATCCCGGTCCTCCGAATACAGCTGGTACCAGTCATGGATCAGCAGAAACCACATCGAATAATCGACGATCCGGTTGATGCTTTCCCCGTGATCGATATTGGCGCCGAGCACCGCCAGTGAACGGCGCGCATAATCGAAGTCGCCAAACGAATAGGCCGTGCCCAGCAGCCCGATTCCCAGATCCCCGCCCCACGGCATCCGGTCGCGTTTGATCCCGTCGAGAATGAAATGCTGCAAACAGAGCCGCAACGTATAAGCCGACCCCATCCAGATCGCATTCATCCGGGGGGTCCACGCAAATGCTCCCCGGTAACGGACCGGGGCGAACAGACAGTGACAGGACAAAGCATGTACCCGCCCGGCGCCGACGATTCGCAAATACCGGCACGCCAGCGCATGCCGCGACCGCCACCGGTCCGGCGCAATCCGGCACAACTCGGTGGATTGCTCCCGGTCGGCAGGCGCGTCGTCATTGCATTCAAGCATGCTTTCGCCCACGCGCAGCTCCGGACACGCATCGGCGTGAATTTCCACATAGCAGAATATTTCACACCCGGCATCCCACACCATCGGCGCAATCGGCTCCGGAGTCAACGTCATTTGCGGACTTTCGGCGCGGTGCGGCGGAAGACCGGCCCAAAGCGGGGCCTGCCGCTCCGGGCGGACCGGAGCGCTCTCCGGAAGCGCGGCCAGCCAGCTTTCGCATTCCAGCGGACGCAATGCCGGAAGTTCGTTGCGCGTATCGGCCACGGAGAGGCGAATGCTCAAAAGCCCCGCGCCCGCAAGGATAATTTCATAGAACTCCGGAGCGGTTTCCCGGCAGGGAAGCGGAGTTCCATCCAGGAAAGCCTCACATTTTCCGGCGGCTTGAAAGGCAATATTCCCACCGGTTGCCGAACGGGAAAAGATCACGACGGCAGCGGGGCGATGGAAAGCTCCCCGGTAACCGGCTTTCAATTCCGCGTCCTCCGTGTCTGCCCAGAACTGCCACAAGCGCAGGCAATCCAGGTGCTCCGGGTAATACAGCCAATGGAACGGGTTGTCCCGGTCCACCGGGTCGGATGGCAGAGAGACGGCGACGGAATACGCGGGATCCACAATTTCCGTCCGGGACCGCGTGTGCGCGGTCGAAACGACATGGTTCATTACGCCAGCTCCAATTCTTTGACACTGCCGCGCTCAATCAACGGCGGGACTATTTTTTCATCGATGCGGTTCTCTTGTCCTTGCAATAATTCGCTGATGTGCTCGGCCAGGCGTGCGGCAATGATCTCCGACGGATATTTCATGGTGGTAAGCGGCGGCGTCATGTATTGCGAAAAATACTGGTCGTCGAACCCCATGATACTGAAGTCATCGGGAATGGAACAGATGCCCGCCAGCCGCTCGTAAAGCATGACGGCATGGTAGTCGGAGACACAGGCGATGGCGGTGATCCGCGGATTCTGCCGCAGCAGGAAACGGAACATCTGCACACTGCTGTCGCGGTTGTCGGGCAGAAGCGGCAGATTTTGCACCGTGCCGTATTTGGAGAATTCCGCGACAAACCCTTTGTGGCGCAGGGCAAAATCGCTGGAGTGGGCGGAATCGAACAGAATGTTGGCCACATGGCGGTGATTCTTACTCAACAGATAACGCGCCATCAGGCGCCCGCCGGTTTCATGATCCGGACCGATATGGTTGAACCCCTCGAGACGTTCATTGATGAAAATGACATCTTTGAATTTACTTTTGAGCTGGAGCGCCATTTCGGGAGGAATTGCCGTGACGTGCTGATCGTCATGAAAGACGAGAAGGACATCCGCGGGTTGCGCCGGCTCATTGAGAAATGACCAGCAGTTCCCCCAATGCAGAACGAAGTGGACTTTGGAGCTCAGACGCTCCTGAAGCGTCGAAAACATCTTGATGATGAGATAATTGTTCATCCAGATGGCGGGGATGACGACCTGCACGGTCATATTGGCGCGTGCCCGCTGGTGCGACAGAATCGTCATGGCGGTCGGCGCGATGAAAGTCATGCGCCGTCCGGGTTCACGGGTGAGAATGCCGTCGGCGATGAGCTCCTGAACGACGGTCCGGATCACCGGGCGGCTGACATTGTAGGTGGCACAGAGCATACGCTCCGTGGGCAGCTGCATTCCCGAACGGAATACGCCTGTTTCGATATTTCTCTCGAATTCTTGCCGGAGAATATTCTTTTTGCTGAGCTCAAGATTGATCATAAAAAGCTTCTTTCAGTATCAGGAAAATTGCGAATGCGATTTCAAGCACACCGATAACATAATGCATTATGGACAATTTTCAATCTTATTAAAGCCAAAAAAGATAATTTTTATGGATTATTCGAATTATTTGGTAAAAATGGTTTCCAAAACAACAAAAAAACTCGGTCACGTGCCGATTATTGACCCGAATCACCGGCGGGGCGAAAAGATTGAACTTGCTCCGGGGTTTTGTTTGGCAAGAGAAGGCTTTGCCGGGAACGTATCCGAATTGGAAACAGATGCTGCCGATGGAACGAACGCTGGACTGTCATTTGACGATTCTGGAGCCGGAACGGGTGATCGATTTTCTCAAGGTCGTGCCTGACCAGCCGCCGTTTCGTGCGGTGGAGTTGCAGATGATGCAGAAGGAAGCGACTTTCATTTCCGTGGTTGCGCCGAATATGAAGCTTCAGGTCGAAGCGGAATTGATCGGGACGGCTCCGGTGAAACTCTTTGCCTTGAACAAACATATCTTGCTGCGGATGCTGCAGCAGGGCTACAAAAAATTTGCCACCGGTTCGGACGGCAATACCCCGGTGCTGGCGACGGGCGGCTATGGCCGTTTCATCGCCATGCCGGTTCGTGCGATGCATACCAAAGTTACCCATATTCAACCCGTAATTCCAAAGGAGGAACCCAAAATGGAAAAAACCAAACCAATGGAAGCCGTCAACGTGATGGACGGACTCAATGCCGCCGTGAACGATCTGCGCGGCAAGCTCAAAATGCTGTTCGATGAATCGGCCACCCTGACCCGCAAGGTCAAGGAGGCCGTGTTGGCGCAAAAGCAGAAAGAGCGCGAATTCGTTCAGGGACGTCGGGCGATTGAGCGCATCAAGATGGCGATTTAGAAGCATCCTTCTTGATCGTCAGGAAAAGGATATCGTCGGAATCCTTATCGCGGGCCACTGCCAACTTGGAGGCGAGCAGGTCATCCAGGCAAAGATATTTGACCGGCACGCCGCAATAGTCGCGCAGTTGCGCCCGCTTTTCGACCTCGGCGAACTTCGGCAAGCCCGGCGGCGAAAAGTGAAACTGGATGATTCCCGCCGTTGTTTGAAAGGTTTGCACAAAGCCTTCGCCGGTCTGGACATCCAGCGGTTCCACGGCCATATCAAGCTCGTCCTGCAACGCAGTATTGATCCTGGCGATATTGTCCGCATCGAATGGCGGAATGAAAAGTGTCCCAGTCCAGGGTGAATCGCGGCATCCCCTCCTGAAGCATGGCCTGACCGTCGATGACGACATAACGGACGTGGGCGTCGTTCAGCTTCTTCAGGAGTGTTTCCACTGAAGGCCTCCCTGTTGGGCAATCTCGCTTAGATATTCGCGTTTCCAGGCATTCATTTCGTCGTAATTGCGAAATGACTTCTTGGAAAACGGCGGCAGGTTGACCGGCCGGGGAAACTTCATCTCCGGAGGGTTCTTCAACCAAAGCCGTATTTTCTGTTCGCGAATGTCCATAAGCCGCCATACTCCCATCACTTATTAAAGAAATATAATACTTTTTGACTGAAATACAAATTCAAGAAAGGAATTCATTATGTTGCAATTAAACGCATCGTATTCGAAGAAGGTACCGGCGGAGGACGAGCCTGAATATTGCATGAAGCATCATTATACTGTGATGTAAGCAATTACAATATAATGCTTTATTCGAGAGTCTGCCTCTTTCTTTTTGAGATTTTACGCAATACTCAGGCTAACCCATTCGACGAACTCAAGGAAGGTGGAACGGTAAGCGAACGCTTCGCTTACCGTGGCCGGGGTTGCGCGTTCCGGGCTCTTTTCGTATTCATCCCAAGCTTGGGAGAGCAGCAGGTTCTTTTGCGGGATCACCAGACCCCTGGCGTGCTGCACGTGGGCGGCGATAACTTCGGTGGTGGTCGCCTGCAGCACGGGCAATTGCTTCTTGGCCTCTTTCCGGGCTTCCTCCAGATTGCGCGTTTTCAGGCTGGCGGCTTTGCGTTCACCATTGATCTGATAGCGAAAGAAGTAAACGCCGCCTTCTTCTTTCTGGTAAATCGTCCCGATGTCCAGTTCCACCGACTTTTTGGCCATGATTGTATCCTTTCGTTAAAAACTGCCGGATTGAGCCAATATAGCACGGTTTTTACAGATTGAAGACCCGAAACGGTACCGAATGGTACTTTTTGAAGAATTTTGAGGAGGAAATGGCGGAGAGGCGGGGATTCGAACCCCGGATAGAGTTTCCCCTATGACGGTTTAGCAAACCGTTGCTTTCGGCCACTCAGCCACCTCTCCGACAGACTTCCGTAGAGCCTGTTCCATACTATAACACATGCTCCAGCTTTTGGCAAACTGGAAATCATGCTTTTTCGCAAAAAAGTCCTACTGTTTGACCTCAACACCATGCGCCGCCAAATACGCCTTCAATTCCGGAATATCGATCAAATGGAAGTGGAAAACACTCGCTGCCAACAAGACCTTCGCCCCGGCATTCACAGCCTCCAGAAAATGCTCCGGCTTTCCCGCTCCCCCGGAAGCGACAATCTGCGCCCGGCACGCCTGCGCCATCGCCCGGATTACCGGCAGATCATACCCCGTTTTCGCCCCGTCGCCGGCTTTGCTGGTCGGAAGAATCACCGGAACACCGTACCCGTCCACGCGCCGCGCCCACTCCACCGCGTCAACCCCGGTCGCCGTCCGGCCGCCGTCGATATAAACCTCGTAACCGGACGGCAAAGCCGGATTCACGTCCACGTCAATCGCCACCGTAACCCGCCCGGCACCCAGTTCGCGAATCAACGCCGGAACCAACTCCGGACGGCGAAACGCCGCACTGCTGATCGATACCTTGTCCGCTCCGGCATCGATCACCGCCTGCGCCGCTTTCACATCGCCAATGCCGCCGCCCACGGTAAAGGGCACGGTGCACACCGCCGCAATGTCGCGGACAACCCGCACCAATGTCGACCGGTTCTCCACCGTCGCCGTAATATCCAGCATCGCCAACTCATCCGCACCGGCACGGCAATACGCCTCCGCGCAAGCCACCGGATCCCCCGCATCGGCGATATCGATGAAGTGAACCCCTTTTACCACCCGGCCGTTCTGCATATCCAGACACGGCATGATCTTTACCATCGCCATTTTCCTCCTCCTCCATTGTCATAAAAAGGCACCGCAATAAGACGATCGTATCCGTCTCATTCGGTGCCTTCCGAATCCCCCCTTCCGCTTCCGGGAAGGAGGTCTCTCTTGATTTTTTTCAGTTCTTACACGGACAGGAAAGCCGCAATCGCCCGGTCCACACTGTCCTGGAACGCCGGATGACGCTCCTGGATCTCTTCACGTTCCGCCAGGGTGGCAAACGCTTCCATCCAGTCGGCCCGGTCATTCACTTCGTCCCGCTCGATCGTCATGATCCGGTTGTTGTCAAGCGGATTCAACGTCACGCCGTCATCCAACAACGTATCGTCGATCGGCGAGCCATACACCGTGTAGCCGCCCAACAGACCCAACCGCACCGGAGCCGCCAATGCCGACCCGCGTTCCACCAACTGCGTATCCAACGGGTTGGTTTCCGCGTTGCTGTTCCACTGGAAGCGCATATTCGCCAGGCTCAACTCGTACTGGTTCCGTTCCGGATCCCGGATAAGCGTGCTGACAAAAGCCATGTCCCGCAGATTTCGCTGGTAGAGATTGAGTCCGCCAACCAGCGGATCGTTCTTGCCCGCGAAATCGAACCCGGCGGCCGCATAAGTGAAAGTTGTATTCCCGGAAACATTGTAAACCGTCGATCCCTTCTCGGTCGGCTTCAACTGCGTCCACTGGCCGTCTCCATAGCCAAACAGCTGCGTATCCTTGAGCGGCCGCCGTTCGCTGGCGTCATACGCTTCCGAAAGGTCGACATTCAAATCGAGATCGCCGCTGTCGATGGTAATCGAGCGATCATAAGCCTGAGACGGATTACGAAGCGCATCGCCGCCCGGCTGTCCGGTCTTATTCATCGGCGCGTAAGTTCCCAGACCGACCACATGATCCTGGTGCGTCGTGGTCATCACCACCTTGCCGACGTGTTCGGCATTGCCGATCCATACGCCGTTCCCCGGCAGTTGCGCCGTGGTCAGATTCAGGTAAACCCGGCCCAGGCCCCCCAGCATGAAGTACGCCGTGCTGTTATTGCCGACGATCGCGCCGCCGATCGACAAACGTCCGTCACCGATATTCATCCGGCCGGCCCCATTGCCGAAGGTGAATGCGCCATCCACAGTCAATTCACTGCGTCCGGTCATATCCGCCCCCGCGGCATTGTCCAGCGTCAAACCGCCCACCCGGGTGGTTCCGGATTCCATATCCAGAATCTGACGGGCAGTGCCGTTCAGAAGCAGCGTTCCCTGAATCCACAACGAATCGTAATTGGTCAGGTTGCCGCTCAACACCGCGTCGCCGATGGTGATGAAGTTACCGTAGTTGAGGAAGTCGCCGCCGATCTCCAGATCGCCGCCATTGTTCCACACGCCGTAGTTGGTCAGGTCGCCCTCGGTGCGCACCGCTCCGGTGACATTCAACGTACCGGCCGAACTCAATTCCTGAAGCGCCAGGAGATCGCCGCCGACCGTCAAATCGCCGAAGTTCTCCAACGCGCCGAGCACCGTGACATCGCCGTCAACCGTGAAGCTGCCGTCGAGAACCGCGTTTCCGCCGACCGTCACCTCCGCGGCCGTGAAGCTGCCCGATGTGCCGAGGCTGCCGTCCACCGTCACGATGCCGCCGGCCGTGAAGCTGCCGTCACTGACCAGATCGCCGCCGACATTGACGTCGTTCTGCACCGTGACATCACCGCGCGATCTCCAACTGTCTCCGACTTCAACGGCCTCCGCTTCCAGCGATCCGAATGTGGTCAAACGCCCGCCGATCTGAACCAGACCGGCCACCGTCACATCGCCGTCGGAGAACATATCGTTGCCGACCTGCAACCCGCCGGCCACTTCGAACTCGCCGGAGTTGATCACGCTGCCGCCGACCAGAACATCGGAACCGGCCGTGAAACTGCCGTCGGTCGACAGATCGCCGCCGATATCCACCAATCCATCCGCCGTGAAAACACCCTCGTTGGTCACATCGCCAGCCACCTTGACCGTGTCGTTGGCTTCGAACGTACCCTTGGTACTCAAGTCGCCGCCCACGTCAAGCGCGCCAATTACCTTGAACGTGCCGTCACTGGTCACATCGCCTCCGGCCGTCACGTTCTTCTCCGCAGTGAAGTTGCCGTTGTTGGTGATGTTGCCGTTGATCACAAGGTCTTCCTTGACCGTGAAGTCGCCTTCGGTAGTCAGGCTGCCGGTAAGTTCGATGCCGTTTTCCGCTACCAGCGTGCCGGTATTGGTCAGGTCGCCGCCGATCGTGATCAGGCCCGCCGCCGTGAGAGTGCCGGAATTCACCAGGTCTCCGGAGACGGTGACCGTGTTTTCCGCTACCAGCGTGCCGGTATTGGTCAGGTCGCCGGTGACAGTGATGGGCTTTTCCGCCGTCAGCGTCCCGGCATTGTTCAGGTCGCCGTTCACCACCATGTCGACCTTGACCGTCGCAACGGTATTCTGGCCGGTCACCAGGCCGCCGACGTTCATTACGCCGTCAATCACATAATTGCCCTGCACCAGAGTCAGCACTCCGCCGAGCTCGACCCCGAGGATACTGCTGATCGCGTCCGGATCCGAGAAATCCAAGCTCAGGCTGCCGTCGCCCTGGAACGGCGCATCGGTCGTCAGGGTCAGGCCGGACAAACCGGCATCGCCGGTCACCTTGATCGGATTCTGGCTCGAGAGCACGATATCGCCGGAAACAGTTACCGAGCCACCCAAGGCGATGGTCCCGTCTCCAGTCGTGTCCGTGGCCGTAATCGTCAGATTGTCGACATTGCGGATCGTGTTCACCTGGACATCCATACCGGTAATGGTGAAGTCGTCGCCGTTGCCCACGAGTTCCTGTGCGAAAATCACCGTACCCTTTTCGGCTTCCACCGTCACCGCACCGATCCCGTCGGCTACCGTCACGTTGCCGAGGAACTGGACGCCGTGATCGATCGAAATCGTCGGTCCGGCAATCAACACATCGCTGCCGAAGATCACCGTGGCATTGTTGAACACCAGCTCCGTCCCCGCAGCGCCAACCGTAATGGTGTTGCTGGAGAACAGGCCCAACGTGCCGTAAATATCATCCGCAGCACCGTCCGGAATGTCGCCGAGCTGCAACTCGCCACCGGTCACGAAGTCCAAACGGCCGCCCTCGGCCACCGCAATGTTGCGGACATCGAACAAGGGGTCGCCTATGACGCCGTCCTGGCCGGTCACCTGAATGACTCCATCCTCCGACTCGAGCACGAATTTGAGGTACGCATCCGCCCCTACCGTCACCGAGTCCTGGTAACCATTGAAGTGCATGCTGTCCACCGCGGTCAACGTCGCCAGGCCGCTGGCCACCGACACCGAACCGTTGAAGACCAGATCGTTGGCCGTCACCTCCAGCAACGTCGTACCATCGAGCGCCGTCAGCGACTTGTCGAAAGTCGCCTTCGTCCCGGCGGTCATCTGGAGACTGCCGCCCAGAATCTGCGCGGCACCGGTCACCGTGATCGACTTCTTCGCCGTCACATCCACATCGCCGTCGAAGTCCACGTCATTGCGGAACAGAATATCGGTTCCGGCCGAAAGGTTGCTGTCCCGAACCGTCGAGGTCGTCACGCCGTCTCCCACCGTGATCGCGCCGGCCGCCGTCACATCCGTGTCGAACACCGACAGGAAAGAGACATCGCCGCCCGAAGTGATCGAGCCGTTGACCCCGTTGATGACGTCCGCCGAAACATCGCCCGTCGCCATGATCGTGCCGTCGGTCAACGCCAGATTGCCGTCGATCTCCAACGAACCGCCCAGGTTAAAGATGACATCGGAAACCGTCATCGCCGGATCCAGGCCTTCTTGGTTGAGCACGGTGACTTCAATCGCCTCCTTGCCGGAGAGATTGAGCACATTATCCTCCGCGCCCACGCCTTCGACCATGAATGTCCCGCGCACCACCAGCTCCGTACCATCGAAGTCCATGTCGTGCGTGCCGTCGGCCTTGACGATCAGGTTGCCGTATTCCATCGAACGCAACAGATCGGCTTCCTGGCCGTAGATCACCGTCGACTTTTCCGCCACCAGGAACACCAGATCGGCAATGTTCGCATCCTTCACATCGATGGTGAGGGTGGCGCCGTTTTCCACATCCATACGGCCGATCATCGACGTATTGTTGTCGATCGCAAAGGTGCTGCCATCCTTCATCTTGACCTGCCCCAGAGGGCCGATCTCCCAGATGCCGTTGTAATTTTTGCCGTTGAACTGCCCGTTCAGGATGTAAACGTTGGTCGCATACATCTCCAGCACCACATCCGGCAGCTTGAAGATGCTGTCGCTGCCGGCATTGCCATCCTCGTCCTTCCAGTTGACCCCGACGTTGGCGGCAACATCGTCGCCGTTGAGCGTATAGGTCACCGTGATCCGCTGATAGGCGCCCATCGTGATCTTGGACGGATCCACAGCGCGAACGCGTCCGAGCTGGTCACGCGAGACGGTCAGGCTCGGATTGCCGCCGATCGCGCCCACACCGTCGTAAACATAGACGATGAAGGTCGGAATCGTACCGGCCATGTCCTTGATGCCGCTCAATTCCAGCACCGAAGTCGCCAGACTCAACGCTTCCCACTTGGTCGTGCCGCCGGTGCCGTCGCCCATCCGGTACGAATGCGCGTCGATCGAACCCGCCGGCAAAGCCGTACCGCTCAAAGTTCCCACCACACTGTAGGTGACCGTGCCGTAACTGGCCCGATTGAGATTCAGGTGAATGTCATTGCGGGTCGCGCGTCCCGGCTTGACCGCGTCGACAATCGCCAAATCCGTGTTGACGAAATTCTGCGCCACGATCGTGTTGTCCATCGACAAGGTTCCGGAAGTCATATAGATACCGCCGCCGAAGGCATTGTCGGACGGCACGTGCACCGGCTGACCGTAACCGGCAATGTTGTTGGTAAGGGTCACGCTCTGAAGCATAACTTCGCCGTTGCCGACGAAGAGGCCGCCGCCGTTGCCGACCGCCGTGTTGTTGGCAATCGTCGTATTCACGATACGGATGCTCATCCCCGCGGTGCCGACAATGTAAATACCGCCGCCATGGCCATACGCGCCGGGATATCCGGTCGCAGTGTTGTTGACGAACGAACCTTGGCTGATCGAAACCAGCTTGGCATTGGCGATGTATACCGCACCACCCGCGACCGCGGCGTTGCCGGCCATCGTCACTCCAAGCCCGGTGGCTTCGTTGCCGAAGATCACGTTGCCGCTTGAGTTGATGTACATCGCGCCGCCCAAGCCGTAGCTGGAGTCGGTCTTCGCCGAGGCGCTGCTGTTGGCGATATAGACATTCTCCAGCGTCAAATCGCCGCCGTAGAAGTACACCGCGCCGCCGTTGCCGTTCTGCGCCGTCGCTCCATCAATCGTGACATCGATAAAACTGGACGCAGTCAGCGCGTTGGCAATATACACCGCGCCACCGTCACCGCCCGCCGTGGTGTTGTAGATCGTCACATTGGTGAGGGTGGCCGCACCTTCGACGTAAATCGCGCCACCGTTGCCGCCCGCAGTCATCGAGCCGGCATCGAAATCCGGATCATCCGGATCGGCCGCCCGGTTGAAGTTCACCGTATTCAGCACCAGGTCGCCGTTGGCGACGTAAATCGCACCGCCGTCGGCCTTCGCTTGCGAATTCAGGAAGTCGACGTTGATCAGCGCCAGATCGCCGTTGGCGAAAATCGCGCCGCCCTGCTGCTGATGCGACTCCGTGCCGATCGCCGCGGTATTGACTACCGTCAGCGCAACCGACACATCGTCCGGATTGACCGGCAGATCGTCGCCCATGATCGTCACCTGCAGCGGCTTCGGATTCGGCACTTCGAAACTCGAACCGTCGATGTTGAACGCCCGTGACAGATTCAGCGCATCGATCGTCAGGCCGTGGCGGTCGGTCGACTTCACCTGGAAAGTCAGCGAGTTGAAGATGTTCAATTCGCCGTACTTCAGCTCGAAGAGGTCGTGATACAACAGATTACCGTCCTCATCGGTCGCCTGTACATACTGCCGGATCGGATTGTCGAATTCGTCCAGGACGAAATTCCCGTCGGCATCCGTGACATAGACCGGCTTGGTTTCCTGAATCTTGTTGCCGTCGTCGTCGAGAATGAAGTCGCCGTTTTCGTCCACCAGGTAGACCGGATTGCCGTCGTCGTCAAACACCAGCTCCGTATCCGCAACCATTTGCTCCGCCACCCGGAAGATCACCGTGGCGCCGTCGTCGGCCAGATAAAGAGCCTGGCGCAGGTTGACGTTCCAGCCGTTGCGCCCGGAATAACCGGTATCGGTATCGACGAAGCTGTAGTCGTAATGAATGTTGCCGCCGGGCAACGCCTGATCCGCCACCGAGGTATCGCTGACCACGTAGGTCAGCATTTCGTACGCCCCGATGGTGTTGCGTGTCTGCACCTGCTTCACATTCGGATCGGTACACGCGGTGCCGTCGGCATAAATCCACTTGCTGCCCGTCGTAGACGGATTGCGGTAGACCTCGACGCCGTTGGAGTCATATCCCCACGCGGTCAGGCCGCGCTGATCGCCCAAGGCGGCCGCATAAATCTTGCCGAACACCGGATCGTCCACATCCAACAAAGCCCAATCGTAGATAGCGACTTGCTTGTCAACATTGTTGAGCGTATAGGCGATGCTGCCCGCGCCCAGGCGCAGGTTTTTGGTCATACCGCCGTTGTACTTGAACTCGCTCGACAAATACAGCTTGTCGACATAGCCGTTGGACTGCGTCCCCAGCGTATTGTTGCCGAGTTCGTCACCGAAGTAGTACTTATCGGTGTAATAGTCGGCTTGATCCGCATAGCCGAACACCGAACCGACGATATTGTTGCCGCCGCGACTGGAGATCGGACCGCTGTATACGGTCAACTCGATGAAGTACAAGTCGCGTCCGACCTTCGGGTCGATGCCCGGGACGTAGTTGTTGGCGATGATATTGTTCGCCAATATGTATTCGGCTTTGCCATCGCGCATTTCGTTGTTGAACACCACCGCATAGCCCATGCCGTCATCATAACGGTGCGCTTCGTTGTAAGCAATGGTGTTGCCGACCAGCACCGCCTTGCCGCCGGATACATGGACCGCGGAGCCGCCGTAGGGGAAAACGGCATTGCGATCTCCGATATTGTAGTCCAGCTTATTTGCCGTCACCGTCGACGAGTACATCTCCAACGAACCGGAATACACAGCACAGAATGTCGGCGCATAACCGGGCAACGATTCCTCGTTGTCGTAGTAGTAACTGCCGTTGTAAATGCCGCCGCCCAATGCGGAAATATAGCCGGTATCGCCAACTCTGACCCAGAAGCCTTCCGCCACGTTGTTATCGATCGCGGAACGCACGATATAGGCCTTGCCGACATTGGCGATACCGCCACCGATGCCGCCGAACTCCGTGGCCGCGTCCAGATTGAGGGCCTGCGCCCGGTTGTTGGTCACCGTCGAATCGTACATATACAACTCGCCGTTGGTCACCAGATAGAATTGGTTCCAGGACCGCTTGAGGATGTAGGAAATTTCGATATCGACGCCGCCAAGCTGAATCTTCCGGTCATTGAAGATACCGCCGCCCCAACCGGCAAAGGAACCGGCGCCGCTGAAATCGGCGTTGGTCGCCAACGAATCCTTGACCACGGTGTTGTGCATCACCAGGCGGCCTTCGTTGAAGATCGCCCCGCCGCGGCCGGCGTCGGTGCCGCCGATCAAAATGGAACCGGAGGCGCTGATGACCTCATTATACCCCTGATGTCCGTTGGTGACGGTCAGGTTGTTCAAGCCGACCTGCGCCCAGTGGCTCAGGCCGCCGTCAAACGGGATAATGTAATCGGTTTCCCCGTTGGGCGCCTCCTTCGTCGACATCGCCGAAATCCCGTACTGGCCATTGTACGCCTGTACGAAGAAATTCGACGTCAGCTCCCGCATCTTTACCGTAGTGTAATCTTCCGTGTAGTCCACGTAGAACACCCGGCTCTGATCGCTGCCCGAAATCGTAATCCGCGACAGATCGTCCTGCGCCCGGAAGGTGCTGTCCGCCTTGAACCGGAAGCTGTAGGTGTTGCCGGTGACAGTACCCGTGGTATTCTGTTCGTATTGGTCCACCATGCCGACGATCACATCCTGCTTGATCGTGATCTGGCCGGACTTCAACTCGATCGTGTTCTTCCCGTCCACATACATATTGTCCGAGAAGCGGATGTAGCGGTACGGATCGAAGATGAATTCCACCGACGAATTGTTCTCGCCGCCCAGCGTATAATTGTCCATCCAGTACAACGCTTCGCGCAGGGTGACACCGCCGTCGGTGAACTGGATTCCGCCTTCGGTCAAGCCGGTCAGCGCGGTCGCGATGTCGTGCCACTCCTCGTTGCCGTTCTTGATGAAGTTGAAGCCGTTGGTCTGGTTGTCCAGATTGCTCGTCACCGCCATGTAGAAGTTCGGTTCGAACGCGCCGAGGCTGGTCCGGATCGTCTTCGCCACGTCATCTTTCTCGATCGCGGTCTTGACCGGATCCTTGCCGTCTTCGAGCACCACTTCATACCATTGCTCTTCGTTCTTGTCATACAGATAGAACTTATAAGTGTACGTGACCGTGCCGTCCTTGGCCACCACCGGAATCAGCTGCAGGCCGGTACGGACGTTGCCGCGCTGGTCGGTGGCAATGTTGAAATCGCCGTCAACGGCGCCGCCGGGACGAACTTCCAGATATGCCTTGGAGTTACTCGGATCCTTGACCGCGTAATGATAGGCAATGCTGTTGGCCGACTCCAGCGCCATGGCCCGGGTCAGGTAGTTGGCGTGGTATTCCATCTCGTTCGAAAGATACAGATTCTTCGAAATCGAACTGTTGGTCGACGTCGAAGTGCCCACGATATTGCCCGCGCCGTCCAGCAGATTGGCCAGAGTCCGGTAGCCGTCGGCTTTGCCGGTCTTGGCGCTGGTCTTGTACGCGTAAATCGTATTCAGCCCCGTACGTGTGGTGGTTCCGGTCAGCAGCATCAGCCCTTCCGCGGTGAAGCTCGCACCGCTCATCGTCGCCTTACCGTTGATCAGGAACTGATCGTAGCGGAAGAAAACGTTCTGGCCGCTGACAATCTTCAGCGCGCTGCCCGTCGGCAAATTCGTCAACTCGACCGGCTTACCGGTTTCTTCGTAGAAGATATTGTTGGTCAGCGTCAACGCGAATTTCGCCGTCGCATCCGCCGAAGTGAAACCGCCGAAATACAATCCGGTAGTCCCGTTCGAGCTCAATGTATTGTAAGCGAAAGTGGTATAGTTGAGCGTCAACGAATTAGTCAACCCTTCTATCCGCAACGCCGTGCCGCGGTTGGAACCGAACGAAACGTTGGTGAAGGAGGCGGACTTCATGGTCAATTCGTTGACCGTCTGCGACGCCACCGTCTTGACCGCCTTGGCAATGTAAATCGCACCGCCGAAGCCGGCTTCGTTGTTGTCGAAGCCGGAGTTGGTCACCGTCAATACCGCATTCGGCGATTCGATATAGAAGGCACCGCCCTTGCTCTCCTGGTTGAGTCTGGCAAACTCGACCGCCTTGCCGTTCACCGTCACCTTGTCGTTGACCACCACCCGGTTGTTGTCGAAGACATCCAGGTCGTTCATCGTGATCACCGGCGCCGGCTCCTGCACCGTCTGGCTGACGATGTAGAAGCCACCGCCATTCAAATACTTCGACAACGTGCCGCTGCCGCGGTTGGCTTCCAGCGCGTACTCGAAGAACTTATCCCAGCTGTAGAGCCCGGAGTAGTTGCCGCCGATCACCGTGTAATCCAGATTGATGTTGGCGACGTTCACCAGATAGGCGGCGCCACCGGCGCCGTTGGCCTGCACCTTGTTGATGTCGCCGGTGACATCGAATGCGCCTTCCCACCGCGTTCCACCTGTGTGGCCCGCCAGGTTGTAGAGGAACTGGACATTCCGGCCGGTCGAGAAGCTCTTCACCCGCTCAAGGTAAAGCGCGCCGCCGTAGGTGAACGCCGAGTTCTCCAGGAAAACGATGTTGGAGAACATGGTCACGGCGTTGATGTTGATGCCGTAAATGGCGCCGCCGTTGGCATACTGGTTCATCATGTTATTGATGGCGCCGGAGCTCAGGCCGCTTTCATGAGTCGCCCCCAGATAATAGGCGTTCCGGCTGTCGGTACCGGCTTGGTTGTTGTAGAAAGACACGTTGTTCTCGCCCGACGTCTTGTCGCCCAGCGCTAACGTCGTGCCATTCTGCGCATAGATCGCGCCGCCGGAACCGAAGATCGTTTCGTTGTTTTGGAACACAACCTGATACAGATGCAAATCACCGTACACGGAAATCGTGTTGAAATTATCCACGTACACCGCGCCGCCGTTGCCTTCGATCGCGACGTTGCCGTCGAAGAGGGTTCCGCTGGAGCTCTTGTTGCCGGCATGGATCGTAATGGTATCCACGCCAACCGCATACAACGCGCCGCCGCTCTGGAACGCCATATTGGTGTAGAGGATCGAGTCATGCAAACCGAGCGAGCCGCCGGAAACAAAGAGCGCGCCGCCGTCGCCGAGACTCATATTGTTATAGAACAACACATCGGTGAAGTTGATCCCGGCATTGCGGCTGGCGTAAATCGCGCCACCCTGGTTGGCTGCCTGGTTGGCGGCGAAGTAAGCCCCCGTCACGCTCCCAGTCGCCGTCAGATCGGCGATGAACATCGCCGCCCCGTCGTCCGCCACGTTGTCACGGAACTGGATGCTGCCCTGATTGAGGGCCGCGGTGGCCAGCACATCCAGAGTTCCGCCGCCGTCGCCATTGTAGGTCGGCTGGGTACTCAGCATGGAGGCCTTGGAGCCGGTCACGCTCAGACGGCCGCGGGCATAGATCCCGCCACCCTGCAGCGCCCGGTTGTTGTGGAACGAACTCGGCAACAGGCCGTAACTGCCGTCCGACGTGATCGTCAGCGACTTCGACGAGAACACCGCGCCGCCGAACTGCTGCGCGAAGCTGCTCGCCACCGAAACATTGTTCAGCGTCAGAGTGCCGGTGTTGTAAATCGCACCACCGTTGCCGGCAGCGCTGGTCGGCGCCTCCGTGCTGGCGATCAGCGACAACCCTTTGTAGAGATAAAGACCGTCCATCACCACCGTCGCCGAAGCATTGGTAATGCTGAACACCCGGCCGTTATAACCGGCGTCGACGTAGGCGTGTTCGCCGCGGACCAGCGGGTACGAGCCCGTGTTGGCGCCGTCCACCAGCTTGATTGTCACCGACTTGGTGATTTCCACGTCGTATGCCTTCACCCGCACCGCTTTGACCGACAACGTCGAACCAGCGGTGGCGGCATTGACCGCCATGGTGAAGTCATTGAAGCGCTCGGTCACTCCGGCCGCGTTGACCAGAGAGATGAACGCACCGTTCAATTCAAAGGCGCCGGCGTCGCGATATTGTTGATTGACGTTACCGGAAGCATTATCGTACCCGCGCTGGTCGCTGCTGGATGTAGACATCGTCCAGTCCAACGCCACGCTCTTCTGCCCCAGCGCCATCGTATGCGACCAGCCGCCGTTGTCGGACAGATAGCCGTTCTGGAACAGGCCCACCGTAAATCCCAGCTGGGAACCGGTAGTCGAATAATAGTAGTCCGAAACGATGCTCCGCGGCGCAAAGTAGTAGGTGGTGGCAGGATCGCCGGCGAAATATTCCCCGTTCTGGATTTCCACCACGTTGTACGTTCCCGCTCCGGGCAGCCCCGCGTCCTTGTGACCCCAGACATAGTCGTAGTCACCCAACTGATTGCCGACCGGCCCGGTCTTGAGACTCGTCGGCGTGCCGGTGGAGTAGTCTTCATAATGCTGGAACGCATTCACCGTCCGGTTCTTGGCGATGATCGAACCGCTGACGCCGCCGATGGCGCCGCAGTTATAGATACCGCCGCCGCCACCCTCGCCGGTGGCATGGTTGTAAGCCAAGGTGGAGCCGGAGACAGTCAATCCGCCGCCGACGCCGAGCGAAATTGCGCCGCCGTTGCCGCCGGCAATGTTGTACGCAAGGGTCGAATCCGCGATGTTCGCGACATTACCCATGGCAATACCGCCGCCGGAGCCGGCCGTCAGGTTGTAGGCAATCAGCGAACGCGTCACATTATAGGTGACTTCCTTCATATAATCCGGATCCCCCGGCGTACGGCCGTGGAGACCGCCGCCGCCCAGGCGCGAAATATTGTCCGTCAACGAGACATCCGTCAGATTGATGCTGCCGCCGGCGGGGGTAAACAAGCGCTTCGTATGAATGGCGCTGCCGTAATCGCCGACCGCGCCGGTTACCGTCAGGCGCTCCAGCGACACATTTCCCATCACCCAGACGATTGTCGAGGGGGTGGTGTAAAAACCGCCCCAGGCGGTGATAAACTCACCCATATTGTTGGCATCCAACACGGTGCCGCCCTCTTCCGCACCTAGAATCGTGATCGTGCGCTGGCCGCCGACAAAGCCGCCGGTCGAAACAATTTCCGTCCACATGGTATTCAACTGGACATTGAAATCGATCACCCGGGTATTGGCCAGGACAACCGTGATATCCTTGTAGGCCTTCCCTTCCGCCGCGTATTCCCCCTTCGCGCCCATGCCCGTTTCGGAGTAGTAATCGGAGTCCAGGTTCCCCGACCGCAGATTATTTCCGAAGCCGTTGATTTCATTCAGCGAGGTGATGCCGATGGTGACATTTGCACCCGCATAGGGATCGTAAAAAGACGCCATCCCGATGAAGCCGCGGTATTCAAAGGCACCGATATCCCGCGTGCCATTGACCAGATAACCGCGCTGATCGTACTCCAACGCACCGGAATTGGTGCCCTGGTTCACCAGAATGTTCTTCGTGGCGCCCTTGACCGTTTGCGTATACGAAAGCGTTTTGTTGGCGGCATCGATCTTGATCTGCGGGTACATCGCCTCAATGATCGCGATCATCCCAGCGTCCGGAACCTTGCTGGTGCTCATGCTCAGCACTCTCGTACCGAGCATCTCCTTGGCCGAAGACTCGCCTCCGGGAGAGATCGCCAGCGCCCGCGTCCAGCCGCCCTGGTCGGTCAGCCGGCCGGTGAAACGCAGCCCATCCGCGGTATCATACCGGAGCATGGTTTCGTATATGGCATCGCTGGAATACTGCGTCGTCGTCACCAAAGCATTGCTCACCGTACCGAAGTACTGTTCGATCAGAGCCCCGGAAATTCCCAGATCCGCCAACGTGGCCAACAGCATCTTGTCGGTCATCGCCTCCGTCGTGACCGACTTCATCACCATCGGATCGTACTGCCAGGCGGTATTGATCGGATTCGCGCTCAAAGCCTTGTCCTGATTCTGGCGGTATTGGAAAACAGAATTCGTGTGTTTGAATTTGACCGTCTTTCCGTTCACCGAAATCTTGTTCCCCTGGGCATCCAGGCCCCAGATATCGCCGATGCTCTTGAGCGTACCGTCGGCGTTGTATTTGATGTTATTCATCGAAACCAACGAATTGACCAGAGTAAGCGTACCGCCGTCAACCGCCAGCGCTCCGGTAACCGTGGAAGTGAGAGATTCGTTCCAGCCCACCGTGACATTGGTCAGGCTCCACTTGCCTTTGCCGTTGACAAAGGCGAAGCGCAACGCGGAACCATCGCTGGCGTAGTTGAACGCCACCGTGGTATTCGTCATTTCGACCGTGCCCTGCGCGTAGACCGCGCCGCCGACACCGCCATTCGCCTCGTTGTAGGCAAACAACGAATTTTCCGTCACCAATCCGGCCGTGTAATTGCCGTAGCTGATCTGGTAAATCGCGCCGCCGTCGCGCGCCGTATTGTACTGCAGGCCGGAATTGCTCAACATGATGTTGGCATTGAACATCGAACTCGACACGCTGTAGATGGCGCCGCCCTGATTGGCCGCACTGTTGTGCTCGAAGGTCGCCTGTTCGGCGATCACATAACCGCCCTTGTTGTACAACGCACCGCCCAGGTTGGTGGCCTTGTTGTCGACCAGCCCCACCTGCACCAGCACCAGGTTTTCCCGATTGTAAATCGCGCCGCCCAGGTCGGCGACGCCGCCGGTCAGCGTCATGCCGCCGATCCGGACCAGAATGCGCGAGGCCTCCTTACCGTTGTCGATATTGAAGATCCGGCTGTTGCCGCGGGCATCCAGCATCGTGTCGTCCATCCCCTCACCCACCAGGATCAGATCCTTGGCGATCACGATTTCCGAACCGGCTTCCATCTGCCCGGCAGCATGATACTGGAAAAATTCATCGGTGATGCGGGTCTTGGCCAGATGCAGCTCTTCGCCCGCCTTCGCCGCGTCAACCGCAGATTGAATGTCCAGATAATAGTTGTTGTTGTTGGCGTTCCACACCATCGCCGCATTGTACTGGTAAGCGCCGACGCTGCGGTAGGTCACCCTTTTCACGCCGTTGTGGTCGTAGATGGCTTCATTGTAAATGAATCCGCGGGCGTCCAGATTGGTTTCTCCGGTATTACCGTCTTCACCATTGGAAATCGAACGGGTCACCGCCATCGTCAGGACCCAGCCGCCATTGTCCTGCAGCAGATAAGCACTGTTCTTGCCGATAAATTCACTTTCGCGGGAGCGGCCGAACAACGATTGCGGAGTAAACCAGACGCCATAGTTGTCGGTGACCGTTGTACTCCCGGTATTGTCGGTATCCAGAACCCACGACAAGTAGATATAGCCGCCCGCATTCCGCACGATACCGACATTGTACTGGTCCCGGATCATCGGATCCGGATCGCGGCCGAAACCGTTGAAGGCAATCGTGGAGTTTTCCAGCGTCAATTCGCCGGCTTTTCCAACCATGAAACCATAGCCGGTATTGTAAGCCGCGGTGACATTCACGCCGTATATTCTGCCGTCGGCATAAACCGTCGCGCCATTGTAATAGGTATTCCCGGTGAGGATGTCCGTCGTGGTCGCAGTGGCGATGTTGTCATTGATGGTCACCGCGTCCAGCATCGCCGCGCCGGGCAGGTGTTTGAACATCGTAATCTTGTCGTCGCCCTCTCCCTCATCGTACTCGAAGCCGTCATCGATCGTATAAATCGCCGACCCCTGTTCGGCGACATTGTTCATGATGGTGGAGTTCTTCAGGTGCAAGCTGCCGCCCTGGTAGGTGACGAGCGGACCGGCTTCCTCATCCACCAGGCCTTCGCCGCCACCGATGAAAAAAGCACCGCCGGACTTCGCATTTTGCGACCAGGAGGCGGAATTACCCTCGTTCCCGATCACCCTCACCCGCTCGCCGGAAACCAGAGCGCCACCGGCGATATACATCGCGCCGCCATATTCCACGGCACGGTTTTCGGTAAACACCACCTTGAAGAGCTTCGTCACCGAATCGGGCGCGGCATAAATCGCGCCGCCGTTCTTGGCGTTCGAGCCTGTGATGTTGACATCTGTCATCTCCAGGATGCCGGCGTTGTAAATCGCACCGCCGTTGCCGGCCGAATAGCCAGCCGTCAGATTCATATTGGTCAGCGTCAAAGTCCCGGTGCCGGCAATGCTGAAAATACCGGACTTGCCGCCGCCGCTGATGGTTATCAGCTTTTCGCTCTTCGTACTGCTCCAACCGGCGATTTTCACTTCTCCGGAGATGATCATATCCATACCGTCGAGGATGATCGTCCGGTCGTCAACAGTTCCCTTTCGCATGTTATCGGAGAAGGTGATCTCGCCGCCAAAGCGGTTCGCATAGTCGACCGCAACCCGCAACGAACCAACCGTCGCTTTTTCGCCATCCAGATTGTTGGTCACCAGCAGCGCACCCGAGTCCACCGCCTTGCTCTGGAAGTGGTAAGTTCCGTTTGCCGTCAAATATTGCGTAAACTGCGTATCCCCGGTGGCAATCTTGCCGCTGGCGTTGTAAACCGACGCCATCGCATAGGAGAAGTTGTCGGTAACCGCGCCGCGGGAATAGCCGACCACGTTGAAACGCAGTCTGCTGCCGGCAGTCAAACCGGCGATGGAAAAATCCATTCTGGTATAGCCGGGATCATCGATGCCAACCGGTGCCGTCCGGTAATTCCAAACGGCACCCAGCGTAATCGTCATCAAATCCGGCCCGCTGGTGGTGGAAACGTTGCTCAGCTGCAGCGTCGTATAGTTGCGGTTCCGGTAGTCCCAGTCGTCCATGTCGAGCAGATCGGTCCCGACCGAAACCCGGATCGGAGCCGCGTCTTTGCGCAATTCAAACGCCAGATAACCGGGCGTTATGTAGTAGTAATCGCGTTCAAGCACATCATCGACCGTATACTCATGCAACACGTCGTATTGGACAATAAAAGAGCCGGTTCCGACATTCACCGAAGCAGTCTCGCTGAATGTAAGCTTGCCGGACAATTGATCCCACATATGATTGGGGTCGTAGGCACTCAGGTACACATCGGTGGAGCCGGCAAAGGTGAACTCTCCCTCCACGCGGGCATTGCCCCACAGGGTCTTGGCACCGCCGGAAACCACCACATCGGTATAAACACTGCCACCGCCGGCCATCGCCTGCGCGCCTTCGCCGTCATAATAAAAGGTGCCGCCGGTGGAATTGACCAAGGTCGCGATTTCCGCGCCACGGAAATGCAGATTCCCGCCGGTCTGCGTCAGCTTTCCGACCGGATTGAACATATTCGACGCCGGCGGCGGATTGTCGCCGTCCGCCCCCGGCGTGGGATTGATCGAGCCTTTGATAAAGACGTTACCACTCACCACCTGCATTTCGCCGCCGGTGGCAATCGTGATCGCGCCGTTGCCGGTAAACGCAACCGCAGAGGCAGTGCCCCCGACCTTGAAGGTGCCGCCGTCCGCAATCACCAAAGCCCCCTCGGCGTCGACGCGCATCTGCTTGCCGGTCGATCCGTAGAAACTGAATTCGTCGCTGACGGTCAAAACGCCGTCCTTCACCACCTCCACGGTGACATTGTCACTGCCCGTGTAAGTGTAGAAGTAATCCCCGATGTCGGCAACTACTTTTTTGCCGATGGTGATCGTCACGTCATCCGCTTCACTGTTGCCGAGGATGGTCTGGATATACGCCCAGTCGTATTTATCGTCGGTATTTTCGTTCAACGTCCACTCGATCGTGCTCCAGTCGCCATCGCCGGCGGCAATGAAATTATATTTCGCCGCGAGATTGGCATCGTAGCCGTCCACCGAGATATTGGTGGTGTCGATCAAGCCGACCTGGTACTCCAAGTCCCAATTGCTGTATTTTCCGCCCGCGGCGCGCGACGTCGCCGCCACATCCGCTCCGGTGATCACCGCGATCGCATTCACCAGCGCCTGCCCCTCGGCGCCGTTGGCGATATTGCAGCCGTAAAACATGATGTCGCCATGATTGCTCAACGCTTTGCCCCAATCGGCAAAGGTAGAGCGGTTGGCGGTCAGATAATCCAGATTCACATCCTGGTCGCCGATGCGCACCATACCCTGCGCGCCGTGGGTGATGAAGTGAATGGCGTCGACATCGCCGTCGTACTGCGCCAGATAATCGGAAATCTGCGCAATGGTGTCCTTCCCGGACAGGAAGACGATCTCCGCCGACGGATCGATCGAAGACACAATCCGGTCGATGTCCTGAACTTTGGAGTCGATGAATACAATCTCGTGGCGCTGCTGCGGCACATCGTTCAGAATATCCAACTGGGCCGCATAATCGTCGATCACATCACGGTCCGTACCGGCAGCGATATCATCGTGATCGCCATCGGCATCGTCGGTATCAGCCAGGTTCTGATGGTCGCTGTCGTCATTGTCCCCCAAGTCGTCGTGGGTCACATCCCGGTCGGCATCCAGATCCGCCGTCAACTGCGCCATATCGTCGGCATCGGTGGCATCCAGATAGTGCACATCGGCATCGTCGGCGACCAGACCGGAGACGCTGTCCTCGAATTCGTCGGCGGAGAAATCGACCGCCAGCTCGTCGCCGGCGTCCGCATCGGTACCGGCGCTATCCAGCGGCTGCGCCAGCGCGTCATCCGCGCCGTCGGCGTCGATGAAAGTGATCGAATCGGCTTTGCGGCCATTCAAGGTCTCGCTGAGCATCCGCATCAGGTCGGCCTTGGTGGTGCTGTCGGCATCGTATTCGATGACGAGGGTGTTGTCGTCCGCGGCATCCCGGAGGGCATCGAGCTGCAGCGAATCGGAGGCGGCAATATAGACCTTGAGCGAACCGTCGGCAACCGTTTCGCTCAAAGAGTTGGTGAGAAAATCCTGGACGTCGTCGGAATCCAATCCCAATGCGGCATCGGCAGCATCGGCGGCATCTCCGGCCGGGCCGGAATGTGCGTCTCCATGCCCGGAGGCGTTCTGACCGCCGTCCTGCGAAGAGTTTTCCTGCGACTTCTGGTCTTCGGCGTCCTGCGCAGCATGTGCTTCTTGCGCCTCCGCCTGCTGATCATTGAGCGCCTGCTGTGCCGCCGCGGCATCTACAATCGCCGCACCATCAAACAGAATCCGGTCTTCCAACTGATACATTTTTCGCCCTCTCAAGTAGTGTCAAAACCGCTTCCGCCTTGCCGTGGCCGAAACGGAACTATTTCTCTGACCGCCAAACAGGCTTCCGGAAAAAATCCCGGAAGCCATGCTGTTTTTCGTTTTGTTTTACCGTTACTTCTCTCACAACGTCGGATGCGCCTCATTGGCCGCCAGGGGCGGCAGCAAATCGTTGATCTTCTGACGCATACCGTCCTTCATCGTATTGTCGTGCAGCGGCACACCGTTGAAGGTGCTGGTATTTTCTTCGAAAACCAGCGCCGCCTGCTGCAGCCGCTGGACGCTTTCCGCCGCGGAGGCACGCGATTCGGCCAACTGAATCTCGTGCTGGATCGAAGCGATCGTTTCCGGACGGAAGTCATCGATGCCGACCGCGTTCAACAGACGCGCATACGCCACATAGTAGCTGCCGAGCGTCAACAGGCAGTCGATCCGGGACTGAACCGCTTCCATCCGGGTGGCTTCCAGCTCCAACTGGGTCAGGGCACCGCCTGTCGCCGCCTTGCCGGTGGCCATTTCCACGCCGCGCTGGTAGTTTTCGAACTGGCGCTTGTCCAGGAAATAGCGCTCTTCGATTTCCTGTATATTCGCGTGAGCGATCCGGACCTGCGACATCACGCCGACCGACAACGCCAGCGTACGCACCGCGTTTTCGTCGACTTCCTTCTGCAACGCCTTGTATTCGGCAATCTGCTGCGGCAACTTCATCAAGTTGTAAGCCGCTTTCGCCCCGATTTCCATCCAGGTTTCGTTCAGCAGGAACGGGTTGTTGTTGTTGGTCAGGTTCGCCATCGCCGAAATCTGCGGGAACATCTTCAGCACGGTCTTGCGCGATTCGGTGGTGGTGATGTGGGTCTGGATATCCAACTGGTAGAGCTCGGGACGTTCGGCCAGCGCAATCTTTTCCAGCACGTTCACATCCGGAATTTCCAGCACCAAGAGATCGTCGAGGATCGCGGTGTCCACGCGGATATCGTTATTCGGCATCAGCCCCATCAGAGCCCGCAATTCGATGCAGGCGTCCTGATAGTTGCGGCGATAATCCATCAACTGTTTTTCCAGACGGACAAAGCGTTTCTCCTCGTCCAGAAGCCGGAACGGATCGAGCTGGTTGGTTTGCGCCAGATCCTTGAGCAGCTTGTTGATGTCGCCGCACTTTTCCAGCAGCTGCTGGGTGGTTTCAATCGCATCCTGGGTCGCCGCCACCTTGAAGAAGGCGCGGGTCACGTCCAACTGCAGGTTCTGGGCCGCGCGGCGGGCCTGTTCCTGATCGATCAGCGCGCGGCCTTCCGCCTGCTGCGCATTCAAAAACGCCAAACCGAAGTCCAGCACGCTGAACGCCAACTCGATGTTGAAGCGGTTTTCGTCCTTGTCGCTGGAACGGGTGTAGCCGCGGTCGCCGGAGACGCCGCCGTCGGTCCCGGTACTGGTCGAACCGGCATAATTGCTGCGGTCGCTCCAATTATCGGAGATGGTGAAATCCGGCAGCATATTCAGCATTTCCGCCTTGACACGCTGGCTGGAAACCCGGGTTTTCAGTTCCATCACACGGATATCGAGGTTATTCGCCAACGCGAATGTCTTGCACATATCCAGGGTCAGCACTTCGCCGGGCTGCAACTGGACGCGCTCCCCGATCGTAGTAATGGTGCGACCGACGCCTCCAACGCGCTCTTCCCTGAACTCTTCCGCGGACTTGCAGCCTGCCAATAGAACCAGACAACCCATCCCCGCCAGCAACCGTGACGCCGTAATCATGTTGGGCACCCTTCCTTTTTATCTATAAGTTCTTATGTTTCCAGCCATTCCATCATATTTTGCCCCGCCGAACGGGCACAAAAGCACTATCCAACGCTGTCTACCATAATACAGCTTATGCCACTTTTCAAATATTTTTCTTCTCTTTTAACAAAAAAAATTCAAAATCCGCCATTTGGAACGGAAAAAGCTGGACAAAAGCGGCTTTAAGAATTATATTTATACATCAAAGCAACGGGATTTCAAGAGGAAGCAGGTAAACGTTGAAAGTCGCAATCATCGGTCTGGGTCTGCTGGGAGCATCGCTCGGAATGGCGCTCCGCGGACGAAGTGTGCTCCGGCTCGGCTGGAGCCGCCGCCCCGAAGTTTGCGACTGGGCCTGCGGACACGACGTCATCGACCGGCATGGCGAACTGGAAACGGTGCTCGCCGAAGCCGACCTGACGGTGTTGTGCCTGCCGATCCCCGCCATCATGCGGTTCATGGTGGAGCACGCGCACGCGTGGCGCCCCGGCAGCATCGTCACCGATGTCGGCAGCGTCAAGGCCTGCATCGCCGCCACGGCGGCGGCTGCGCTTCTGCCCCGCAAGGTACACTATGTCGGCAGCCACCCGATGGCCGGGACCGAACACTCGGGCCCCGAGGCCGCTTTCGCCACGCTGTACGATCAGGCGGAGACCTTCATCTGCCCCACGGAATCGTCCGAAGCCGAGGCGGTTGCCGCGGTGGAGGCATTCTGGCAATCGATCGGGACCCGTACCCGCCGGATCGGCATCGAAGAACACGACGAGCTGGTCGCCCATACCAGCCACATCTCGCATCTGCTGGCCAGCGCGCTGACCGCGACGGTACTGGAGTGCGACACCCCGGAGGAGTTGTCGCTGCGCTATTCGGGGTGCGCCACCGGTTTCCGCGACACCTCGCGCATCGCGTCCAGCTCTCCGGCGATGTGGCGCGAGATCATCGAACACAACGTCCCGGCGGTGCTCGACGCCGCCCGCCGTTTTGAAACCCGTTTCCGCAATCTGATCGACATCATCGAAACCGGCGACTTCGACCGCTTCGAAGCGGAATTCGCCCGCGGCAAAGAGCTGCGCGACGGCTGGATCGATTATAAAAAACAAATGAAACAGAAACCATCATGAACCACTCTGCATCCGACTCCGATTACGCCATCCGGGTAACCGGGGCCACTGTTTATCTCGGCGGCCGCCGGATCCTCAACGACATCAATTGGGAGGTCAAGCGCGGCGAACACCATTTCATCCTCGGCGCCAACGGGGCCGGAAAAACCACGCTGGTAAAAATGCTGATGGGATTTTCGTGGCCGGTTTACGGGGCGGAGATCCAGATTCTGGATTCCATTTTCGGGCAGGTCAATCTGCAGGAGCTGCGGCGGCGCATCGCCTGGGTCAGTCCATTCCTGCCGCAGCTGACCAATCCGGAGAGCACCGGACTGGAGCTGGCGCTCTCCGGGCTAGACGGCACGCTCGGCTTCTTCCGGGATGCGGAAGAATTCGAAGAAGAGGCGGCGCGGGCGGCGCTGGCGCGGCTGCGCTGCGAACGCCTGGCGGATCAGCCGCTGTACAGCATGAGCTCCGGCGAACAAGTAAAGGTACTGATCGCGCGGGCGCTGATGGCCAAGCCGGAGCTGGTGATCCTCGATGAAGCCAGTGTATATCTGGATATCTCCAGCCGCGAATATCTGCTCGAGACCGTCGGGGAACTGGCGAGCTCCTCCGCGGATATCACGGTGATTTTCATCACCCAGCGGATCGAGGATATCACTCCGGTGTTTCAAAAGGGAGTCATTCTGCATCAGGGCCGGATCGCCGCCTGCGGCGGCCGGGACCAGGTGCTGACCGAGAGCAATCTCAGCACGATTTTCGATCTGCCGATCCGGCTGGTGAAAAATGAAAAGGGGCGTTACTGGCCCATCATCGACTAGGAGGATGCATCATGCGCGAACCCGACGAAAAACAAATCGAACAGCTGCTCAAGTCCGTCCAGACCGATACGGAGGATTATCCGAATTACCGGCGCGGCGGCATCTGGGCGCTTTCGGCCGGATTGGTCGGGTTCGTACCCGCCCTCCTGATTATCCTGCTGCTCGGCAAAACCCAGGTGTGGCATCTGGCACTGGTGTCGGGCGGCGTGCTGGCGGTGATCTTCGGAGTGATCGGCGCATTCCGGCCGCAGCGATGAGCGAACTTGCGGTCGAGTTTTCCGCCGGTTCGCTGGTATTCCGCAACTGGCGCCCGGAGTGCATTGCCGAGGCATGGCGCTCCCGGGTGATCTACGACGAACGCATCGACGCCTGGCGCGCGCGCGCGATCGATTATGGCCCGCTGCTGCTGGAGCTGCGTGCCGCCGGTATCGACATCGAAGACCGCGCCCGCGCCTTTGCGCCATTGGATATCGAACTGCGTTCGGCTTTCCCGCCGCGCGACTATCAATTGCAGGCCATGGAACAGTGGAAGCAGACGGGCTTCCGCGGCATCGTCGCGCTGCCGACCGGAAGCGGCAAAACCTTTGTCGCCGCGCTGGCAATTGCCCGGCTGCGGCGTCCGGCGCTGGTCTGCGCTCCCACCATCGACCTGGTACAGCAATGGGCCAGCAGTCTGGAACGCTGGTTCCGCCAGCCGGTCGGCATGCTCGGCGGCGGCTCCCACGAGGTCAGGGATATCACCGTCAGCACCTACGATTCGGCGGTATTGCAGATGGAGTTCATCGGCAACCGCTTCGGGTTGCTGATCTGCGACGAATGCCACCATTTGCCGGGTCCGGTCAACGCGCTGGCGGCGCAGCAATGTCTGGCGCCCTACCGGCTGGGTTTGACCGCCACCCCGGAGGTCGGCGAAGAACGGCAAGCGCTGCTGTTCGAATTGCTCGGCCCCCTGTGCTGCCAGATTCACATCGACGAACTGGCCGGCTCGGTGCTGGCGCCGTACCGTACCGAAACCGTCAGCCTGAATCTCGACAGCGACGAACAGGAGGCTTATCAGGAGCAGCGCAAGATCTATACCGACTTTGTGCGCAGCCAGGGCATCGATTTCCGCCAACCCGACGGCTGGCGCACCTTCCTGATCCGCTGCGCCAGCTGCGGCCGTCTGGGCCGGGCGGCCTTTGACGCATTTCTGGCCCAGCGGGAGCTGGCGCGCAACGGCCGCAACAAACTCAAAACCGTATGGCAGCTGCTGTTGCAGCACCCGGAGGAGCGGATCCTGATTTTCACCGCCGCCAACGCCCAGGCCTATCAGATCGGCCGGGAGTTCGTGCTTCCGGTGCTGACCCATCATACCCGGCTGGCGGAGCGCAAAGCGATGCTCGACAGCTTCCGCTCCGGCGAATTCCCGGTGCTGGTCACCAGCAAGGTGCTGAACGAAGGCGTCGACGTCCCCGAAGCCAATATCGGCATCGTCGTCTCCGGGTCGTCCACCACCCGCGAACACGTCCAGCGCCTCGGGCGCATCCTGCGCGCCACCCCCGGCAAACAGGCCATTCTCTATGAACTGGTCAATACCGACACCAACGAAATCTACGCCAGCCGCAAACGCCAATCCCACCGCGCCTGGCAATGACCGCCACCTTCCGATCTACACATAGAGCGAACGAGGCCGCCGCACCAGCGGCTAAATCTGACCTCCATTGATATCAGGGATCGGCGACCAGAATCATCGCGTCGCAATAGAGCGCGCCGGCCTCCGGATTGTCGGCGGGAGAAACGTAAAGATATGCCCCCGGCGCCAGATCCGCCACACCCAGATCCTGCAGCCGGAATTCGCCTCCCGCCAATTCCGTTGCCGGAATTTCCCGGTCGATTCCGACGCCCGAGCGCCGATTGTAGCAGCCGGCGCTCGCTCCAACGCCCGGCGCGTCGCGATCGCACCTGGCCAGCAGATAGATCCGGCAGCGCGGCATGGAAGCGATCAACGCATCCGGCAATTCATACTGCAATGCCCAGGTTGCCTGACGGTTCGGGATCCGGGTGGCCTGGCCGTCGGAGGCATATTCCACCGCGACCCGTTCCGCGCCTGACCCCTCTTGCGCCAGCGAAAAAAAAGCATCCTGGATGACCCGGACCCGGTCTTGCGGCAGATTCCGCAATTCTTCCGGCGGCAGCGACGCCAGCGCCCGTTCCCAGTTCAACCACCCCGCGGCGATAAAATCGAAGCCGATTCCTTCCCTGAAATTCACGATCCCATCGTCCCGCAGCGCCGCCACCGTGTCGCGGGCCAGCGTGCCGAACTCCTCCGGCCGGTGACTGCCTTCCCATACCAGCAGCGGGGCCGCCTCCAGCCAAGCCACATCCGTCCCCAGCATCGCCCGGTGGATCCGCTCCCGGGAAACCGGATCGGTAGTTGCGTTCCAAGCTTCACGCCAGAGCCTCCGGGCTTCGGCGATTACCGGCAGTGGCAGATACTGGTCGGCGCGGACATAGGCCAGCGCCGGCAGTCCGGTGCCGCGGCGGGCAACTTCACCGAGCAGCAATTCGAAGCACGCCTTGATTGACGGCGCGGCCTCCGCGCCGTAATATCCGGAGACAAACTCATGAATCAGCGCCTCCTGATCGAGAGCCGGATCCCACAGCAGACGGCTCAGGACCCAGCCGCGCATCGCCACCAGGTCGCCGCAACCGGCCCCGACGCCGTAGATGCCCTGCGAAAAGATGCTGCGAACCCCATGTCCAGCCAGAAAGCGGATATTTCCGGCATACGACGCCCAGTTGGGGTAAGGAACGAAGTGATTGCTGTAATTCCCGGTATAATCCCAGATCGCCAACCGGTCGGTCAGGGCATTCCAATCCCGGAGCAGGTCGCCGAACGCGGCATTTTCCGGCGCCGACAGCGTCCGGGAAAAATCGCATTCGATGCTGCAAAGCCGAATTACCACGTTGTGCCGGGGGCGAATCCCCTCCGGTACTTTCAGGGTGTATTGATATGCCAGCGTTTCGATCCGCACATCGGGAAATTCCTCCTCGACCGCCTCCGCCACCCGGTTCACGAACGCCAGAAGCGTCCCGGCGCAGGAAGCGTAACGTTGGTCCGAGGCCAGACAGCTTTCACACTGGCAGGCGTTCAAGTTGTCATTCTGGCTCAGTGCGACGGTTCCGGTCTCCGGATGCCGGCGCAACTGCTCCAGAATCTTTTGCGTAATCACCCCGGTCATTTCGGCATTGGTCAGGCACAACTGACCGTTTATCTGCCCGCCCTGCCGCCATCCGTTCACCAGGCTGAACCACTCCGGGTGGTCCGCCATGAATTCCGAAGCCGGAATCAATCGGTCGAAGGTATGGACGAAGCCGAGCACCGTTTCATGCCCGCCCCACTCCGCCGGAATCGCCGGATGGTGACCATTGTTCCGCCTCCGTACGCTGAATTCGAAATTCTCGTTGAAGTCGTCGAGGAAAACCTCGCGTATCCGGAACGGAGGGGCGTAACGCCGCCGCGGCGCCGCAACCGTCAGATCGGGACGCGACGGCAGATCCGTTTCGCCCGAGGTCCAGAAGCGAACGCCGCACTCGTTTTCAAGAAAGTCGTAAACGGCGTAAAGCGTCCCCCGGGGCCGGTCGCCGGCAAGCAGGATCTCGCCGTCCTCCCGGTGCTCCAGCAGGATTTCATCCGGCTCGAATTCCGTCTCTCCGACTCCGAACCGCGCCAGCGCCGCGGGCGACGCACCAACCCAGAGATTGAACCCGTCCGCTCCCGGCTCTGCGACCACCGGAAAATCCACACCGGTCACGGCGTTCAGGAAACGGTTCAACTCCGCCGCCGCCGTGGCCTCCGGGGCCTCCGATCCGGCGGGCAGCACAATTTGATAACAAGCGTCGCCCGCTCCGGCGAGCCGCAGTTCACCGGCCGCACAAACCGCCGGCGGAACCGCGAGGAGCGCCGCAATCAACCATAAGACGTGTCGCATCGGTTACTTCCAGTAGCTGTTGCCGGTAACCGGATCGTCGAAGCCGATCATCTCGTTCATCTCCGGACTGTCGTCGCCGAAAGCCAGCATGTTGACGGTTTCGACGTGACCGTCGGCAAAAAGCAGATTGTCCTTTTTCGAATGGCGGTGCCGGTAATTTTCATCGGTACAATTGATCGACCCTATCAACGGCCAGACCGGGCGGCTCTCGCCGATCACCACCGCCCGGGACGGACGTTCGCAAGCGGTGATCCGGCGCGGATCCCACTTCGCGTTGTATGCCGACTTACGCCCCAGGTGATCGTTGTATCCATAATGAATGCCGTACCGTCCCTCATCCCCCCACAACAGCACCTTGGGTTCGCTCGGACAATAAAGCATCTCGGAGGTATTCGACATGCCGATGTCGTACACCAGACTGTTCAGGTACACATTCAGCAAGCCCACTCCCTCGCGCCACGAATCATCCCAGGAAGCAGGCGGCAGATACGAATCGTAATCCTGCTGGTACATCACTATCGTCAACCCGAGCTGCTTCTCGCTGCTCACGCATTTGATCGATTGGGCGGCGGCGCGCGCCTTGGAAAGAGCCGGCAGCAGCATGCTGGCCAGGATCGCAATAATCGCAATCACAACCAAAAGCTCTATTAATGTAAATTTCGCGTATGCAACGCCGGCCGTAGATTCTCTGTGGAGTTTTCCGTACATGTGTCACCTTCCTTTTTGTTTGGGTTTGTTATCAATGCATCACGCTTTCCGGCACTCGATCGTCTGCCGTCAGCAGCATTTGCGCGTACTCCGGATGACCGAAGAAAAACGGAACTTCAGGCACCGCCCGGAACCGGTAGAATTCCACCTCGGACCTCACCTCTCCCGAGCGCAACTGCCGCATCAGATGCCGGACCGCCTGTTCCGCCAGGGCGACCGGATCCTTTTCAAAGTACCAGACTCTGGAGTCGGGCATGCCCGCCGCCTGCTGGCGGCTGCATACCGAAATAATCTGCGGGCGGTAGTGCTTCGTCCGCTCCTGCGCCACCAGCAAACCCGCCAGAAAATCGCTGCCGATCAACTCATCCACGAAAATCACACTGTCCGGCCGCTCTTCCGGTTTTCGCAGCAGCAACCGGGCCGCCAGCAACCGGCCATCGGTAACCCGCTCCGCTTCCAGATAGAGCGACGCGGCGTCCCGCACATCGGGAAAGCCTTCCAGTCCCCGAACGAACTCCGGCCAGATATAGTCGCGGATCCGACCGCCGCCGATAACCACCGCGGGGCGGCGGAACCCCTCCTCCCTCAATCTGACCAGCGCCCGGCGACAGAAATCCATCAGGTCGATCACCACCCCGGAAGCCACCGGCCACGGCGACCCAACATAGGTGACCGGCAGACGGTTCCGCACCAGAAATTCGTACAATTCCCCATAAAGCCCGCTGGTGTCGATCAGGCCGTCGATCTGGTGCTGCCGCACCGCGGATTCCAGCCCCGGAAAATCCGCGCTTACAAAGTAATTATCATCTGCCAGCGGCTTGCGCGAAAACAGCACGGCACGGCACCCCTGCCGCAGCAGCTCCTGGTGCAGAAGCTGCGCCATGACGGCGTAAAAAACGCTGTTCTCCATCTGGACGGCGAGAAGGCCGATCGTGCGGCCGATCAGGCCATCGGTCTGGTCGGTCCGGACGAAAACCCCCACCTTGTCGCGTACCAGCAGGATGCCTTCCTCCTTCAGCGCCTGAATCGCCCGCACGATCGTCGCCGCGCTCAGGTTCAAGCGCTCCCGCAACTCCTGCTGCGCCGGCAAACGGTCGCCGCACCGCAGCTTCGCGTCCAGGATATAACGGACGATCGCCCGCTTGGCGAACTCGGTTTTCTTGCCGCGATTTTCCTCGATCGTCTGATTCATAAATAGCTTTCCACATTCTAATCGATTTTTCGATTACTAATATTATAGCACAGAAAATTTCAAAAGTCAAGAGGGTGCGGAGAAAAAACAAAAAAACCGCGACCGGTATCCTCGAGTTCCCTGTAGCTTTTCACAAAGCGCGATTACATTTTGATTCCATTCGAAATGCGGAACAACAATCAAAACAGAGCGCGGGAAAGAAGTTGAAAAAGAAAAAATCCTGTTGTAACGCAACCGTCACCAACAAGATAACCTTACAAAAAATGGTGGGCGTTACAGAACTCGAATCTATTATTTTGAACATAATTTAAAAATAAGTGTCATGAATGTGCCTTGTAATTTGCGGAATGCGTGATATTTTATCATCATAACGGATAAGAAAGCACCATATCAACAAAGAGGCGCAGAATGGCACGAATCACGCGCGGCAAGGTCTACCAGCGGGTTGTCAACGGCAAACCCAGTAAATACTATTCCGGCCAATACATCATCAACGGGAAAAAATTTCGCGTTGTCTTGCTGGATGAAAATGGAAACAAAATTACCGACCAGCGCAAAGCCGAAGCCGCATTGCAAAAGTTGATTGCCCCGACGCAATTCTCCACCGAAGCAGACCGGCGCGCCGCCCATGCCGAAGCGCTGAAGCTGGCAGAGGTGAAACTTGCCGAGGCCGAAGCGGAAGCCGAGGCCCGCGAAAACGCAAGGGCCAAAATCGCCGCCGAACGCAAGGCATTGAAGATTGCCGACGCCTGGAAGAAGTTCACCGATCCGGACGAACGGCTGGCGCCGGAGTGTTCGGCGCGCAACCTGTCGAATTATCGCGGTTACTGGCAACGCTTCTCCGACTGGCTGGCCGAACAACCCGAGCAGCCCGAACTTATGCGCGACGTAACCGAAACGCTGGCGAAACGGTTTGCCAACCACCTCGAAGAAACCGCCGCCAGCGGCAACACCTTCAACAAGTACCGCGCCTTCCTGCTGTCCTTCTTCAACGCGCTGGCAAAGCATATCCGGGGCGGCGACAATCCGTTCGACGCGATCCGGCGCAAGGAGAAGGTGAAAGCGGCAAAGCGGCGCGATCTGACCGCCGAAGAACTCCGGACCGTCTTATCCAACGCAGACGGCGAATTGGCGCTGCTGTTGTGGATTGGCGCGACTACCGGCCTTCGCCTTGGGGATGCGGCCACCCTGCGCTGGAGCGCGATCGATTTGCACCGGGGGATTATCCGGCTGGATACGCGCAAGACCGATACCGATGTGGTGATCGGAATCATCCCGGTATTGGCCGAACTGCTGGAACGGATGCCCCCGGAGGGGCGGCAGGGGTATTTGTTGCCGACACTGGCGACGCAATACCTGAACTTGAAGCAGCGAACCCACATGGTCGCCCGGATTCAACGCTACTTCACCGCCTGCGGGATCGAGATTCACCGGGTGGGGACCGGCGCCGGGACCGGCAAGCGGGCGGTAACGGAAGTAGGCTTTCACAGTCTGCGGCACTCGTTCGCGACCATCTGCGGCAACGCCGGAACCGCCGAAAGCGTCACGCAAAGGCTTTTGGGCCACTCCCGCGCCGCGATGACGCATTATTACCAGCACAGCACTGAAAGCGCCGCCACGGACACGGCAAAGCGCCTTGACGGCATGTTCCGGGGCTTACTGGCTGACCATGATGAAGAGCCGTCCGTGGACGTCGAAGCCATACCCGCGGAAGTGGATCGTGAAAGCCAATCGGAGCGGGAGTGCATTTTAAGCGAGTTGAATCGCCTCCCTACTGACGAATTACAGAAGTTGTTGAATATCATAAAAACCGGGAGGGAATGACCATGGAAGGGAAATTCTCAAAAGAGCTTGCCGAGCTGATGATGGAGCCTTACCGCCCTGACGGAGCACTGGAAATGACTTTCCCTACCGGTGCGCGCAAACAGCCCCCGAAAAATCCGTACGCAAAAGAGCGGGAAAATATCGCGCTCCGCGATCCGGCGTACTTTCAGGGAATGCTTGAAATGGAACTAAATGGAATATGGAACTACATTCTTGAAGAGGCCGAACGCCTTGGCTTGAGGGAGGACTTTATCGACTATGTGAAGGGGCGTCAAAAGGCGAGAAAAGACATGGCTGCGGGTATATTTGAGGCGCCCATATTTTTCGCAATGTCCTGGGATGCATTCTGCCTATACCTCCGGCGGGGAGCGAGGGAGCACGGTGAACCATGGTCTCATGAATATGAAAAGCGGGTATTCAATGATCCAGAGGCCCGACTATACCGCCTATGGGAGGCTTTCAACTATGTTCGGGAGGAAGTGCCCGACATTGTAAACCAGAAGACGCACAATCAGGCCTTGATTGCCATGGCATTTTCCAGTATGTTGCAACTCGGAATGGCAATTGTCAAATATCAAGGAGGAATTCAGCTGCAACTGACACGGGAAGAGCTGGACAAAATGCAGCGGGACTTCGAAGAAACAACCTTGAATAACAAGGGGTTGCAACGGGCAATCGCGGCGATGGATAACGAAAAAAGCCGTCGATATATCACCACTCCGGACGCGGCGCGGATTGCGGCGCTCAAACTGAAAGATGACGGGGGGCGCGGGGCAGAGGGCCAACGGAGTGCCGAAGCAATAAAAAAAGTATTGCAGGAACAGTTGAAACGCAAAAAAATTGAACCGCTAAAAGTTAGCGCCAGACAACATTATTATTCCGTGGTGAATGTTGCGGATATTCTTTCCGACTGGCGAAAGGACCGTTTAAACAAGGAAGAATGGCAAGACGCACTCGACGAGAAAGCAGTCCCGGAAAGTGATATCTGGACGAAACTGCGGAGCAGGAGCAAGCAATAAGAAAAACAACAACCTCCTAACTTCCAACAGTTGGGAGTTCGATGAAAAAATTTCAATCTTTTTTCGAGGCGGGAAAAGGCTTTTTGTCTTTCCCGCCTTTTTCGTATCGGGAATACGTCGGGAGGATCGAGATAAAATACTTGTACACTCGAAACAAACCAGAAAGGAAATCGAGAAAATGCAAGTAAGAAACGGTATCACCCCGGCGATTTTAACCGCCGCAACGTCAATGCTCCAGCCATACGCGCCGGAGCTGTCGCCAAAGAATCTTGTACAGGCGCTCAAGGCTTACGACAATGCCGGCGCGGCCCAAAAGACCGACAAGCCGCTTACCCGGCAGGAGGCGGCGGAACTGTTGAGCATCAGCCTTAACAGCGTAAGCCGGTACATGCGGGAGGGGCGACTTCGTAAAATCCAACTCGGAAAGCGGGCTGTCCGTATCGACAGGGCCAGCATTCAGGAACTTCTCGGCAATGCAGAATTAGCGGAGGCATAATCATGTTGGAAATTAAATTCAATACGCAGAACGACGGTACCACGGAATATCTGGATGGGAAGCCGATCATCATCACGGAACCGGAAGAGGGGCGCGGGAAGCTGTACATTCGAAAGGTGCGGTTCAACCGAAAGATGCTCACCATTGAGTTTCTCAAACAGGACGATCTGTGTGAATACGATCTTGACTTGGAGGAAGCACGGACTGCGGATGAAATTCTCGCGTTCCTGTTTCACGCCGCCGGAAAGACGTGGATGACGCCGCAAGTGTTGGGCGCCGCGATCAAGATTCTCCGGGCGGTGGTGTGGGAAGCCTTCGGGGAAATGGCGGAGTCGGCGTACTGCCATGAAAACAAGCGTGTCGGTGTGGATTGGAGTGCCTGGAAATATGGCCGGAATAAACGGAATCGATAACTCGGAATTGAAAAACGAAACGCCGCTCCGGCGGAAGAAACCGGAACGGCGAATCTTAGAGGAACCACTTACCTATGAATAATATAGCACCAATTTCTGAAAAGTCAACTGTTGAAGTGATGGATGATGCACAACGCGCCGGGGTGATCGGCGCCGCCCACCGGTATTTGTCGGCCGAATTATGTGCATTCCCGGCAATACGCAAAAATAAGGCTCCACTTGAGAGCTGGGAGCCTTACCAAAATAAACGCCCGACGAAAGAAGAGCTCGATACTCTTTATCGGAAGTCGCCCCGGCTGGATGCTGTCTGCATTCTTACCGGCGTGATTTCCGGGGGCTTGGAAATGTGGGACTTTGACCACAAAGGAGCTGCATTTGAAGCGTGGAAAAAACGAGTTGCCGACGAGCCCGGCGGCGCTGAACTGCTGGGGCGCATTCCGTTTGAAACCTCGCAAAGCGGCGGGATTCATGGGTACACCCGTTGTCCGGCATTGATTCCGACCAACAGCAAAATGCCGCCGTTTCCCGGTAATCTCAAACTTGCGTATTACAAAGCCAGTCCGGAAGAAGAGGCGGAACATATTCAAATCGAAGAACGTAAAGGCGCCGAGCAAGGCGCCCGCGCACGGGATAAAATTGCCCGTGACGGCCTTTATAAAACGCTGATCGAAACCAGAGGCGAGGGGGGCTTGTCTATTTGCGCCCCGACCCGTGGGTATACGATGATCCAGGGAAATCTCGAAAGCGTTCCGGCCATTACGCCGGAGGAGCGGGAAATCCTGATTGTTGCCGCATACTTTTTGAATGAAGAGCCTCTTGATCTGCTTTCGATTGCCCGCGGGAGAACATCCCGGCAGGGTGATCGAATGCGCCCCGGCGATGACTATAACAGTCGGGATGACGCGGAAGAGAAAACGCTTGCCTTGCTGCTGGAAAACGGCTGGTCAGAATGTGGACGCAGCAGGTACCGTGATGCAGATTGTACGCAGCTCACCCGACCGGGTAAAGATGGCGGCGTAAGCGCGTCACTGTTCGGCAACGGCGCGTTCTATGTATTTTCAACGAATGCCGATCCGTTCGATGGAGGGAAGGCATATTCGCCATTTATGATTCTGGCATTGCTTCAGTATGACGGGGATTGTTCCGCCGCCGCGGAAGCGTTGCGGAAGGAGGGGTACGGCGAGAAGCTCGAAGTCGGGCGGCCAAAGATTCCGGTCGATCAAATTGCCCGCGACTTTCTGCAAGAGCAATATCGCATTCCTTGTTCGGATGCTCCCGGGTTGCGGCTGTATCGCGGCGCGTGGTACCAGCATCGGCGGGAATGTTGGCGGGAGATAAAGTTGGACGATCTGAAATCCTACATCACGGCATTTTTGCAGTCGCAGGGCCAAACGACCTCGACGAACCTTGTCAACAATGTTCTCCGAAGCCTTGATTCGGTGTCGGTTTGCACATTGCCAAGCGACAAATACGAAATGCCCTGTTGGATAAGTTCGGGCGAAAGCGCGGCGGGAATGTTGCCGATGCAAAACGGTGTTCTCAGTGTCGAAGCCGCGGCAACGGCGTTCGGGGATATGTTTGGCTTGATGGAGCCGGCGGAGGCATTGCGGCCGCACTGCGCCGATCTGTTTATTACCTATGGGCTCGAATATGCTTTCGACCCGGCGGCGACTTGCCCGAAGTGGGAAAAATATCTTCGGGAAGTCCAGCCCAAAGACGAAAAACGGCGGATATTGCGGATGCTGGCCGGGTTGTTGCTGACTCCTGACACCCGGTACAACGTGGCGTTCATCCTTAACGGGGAAGCGGGAACAGGCAAGAGTGTGTTTCTCGAAACGATGCAAGCTTTGCTTGGAGAGAAAAACTATTGCGCCGTGCCGTATTCAAAACTGGGAAACCGTTTCGGCCTGGCGCCGTTGACAACGTGTCTTGCAAATATCGTTGATGAAATGGGAACGACCACGGAACGCGGCGATCTGCGATTGATCGAAGAAGTGCTCAAGAAGGCCTCCGACGGAGCGGTTCTTGACGTGGAGCGCAAAGGGGTTGACGGGTGGTCCGCTCCGGCGCGGGCGAGAATGCTGTTTTCCACCAACGTCTTGCCGCATTTCAGCGACCGGAGCAATGGTGTGTGGGAACGGCTCCGGATTATTCCTTTTGAACAGGTGATACGGGGAACACAGAAGCAGAACAAGAACTTGAAAGCAGAATTGACCAAAGAACTGCCGGGCATTCTGAATTGGGCCTTGCGGGGACTTGCCGAACTTCAAGGCATGACAATGTTTCCGGAATGTCCCGACGGAGAACGGATGAAAGAAGAGTTGCGGATGTCATGCGACCATGAACGCGATTTTCTGACGGAAGCAACCGAGCAGGGGGGTTCTGTTTTGTCGGATGAACTGTACCGGGAGTACCAGCAATGGGCGAATGCCAACGGTTTCCGCCCGGTAGGTAACAACAAGTTTCCGGCGGCGGTGAAGGCGTTCTATCCGAAGTCGGTCAGAGGAAAGGAAGGGGGGCGGGATAGTACTAATTATGGAAAACATGTGTGGTTTGGAGTGCGTTTTCGAGAGGACTATCAAAAGATGGCAATAAGGCAAATTTGAGCGGAAAATGCGTTTTGCATCCAGCGCATCCAGCACCCAGCCTTCCTACCTGAAAAACTCTAAAACTATCTATTATATATTAATATTAATATAATTTTCTAAGGAGCGTATAGTGTTGCTGGATGTGCTGGATGCAGCGGAGAAATACCAAGAGAAAAATTATTGAAATTCGACCGCCGCAACCTTTACGACAAGCAGTTTTGGGACTCGTGATTGACGCCGCAACCTGGAACCCCCTGGAGGACAGAATTGAAACCACAGCTTTCCAACCATGAACTCTTCCGCCTCCTGGCGTTCGCCGCCAAACAGTCGACCGCGGCGGACAAAGGACCGGAAGAAGAACAGGCGGAAATCGCCCGGGTGTTTTCGCCGGATGCACCACGGGGCGGGGAGCATCGGGGACCAGTTGCCGCCGGCGCAACCGGAAACGCAAAGATTGCGGAGGTGGTTGAAATGGCCTCCGAGGCGATGGCCGTCAGGATGGCGGCGAAGTTGAACCGGCAATACGGCCTCCACGTCAAAACATTCCGGCGGTCGATCATCGTGCTCCCGGAGGAAACCGGAATCATGAACACCGTGCGCGACCGTGTGCTCCGGGAAATTCAAAAGTAACCAGCAGCAACAACCGAAAGGAATTTACGACCATGAGCAGAATCAAGACCAACCGGGCCGGTGTGGGAAAATGCCACATCATGGCCGCCAAGCACCCGATGCACGAATGGCGCTACCTCGATGTCTGGTATGACGACCGGCAAACGGGACACGCCGTGGCCATGATGTACAATAAAATATGGGAAACGATTCCCACCGACGACCGGGAGCGCGGGGAGCTGCTGGGAGCCACCTTGCGAAGCGGTGGAATCCCGCAAGCCCGGTTCGCCGGAATGATCGGTGTGACCCGGCGCGCCATAGAGCTCAATATTTCCGGGAGGTTGCGGTTTCCCACCATCCGGATATGCGAGGCCATGCTGGTCAAGCAACGGATCGAGAAACTCTATTCCGGCGTTTCCCGCCCTGCCGGCGCGGTCCTGCGGCTCGATAATGAAAGATGTTTAGGATATCCGAACAGTTTAATTGACAAAGCAATATTTCCGAGATATAACCGGAACCCCGGCCAATTATCCGACCATGACCGGGTTTGCCTCCTTGCTCACCTCGTTCGCCAAAGCCGCCTGCGTCCGGCCGACTTCGCCCCGCTGCTCGGGATCACCCGGGCCAAACTTTCCTTACTGGTGAACCACCGCACCCGGATCACCCCGGAGCTCCTGGCCCGCGCCGTGGAGATGTCGAAAAAGGCCCGCAAAGCCCTCCGGCCCCTCCGTTCCTACACGGAAGTTTAAACGTTTAAGGCGAGCATCCCCGTGCAGGCACGGAAACGACCCTCCGGCGCGACTTGGTGATCCTTGCGGACTCGGGAAGCCAGAACGCCAAAGTTCGCCACGGGGCGCGGGAGCGCATTGCCGTCAATGCCGTTTGGACTTGACATAACACCGAAGTGGTGATACTTTATCTTTGCCTCCGATTGACGAGGGAGCATCCCCGTTCGAGTCAGCGGACGACAAAACCCGATCAGATGTTTGGTACGGGGGTCTTTCCGAATCCGTTTGACATTTTTCAAAGACGGTGATACTTTATCTTTGCCTTCGATTGGCGAGGGAGCACCCCCGTTCGAGTCTTTCGGCGACGGAACCCGAGCCGGTGTCTGGCTTGGGAGTCCTTCTTGGTTGCCCTGCCGTTATCGGTCCGGCGCGTTCCGCCGGATGAATGAGATTCCTAAACACCACTTCCCGGCCGGCAAGTAGAACATAGCCGGTGGTAACGGCGTTGTGCCCTACCGGCAGGACTGAACAAAGGCTTCCAGTTCCGCGATGGAAACAATGGCTCGGCTGTTCTTGGCCGTCTTATCTGTCTTGATGGGTCGAATGAGTCCTTTCTTCACCAGGGAATAGAACCAAGACTTCTTTCCGCCAAGGTACACCCAGGCATCTTTTATGTCCAGATACCCCCGACCCACCGGTGCCGAAGCTCCCGGGGTGTATGATTCGCCGTACGGCTCCAACATGGTGTTGATTGCGGCGACAATGTGATCCGGTACTTTACTCATCGCGGCCTCCCTTCGGCTTGGGTTATCAATACGATAGAATAGAGCCCCGCCAGTGGTTTTACAAGTTCCAAACGGAAACTTTTTTATCGGCGTCGCCACATTGTACAGCATCGCTTCCGTTCCGGTGAAGCCGTCACCGGTGATGTTGTAGGCTTTGCTCTGACGCATTCCCCCGTTGGGTTGCTGAACCTCGATTGATGTCGGCTGGAAATTCAGCTCACGCCACTCATCAGGCACTTGCAACGATTCGATGGCCTGAATCACGTTCTTGTGTTGCTTCTCGAACACTTCGGCGATTTTCTGGCTGTTGGTGGCGGCTTGACCGTCAATTCCACGGAACCGCAGAAGTGGTAAACAAGAACTTCTTTTCAACCACTCGGGCGGCGAGCTGCGCCGGAACCACTGTGCAACCTCTGACGGCGGCGGGCTTCGGCCGTCCAGATCACCCGTGACGGGGAGCAGATCGGCGGCAGCAGCGCGGTTGACCTGTTCGGAGTGGAAACCCAGGATGTCGATCCGGCGGAAACTCCGGCGGCCGATCCGTTCTAAACCGTAAATAAAACCATCCCGGTCCTTCGGGGCCGGGAGTTCGATAAGGAGAACAAGAAAATGAACGAGATTACAACTTTCAGCTTTGATAATCTTCCGGTCCGCGTTGTGAAGGACGAAAATGGGGAGCCGTGGTTTGTCGGGAAAGACATTTGTGAACGGTTGGGATACACAAATCCGAACAAAGCGATGAACGATCACTGCAAGGGTATAACGAAACGTTACCCCCTTTTAACCCCTGGTGGACAACAGGAAGTCCGTGTTCTGTCAGAGGCGGACGTTATGCGTCTGATTTGTTCCAGTCAGTTGCCGGAGGCGGAAAAGTTCGAACGCTGGGTGTTTGAAGAAGTCCTCCCCTCCATCCGCAAGACCGGCGGCTACATCGCTACCGCTATCGAGGACACCCCGGATGTCATCATGGCCCGGGCGCTTCAAGTCGCCCAAGCCACCCTTGAACGGCACCAGGCGCAATTGACCGAGGCCAACAACCAAATCAAAGCATTGGCTCCGGATGCAACTTACGCCAAAACAGTCCTCGCCGCCGACAACCTCCACACCGTCAACTCCATCGCCGTTCATCTTGGTGTTTCCGCGATCAAGTTGAACCGGTTCCTTGAATCCGAGGGCTGGATTTACCGGCAGGGCGGGAATATCTACCCGGTTTCGGATATTCGGAACAAGGGCTACTGCGACTTCCACATCGTCCCGTACGCCTACGATGAACTCGGGAACGTGAAGACCCGCTGTTTCTGGCGAAGGATGTGGCGGAGTGGATTGAATACGAGGGTCGTACGGGACAATTCCTGGACTCGGTGGATAGTGACGAAAAGCTGATGCATACGATTTATGCGTCAGGTCAAAATCGTGGGATGTGGTTTCTCACGGAAGACGGCCTCTATGAAGTGACTAAACAATCCTTAGGCGGCTTGCAAGGTGTTGGATATCGCCAATGTCGGAAACTGCAAAGCCAGACTTAAAGAGGATGGTATTGATGGTATCAACCCCATCGACTGAACGCCGCCAACGGTGGGGGTATGAATAGCATTCACCCCCATCCTGATTCACTCGGGTATCTCCGCGATCAAAGGGTGTGTCACAACCCGGCGAAGTGGTAATCAAGGCCATTTTTACCACCGGCTGCGCCGGGCGACGCAAAATTGCGTTTCTCGAATCCATCAAGAACTTGCAGCGAATTTCCGCCGGCGCGGTGTTCCCGGTGAAATTGGAAACTTGACATTCGCCGCTTCCGATGATACTGTAAAAATGCTTTCAGTCGGCGGGAATCGGTTTCAGTTCCAGCGTCTTGAACTGGAAGTCTTGACGCCCCAATCCTTCGGGAGCGGGTCCGGGGAATCCTGCAAGGGTGACCCCGTTTTTGTTTTAAGCTCCGGCTCCCTTGCCGAGCATCGGCTGAAAATTCAGCTCACGTCCGGTATCGGGTGCTTGCCACGATCCGGCGGCGCGTTCCGCCGGCGGAAGAATTTTCCAAGTCGCCGATGACCACCGCCCGAGTGGTAACCCGGGACACCACCCGGCTGCGCCGGATTCTCTGGCACACGCACCCCTTGGTGCCTTTGGCGGCGCTGCGAATACGGGAACGGCGCCCTCCTTGTGATTGCGTGAAATCCCGTATCTCTGTTGCCCGGCGACAAGGCGGCCTTGGCGTGGCGGGAAATGCGGTTCTCGTGGATGCGGCAACTCCCTCCCACGCGCCTTGGCTGTCAGTTTTTGGGGTACGGTGCCCGCTTTGCGGCATAGGCATACCCCTTGGTAGCCTTTAACCATCAATGAGATACGCCGGAAAAATCTTTCGACTTTCTTTCAATTCCGCATTTGACAAGCGCCGGAATCCGTGATATTTTAAGGGTGTTGCAAGTACAAGCTGCAATCGCCGGTAGTTTTCGGGATCACCAGTCCTCACGGCGTTAAACTGAAAACCTTTTTTGTTTTGGGCTTTGCCGTTTTGCGTGAAACAAAGTACCGGGTGGTGCCGGCTTTGCAAGGTGCTTGTACCACCGACCGCGGAACGGCTTTTTATTTGCCCGGAACGGTATGGAGTACAAGCCATGAAGAACACCACCACCAAAACCGCCGCGAACACCACTAAAACCGCTACCACCATCGAAGAACTTCGAAACAACATCCGTGACGGGTACACCGGATCATTTGAAGAGATGAAGCATTTGCGAAACACGCTTGCAGCTTTCGGCGTTACCTGCCTTACGCACTTGCCGCTCGAATGCCTGGATGAATTTCAAACCCGGTATTATGCCGGAAAGCCTGCCGGGGGCGTGCGTTTGCTGCAACCCGTCTACCGGCAATCCGTGACGCCGGAATTTATTGTGGAGTCTTTCACCATTCAAGGGGACCGGGTGATACTCGACATGAAGTTGAAGTCCACCGCGCAATTGACGCCGGAAATGGCACTGGCCGCGCTGCTTGCGGGGGATACGTTCCGTGCGGTTGCGGAATCTGTACCACCGGTTGTCAATCGCCGGAAAGCCGCAATTCCCGCAACGGCGGTTAAGCCGGGAATGAAAGCCCGGGCAGTGGTATCCAATTTCAATTACCAGGATCACATACTTCCCCTGAACGCCGTGCAGGTGCTGTAATCCGCTTTTCTCCCATTGCCCGGTATGGTTCGCCCTGCCGGGCTTTTTCATGCCGGGATGCAGCGCCATGCCCGAATGCAGCGCCATGATTGAATGCAGCGCCATGCCGTGATGGTGATCCATGCCGCCATGATCGAATGCCCGGCCATGCCGTGATGCAGCGCCATGCGGTGATGGTGATCCATGCGGTGATGGTGATCCGTGATCGAATGCCCGGCCATGCCCGAATGCCCGGCCATGCCCGAATGCGGCGCCATGCGGTGATGGTGATCCATGCCGCCATGATCGAATGCCCGGCCATGCCCGAATGCAGCGCCATGCCCGAATGCAGCGCCATGCCGTGATGCAGCGCCATGCCGCAATGCCAGCTCATGCCCGAATGCAGTATCGCGCGGTAAGTGGCAAATTCAACCACTGGCGGCAAGTGGCAAAATAGCGGGATTTGACAAAGCGAACATGATAGGTTATAGTATTCCAATTAACCGATGGAGTAGTACCGGAATGCCGATTTTTGAATTGTTTTACGGATGGGCGATAACGATTTACTTGAATGACCACAACCCGGCGCACTTTCACGCCAAGAAAGCGGAAACCAGTGTCCGGGTGTTTTTGGAAGACGGTTCCCTGGAAGTGGAGCGCGGCAAATTAAGCCCCGCGGACCGGAGGAAGTTGCAGGAATATGCGAAGCGGAACAAAACCAGAATAGAGGAGTTTTGGAATGAACTGCATTGATGTTAAATTGACGGCGATAAGCCGGGACTGTATCGAAGTGGAATTGGGCTCCGGCGAATCTTTCCGGTTGCCGTTCAGCCGCTACCCGTGGTTTGAATATTGCACCATCCGCGAATTGGAGCAGGTGCAATGTGATGGAATGGCGCTGGAATGGCCGGAAGCGATGATCGATCTGGAATTGGATTTGCTGCGGCACCCGGAACGGGAGGGGACCATAACCCCGGTGGAGAAGTGGTTGAAAGTCCGTGACGAATTACGGCGCCGGGCGGCATTGCGTGAACATGCCCGTAAAGCGGGGAGCGCCACGACGCCCCGGAAAGCCGCCGCCAGCCGCGCCAACGGCAGTAAAGGCGGCCGCCCCCGTGTCAATCGGAAAGAGCCCGCATTGGCTTGATCCTTTTTTACCACCTCCCGATATTATTGACGGCCCGGAGAAATCCGGGTTTCTTTTTGCTCCGGCGCGGTGAATGGTAAATAAAGCCGGTGTTTCTTCTCGAAATTACGCGCCTCCTCAAAAAGTTGTGTCAGGAATGTGTCAGGAATTTTCAATATCATGACACAAAATGAGGTATCATAACGACAAGCGGGAAATTGGGTTTGAGGGGAAAATTCGGAATTGAGGCAAAAAAAATGGTGGGCGTTACAGAACTCGAATCTGTGACCTCCACGATGTCAACGTGGCGCTCTAACCAACTGAGCTAAACGCCCTTTTCGGGATGTCGTTTACTATAACACATTTCAATGGAAAAGCAAATCGGAATTGTCTGAAAACCGGTATTTTCTCCGTTTTCTGCCGGAAGATAAGCGACTGATTCACTCTTGCATTGCCGCTGCCGCCGGGATATATTACCTGATAACAACAAGCCGGAAAGAAATAACGAATGTGGAATGCTCTTTGGAAATCGCCGTTGTTCCGGGTCGCTCTGGCGGTCGTGATTGTCGGGTTGGCGGTCGGATACTTCGTTCCCGGAAGATGGCTGTGGTGGTGGTATCTGGCCGTATCCGCCGCGTTCTGGGACCGGGTGTGTGTGACCGTCCGGAAACGTTGGGAGGCTCGTGTGCACCCGGATCGGCTGACCGGATATGCCCGGGCACTACTGCGGCTGGGATGTATCGCGCTGTGGCTGTTGATGCCGGGGCTTCTGATCGATTATGCCGGTCCGGTACGACGGCTTTTCGGCAATATGACAATGGAGGAGTCGTTTTATGCCACCGTCGCCGACTGCGACCGGATTGCGATCCGAAACGGCGGTTACACCTGCTGTTCCCGCGTCGGCAAAGATATTCTGGTCGAAATCACCGATCCGGACGAAGTGAAAGCATTTATTGAAGCGATAAAATTTACCAGCCCCTCTTGGCTGAGCTGCAAATGCTGCGGTTATCCCGGGATCGACTTCTATTGCGATGACGAACGCCTGGCGCTGACTGCGGTGAAGCATGGGGAGACCATGCGCTGGCAGGGATTCGGCATGGCGGAGGTGTATCTCGCAGACGATACCCGGCAATTCCTCGCCGAATTCTTCCGGCGCCATGACATCGGAGACTCACCCCGTATCCGGTTCGAAGAGGAATGATCGTCAGTAAACCGAGGTCTCCGGCACAGAACCGGGGATACAACGGAAATGGACGATATTCCGGGTCGCGGTGTCGACCGGGGCATGGGCGGTATGGCGCAGGCCCGGAACCCAGAGAATTTCGCCGTGTTCATCGCGTACCACCAGTGCCGAGTGGCCGAATTTTTTCAGCGGCTGCCGGCTCCGGCGGCCGAACGGCTGTAACCGGTCGCCGGAGCGCGGTCCGGTGATGTACAGGATTTCCGGCAGCCGGTCGGCGTCGAAGTAGGCTTCGTCCGCTTCCGCGTGTCCGGGAAACGCCGGAACCATGGCCGCCGTCAACCGGCGGAAGCCGGCGTAATCCAGCTCCCGGTCCCGGCGCCAGTTCCACGCCACTTCGGGGCGGGACGCCGGGCGCAGATACCATGCGCCCAGCATGTATTCCAGCACCAACTCCCGGTCGACCGGAATAATGCCGTGGTCTTGGGCCGTCACCCGTTCCAGCAGCGCCCGATCGGGGATCCGATTGCCGCCTCCGGCCTCCTGCAGCCACAGCCGCAGCACCCGAATCTGCATCGCCTCCGGCAGTACGCCGAACCACCGGCAGTCGAGCCCTTCGCCTGCCGGCCGGGCGGCGAAAAGTTCATCGGCGCGCGCTTCCAGATAAGCGGCGTCCGCCGATAAATTGCGTTCCGCCTCGCGCAAGCCCCCGGCGACGAACGGAAACGCCCGCTGCCATGCGGGCAACAGCTGATGGCGCAGGTAATTGCGTTGAAATCCGGGGTCGGCGTTGGTGGCGTCCACGCACCAGCGGTCAATGCCGCGCTGCCCCAGAAACGCTTCGATCCCGGAACGCGGCCACTCCAGCAGCGGCCGGATGATTTCGACTCCCTGCAGCCGGCGCACCGGACGCAATGCCGCCAATCCGGAGGCATTGGCGCCGCGCGCCAGGCGCATCAGCAGCGTTTCGGCGGCGTCGCCGGCGTGGTGTCCGAGCGCCACCACCGAACCGGGGACTTCCTTTGACAGCATGCGCCAGTGGCGCAACCGGTGTTCCCGGGCAAGCGCTTCGAGGGTGGGCGCAGCCGGGTCCAACCGCAGCGCGATTTGCCGGTAGGGGATGTGGCGCCGGACACAGAAATCACGGCAAAAGGCCGCGTCTTCGCGCCCGGCGTCGCCGCGCAATCCGTGTTCGAAGTGCACCGCGGTGACGGCGAACTCCGCTTCCAGGAGCGCCAACAGCAACGCCATGCTGTCGGCGCCGCCGGAGAATCCGGCCCATACCGGGCGCCCCCGGTACGCCTGCAACCATACCGGCAGCCGCATTGTCATCCCATTTCCAGCGCCTGCCGCAGCCGGTCGGAGCTTTCGTGCAAACCGCCGGCGCGGTTCCGGGCCAGCCACAGGTCGCTGTGTTCGCCGATCGCGTGCCGCATCCGGTCCTTCCACGCGGCCATATCGACGCGGCCGCCTTTGGCTTTCACCATGCGGTCGAGTCCCAGCTCGGCGAAATTCGCCAGATTGTCGAGCTCGCGCAGCACCAGCGCTTCGGCGCGGGGCGGGCGGTTGACGAAGTTTTTGCGCCAGCGCTCCAGCCGCTTGCGGGCATTTTTCGCTTCGGCCAGCGTGACGTTTTCGTTGGCTTTGCCGGTGACACTCCACTTCGGATTGAACAACTGCGAGTAGAACAACGTACAGTTATGGGGCCGGTGGGCGAATTCTTCGCAGATCCGTCCCAGTTCGAGCAGCTGCCGACCGAGGCCGGAATCGCCCGCGACCGAAGCGCCGAAACCGCGGTCGATCGCGGCCGCCAGCAGCTCTTCACTCACCGGCTGACCGGCATTCCACGCGCATCCGGCCGCCATGGTCAGACCGGGCCACGACAACGGCCAGTACTGGTGGTGGCCGCCGTCGCCCCAGTCGGTCATCAACAGACCCGCCGCGCCCGCGTTCTTGCCGTGCCGCGCCGCCGAGGCGATATTGCCGAACATATTGGCGGTACGCCCGGTGAAGGTATTCCAGCTCGAGGTACCGGGGCAAACGTAAAACGGCACACCGGCGGCCTGGAACTTGGCGGTATCGGCTTCGAACGGGTGAACGTCTTCGTATCCCCATTCCAACGCGGTGATGCCTTTCGGCAGCTCGGAAATCAGTTCCGGGTTGTGCATGATGATGTCGCCCCAGAACATCACCTGGCGGCCGTATTTTCCGGCCAGTTTATTCAACTCCTGCAGGAAGTCGAGGTAGACCCGGGTGGTGCCGCGTTCGGCGCACAATGCCTCGCTGCGCCCTTTGCCGAGTTCGACGGTTTCGTCGCAGCCGATATTCAGCCGTTTGCTGGTGAAGTTCGGCAGAAATTCCCGGTACAGCCGGTCGATGAATGCCAATGCCTCCTGCCCCGGAGCCAGCACCCCCTGACAATAGACGTCCCACTCCTTGAAGTGCCACGGCGTCGGGCTTTCGGCCAGATAACGGTATTCCGGAAAGCGCAGCCAGCGTTCCAGGTGGCCGAAGCTGTTCAGGTTCGGCACCAGTTCGATGAAACGGCTGGCGCAATAGGCGTCGAGCTCCATGATCTCCGCCGCCGTCAACGGCGAATTGTCGAACCACACCCGCTCATCGCCGGCAAAGGCGAAGGTGTGTTCCATATAAAGCTGCAATTCGTTGTAGCGCAGCCGGCTCAAATCGTCGATGATCTGTTTTAATGTCGCCATGGTCGGCACCTTGCAGCGCGACACGTCGAGCATGTAGCCGCGATAGCGGAAATCCGGCGCGTCGACGATCGTCAGCTCCGGCACCCGGGTGATTTCCTCCGCCAGAATCTGTTCGACGCTCAAAAGGCCGTAGTACCAGCCGATATCGCCGGAAGCGTACAACGCAAAGCCGTCGCCGGTTGCCGTCAGCCGGTAGCCCTGCTCCGGCTGGGCGTCATCGCGGCACATCCGTACCAGCGCGTCGCCGGCGCCGGGTTCGCCCGCCGTCAACGCCAGCGGCCGCGCAAAACCGTGCGACATCCGCCGGGTCAGAGTTTGCGCCGCTTCCTTCAGCCGGAAGCTCGCGTCCGCCGGCAGAATCACCCAGCGCCGCATCGCGTAATTCCAACTCTTCTCTCCCCGGCTCAACTGTTGCGGGATCGGGTACAGCATCATGATTCCATCCTTCCTGTAGGTTCCATGTTGCGGGTTACAACTGTATGTCGGTTGATTGATTGCCGACATGCTTCGTCGGCTTATCGTTCGCCGCCGGTGCGGCGTTCTATCGCTTGCTTTTCGCCGCCGGTGCGGCGTTCTATCGCTTGCTTTTCGCCGCCGGTGCGGCGCCTCCTCCGCTCTATGTGTAGATCGGATTGTCGCTCACGCTTCCAATCCGGTCTACACCATCGCTGCCTCGGGTGGCTCCGGATCGCCTCCCGGCGATCCTTCCCTACAGTTTCGCCTCTTTCAGGCGCCTGCGGCGCCATCGGCGACCAGCGCTGTTCGCGCGCTGGACCGCGCCTCCGTATGACGGAGTGCAGAACCGCCGCTTCGCGGCTCT
>JAVBQJ010000013.1:0-37107 GCA_031549115.1 Victivallaceae bacterium
CCTCACCCCCTCGGGATACACTCCGGGGCTCTTTGGGCGGTGGGCCGAACCCATGTGTCAGCAAGGGGTCCCCCCCCCTCCTCCAAACCTCCACCCCACTTCCTCAAACCTTTTTAACGTAATTTTTTGCCTCGTTGGGCAAAAAATGGGGGTGGGATAATTCCCGGATGGCCGTCATGCATACACCCCAAACTTTGCTGCTCCGATTTATGTGTCGGCTAGGCCGACACATAAATCGTGACACAAAACGGTTTGAGGTGGATGGGTGGTGGGGTTTGGGGAGGAGGGAAGGCAGCCCCATTCCTCAAAAGGGGGGCCGTCCCTCCTCCCCAAGACGCCCGGCACTCACCCGCCTTAAAGGTTGAAAAAGCGTTTGGGTTCGTGGTAGGACATGTTTTCGGCGAGGCGGATGGCGACTTCGAGGGGGATTTGGCCGGCTTCGACCATCTCGCCGAGCACGTCGGCGAGGACGCGGCGGAACATGGCGAAGCGGGAGCCGTAGCTCAGGAGCTTCCGTGAATCCGAAACCATCCCGGCGAAATTCATCAACAGATCGACGCTGCCGATGTATTCGAGCTGGCGTTTCATGCCGATGGGGGTATCGCACAGCCACCAGGCGGAGCCGAGGCGCACATTGGCGCCGAAGGCGCGGGCGACGGTGGCGAGCGTGGCCTGCTGCATCGGATCGAGGCAGTACAGCACCACCTTGATCCGGTCATCGAAGCGGTTGAGCCAGGCCAGCAAGCCGGGCAGCTGATCCTGCATCAGATTGCCGATGTCGCCGCCGGAATCCGGACCGAGTGCGGCGAAAAGCGAAGCCCGGACGTCGCGGACGGCGCCGAGATGCAGCTGGGTGACCCAGCCGGAGGCGGCGTTCCATTCGCCGAAGGCGTTCATCAATACGCCGGCGAAGTGCGCCAACTCTTCGGCATCGGCTTTCCCGCCGCGCGAAAACGCCTGTTCGGCGATGGCGCGGTCGCAGTGGTTTCCGACCATGATCTCGAGTCCGTGATCGCTGGCGCGGCAGCCATTGGCATCGAAGTAGTCGTGCGACTCCTTTAATGCCGCCAGCAATGCGTCGAGCGAATCCACCGTCTTGTCGAAACGCTGTCCGAGCTTATCGACATAATCGCGCCACCCCGGCGCGGTCAGCTTCATCGATTTGTCGGGGCGCCAGGTCGGACGCACCAGTGTGCGGTTGGCCCGGCGGTTGACTTCGGCGTGCTCCTCCAGGTCGTCCAGTGGATCGTCGGTCGAACACATCACCTCGATTTGCAGCTTGTCCAGCATCGCTGCCGGATCGGTTGCCGCGAGCGCGCGTTTCCCGGCTACCCAGATGCGTTCGGCGCTGGCGGCGTCGAGCACCTCGGTGATGCCGAGGCTGCGCAAATCCAGATGCACCCACTCATAAACCGGATTGCCGGCGAGTTCGGGGAAGATCCGGGCCAGCGCGAGAAACTTGTCGTGCGGGGAGGTGTTTCCGGTGATCAACACCTCGGGGACGCCGCGTTTGCGCATGACCTCCCAGACATAGTGGTCGGTGGCGGCGAAGAGCTGCCACAGATCGAGGAAAGGCCGGTTGGCCGCGATGGCTTTGACATCGGCGTGATTGTGCGGATCGATCACCGGCAGATCGGTGATGGCCGCGTGAATTCGCCGCGCCGCATCGTTGTGCAGGAGATATTGATCATCGAGAAACATATTACAGCCTCACCAGTTCGGCGACCTTGACCGGTGCGCCGGTTCGCATCGATTGGTTGGCGGCGATGCCGGTCAGGATCGACCGGGCACCGTCGATGTAGCCGGCCGCGTGGCCCAACGGATCGTTGGCGGCGCCGCGGAAGACATGCTCGAGGAGGCGGACGTCGCCGCCGCCGTGGCCGCCTTTGCCCTCTTCGTAGGTGATGACCTGCGCTTTGCCCCAGTGCGGCTGGAAGATGATTTCAGGAACCAGCTCCTTTTTGTCCTTGTCCAACCCGTGCATGCCGGGCAGGTTGAAGTCCTCGTGGTGGCCCGAGACATAGGGATTCTCGACCACGTTGAATTCCAGCCGGCCCTTGGTGCCGTTGAAGCAGACGCGGTATCCCTCCCACGGCGAGTGGGCGTTCAACGAATAGGTCATCACCGCGCTGTTGGCATAGCGCACCATTACGCCGACGTTGTCCTCGATGTCGATGCCGTCGCCGAAGACGCTCTGGTCGCGTATGTAGCCGTCGTAGTGTTCGGCGTCATAATAAAGACCGACGAGCATTTCATCTTCCTGGGTGACGCGCAGCGCGAACGGATCGGCGGCGGCGATTTCGTTGTTGCGGGAGCGCTGGTAGAAGCGGGTGACGCCGCGTTTTTCGGCGTTTTCCCGGCCGTAGAATTTGAGGTCGCCCATCGCGAACACGGTTTCCGGATACGAATTCAGCCACCAGTTGACCAGGTCGAAGTGGTGGGTCGATTTGTGTACCATCAACCCTCCCGAGTTGCGCTTGTTGCGGTGCCAGCGCCGGAAATAATCGGCGCCGTGGGCGGTATCGAGCAGCCACTCGAAGTGAACGCTGGTGATGTCGCCGACAATGCCGCTGGCGAGCACCTCCTTGACCTTGGTGTTGCGCGGCGAATAACGGTAATTGAAGGTCACGGTCACATGACGCCCGGTCGCTTTCACCGTGTCGACGATCTGCTGGCACTTGGCGGCGTCGATGGTCATCGGTTTTTCGGTGACGACGTCGCAGCCGAGCTCCAGAGCCCGGCAGATGTATTTGTGGTGCGTCCGGTCCATGCTGGTGACGATCACCGTGTCGGGGCGGCACTCCGCGATCATCCGGTCGAAGTCCTGCGCTTCGTAGAGCGCCGGCTTTTTGGCGCCGAGCTTTTCGACGATGCGGCGGCTCCAGAACTCCATGCGTCCCGGATTGCTGTCGCACAGCGCCAGAAGTTCGCCGGCATCCTGAAAATCACCGCACAACGCTTCAATGTACATCGAGGCGCGTACCCCGGTCCCGATCAGAACATAACGTTTTTTCATGGTACTCCTTAATGGTTCTCTCAACGTTAACATGAATATACTTCCGCTTTTGCCAAATGCAAACACGGAATAAAAAAAATCGGAGTTAATTTGCATTTTCCAGAGTGGCGGATTATATTCATGGTAACGTTGAGAGAAAACATAATTTCCGGTGAAAAACCATACTGGCGCCGTTCCGCGCCGAAAAACACAAGGGGGAGGCATCATGCCATTTCGCAACTTGAGTCCGCAACGGATGTTCCAGGAGCTGGCCGCTGAAAATCAACCGCGTTTCCGTTTTCGGCCGGAGACGAAATTTGAAAGCTGGAAGGCCGAGGCGCTGCCGGCGGTAAAGGCGACATTGGGGGACTTCCCGGAGCGCGTGCCGCTGGAGCCGGAGCTGATCGCCGAATGGGAAGACGGCCCGTTGCGCAAGCAGCGCTGGGTCATCAACGTTTCCAAATACATCTCCGCGACGCTGCTGGTGAATTACCCGAAAGCGATGGCGGGCAAGAAGATTCCGGCGATCATGTGCTGCCACGGCCACGGTCCGCTGGGCAAAGACGTCATCATGGGCAATGGTACCGGTCCGGAATTCGAATCGCAGACCACGCTGATGAATTACAACTACGGCCGGGTGATGGCCGAGCGCGGCTACGTGACCTATGCGATCGACTGGGTCGGCTTCGGCGACCGCAACGACACCAACAAGCCGAACCACCTGAACAACAACTACAACCGCGACTGGTGCAATCTGATTTACATCAATGCCACCATGTTCGGAATGACTTCGCTCGGCATCAACGTGACCCACGGCATCGCGGCGACCGACTTCGTGGCGACGCTGCCCGAGGTCGATGCGACGCGTTTCGGCGTGATGGGGTTGTCCGGCGGCGGCACTATGACCTTGTGGATGACCTTGTGCGACCCGCGCTTCAAGGCGACCGAAATCATCTGCTACAGCGATCTGTGGGAGTATTTCGGCATGCGCGATTTGAATTACTGCGGCATGCAGGTGGCGCCGGGGCTTTACAAGCTCGTCGATGTGCCCGATCTGCAGGGGATGATCGCGCCGCGGCCGCTCCTGGTCGACATCGGGGCGTACGACAAGTGCTTCACGCTGGACAGCACGATGCAGTGCTACAACCGGGTCCGGGAGATTTACGAAGCCGCCGGCGTGCCGGAGAAGCTGGAGCTCGACCTCTTCCCCGCCGATCACTCGTGGGGGGATAACAAGGCGGAAGCGTTCTTTGCCAAATATCTGAAGGATTGAGCACGTGGCGGGGCTGAAGGACATCGCCGCCCGTACCGGTTTATCGATGAATACGGTCAGCCGGGCGCTGCGCCAATCCGGGTACGTTTCGGAAGCAACGGCCCGGAAGGTGCGTCTCGCCGCCGAGGAGCTGCACTATCACCCGAACCGTGCCGCGCGTGAGCTGCGCAACAACTGTTCGCATGCGATCGCGGTGGTGGCGGAATCGGGCGATTTCCTTCATATCCAGAAGATCGCGGCGATCCAGGAGACCGCCGCCGCCAATGGTTATACCACCAATAACTTTCTGGTGGCCAATGAATTTGCGCACGGCCGGCTGCCGGCGATCACCGAAGTGCTGCTGTCGGACCGTCCGGCTGGGGTCATCCTGATCGGCATGGATCGCGAATCGATCGATGCCGCGCGCAATCTGCGTACGCACTTCCCGGTGGCGTTGGTGCCGTATACGGCGATTCCGGATCTGGATTGCGTGTATATCGACCGGCGGCAGGGGGTGTATGAGGCGATCCGCCATTTGTATCGGCAGGGGTGCCGGCGTATCGCCTATCTGGGCAGCGATACGATGGGCAATAAATTGAAAGGCTACCGGGACGCGTTGACCGAATTCGGTCTGCCGGAGATCTGGATTCCGGCGGACGATGTCGGCGAAGGCAGGACGGCCAGGGAAAATACCCGGCGATTGGCGCGCGCGATCGCGGCGATGCCGGAGCGCCCCGACGGGATTCAGTGCGCCGATTATTATGCGGCGAGCCTGGCGGCGGAGCTGCCGGCACTGGGCATTAAAGTACCGGAGGACATCGCGCTGGTCGGCTTCGATAACCGGGATTTCGTCGAGGTCATTCAGCCGGCATTGTCGACGGTGGCGCAGCCGAGCCGCCAGGTCGGCGCCGCGGTGGCGCGGCTGCTGTTGGACCGGATCCGGGCGAAGAACGAGGGGCCGACCCGGCAACTGAAAATACCGATGAGCCTGGTGATCCGGGACTCTTCGGCATTCGGCGGGAAAAAAATCGACGCCATCGAGAACAAGGAATAATCGATCATGTATGCGGATTTGCAGGTAAACGGGTATCTCGGAGTGGATTTTTCCAATCCGGAGCTGTCGCCGGAGGAGTTCCGGCGCGCGGCCGGCGCGCTGTTGGAAACCGGAACGGTGGTGTTTCTGCCGACTCTGATCACCGCGCCGTTGCCGATGTACCGGCGCAATATCGCGTTGATTCAAAGTGTGGTGGCGCAGGAGGGGTGGGAGAGCAATATTCCCGGCGTGCACCTGGAGGGGCCGTTTATCTCCCCGGAACCGGGCGCGGTCGGCTGCCATCATCCGGAATGGGTGCTGCCGCCGGATCCGGCGGTGCTGGATACGCTCGGCGATTTCGTCCGGATGCTGACGGTGGCGGCGGAACGGCCCGGCATGGAGGATTTGATCCGGGCGGCGACGAAGCGCGGCATCATCGTGTCGCTGGGGCATCAACTGGCGTCGAGCGCGGATCTGGAACGGGCGGCGGCGGCGGGCGCGCAGACGCTGACCCATCTGGGGAACGGCATTCCGAATCAGATCGACCGGCATCGCAATGCGATCTGGTCGGGCTTGGCATGCGACGCCCTGACGGCGATGATTATTACCGATGGACATCATTTGCCGCCGGAGGTGATCCGGTGCTTCCTGCGCTGCAAGGGGATAGACAAGGTGATCGTGACCAGCGACGCGTCGCCGGGAGCGGGGCTGCCGCCGGGACATTATCACCTGCTGGGCAATGATGTGGTGCTCGAACCGGACGGCAAGTTGCACAATCCGGCGAAGGGCTGCCTGGCCGGGTCGGCATCGACGATGCGCGAGTGCATGCGCTATTTGGCGAGCCTCGATTGGCTGACCGCCGAAGAGCTGCACCAGGTCGGTTACGCCAATGCCGTCCGCCTGCTGGAGAAAAATAAGCGAAAGTAGTTGCTGTCGCTTTCGCTCGCAATTCGGTTGGCCTGTGAGCGCGCGTGGGCCGGAGCGCCGGTCAGGCGCGACCGTGCCGCTAGGAATTGGCCGCATCGCGGCCAAGGAGCGCGGCACGAAGCCTCCCCCGGCGAACGGCGCCGGCATTGCCGGCGCTGAGGGGGTCGGTCATAAAAACGCGGTAGCGTTTTCATGACCGAAGAGAGTTTTTGCCGCCCGGTGGCGGCAAAAACGTGTAAGGCGAACGCCACTTGAGTGACTCGGGGTGGGGAGGGGCGGAGCCCCCGCGTGAGCCGGGGCGCAATGCGGCCCCGCGCTCACCGTCAAAATCGTCACACTCGCTGCACCAGCGGCGAATAAAATAAAACAAAAAACGCTAAAAGGATACAAACCATGGAAGCATTGACACGGGAAAAGGCGCTGACGCGTCCGGTACGGGTGCTGCAGTTCGGCGAAGGCAACTTTTTGCGGGCGTTCATCGACTGGATGATCGACCGGATGAACCGGAGTACGGATTTCAACGCGGCGGTGCAGCTGGTACAGCCGTTGCCGCAGGGGATGGCGGACACGATCAATGCGCAGGGGGGGCTTTACCATGTGATTCTACGCGGGGTGGAGAACGGCGTTCCGGTTGAGACCATCGAAGAGATCGAATGCGTCAAAGGCTGCCTGAATCCGGCATCCGAGTGGGATGAGGTGGTGAAAGCCGCCTGTGCTCCGGAGCTGCGTTTCGTGTTTTCGAACACCACCGAAGCGGGGATCGAATACCGCCCCGGCGTCGATACTTTCCCGGCGAAGCTGGCGAAGCTGCTGGCGGAGCGCTGCAAATGCGGCCTGCGTGGACTGGTCTTCGTGCCGTGCGAGTTGATCGAACACAACGGCACGACGCTCAAGGAATGCATTCTCAAATACCTCACCGATCCCGCCGTCATCGATTACGTCAATATGCAGTGTATTTTCTGCAATACCCTGGTCGACCGGATTGTCGCCGGTTATCCGCGCACCGAAGCGGAGGAGTATTGCCGGAAGATCGGCGTCGAGGATAAATTGCTGGTCGCGGGCGAACCCTTTCACTTTTTCGTGATCGAGGCGCCGGCGGAGGTGGAGAAGGAGTTGCCGTTCAAGGCGGCCGGTTTGAATGTGGTGTTCACCGACGACCAGACGCCGTACCGGACGCGCAAGGTGCGCTTCCTCAACGGCGCCCATACCGCCAGCGTCTTGGCGGCGCATAGGAAAGGGCTGACCTTTGTCGACGAAATGGTCCGCGATCCGGAGTTCAACCAATATTTGAAAAGCATTCTGTTCGATGAAATTCTGCCGACGGTGCCGCTGCCGGACGCGGAGAAACGCGCTTACGCCGAATCGATTCTGGAGCGCTTCGCCAATCCGTACGCCCAGCACCGGCTGCTGTCGATCGCGTTGAATTCGGTGTCGAAGTGGAAGGTCCGGGTGCTGCCGACGATTCTGGATTATCAGCAGCAGTTCGGCAAGCTGCCGCCGAATCTGACCCGGTCGCTGGCCAGCCTGATCGACTTTTACCGCGGCTGTGAAATCAACGATTCGGAGGAAGTCAAAGCTTTCTTTGCCGCCAAGCCGGAGGTGAAGGCGATTCTCGGCAACGTCGACTTCTGGGGGATGGATTTGAACACGATTCCCGGCTTCACCGAAGCAGTGGAAAAGGCGGTGACCCGGTGATTATCCACACTGCCGACAATGTCGAAGTGCGCGAAGACGGCCACAAGTACGCGCTGCGGCCGATCGCGGCCGGTGAAAACATCATCAAATACGGAATGCCGATCGGCCGCGCCACCGTGGCCATCGCCGCCGGCGAACACGTCCACACCCACAACGTCAAAACCAATCTTTCCGGGCAGCTGGAATACACCTATACGCCGGATTTCCAGCCCGTCCCGGTACACTGTACCCGGAACTTCATGGGCTTCGTGCGCCCCGACGGGCAAATCGGCATCCGCAACGATCTGTGGGTGGTGCCGACGGTCGGCTGCATCAACCGGCTGGCTGAACGGCTGGCGCGGGAGGTGGACGGCCTGGCGCTGACGCATCCGTACGGGTGTTCACAGCTGGGCGAAGATCACGAGACCACCGCGAAGCTATTGGCGGCGCTGGTGCGCAATCCGAATGCCGGAGGCGTGCTGGTGGTGGGGCTGGGATGCGAAAACAACACCCTGGAGAGCTTTCAAAAACGCCTCGGCGATGTGTCGAAGCTGAATATCCGTTTCCTGTTGGCACAGCAGGACGGCGATGAATTCGAGCAGGGGCTGGCGTTGTTGGCCGAATTGAAAGCCGCGCGGGTCGACAAGCGTACGCCGGTGCCGGTGTCGGCGCTGCGGGTGGGGTTGAAGTGCGGCGGCTCCGACGGATTTTCCGGTTTGACCGCGAATCCGCTGGTCGGCCGCTTTTCCGACTGGCTGATCGGGCAGGGGGGGACTTCGGTTCTGACCGAAGTGCCGGAGATGTTCGGCGCCGAAACGCTGCTGATGAACCGCTGCGTCAACCGCGAAGTGTTCGCCAAGTGCGTCGCGATGATCAACGACTTCAAGGATTACTATGAACGTCACAATCAGGTGATCTATGAAAATCCGTCGCCGGGCAACAAGGCGGGCGGCATCACCACGTTGGAGGACAAGTCGCTCGGCTGCGTCCAAAAGGGTGGTTCGGCGCCGGTGGTCGACGTGCTCGGCTACGGCGACCGGCTGCAGACGCCGGGGCTGAATCTGTTGACCGGCCCCGGCAACGACCTGGTGGCTTCGACGGTGCTGGCGGCGGCGGGCTGCCACCTGGTGCTGTTTACCACCGGGCGCGGCACGCCGTACGGCACGGTGGTGCCGACGGCGAAGATCGCCACCAATTCGACGCTGGCGGCGAAGAAGCCGCACTGGATCGACTGGGATGCGATGGCGCATGGCGAAGTGACGGAATTCGCCGACTGGGTGCTCAAAGTGGCGTCGGGCGAAGTGCGGACGAAAAACGAGATCAACGGCGATTGCGAAATCGCCATATTCAAAGACGGAGTGACCTTATGACCATCGATTTGAAATACCGGGTGATTCCGGTGCTGGTGTTGAACGATGTCGATACCGGGTTGAAGATGTGTGAAGTGTTGTGCGATAACGGTTTGCCGGTGGCGGAGATCACCTTTCGCACCGCGGCGGCGCCGGATGTGATCCGGGAAGCGTCGAAGCGCTTTCCGCAGATGCTGATCGGCGCCGGGACGATCCTGAATGTCGCCGACCTCGACCGGGCGATTCAGGCCGGGGCGAAGTTCGCGGTGGCGCCGGGCTTCAATCCGACGGTGGTAAAAGCGGCGATCGCACGCGATTTCGCTTTTGCCCCCGGCATATGCACACCGAGTGAAATCGAACAGGCGTACGAATTGGGGTGCCGTTTTTTCAAGTTCTTCCCGGCGGAGGCGGCGGGCGGCATTGCGATGCTGAAAGCGTTGATCGCGCCGTACAAGCACCTCGGGATCAAATTCATGCCCACCGGCGGCGTGACGACGGCGAACGCGCCGGATTATCTGGCGGTGCCGGAGATCGCCGGCGTCGGCGGTACATGGCTCGGGAAAGATGTTCCCGATTGGGATAAAGTGGCGAAATGTGTGCGGGAGGCGGTGCAATTATGATCCATTACAAAGATGTGAAAAGCTGCCGGTTCGATATCGTCAGCCTCGGTGAAGTGATGCTGCGGCTCGATCCGGGCGACGGCCGGATTCATACCGCGCGGACCTTCACTGCGTGGGAAGGCGGCGGCGAATACAATGTCGCGCGCGGCATGCGGCGCTGTTTCGGGCTGCGGGCGGGGGTGGTGACGGCCTTCGCCGACAACGCGGTGGGACGGCTGGTGGAGGACTTCATCCTGCAAGGCGGCGTCGATACTTCGTTCATCAAGTGGGTGCCGTATGACGGCATCGGGCGCAATGTCCGCAACGGCTTGAACTTCACCGAACGCGGCTTCGGGATCCGCGGCGCCAAAGGGGTTTCGGATCGCGGCAATACCGCGGTGTCGCAATTGAAGCCGGGCGATATCGACTGGGAATATCTTTTCGGTACGCTGGGAGTGCGACATTTCCATACCGGCGGGATTTTCGCGGCATTGTCGGCGACGACGCCGGAGGTCGCGATCGAAGCGTTGAAGTGTGCGAAAAAACACGGCACCATAACCAGCTATGACTTGAATTACCGCCCGAGCCTGTGGAAAGCGATCGGCGGCAAAGCCAAAGCGCAGGAGGTCAACCGGGAGCTGGCCAAGTATGTCGATGTGATGATCGGCAACGAAGAGGATTTTTCGGCCTGTCTGGGCATGACGGAGAATGATCTGAGCTCGATCGACACGTCGAAGTTCGAAGCGATGATCCGGGAAGTGGTCAAGCAATACCCGAATTTCCAGGTGGTGGCGACGACCCTGCGGCAGGTCAAATCGGCGACGCTGAACGACTGGGCGGCGATCGCATGGCAGGACGGGAAGTTCCACAAGTCGATCGAACGGCCGGATCTGGAAATCTACGACCGGGTCGGCGGCGGCGACAGCTTCGCATCGGGGCTGATTTACGGCTTGTTGACGACCGGCGACGCCGCGATCGCAGTGGATTACGGCGCCGCGCATGGAGCCTTGGCGATGACCACACCCGGCGACACGTCGATGGCGACGGTGGACGAGGTCGAAAAGTTGATAAAAGGCGCCTCCGCCCGCGTTGACCGCTGACGTAGCGTATTGTGGGAGAGAATGTGGGGGCTTCTCGCCCCCACGCCCCTCGGCAGGGTCACCGACCCTGCACCTCTGCTCCAGATGCCTTTGGCATCTTCCGCGACCTTTTGGAAATTCTTCCGAGAGCGTCTGTCGCCGCGTCAAGCCGGCCAGACCACCACAAAAGCCGCCGCTGCTGCCGGCCACGGCTGGCGGGCGCCTCCGGGGGAAACTCGTCGTTTCCCCCTGCTACCCATTTCAGGACCCACGCCTGTCGCCAGGCCGGCCGCCTCAGATATGCACTGTCAACTGACTGCGCGACTCGACATGATTCGACTGTACCGCACATCCGGTGGTCCTTACAGGTCATCGTTGTACAAATCCAATCCGGCCCAACCGATGAGAAAATCCACCAGTTCCCCCGGATTGACGCCGCAACTGAAACCGCCAAACGCTGCCGCAACCACGTTGATGTCGGAATAAATATACCATGCCTTTTTGTCATAGCTCCGCAGTTCGCATGGACCGCCGTTTTCGGGCGCATTGTTTATGAGTTCCAACTCCTCGTCGGAGAGATAACCTTCCCAGGTGTGGGAAGGATTCTCAAGCTCTTCGCCGCGTTCCCGTGCTTGGCGTATTTTTTCTTCGGCCGCTTTTTGAACCGCCCGGCTTGTCATCCATGCGCAGCTGTTGCAGTCATTTTTCGAAGCTGCTCCATCGGGACGCGGCAGGAGGAATGGCAAAAAAACGGTGGAGCCGCTATAGGTCTTGCCGCGCCGGGCCGCGTGTTCGTTCGGATAGAAAACTTCATCGTTGACGAAGGGAAACGGAACTCCGATATTTCCTTCTTCCACATGGTAAGTCGCGTTATGGCACTGCGCCAGAAAACTTTCCCCGCCATGCAGCGCGGCCCATTCCGAATAATTGTAGGCAGGGCTGATATGCAGCAAGCCGACCTGCGCTTTGACTCCGAAACCGGTGCCGATGGAAAAAGTGCAAATGTCCGCGGCGTCATCCAACCGGTTCCGCCAATAATCCGTCCCTGACGAACAACCGGTTTCGGTCCACAACAGTCCGATTGCAACCGCTGCAATCGGCAGCAAGTCGGCAATTTCTCTCGATTTCATTGTGACTGCTCTTTTCTTTGCGTTTGTGTCACAATACATCGGCTTCGCCGTTCTGTCAAGTGCCGTTCACCGGGGGCGGCTCCGTGATGGTGTCTCAAAAGTCAAGCCGGGTTGGCGATTTTTTTCAGCCTTTTTTGAAAAAAATGTTGCGGTTCATACGGTTGATTATTGACAACCATGGAGCGAAGTATGGTTAACAGTTTCCGCATACAAGCGCACCGTGCCGTTTTGGGGCGTTTTCCCTTGGTAATCAGTCGATCATAAAGCGCCCTCAGGCATGGATCAAGCTGAACCGCTCGCGTTGAGTTCATATGCTGCCGTAATTCCTCATGCTCATTGACGAACTTTTTTATCTTTGCGGTAAGCTCTTCTATTTTCGCTTCCAATACCTTTCTGCCGTCTCCGCCGCCAGATTGCCGCTGAACAACAACGCGGCGAAAAAAATCGTGATAACCTTCATAGTGCCTAACTTCCCGGCCTGTAATCCACCTCCAATATAATAAGTGTCCGGAGTTTTTGCCAGCGCCGGAAAGTGATTTCCGGCAATATTCCGGTGATATCGTCGAAATAAAAAACATAAAAAACGCCGGAAAAACAGAATCCGGTATTGACTTATGAAATAATCTTTGCTATAATTATACCAGAGCATACCAGTACATACCGGGTCAGACCACTTGGAGAATTGAGCAGAATGATTTTTGATGGGAATCAGCGGCAATTTCTATATGAACAAATCCGGGAATACCTGATCCGGGAATTGCGGTCGGGGCGGTTGGGCGGCGACGGCCGGATTCCGTCGGAGCGCAAACTGGCGGAGGAGTTGCAGGTCAGCCGGGAGACTCTGCGGTCGGCGTTGGCGCGATTGGAGAATTCCGGATTCATCGAACGAATTCCCTGCAAGGGGGCGTTTGTGCGCCAGGACGGGAAGCCGCGCCGGGTTTCGCTGTGTTTGATTTTCCCCGAGGAGAGTATGGACATGGCCCGGCTGTCGTTTGCCAACTACCATATTGTCAATCAGTATTGGCACGGCATCATGAGCTTCACCAACCGTCGCGAGGTGGATCTGGTGTTTGTGCATTGCCCGGAGCAGCTCGCCGATGTTGCCGCGTTCGGGGAACGGATTGTCGATACCTACGACGGCGCTTTCTTCTTCGGCGGCCAGCTGCTGCCGTTGCGCCGCTGGTTTCAAAACCGGAGTTTTCCCTATGCGGTATTGGGGATCGGCGCGCAACCGGAGGAGGTGAACATCCGGTACGACGAACGTATTCAGAGTGAAGTGGTGGAAGCGTTGTGGCGTCACGGTGCCCGCAATGTCGATCTCCTGGCCTTCGAAGGCGCCGCCGAGTCCGATTCGCTCCAGCACAAAATGCAGGCGCTCCAGCAGGGATTGGCGCGGCATGGGGTGGAGTGGGATGAGCGGCGGCAAACGGTTTTTTTCCCCGATTCCGAGAGTGAAGCCGAATGCTGTGCCCGGATGGAAGCGTTGTATTTGCGCGGCGGGCGCCCGCTTCCGGATGCGTTCTTCTGCTCGACACCGCTTCTGGGCTTCGGTCTGCTGGATTTTTCGTTGCGCCACCGTTACCGGCTGGCGCAGGATTACCGGGTAGTCGGTTATGACCACCACGAACGTCTGCGCCAGGGAGGGGCCGGGTTCTGGTATGTCCGGCTGCCGCATTTTGAAATCGGCTTTCACGCGGCGGAGCTGCTGTGTTCCATGGTGCGCGGAAACTCGAAAATCCCCCGGGAGAAGCTGATCGCCGCCACTTTCGTCGGCGGGGATGCGGAACCGGCTGTGAGCATGGAGCCAATTGAAGCATTGGCCCATGTTTGAATATATGGTTTTTCCGGATACGTAGAAATCTCAAAACAACAAAAGGAGACGGGAAAAATGAAAGCACCGCATGCAAAGAATAATTTTACACTTATTGAGTTATTGGTAGTAATTGCCATTATTGCGATTCTTGCCAGCATGCTGCTGCCGGCATTGAGCAAGGCGCGGGCGGCGGCGATCAATATTTCCTGCCTGAGCAATCTGAAGCAGATGGGACTGGGAACGGCGATGTATCAGGGGGACAACAACAATATCATCTGTACCATGAACCCGACCTTCACCAAAGGGTGGATCTCGGTATATGCGGATCAGGGTTATCTGCCCGAGGGCAAAGTGGTGTTATGTCCGGCCTCCAAGCCCGGAAATTGGGATGAGAGCGATGGGAATCGGAGCTTCTGGACCTATGCGATATTGAGTCCGCTGAATGGAACCGCGTATGCCGCCGCCTCCAGTCCGTTGGCGATGGATAACGGCAGCGGGAGCTACACCTGCTACATGAATACCAACGGCAAACTTTTCGCGCAGGATCCGACCTGGGGAATTCCGGAGCTTTCGCCATCGGATTTCGTCCTTGTCTCCGAAGCGGTGACTCCGACCGAAAACAAGCAGTTCTGCGTCTTCGAAAGCTTCCGGACCACCCAGGCCGGTCTCTATCCGACTCATCAGAAGAGCAATAATTCGTCGTTCCTCGACGGCCATGCCGCGCGTACCGTGGTGGCGGATTTCGCCAAAATGTACATTACCGTGATGAACGCGGGGAATGAACAATTCTGGTCGCACGCGCCCGGCGGCAAATCCTGGTGAGAATACCATGAGACGGATACATATCATTTTCGCCGTTTTTTGCGGCTGTGCCGCGGCCGTGACCGCAATGGAAATTTCCAGAGCGCAGGTCAATTCCGTTAAAATTCATGTCGCCGCCGACGCTTCCAGCGTGGAACAGTACGCAGCCGGTGAACTGCAGCGCTTTCTCGAGGCGTCCACCGGAACGGCGCTGGGGATCGTCCGGACTCCGTGGGCGGGGCGTTCGTCCATTCATGTCGGCGCTTCGGAGGTGGTGCGCAAACTGCTGCCGGAGGTGGATTTCGACGCGATGGAGCCGGATGAAATCCTGATCCGCCGTCTCGCCTCCGACGATCTGGTGATCGCCGGCGGCAGTCCGCGGGGAACGCTGTACGCGGTTTATACCTTCCTCGAGGATTTCGCCGGTATCCGCTTCTGGTCGCCGACGGAAACCGATATTCCGCACCGGGACCGGATTACCGTAGCGGATGTCGACATCCGCTACCGGCCGGTCATTACCGCGCGGGATACCTTCACGCATTCGATGCTCCTGCATCCGGAGTTCGCCGCGCGGTTGAAAAACAACGGCGACGGTTCCGGTATGGCCATGGCACCCTATGGCGGCAATGTGGAAATCATCGGACTGGTGCATACGTTCGATCGTTATATTCCCGCCGCCAGGTATCTGGACGCGCACCCGGAGTGGTTCAGTCTGGTCGACGGCAAGCGGGTCGGCGGCCAGCACGTGGGACAATTGTGCCTCACCAATGAAGCCATGCGGCAGGAATTGACCGCCAATATGTTGGAAATCCTGCGCCGCCACCCGGATCCGCGGATCATCGATCTGTCCCAGAATGACGGCGGTTCCGGCTTGTGCGAGTGTGCCGCCTGCCAGGAGGTGATTGCGGCCGAAGGTGCACCATCCGGGCTGCTGCTGCGTTTCGTCAATCGGGTGGCCGAAGATATCCGGCGCGAATTTCCCGGGGTGAAGGTGATGACGCTGGCTTATTTTTTTACTGCCGACCCGCCGCGGCTGACCCGCCCGGCCGACAATGTCATCGTCCGGTTATGCACGCCGGAATGCACATTGTCCTACCCGTTGGATTCCGGGCAGAATGACCGGTTCCGGCGGCAATTGCGGGCATGGGGGGACATTGCCGCCGAGTTGGCTGTCTGGCATTACCAGATCAATTTTTCCGCTTACCTGCTGCCGTTTCCCAATATCCGGCACTTCGGTGACGATATCCGGTTTCTGGCGCAAAACCGGGTCAAAAGCATTTTGCTTCAGAACGATTACGGCTCCGGCGGTGTCGCCGGAGACCTGATGGCGCTGCGCACCTGGATCAACGCCAAATTGTTGTGGAATCCGGAGCTGGATGCCCGGCAGTTGCTGGAGGAGTTCACTTCGGGGTATTACGGTCCCGCCGCCGGTCCCCGGATGCTGGAATATATCGATTTTCTGGAGGGGGTCGAAGCGGTCAACGGCGGCCGGCTGGATTTTCTGGCCGGAGGACCGTCGGATTGGCTGTCACATGCCGATCTCGCCCGGGCGGAGGCGCTCATGGAGCAGGCATTGGCCGCGGCCGAAGGGCAGCCGGAATACCGGCGCCGGGTCGAGATTGCTGCGCTATCCGTGAAAATGGCGTGGTTGAACCGTTATCATTGGATACTGCTGTTTCAGGAGCTGCCGCCGGAGGAACTGCCGATGCGGGGGGATATCGACGCTTATACGCGGTATTGTTTCGAGTTGGCCGAAAAGTGCCGGGCGAACTTTTATTCCGAGGAGTTGACCCTGGCCGCCTACAAAGCGGAATTGCAGCAGCAGCAACGGATTTTAACGCAGCCGGTCCCCGAAGAGTTTGCCGGTTATCCCGCCGGTACGGTATTGGCGGTGGAGCCGAGCATGTACACGATCACGGAACGACCGGCGCGCAGCGTGCGAATTGCGGATCCGGCCAGCCGCTCCGGTGAGGTTTTGCAGATGTCGCGCGGGTCGGAGGACTGGTTTCTGTATATTCTCCTGTACAACAATCTGGCCGGGCAGCGTTGGCGGGTATTGGCGTACTGCCGCGCCGAAACGGATGACCCGAAGGCTCCGGCATTGAAAGTCGGCGTATACGGCCGCTCCGACAAAATCACGCAAACGGCCTATCTGCCGGGAGAACGCTTTTCTCCCGGAGAATACCGCTGGATCGACTGTGGCGTCTGGGAGCTGCCGGACCGGCCGCAATTGTTTTTTGCCCCGGTGGGAAATGACGGATTCCGCAATGTCTTCATCGACCAGGTGGTATTGATCCGGGAATAGATATCGCCTCCTCCGGCGCCCGCGCGCCGGAGGCGGTGGAGCCGGATCAGGCTTCCTGCGGGTATTCATCCGGCGCCGCTTCATGTCTGCCGGCTCCGGAGAGCCAGCGGAGCGGACCATGACCCGGGGTGATGTCGGTGACGATGCCGCGCTCCATCCGGGCGGCGGCATAGATACTCAGCACCATCACCAGGCTGATGGCGATGTCGCCCATCATGAATGCGAAGCCGCCGCTTTCGCCGAGTACGGTGACCTGCCAGATATCCACGCCGGTATAGATAAACTGCCGCAGTGCCACCAGCAACAGCAAGCCGTGATGGGGGATGCCGTTGCGCGGCATCTCGCCCCGGAGAGCGCGTTTCATATCCCGGCGCAGCCCCCGCCGGACCCAGGCCCAGACCGCGAGGACGCCGATCTGGCACGGGAGCGCCCAGATCAGCAGATTCTGCGCCAACTCCGGCAGCTCCTGGTTTTTGGCCCAGCTGGCCAGGAAAATAGTAGCTCCCAGCGTCAGCATCACCAGGAAGTCGAAGCAGTAAATCGCCGCCTGCAGCAGCCCGGCGCTCGGCGGCAGGGTTTCCGGCTGGGTCACCGGCTCCGTGCCCTCCGGGGCCCAGCTGGCCGGAGCCCGGTAATGTTTGTAGCCGCCGAGCCGCCCCCATTCCCGGTAGGTGATATAGGCGAGCACCGCCGCCGGGATGATCCAGAACAGCTGCCAGACCGGCACGAACCGGTAATTGAAAGTCTGGCTGACCGGGAAACAGACGCGCAGCAAATCGAACAAGGCGCCGACGATGAGGCTGAAGAAAGTGAAAATCAACGCCCGGATCAGAGCCTGGGCGGAACAGAACGACCCGAAGCGGGACTTGGGAAAGGTCAGCATTTCCATCGGCAGGCCGGCGATCGCGCATACCACGGCGAAAACGGCCGCGCCGGCGGCAGTGAGGACGCCCGTCCACATGTAGGCGGGACCGGGAAGTACGCCGAACAGCCACTTCCACGCAAATGCGCTGTTGCACACCCCGAACAGAGTCCCGTAAATATAAATCCGCATCGGGTGCCAGCGGTCGATCAGGATACCGGCGAACAGGGTAACCAGAATGGTGACGGCGAAAGTGATTATGCCGGCGGCACCGTCCATCCTGCCGATGAGATCGTTGTCGAGGCCCATTTCCTTGTTGTAGTAGTAGATGAAAACATAGGCCGCGCCGCTGATCGCGATCAGGGTGGTCAAAGCGTAACGCAGAATGTAAAAGCGGCTGCAACAGCTTTCCTTGCAGAAGACCCACAGGATTTTGTACCAGACCTTTTTGTCGCCTTCGTCCTCCTCTTCACCTTCGATCGGCGGATATTCGCCCTCTTTGACCATCACGCACATCAGACCCATGCCGATGGCATACAGCACGCCGGCGGCGACGAAGATCTCCGTGTACCACGGCGCCGCGTATTTGAATACGCAAAAATTGAACAGCGCGATTCCCGCATTCGACGCCACCTGAAATGCCCCCATGACTCGTCCGAAAAATTGCGGCGGAATCACGTCGTTGAAGATATACCAGAACACCGAGTTCACATACATGTTGGCGAATTGAAACATGAACATCACCAGTGCCATCACCGTGATGGTCATGGTCACCGGCGCGATATCGACCCAGCCGGAGGTGGCCGCCGCCAGCCAGTTGCCGATCTGGTCGCCGAAGCCGAACAGAATCAGCGCCAGCGAAATGAACGGCAGCGACATCAATATGAACGGAATACGCCGTCCCCATCGGCTGCGGTAGCGGTCGCTTTTGAATCCGACGATCGGACAGACGATGATGTTCAGCGTGCTGCCGATGACCGCGAGGATGATGGAGCTTTGAAAGTCGGTGGCGCCGAGTTCCTGCAGTTTGACCGGGAGCATGCGGCTGGGGAGGGTGGTGAATACCGTCAGCGTCATCCCGCCGATCATCAGCCAGATGAATACCGCCGCCAGCGATCGCAGTGTATAGTGCAAGGTGCCGCACGTATAACGGTCCGGAACGTTGGTCTCCGGCGGATTCGTCTCCAACTGATTATTGCTCATGTCTCCCGTTTCTTTCCTGGTGAGAAGTTGCCATCGCGAAAATATCCGATTGTATCATGATGAAACCGCTTGCGTCGGGGGTGCTTCGTCCCCGGTAAACTGCCGATAAACCTCCTACTCGATATAAACGAGAAGAAAAATGCTTTATTGCATCCTCCGGGGATACGGCGGGCAAAAAAATATTCCCGGGAAGTCCGGCAGACACGTATTTCCATCTATTATAAACGGTGATTGCATAAAAGTCAACCTGCTTTGCCGGATCGGCGGATAAAAAAATTATCTTTTTTGCGATTCCGCTATTGACTTTTTGCTCTTTTTATACTATAATTTAAATAGGATCAAATGGGATCAAATAGGATTTAAAGAAGAGTCATGGAAGAAACCAAAAAAGACGCTATTTTTCAATTATTGCGCCGGCGCATCGTGGAGGGGAAATATCCGGATGGCCTGCAGCTGCCGCAGGAAGCGGTGTTCGCCCGGGAGCTCGAGGTCGGAAAGGTGACGCTGCGGGCGGCGCTGAGCCGGTTGGAGAAAGAGGGCCTGGTCCGGCGCATCCGCAGCCGCGGCACCTTCGTCATCGCGCCGGGGCGCCGGAAGCTGCAGCAGCTGCTGATGATTTACGACGACTGCGACGCGGCGGGTTCGACCTTGTCCTACTTCATCGAAAAATTCAATTACGAGATGTTTCAGCGGAAGATCCGGCTGTGCCAGATGCGGCGGACCCGGTTCGAAGCGTTGCCGGAGCCGGAGCTGGACACGTTGGCCCGCGACGGCGAATACGATGCCGTGATTGTGCTGGGTTCGTATTTCACCGGCCGGGAACCGCTGGTCCGGCAATTGCACCGGCTCGGATTGCCGGTGGTGGTGCCGCACGGCCAGCCCCAGGATGCCGCCGTGACCGGCTTCGCCGTGGTGTGTGCTTCGGAACAGGCCGGATGGTATTCGGCGATGCACTTCATGAAGCTGCGGAACGACCGGCATCTCACGCTGATCGGGTTGCAGTCGGAGGTGGAGCCGGACTCCATCCGCAGTGTTCCGGCTTCCGCCATACGGTCGTTTTTCGACTCCTCCGAGGCGGAGTGGCCGCGTTTCGAATTTGCGGTGCCGAATTTTCAGAGCGTTTACGCGGCGGTGGCGCGTTCGATCCAGGCCGGCACGGATGCCTTTCTGTGTTATTCCGACTTTTTTGCGCTGCTGGTGCTGCGCGCTTTGATGGATATGCGGCTGCGGGTGCCGGAGGATTGCGCGCTGATGGGATTCAGCGGCTTCCTCTTCGATTGGCCGTCGGAAAAAAAGCTCACCACCGTGCGCATCGATTACGAGAAGCTGGTCGCCGACTCGATTGAGTTGCTGCAGACCACGGAAAACTGGTTCGATCCCGAATACCGTCCGGGTCCGGTGCTCCATTGCCCGTGCCGCCTGGTGCCGGGAGATACCGCATAACAGATAAACGGCCGGAAGGGTCCGGCCGAATCTCATACAACCAAGGAAAGGGGAATATCATGTATTCCAAGCAAAAGTTCACACTGATAGAGCTGTTGGTCGTGATTGCGATTATCGCGATACTTGCCAGCATGCTGCTGCCGGCTCTGTCAAAAGCGCGGGCGGCGGCGCAGAATGCCAAATGCCTGTCGAATCTGAAGCAGATCGGCCTGGCGTTCACCATGTACGCCGGTGACAACGACGAAACTCTGGCTCCGGCGTATCAGGGCGCAACCTGTTACTGGCTTCCGGCGTATATGCCGTATACCGGCACGGAAGACCCCTCCGGCAAGACCTGGACGGCGGCATTGGCGGCGGAACTGAGCCGGAGCACCTGGGCCTGCCCGGTTTACGGCAAAACGCCGGATGCGTGGAACTGGCTGGGCTACGGTTACAACGCCTATCTGCCGCCGACGACCTTCTGGGCCGACTTTTCGATGTCGTACCCGTCGGCTGCGCCCAAACCGGGATCGTTCACCCGTCCTTCGGAAACGCCGGTGGTCAGCGGGCAACAGGAGCGCTGCGGCGATTGCGCCAGCTTCATCACCCCCGAGGGGGTCGCCTGGAATTTCACCGAGCGTCATAATACCCGCGGCAATATGGTCTGCGCCGACGGGCACACCGAAGGCTTCACCCAGGACGCCGTGAATGTCTGGAGCCAGTGGGCCAGAACCCGGATGTGTTACTGAAAATGAAGATTCCACGATTGCGATATTGGCCGGTGCTCGGCGCCGCCTGGCTGCTGCTGGCCGGGGCGGCGTCCGCCGGAGAGGTGAAATCGTACCGGGGCATCCGTCCGGACGATCCGCATGGCCGGATGGCGCTCGCCAACCCCGAACGCGGCTGGCGCACCGAAATTTATGCCGGCGAATACGGGGATGCCGGGATGCATGGCATGGTGTCGCGGCAGGGGCGCCGCTTCGGCGCCTGGGACGGCAGATTCCGCAATTACCTGTGGCAGGATGAACTGGATTCGCTGCGCTACCACGGCGTGACGGTGGTACAGGGTTACATCTATCTGACCGGCTATCCGGACACGGACCTGCCGCCGGAAAAACTGGCCGATGTGAAGAAGTTCCTGGACGCGGTGCGGGAATACGGCGCCAAGGTGCTGCTGCGCTTTGCCTATGAAACCGATATGAACCGGAGCTCCGGAGGACCGGACGGGGCGGCGATTCTGCGGCATCTGGAGCAATTGGCGCCGGTGCTGCGGGAAAACAGCGACGTGATCCATGCGTTTCAGGCCGGGTTCATCGGCGCCTGGGGCGAATGGCACTCTTCGGCGCGGGAGCTGGAGCGCGATCTGGCGTTCCGGCAGGAGCTGTTGTCGGCGATGCTGGAGGTGATGCCGCCGGACCGGATGATCATGGTCCGGGTGCCGAAGTACAAACGGGAGATGCTGGCCATGCTCGCCGGTACGCCGGAGGTGGCGCCGGTGACCCGGGAGACGGCATTTTCGGACGCGCCCTGCGCCCGCATCGGCCACTTCAACGACGGCTTTCTGGCCAACCGCGATTGCGGCAGCACCTTTCCGGATCCGCCGTATTCGAATCCGGGCAATCCCGATTTCGACCGGGTGGCACAGGAGGGGGCTTTCGTTCCGGTCGACGGCGAGCTGTTCTGGGCCGACGAGGGCGGCACGGTCGATCCGTTGAAAGCGGCGGTCCGGATGCGCGACCATCATTACAACACCTTCAGTCTGGTGCACAGCAACAACGGCATGTTCGAGCAGGGGTTGTGGGACAGTGATCTGGCGAAGCCGCAGTCGCGCTCCATCGATTACTGGCTGGATACCCCGGTCGACGTCGCGGCGCTGCAAGTTGCCAAGATGCCGTTGTCCGACGGATATTTTTCCGACCGCGACGGCGATCCGGTGCGGCGCTCTTACTTCGAATACATCCGCGATCACCTCGGCTACCGGCTGGAGCTGCTGCGATCGGAGTTTCCGGACGAAGTGCGGGAGGGCGCGCCGTTTGCTGTTTCCATGGAACTGGTCAACCGCGGCTTTTCGATCCCGGTCAACCCGCGCCCGGCGCTGCTGGTGCTGATTGCGGAGGGGGGGGCGGTCTGCGAGCTGCCGCTCGCACCGGATATCCGGGAGTGGCTGCCGCGCCAGCCCGGCGAAGCGGAAACGCCGGTTTACCGGCTGACTTGGACCGGTACGGCGGATGTGGCGCCGGGGCGTTACCGGGTCGGGTTGTGGCTGCCGGACGGGCGCGAATCGCTGCGTTTCCGGGCGGATTACGCGATCCGCTGCGCCAATGCCGATGTGCCGTGGGAGTACCGTTCCGATGGTACCGGCGGATATAATATCCTGGGCGGCGTGACGGTCACGCCGGAACCGTAGCCCCGGCCGGAGAATCATGCAATATTATTTACGGACGTTCCGGGGGTATCGCCGGATGCCCGAACTTCCCGGCTCCGTCGGAGCCGGGATGCGGGTGGGCTCGTTGGGGTACAGCGCCGGCGGCTATATCGTGGTATTGATCAGTCTGTACTGCGGCTGCTTCGCCTTTACATTGATTCAGAGCCTGGTCAATACGGTGCTGCCGTTGTTTCTGGACGGATACGGCGCGGACAGCAAGATGATTGCGACGGCCATGGGCGCGCTGCCGTACCTGGCGGCGGTGGCGATCAATCCGGTGATCAGCTTCCGCAGCGACCGCCTGCGCAGCTCCCGGGGGCGGCGGATCCCGTTTCTGTGGTATTCGGCTCCGGTGATCGCGGTGTTCATCGCCTTGGCCGGATGGTCCGGCGAAGCGCTGGTGTGGCTGGCGCAATATTATCCCGGCGTCGGCGCCGGGAACATTCCGCTGGCGGTATGTCTGTTTTTCTCGCTCGGGTATCTGCTGGTGTTCATGGTGCCGATGGCGGTGATCTGGTATCTCTTTCCGGATGTGGTGCCGTCCGCGCATATGGCACGCTTTTTCGGCATCTTTCAGGTGGTGGGGTCGCTGGCGGGGATTGTGGCGATGAAGGGGTTGCTGCCGTTGACGGAGGAGTACCTTCCGTGGGTTTTCTCCGGCGCCGGGTTGTTTTACTGGCTGACCGTCTGGATGATGTGCCGGTTGGTCCGGGAGGGGGAATATCCGCCGGTTCCGGCGGGGGATTCCGGCCGGACGCTCCTGGAGTGCTGCCGGGTTTATATCAAAGAGTGCTACAGCATTCCGTTTTATTACTGGTTTTTCTGGACCATGGCGCTGAACGACGTATCGCTGTTGTGCCGCGGCTTGTTCAATACCTTGTATGCCCAGAAACAACTGGGGATGCCGTTGGCGGAATTCGGCACGGTGATGATGTGGTACGGGGTGGTCGGATTGGCGATCAGCGTCCCGGTGGGGTGGCTGGCGGACCGCTTCCATCCGCTGCGGGTTTACGGCGCGGGCGGGATATTGGTGATTCTGGTGAACTGCATCGGTTTTTATTGGGTTCAGGACAGCTGGAGCTTCGGCGTGATCACCATGGGGCTTGCGGTGGTATACGCGATCCAGAATGTCTGTACGGTGCCGGTGTTCGTCGCCATTCTCCCGAAGGAGCTCTACGGACAATTTTCCTCGGCGAACGCGATTTTTCGCGGCGTGGTGATGATTGTCGGCAGTGTCGCGGGCGGTTTCGTGATCGACCGGCTCGGCTACCAATATATTTATGCCTGGGATTTTATTTTTACGTTGTTGGGATTCGGCTGCTGGATCGGGCTTTACCTCGGCTGGAAACGGCGCGGCGGCCCGGCGCGCTACACCGCCCCGGTGGCGCACTAACGTCAGGTCGACGCAAATGGTGTAGATCGGATTGGAAGCGTGAGCGACAATCCGATCTACACACGGAGCGGACGAGGCACGACACCAGCTTATTTCATGAGCTTTGGATAGATATCATGGAGATAGTTGTACCAGTGGTGGAGCAGGCGTTCTTCGCCGTAATGCGGCAATAATTGCGCGTCCCACAATGGCCGCGCGAGTTCGGTCATCCGCTCCATTCCGGCATCGAGCGCCGGCAGCTGCTCCGGCGTTGGTGATCGGTAATAATCCTCCAACAGCCGGGTCACGGCGACAAGCTGCGTGAACAACCGGTAATAATCCTGCTGCGCCGCCAGCGCCTGCCGGGCCCGGGGATCGTCGCCGACGGCCTGTTCCGCCCGGTTCAGCGCCTGCTCCATGCGATCGAGCGCGGCGTCGGGTATATTCGGAAAGAAGCTCCAGCCGATGTGGGTCTGGTTGCCCGGCGCGAAACGCATGACCGTTGTCAGGGTATCGAAATATTCCCGGACCGCCGTTCCCGCTTGCCCGTAGAGCCCGGCGAAGTAGTCGGAGCGCAACGCAGCTTCGTCGTACCACGGATTCCAGGCCAGACGTCCCCCGAGGTAGATCAGATACGCGTCCGGGGAGCCCCAGCCGGGCGCGCTCTCCTGAATCGAACCGCGCAACCGCAGCAGGTTGAAAAAGCGGAACGCGGTGGTCAACGACTCCGGTTCGGTCATTTGCAGCGCCAAATCCAGATAGTGATAGGTGTAAATTGCCAAATTGCCGTCGGTCAGGCGCTGCCACTCCAGCAGCTCTCCGGCGCCACGGGTCTGCCACGGCAGCTTTTCCGGAAAACCGTCGGTATAGTAGCAGTAGACCACGCGGACGGCGGGATCGGGGTGTTCCGTCTGCGGCGGCCGGGCGGTGAAGCTGTAGGCGAAAGTGATCACGCCGCGCTCCGGATGCTTCTCGCGGATCAGCCGGCAAACCTGATTGGCCAGATGGATGTTGCGGTCGGTGGCGCCGGAAAAATTTCCGGTCGCCGTCGAAGCCAGCGCTTCGCACCCCGGACACTGGCACCAGCGGGCGTAGCCGTCCTCCTGGAACAAGGGGAAGTATTTTTCCTGCGGCGATTCGGCGAAGTATTCGTCCGCCTTCTGCGCCAGGAGGCGGTGCAAATCCGGGTTGACGGCGCACAGTTGCGCGTCTTCGGTCTGCCACTGGCCGGTTTCGCGGTTGAAGGCGAAGTATTCCGGGTGCTCGGCGCCGTAGACCTCCGGGGGGATCAGGATACGGAAGTTGTGCCCCGGCACCCACTTCATCTGATAGGGCGTACCGCGTTGCCGGTAGAATTCCGCCGGAGTCTCCTGCTCCGAACCGTCGAAGCGTTCCAATACGACATTGAAACGGTTCCGGATACACCATTGTGCCATCGCATAGGAGTGACTGCGATAATCCGGGTGACCCCACCAGCTGCAATAGTGGCTGCGACGCATATCGAACGCCGGGTGCGATTCGTCGCGGAAGCCGGGGATTTCCAGCTCCGGCCGCGCCGGAATCACCGTGCCGTACTCGGCCGGCGTATACCAGCGCACCCCGGCGGCCTTTTCCAGCCAATCGTAGACTGCGAACAGCACACCGCGCGGAGAGGCGCCGGTCAGTTCGATCCCGTCGGCGCCGCCTGCGCCGGTGAAACCGTCCTCCGACGCCATCGCCTTTACTTGCAGCCGGATCGCGGGACCGGTTGGCGTATCCGTCACCGCAAATTCCGCCCCGGTTACGCACCGGAGGTAATCGGCCAGCTCGCGGGCGGCGAATTGCACGGTGGCGTCGGCGTCAGCCGGAACGATGCTCCAATTCGTCCTGCCGTTGTCCGCCAGCCGGATCCGGACACTCGGATCCTCTTGCTGAAAACGGTAGGGGAGGGTGGTCGGATGTTGCCAGAGCTCCCGCGCCAGTTGCAGCAGCTCCGCCGATGGCTCCGGTTCCTCCGGCGTCAGCGCGAAATCCTGCAATTCCAGCTCGACCGCAGCATCGGCGAAGACGGCCAGTTCGGTCAGTTCGCCGCCGAGTCCGAGGTCGGGTTCGTTGCCAGGACGGTCCCGCCAATAGCCGAAACAACCGTCCTCCGGCAATTCATTACCACGGTTCAGCGCCAGCCGAACCGGCTGCCATTCGGGCACGGCTTCCACATGGGAGACGAAAGCGTCGGTGTTGCCGTTCCTGCGCCGTTCCAGCCGGACGGCGATCCGTTGCCGGGTGCCGTCGGTGGTGCGGATCCGGAAGGTCAAGTAACGGTTTCCGTCCAGCCGGGTTGCCGCCGCCGGGACGGCGACGGCGCGGCAGTCGAAGCCGCCGGCGGAGAGCGCCAGCGACAAGCCGGATTCCCGCGCGGTCAGCGCGGCATTGGGCACCGGTTTCCACTCCAGCTCCAACGGAGTTGCCGCATGCAATGCCGACAGCAACAGCAGCGGCAGCCATAAGTAGCGATATGCTTTCATTGGATGGCTTACCAGTTGTCCAGACGGTAGTACTGGTCTTTGGTCGCGGCGACGTGTCCGTCGCCCCAGACCGCGTTCATGCCGTCGGCGTGGGCGGCATAGTTGGTGTTGCCGATCGGACCGGCGGAAATTTCGTCCTGTACCATCAGCACGCCGGTGAACCAGGAGTTGGTCGGATTGCGCAGCCACCAGCCCTTCCAACTGTCTCCGGCTATCAGAGTTTCACTGGGCGAATATTTCGCCAGTGCCGCCGTCGTGGCCAACGACCGGTCCCGGCCGTTGGGTATCCAGGCATCGCCGATATTGACGTTGGGGCCGACGTACGGGTTGTAGGCGTAACTCAGCCGCAAACGGGTCTGGTACCAGGCGTCATATCCACTGTCGGAGGGGCAGGCGAAAATCGTCGGAGCGGTCAGTACGCCCTGGTAGGAGCCGTAGTACGAACAGAGCAACTCTTCATGCCACGGCGCCCAGGGAACCCTGGGGTTGTCGACATAGGGCGGCAGCAGATACTCCTGATTGTCATGCGAGTAAAAGAAGGTCAGGGTTCCGATCTGTTTGAAATTACTCTTGCACTTCACGCCCTGCGCCGCGGCGCGCGCCTTCGACAGCGCCGGCAGCAGCATGCTGGCTAGAATTGCGATGATGGCAATCACTACCAGAAGCTCTATAAGTGTGAATTTATGTTTCGTCATTTTTTCCCATCCTTTCTGTTGATTTGGATATTATGACTCGGTATGCGTTTGCGGATTGAGGGCCAAAGACAGGATCGACCAGTCGATCGCCGGTTTGCTTTGCGGCCGGCAGCCGCAGCTGCGCCCGAGATACAGCTCCGGCGCCAGGATTACGGGGGGGATGGAGAGGCTGGATTCCAGCTTCTCCATCATCCGGCGGCATAGCAGATAGGCGATGCGCTCGACCGGCTGGATCACGGTGGACAGCGGCACGGCCAGATCCTCGACGTAACGCATGCCGTCGTAACCGAAGACCGCGACGTCGTCGGGGACCCGGATGCCCCGGAAGCTCAGATAGCGCATCAGCTTGGCCGCATAGTCGTCGCAGCTGGCGCAGATGGCGGTGACGCCGTCGACATCGACCGCCCGATCGATCACTTCGCGCCAATGCGGGGTCGGGAATATCTTCAGCAGCCAACTGTCAACCGCTTCGATACCGGCTTCGGCCAGCGCCCGGCGGTAGCCGCGCAGCTTGAGATCCGTCCCGCCGGTATCCGGGTACAGATAGGCGATGTTCCGGTGCCCGTGCTCCAGCAGATGCCGGGCCGCCCGGTAGGCGCCGGCTTCGATATCGACCGAAACATCCGCGTCGAAGGAGCGGAACAGCACCGTCGGCACCGGGCAATGCTCCAATGAATACTGCGGCGTGAAGCCGTAATCCGCGATGATGATCCCCTCGACGCCGCGCGAAATGAATTCGTCGATCACCGCCTGCAAACTGCCGCCGTCGACGACCTGGTACAGCGTCTGATAATCCAGGAACGCCAGCTCCTTGCAGACCAGCTGCATCAATTCCGAGAAGACCGGAATCGAGCGGTTGTTTTCCAATACGCCGATGCTCCGGGATTTGCCGCCGTGAAGCATCCGCCCGGCATGGTTGACCCGATACCCCAGCTGCGTGGCCGCGGCGAAAATCCGGGCGCGGGTCGCTTCGCTGACTTTGTGCAGTCCCGAACCGCTCAATACATACGAGGCGGCGCTCACGCCGACATTGGCGTGCCGGGCGACGTCTTTCAGGGTCACACTCATGGGCTGGCTTTCTTTCTGTTTGGTGAATCGTTACACTTATAGAAACCGATCACTCCGGCAAAAATTCGACATGAAAAGAAGCGGTCGGATTCTGTGTAGTGAATCGTTACACTACATAGTATAGCAAATCTTGTGCGACTTGTCAAGAGCGGGGCGAAAAAAAGGCGAAAATTTTTTATGAGGGTTGCCGCAACCGGCAAATCACCGATGCCGGTTGCGGCGCAGGGGGGTTATCGATTGTCTTTGCGTTTCAGCCACAAGAGGGCGCCTTCGGCGGGGCGGATGGTGACCGTTTCGCCGGGGGCGAAGCGCCGTTCGGGTTGGAACGACGGAATCGCCGGGGCGTACAATTCGTATTCCACCGGGTCATAGCCGGCGAAAATATCCGGCGCAATCCGCAGCGTGAAGCTCACCAGGGCATCGTCCTGCGGCTTCGCCGTCTCCCGCGTGGCTTCGCGGCCGACTTGCCAGCGGCTGAAGGCGTTGACGTTGTGATACGAACCGTCCGGATAGCTCCAGCAGGAGGGGCGTTTGCCGTGGTCGCGGGCGATGTTGATGCCGAGCTCCGCGCCTTCGGCGGGGGCGGCAACTCCGAGCGTACTCCACGGAATCAGGATCCGGCCGCGCCATCCGGCGGAAGCGGTTTCCACCCGGCTCTCCCAGACACCATTCCAGGCCGGATCCTTCCCTTCGGAGTCGAAACGCGAACCGGCGGCGTTGACGATGAACTGATAATAGCGCTTTTCCGCTACATCGGGCTGTACGAAAAATTCGATGGCGTCGTCCTCCCATACCGGTTGGTCGTCGGCGCGCTGCTGCGCCCGCGGCGGCGCCGGTTGGCGGCAGTCGAATTCGAGCGCCAGCCCCTCCGGCAACGCGGCCGCGCGGACCACGGTCTGAAGCTCCGGCGGCATCACCGACGCGTCGGTGTAGTCGTAGAAGCCGGTCAATTCCGCCCCGTCGCGCGCCATCGTTTCCAGCGACGGGAGCAGCGGAATTTCCGCCCGGCGCACTCCGGCTCCGGTGTCGGCAGGCCAATGCGCCACCGCGATCAGGGCTTCATCGCTCTTGCGATAGCAGGTGGCTTTGACCGCATCGAGGTTTGTGGTCACCGGGCAGGCCGGATTCCAGTAGCCGAGCATCTCGGCGTCCTGAATGCCGAAGCGGTCCCAGAAGCGCCACATCGCGGTGACGTCGGGGAGGAAACGACCGCTCATCCCGTAGACCATGCCGCGCCACGGATTGCCGCCGTTTTCGTAATTCAGCATCTCGTTGGTGACGCCGAACGGGATGCCGGAGATTTCGATCAGGTAATAATCCGGGCTCTTGCTGTACTGGTACGCTTCGCCGAGCCAGGTATCGGTCACGTACGGCAGGTGCTCCATATTGTGATTCATCACGCTGATCTTGTCCATTTCATACAGGTCGCTGCAATGGGCGTTGATCCGGTAATCCGGCCGCAACGACGCCATGGTGCGCGCGACCCGCTTCATGATGTCGCGGCCGTAGCCGATGCCGTCCAGATAAAGCCCCTGGATGCCGGTTTTGCCGAACAACCAATGGATGCCTTCGACGTAGTAATTCAACAGGCGGCTGTCGCTGCGCGTGGTGATCGCGGCGCAGAAGTCTTCGCCCAGGTTGACGGAGCGCCACCCCGGCACGTAGCCGGTGCGCAAGTGCTCCTGCAGCCACGGATAGCCTTCGTTGGAGCCGAAGGTGAACGCGCCCATTTCCGTATAGGTCAACCCTTCGCCGGTGGTGAAGATTTCGTCGCCCAGGCTGCGGAACGCCCACAGCTCCCGGCAATGGTTCGACAGCTCCCGGACGGTGTAATACAATTGCGTTTGCAGCGCCCGCCGTGGAATCCGGCGGCACCCCGGACGGATCCCCTCGGGCAGCAATTCGACCACCCCGGTTGCGGTGAGACCGGACTCTGCCAGACTCGATTTTCCGGCGAAATTGCGGCTCCAGACGGCGCCGTCGTCCAGGCGCACCGCCGCGGTGGTAAAACCGGAGCCCTCGAGCTGCAATTCGACGCGGTCGGATGCCGGCAGGCCGCCCAACGGCGCCTGCCCGAGGATTTGCCCGTCGATGGCGACCCACAGGTTTTCGCCCCAGCCGACGCTGAAGGTATGGCGGTCGCCGGGGCGGTATTCCGCCGGAGTACCGAAAATCATCGCCGGGTAAACCGGGGAATCCTCGGCGCCCTGCTGCCACAAGGCGCGCATGCCCGAATCGTCGGTGTTCCAGTAGAAAATCAGCCGTCCGGTTTTTTCGCCCAGCTCCAGCGTCGCCAGCATCTGGTTGGAGTCGTTGCTGCCCGGAACGCGGTCGCGGCTGTCGAAGTTGACGATGGCTTCGATGTGGAGTGCCCCCGTGGCGCGGTTGAATACCGGCGCAAGATCGCAGGCGACCAATCCCGGATCGGCGAGGATTTCGCTCTCGGCGTGCAAGCTGTCGACGAATGCGGTCAAACCGGGCATATTGGTGAACGGGTAGTTGATGTACGGTATGTACCCGGAGCCGTGATGCAGGTGAAAGATGGTGTTGTCGGGGTTGTCGAACGCATCCAGAATCCGGATCTGCCAGTGGCGCGGCGAGAACTCCTTGAACGGCGTGATCAGCAACCGGAAGCGCAGCAATTTGCTTTCGTTCGCTTTCAGTGCGATTTTCCCGGTATAGGCCTGCAAGGTCAGGGTGTCGGCGTCCGCGAACGAACGGCAGCCGCCCGCGCCGGAGGCGTTCCACGGCATTGCCGGGTCCGGCAGCGTCGACCACAGTGCCCACGGGTCGGCTTCGGATTGCAGCTTCAACTGCATGCCGGCGTCGAAGTCGCCGACCCAGATCGCGTTGTTCAAATACTTGTTGTGCCATTGCCAGTCGAGATTGTCCCGGCGCAGGCCGCCGCGCTTCTCCATGCCCATCCAGTACTTCGCGACTTCGGCGGCGAGCGGCGCCTCCAAAGTCAGGTTGTCCCATTCGACATCCCGGCTCGCGGTCAGACGGATGAAAAATTGCAGGCAGCCGTCGGCCTCCGCCACCGTGTCGACGGTGGCGGCGACATCGCCGAGACGGGCGCGGCTGTGCACTTCGGCGCTGGAAACGCCGATCGGACGCGACAACTCCGGCAGTGCGTCGCCGGTCAGGGACGCCTCCGGGGATTGCAGCCGGAGCGGCGCCGCCAGCAGCTCCCGGCCGTTGCTGACGATGGATTCCGGCAGACCGTTGGCGCCGAAGCGAACCGTGCGGTTGCGGATCTGAAAGATCCCGTCGCGGTATTGCACCGGGTCGAAACCGGGCAGCAGCGTATCCTCTTCGCCGCGGGTGCTGTTCAGCCACTGGAGGCGGCTGAGCCGGTCGAGGTCGTCGACGCCGCCGTCGGGGAGGAGGGGGCCCGCGATTTTCAATGTGACGGCGACACGCTCCGGGGCGTTCCCGGCGCTGCGGAGCTCCCATTCGCCCCGGTATTCGCCTTCGGCGTCCGGGGGGATGGCGACGCCGAGCCACAACGGCTGTACGGCGCCGGGCGCGACCGTGAGCTCGCGGGTGAACGGCTTGCCGAGCATATCGACGCCTTCGGTGTTGAAGCAGGTGGCACCCTCCGGGGACGCGACGGCTAACTCCGTGACCGGAGCGGCGCCCGGATTCCAGACGCCGAGCTGGAAGACATAGTATTCGCCCGGCTGCGCGGTGCCGGCGAAGCGGTCGCTCGGGCCGGATTTGACCCAGCGCAGCGGGATCCGGTCGAGCATCCGGATGTCATGGGCGCGATCCTCCGGGAAAATCAGAAATTTTTTCCCGGGGAAGCGTCCGGCCAGCGCCTGCGCTTCGGCGGCGGTGGCGGGTACCTCCATCGGGTCGAAGCGGTTGAAGTCGTTGCGCGCCTGCAGCGATTGCAGGGTCGCGGAGGGCAGCGACTCCGCCGCGCTTCGGACCTTCCGGCTCCAGGCCGGAGCCGCGGTTTCGCGATACGGCAGGTACTCTTCGGAGTCGAACATGCCGGCGCGGTGATAGGGCAGGAAATACAGATGGTATTCGCCGGCTCCGGCGGCCGGCCGGAAAGCCACTTCGGCGCACTCCGGCGCGAACGCCAACGGCACGATGTCGGCTATCGGGTTTCCGGCCGCGTCATACAGCAACAGCGCTTTTTTCTCCGGTTCGGTGTCCAATCGCCGCCATGGGATGGCGACTTTGACCGCCTCCGCACCGGCATCCTCCGACGCTACGGCAATCACCGCCCGGTGGTTGCCGTAGCCGTCCTCCGGCCAGTTGCCGATTCCGTAAACCGCTTCGGGAAGTGGCTCCGCCGCCATCGCCGTCACGGCGAGAAACAATCCGGTAATAATTCCTGCTCGCATAGTAATGTTATCTCTCAGGTGAAAAGGTTCATTTGGGGCCCCATTGCGACTCGCCGAAAGCGGTCTTGGTGCCGTTGATCATGTAGATGTCGTAGAGTTCGGCGCGGGTATGGGAGGCGGCGTGGCCGTCGGCGAAGACCAGATTGGCGCGATTGTTGTGCCGCAACTGGACGAAGTCTTCGGGCCAGCCCCACTGGAAGGTGCAATACTGGGCGCCGGGCTGGTTGAAGGTCGAATAGGTATCCGCCCACAGGAAATACTTCGACGCTTCCGGGAGCGCCGAAACCCTCACCTGCAGCGAACCCCAGCCCAAGGTCTTGTTGACCAGTTCGCCGCGGTACTCCTCGGCGGTGCTTTTGACGCGCAGCGACGGGCTGTACGCGCTCTCCGGCTCGGCCGGGACGCCGTAGATCTGCTGAAAACGGCTGGCGTTGTTTTCATCCCAGCTCGACGGCGTCCCGGACGGACAGACCGATTGCTGGAAGGTGATGTAGTTGTCCTTGTTTTTGCCGGTGCCGTCGTCGGCGGCGCCGAAGGTGATCAGATAGGTGCGGTAAGCCATATTGTCATCATAGCCGGTCACATAAACGTTGTCGTTGTAATCGCCGGCATAAATGTTGAAGGCCAACCCGAACTGCTTCAGATTGTTCAGACACTTCGTACTCTGGGCCGCCGCCCGCGCCTTCGACAACGCCGGCAGCAGCATGCTGGCGAGAATTGCGATAATAGCGATGACTACCAATAACTCGATCAATGTGAATCTCTGTTTCATCATCCGTCTCCTTTGTTTGTTTATCCGATGACATATTCGCTAACCGTACGGGTAACCTTCGTTTCATACGCATTCCCCGGACGGCCCGTCGAAGAGCGAATGATGAATTGCGCCGGCGTGTAACGGATGCCGCAGTCGGAGTGCCCCTCCTCCAATATACGCAGCAGCTCCCGGACGCATGCGATGCCCTGATCGCGGTAATCGGCGTAGACGCAGGTGATGTCGTAGGCATTCAGAAACCAGTCGGTTTCGCAGCCCTGGATGATCACGCTCAAATCTTCCGGTACCCGGATACCCGCGGCCTGGAGCTGGCGGAATACTTCGAGGGCGAAGATATGCCCCTCCGGGATCACCAGCGCGGTATGTCCGTCCAGACCTTTCACCACCGCCGTCGCCGCCTGCCGGAGATTGTCGATGCTGCGCTCGGAACGCGCCAGCTCGCGCTTCTCGGTATCGATTTCAACATCGCATCCGGCGAAAGCCGATTGCAGCGCGCCGACGATTTCATCCGAACCTTCGTATGAGGTAGCCAGCATGATCTTCCGGTGGCCGAGCTCCCGCAGGTGCCGTCCGACCTGATTGTACACGTGCGCCGCCGACAGCACCAGCTGCGGGCAGGCCGGTTTCAACTGCTGCCGCCGCATCTGCTCGTAGAAGAAGCCGAGCATCACGCACGGCTTTCCGGCTTCGCGCAGGTGTTCGAAAAACGCCAACGGCGCCGCTCCGGCGATGATGTACCCGTCCGCTTTGACGCCGGGGTGCAGCTCCGAAAGCGGCGGGAAACCGGAGAGTGCCGCCGTGTTGGCGATCTCCTTGACGATCAGGTTGACCCGGTTGAGGCGCGCCTGATGGACCGCGCCGCCGATCATGTACATATGCGCCGGATCTTTGAGGCGGTCCTCAAGCGAGAACAACACGATATTCGTCATCACCGGCGCCCGCGACGCCTCCTGGCGGCCCGATTCGGTCAGGAAGTGACCGTTGCGCGGCACCGCCGCCGCCAATCCCGCATCGCCCAGCAGCTTCAGGGCTTTGCGCACGGTCAGGCGGTTGCAGCTGTAACGGTCCGCCAGCTCGCGCTCGCTCGGAAGCGTCTGGTCGCGTCCGAATTCCGTCAGAATCCGGTTGGAAATTTTATCGGCCAGCAAAGGACGCGCCATACGGTATCTCCTGGTTTGTTTATTTATATTATAGTACACCAGAAAGAAAAAGTCAATAGCCAAACAGAAAAATTATGAAATTTTCTATTTCTCTGATTTTGAACTTGGTATGGTGCGTTTGCGGATGATTTTATTTGTTGTGGTTTGGTTTATTTATTGGTATGTTTTTGTTTGTGGTATTTACCCCCGGCCCCATTGCGAGCCGCCGGAAGACGCCTTGGTGGCGTTGATCCGGTAGTTGTCGTACAGCTCCGCCCGCGTGCTGGCATTCGCGTGACCGTCGGCGAATACCATGTTGGCGCGCTCGTTGTGCCGCAGCTGGACGAAGTCTTCGGGGTAATCCCACTCGAAGGTGTAATGCTGGGCGCCGTCGGGCTGGTTAAACGTGGAATAGGTGTCCGCCCACAGATAATACTTCGACGCTTCCGGCAGCCGGGAAACCTGAACGAGCAGCGACCCCCAGCCTACGGCCTGATTCATCAGCGCGCCCCGGTATTCCTCGGTCCAGCTCTTGGCGCGCAGCGACGGACTGTAGGCGCTGGCCGGTTCCGACGGGACGCCATAAACCTGGCTGTAACGGTTGGCGTTGTTTTCGTCCCACGCCGACGGTTTGCCGGACGGGCAGACCGACTGCTGAAAGGTGATGTAGTTGTCCTTGTTTTTGCCGGTGCCGTCGTCGGCGGCACCGAAGGTGATCAGATAGCTGCGGTAGTCTCCCTTTAAGTCGAATCCGGTCAGATACACATTGTCGTTGTAATCGCCGGCATACAGGTTGAACGCGAGGCCGAGTTGTTTCAGGTTGTTCAGACATTTGGCGCTCTGCGCCGCCGCCCGCGCCTTCGATAACGCGGGCAGGAGCATGCTGGCCAAAATGGCGATAATCGCGATCACTACCAGCAATTCTATGAGTGTGAAATTCGGTTGCCGTTTCATTGTTCGCCTCCTTTTGCTATAAGGTTTTTGGGGGTTGTTATACCAATTTGCAATCATAAGGTTTGTAACCGCCTTGGTCTTGCGGGCTGAGATTCGGCTTGACTCGTTGCCGTTACCTCTGGTAGCGGCAAGCTCATCAAACCAAATTTCAGCGCCACAATACCGGCGGCTGTTACTAACCCTTAGATTGCGCATTGGTATTACCGAATCGGGACGCAGATGCAATTGGGTGAATTGTTTTCCTCCTGTGTTGTCAATAGCCGATGACCTCGACCGATTCCTGCGGCTGCAGCAGTTGGACTCCCTCGGGGAGCCGGCATACGGCGCGGCCGTTCGAGGCTTCCACCTGAATCGGCCCGAACGGGGTCGGCACGGAACCGGCAAACTCCGCGAGAATGCCGGCGGCGGGCTGGAGCATGACCTCCCGGAAGCCCGGAGCGGTCGGAATCACACCGAGAATCGCTTCCGTGAGAAACGCGGTCGGCGAACCCGCCCAGCCGTGGCACAGGCTGTGGCGCCAACCCCGGTAACAGAACTCGCCGAAGCTGCGGTGGACGTCGACGCGGCAACCCGAAGGCCACACGTCGATCGGCTCGGCATTTTCCGCCCAGGCCAGGTCGAAGCTCTCCCAGAAGGTGGTGGCGCCGAGGTCGAGCATCGTTCCCCAGTAGCGGCGGATTACCTCCAATGCCCCCGGTATGTCGCCGGCCATCCGCCTGGCCTGCAGCACGAAGCCGCCGAAGAAAGGGCTCAGCGCTTCGCAGGGCGCGGGCCGGAACAGATTCCGGTTCGCCGCTTCCGCCGGGAGCAGCCCGCCCAATACCAGCATGGCGCCGGCGCTCTTGCTGGCGCCGGGATCGGCCGGGCCGGCTTGCAGGCGTTGCCAGGCGCTCCGGCAGCATTCGGCCAGGGCCGGATCGTCGAGCCATTGCGCCAATTGGATGCCGCAGCGCATGCACCAGGCCAGCAAGCCCTGCAAGCCGATATGCGTGGCGGCCGTGTCGGCATAATTCGCCCAGTCCAGGAAGCGCATCCCGGTCAATTGTTCGTTTCCGTCCGGGCCGATGCACGCTTCCAATTGCAGCAGCATCCGGCGGATCCGGTGCCGGTGCCGCTGCAGGAACGCCGGACGGTTGCGGTACCAGTGCCAGGTGTGAACGCAGAGCAGCCACCAGGCCGAATACGAACTGATCCCGTTGAGCCACTCCCCGTCCGGCGTACGCGATACGGCGAAGTCCAATGTCTCCTCCACCGCGCCGGTGTCGTCGAATACCGCCAGGATGGTCTGAAGCTCCGGATAAAGATCCCCCGCCCATACCATCCGGTCGCGTTTGACGCCGTCGTAGATGTAATCCTGCATGCACAAATGCACCGTA
>JAVBQJ010000035.1:0-27386 GCA_031549115.1 Victivallaceae bacterium
CGGATCGACTGCTTTTCGTCATCATTTTGCAAGATTTCTTTCGTTATAAGCTCCATTTCTTGCAATAATATAGCACAATATAGCAATATTATCCATTGTCATTCAATGATTTAAGATATTTTTCATGATCGACTATAATATAGCGCATGTACTCGAATGTAAAATACCAACATCGTGAATACAACAGTAGAATTCACTGTCTGGTCATTGGCCGGTCTTTGGATTCATCGATTTTACAAATCGCCTTTGGCTGAGAGCAAAACATGGTATGAAACCTGTAAGCATCGGGCTTGCAGGTTTCTTTGCGTCTGCTCTCGGTTTCGAATACCTATATTTAAGGGGAAATGCAAATGGCTCTGTCGACGAAAAATCGTATTTTGAATTTCATCACGAATAGTCTCTCGTTCCGATCGTCGCGCATTATGGCGAAAGCCGTCATCGTCAACTTTGACGGCGTCACCGATTCCGGCGAGAGAAACGTTACCGTTGAACCCGCCGATTTTACGGTTCAGGAGCGGAAGGAGATCCTCTCCTCGCTCGGCGAAATCTTCGCCGAGACCGGAGTCAGGGTGGCGTCCGGTTCCGGGGAATTGAGCGACGCCGAATACCCGACCGTCCACGTCGGTTCCTCCGATACGAATATGCTTCCGGCTTTTTCCGCGTCCGGCGGGCAAGACGGCGGCAATGCCGGGTTCGTCTTTACCACCGCCGGTACCACCGTGTCCGGCGCGATCGACCTTATTGCCAATGAAGTGGCCGGCCTCGTCGGCTTGACGGGGTATGCCGCGCCTGCCAACTTCACCGCCGCCGGTCTCGGTGTCGCGGCCGCTCCGGCGGATGCCGGCGTCGTCGGCAACGTTTCGGCGTCTCCGGAGACCGGCGCCGATCCCGTCGATTTCCCGGTCCCGGAAGAGGCAGAAATTCTTGCCCCGTCCGGCGCGGATGCGGGAAAGGAAGAGAGTGCCGGCGGTGCCGCATCTCCGTCCGATGTATTCACTCCGGCGGATGAGCTTCTTGCTTCGCCCGGCGGCGAGGATGAAGAGACCGGCGGCGCGGATGAGTTGCCCGCCGGAGAACGGAATCTCTCCGGTACGGACACACTTTCCGATGCGCTCGCGGACAATGAAAAAGCCGCCGGTCCCGCCGGCGCCGCTGCGATTGACCTGATCGCCGACGGAACAGACGGGCTGGCCGATTTGGCGAATGCCACCGAGCCGAACTTTGCCGCCGCCGATTCGGGCGGGCTTTCTCTCCTGGCGGCGGCCATCGACCAGAGCCAGGCGGTTTTCGTCAACTCCGCCTGGACCAGTGCGGGCAAGACCCCGGCAACCTATGACGACGACTTTACCGAGACAACCATTACGCTTATCTACGGGACCAACGCGTTCGCTTCGGTCTCTGCCGCCGTCAGCGCCAAGCCCGCCGCCACCGCCATCTACGTTGTCGATGGGAACTTTTCTTCGCCGGCAAGCAATGCCAACGGGATTCCCATCTTTGTGTACGGCGGAACCACCACCACGATTTACGGAGCTGGAAGCAGCACCGGCTCAAACGTCACCGTCGAGAGCGGCACCGTCACCAACCTCTATGGCGGCGGATCCGGAGCGACGACCAACGGCGATGTTGTTATCACCATCAATAACGGCCGCATCGCCAACCTCTATGGCGGCGGATCCGGAACGACAACCAACGGCAATATCACCATCACCATCAAGAACGGCATCATCGCCAACCTCTACGGCGCAATTGCGACTGCAAGCACGGTCAACGGCAATATTGGCATCAACATCAGCGGCGGTACGGTAAATAACTTTCACGTCACCAACTCCGACACCATCTACGGCAATATCGACGTCGCAATCACGGGCGGCCTCTTCACCGAGCACGTCTACCTTGCCGGCTACGGCGGCTCCAATATCCGGAAAAACGCCGGCACACAGACAGGAGGTAACGTCTTCATCCTCATCGACGGCGGCACCTTCAGCAAAGACATCTACTGCGGCGCCGCCGCCACCAACGGTACCGGACAAAACGTGATTGACGGCGACATCACCATCACCATCGAGAGCGGCGTCATCAACGGCACGCTCTACCTCGCCGGCAGCGGCACCAACGCCAACAGTTCGACGGCGGAGATCAAGGGGAGCATCATCACCAATATCAAGGGCGGCAACATCAAGAACGTCGTCTGTGTCGGCGGCTATTCCGGCACCAAGATCGGCGGCAACGTCGAACTGAACATTTCCGGCGGCACCTTCAGCGAAGCCGTCTACTGCGGCGCGAGCAACATCAACAGCTCCAGCGCGGGCATCGTTTACGGCGACGTCAAAGTCAACATCACCGGCGGCTATCTCGCGACGCTCTACGGCAGCGGTCTCGGCACCACCAACAAAACCTCGTATGTCGCCGGGGACGTCATCATCGACGTTTCCGGCGGTACCGTCGGCGCGCTCTTCGGCGGCGGCTTCGGCGGCTCGGAAGTCAAGCAGGACGTCAGGATCACCCTCTCCGGGGACGCGCTCGTCACGGGCCAGGTGTATCTCGGCGGCAACAACTCCAAGGTGAGCGGCGACGTTTATTTTACCATCAAAGACAACGCGCTCTGCCGCGGCGACGTATTTGTCGGCAGCTCCAGTATCCAAAGCAGCACCTACCAGGTCGACGGCAATGTCTACGTCACTCTTGCCGGGGGGACGATTACCAACTGGCTCGACGTCGTCACCAACGTGAAAGGCTCGATACGGGAGGTCACAGTCACCAAGGACAGTCTGATCGGCGACATGCTCGGCGCAACCAAAATCACGGTCCAGCAGGACGCGATGCTGTCCTGTTTCTACAATCTTCACCTTTCGGGCGATTTATTGATCTATGCCGCAAACGGCTTGAGTCTGGATATCGACGGCATGCTTTCCATTGCCGACGGCGGCACCATCACCATTGACGCCACCGACTTCGAGATGGCGGCTAACGTATACGCGGTAAAGTTGATCGAGGCGACCGCCTGGAGCGGCAGCCAGGCCGTCACGATCAATGGCTATACCGGAGAGCGGAAGCTGGATCTCAGGATCATCGGCGGGAGCCTCTACCTCCTGGACGCAGCCGCGGTTATTTATGTCAGCGACACCTATACGCAGGATCCCATAGCACCATACAAAGACCCCTTCACCAAAGAGACGGTCGATCTCCTCTACCACGTCAATGCTTTCGACAGTGTGGAACACGGCCTGGAAGCGGACCATCTCCAGCCCGTGCTGATCTACATCACCGGCGGCACCTTCGGCGACACCTACACCGAGGGCGTGATCACGGTAATGAACGACGGCGTGGTCACGGCGCTCTACGGCGGCTTCGACGGAGAAACAACCGTGGCGCTCGGAAAGGATATTGAATTGACCGTCAACGGCGGCTCCGTCGGCACCATCTTCGGCGGCGGCACGGGCACGCTGAAGCGTTCGGAGGGCAGTGATCTTTACGACCAGCTCGACGTACTGATCAACGGCGGCACCGTGGAAACCATTTACGGCGCCAGTGCCGGGAACACGGACGCCTGGTCAAACGTATATATCAACGGCGGCTCCGTCGGCACGGTCTACGGCGGCAGCCGGAATGGTTCCGTGATCGAGACCTTTGTCTCGTTCTCCGGCGGCACCATCGGCACGATCTACGGCGGCTGCGAGCAAGGCGAGGTGATCGACAACGTCTACATCTACTTCGGCGGAGAGGGCGGAGACATTCACGTCCCCGGGGAAACCCCCGGCGGCGAAGGCATGAGAGAAGCCGGAGAGGGCACGAACTCCAATACCAACAACGCTTATCTTTCCGGCAACTTGTATGCCGGAAGCAAGGCAGGAACGGGTGTTGTCAAGGGTGACGCCTTCATCGGTCTCTTCGGCGGCAGCATCAACGGCGGCATTTACGCCGGCCACGGCATGTCGGAAAAAAGCGAAAAAGAGCTGACGGTCCAGGTGAACATCACGACGGTCAACGGCACGATCACGGGCCTGGACCGGCTGATCTTCGCCGTCGACGCGTGGCTGATCGTCAACTCCAGCTGGGTAAACAACGGCACCACCCTTCTCCTCGCCGACAACAGAACGCCGCTCACCGTGACCTCCGCCGTCCCCTATGCCGACGGCGACGAAAAGATTACTTACACCAACAACGGCGCCATCACGGTCAACGCCACCGCCTATGTCATGACCAAGGGAGAGGGCAATGAAAACCGGACCATGGGGCAACTGATCCATGCGGACAAATTCGTCAACGGCTCCAACGGAACATACCTTTTTGACGACGGCAGGGACTATTACGATGTGGGCCTGGTGCGCTACCGGCTCGCGGTCGCCGAAACGGGCTTGTTTATCATCACGCAGGGTGTCAACGCCTATATCAACAGCGGCTGGCGCACCGACAAGCCCACCCCGGAGGTATACACCGGCGGCGACGGCGTGGGGTACTACTCCGTCAACGCGTTCAAGTCGATCGGCGAAGCCACCTCCGACAGCTATTTCACCACGATTTACGTCGAGGGCGGCAGCGACTACACCGGCGGCGAATTCCGGGGCGTGACCGCGATCATCCAGCCGGGGACAGAGGTGGACAATCCCACCCGTTTCACCGGCAACGTCTATGGCGGCATGGGCGCCGGCAGCAGTGCGTGGGCGGAGACCACCGACCTCACCATCAAGGGCGGAGAATTCAGCAAAAAGCACGCGGTCGGCGGCAACCAGATCAACGGCGCCAGCGCCCAGGTTTTCACTACCAACCTGAAGATTACCGGCGGTACCAACTTCGGCTCGATTATCGGTGGGCACCAGATACTGGCCGGCGGAGCGGATATCACCACCACGAGTACCCTCCAGGCGAACTTCGAGAAGGGTACCGCTTCGATGGTCATCGGCGGTAATCATGTGAACGCCGACAGCAGTGTGCCACTGACTTTCACCGGTTCCGCCGCCACGGTCATTACCGGCGGTACCATCAGCAATTTCGTGATGGGCGCCGATTACATCTTGGCCGGCTCCATGAGTCGCAACGGCGCGGTTTCGTTGACCATCTCCGGCGGAACTTTCAGCAATTACGTCGGCGGTGGGCTGATGTTCCGGGGAGCGAACTCCGAGCAGGCCGACATCTCCGGCAATGTTCAGCTGACCATCACCGGCGGCACCTTCGGCAAGAATATTTACGCCGGCAATCTCGCCGACAATGCGACTGTCTCGGTGAATACGAAAATTACCGGAAACACCTGTTTGACCCTGAACGCGACCGACAAAGTGATTACCATTAACGCAAACGTCTACGCCGGTTCCTATGGTGCCGGCACTGTCGAAGGCAACGCCAATGTGATCGTGAGCGGGTTGGGCGACAATCTCAAGTTTAGCGGCATGCTTTCCGGTGCTTCGCAGAGCGCGACTTACTTGGGAGACCGTGGTGTGGACGCCAATTTCACCTATTACGTCAGCGGCACCAAAACCCTGACGTTCAACGCTTTCACCGGTGACTTCAATGCGGGAGCAGTATGTTTCCAGACCATTATGGTCACCGGCGACAGCGCGGTGAACTTGACCTCGGCCAAAACCCACCTCTCGGCGGCGTCCGTTTGGAGCTTTGAGTTTGGCAGCAGTGTGAATTGGGAGGCCGGGGTGAATGACTTCACCGGCGACACCTTGAATTTCAACTTCGACTCCCAGGACTGGAAAGACGATCTTGAATCGTGGACGGCGGTTTCCGGCTCCAACGCGACGTTCTGTCAAGGCTGGGATTCCGCCGAAGCAGTCAATCTCGGCGGCGTGATGGCCAACTGGAATGCCGATATCGCCGGCTGGGCTACCAGCGAATACAAGCTGACGTTTGCCGAAGAAAACAAATCACTGATCATCAGTAAAATAGCATAGGAAAAAGTATGGAAACACAAAACGACTCGGTTTGGGAGTATGAAAAACCGGTGTTGATCGAATTCGGCCGCAACTGCCTGGCCTCCGGCGCGGCAGGCTCCTGCGCCGATGAAATTTCCACCACAGATGGTTCTACGTGTGATGACGGTTCTGCTGAAAGGTAGTGTTGCGTGAGGGGATTGGATCGGGTCAATATCACTTTTTCCCGGCGCTGCAACCTGAGTTGTCCGTTTTGCTTGTGCACCAAACACAAGCCTGGTGATCGCGAATTGACCGCGCCGGAATGGTTGCGCTTCGTCGACGAATTGTCGGAAAACAAGGTGCTTCGTATCGGAATTTGGGGTGGAGAGCCTTTCTTCTGGCCGGAGTTGCGGGACATTATCGACCGGATTGTCGCCGGACGGATGCGTTTTCATCTGATCAGCAACGGCAGTTGCGTCGACGACGCGCTCTTGGAGCATATTGCACAGACCCGGCGTTGTGACTATATCCAATTTTCCCTGGATGGCTTTGAACCCGACCATGATGCCGGACGTGGCGAAGGTGCTTTTCAGAAGACCTTGGAGGCCATCCGGCGTGCCGGGAAGCTGGAACTCAAGATACAGGTCAATTCGGTGATTTCCCGGAGAAATTACCGGAGCGCGCCCGTCTTTGCGGAATTTCTGGAGTCTCTACCGATCCACTCCTACCGGCTGAACCTGATCGATCTCAGAAATCTGCCGCAAACAACCGGATATCAGGCGTTGACGCTGGAGGACTTGGCGGAGATGATTACCGCTTTTTTGCCGGTTTTCGACCGTCTTCCTCATATGAGTCCCCGCTCTCCGGCCAAACGCTATTGGGAGCAACTGCAAGCGCCGAAACCAGCCGATGCGGCTTGCGCGGTTTGCCGGGTGCCGATGTCCGAGCTGGGGGTTCGCCCGGACGGGGCCATTATCCCTTGCAGCGCCGCTGCCGACCGGGTATTGGGATATGCAAATCGCGACCGCCTCGCCGATGTTTGGCGAAGCGCGGGACTCGAAGCATTCCGGAAAAGATTGCTTCGCAGCAGCGAGCGGAGTGAAGCGCGTTGTCAAGAGTGTGTCTATCGCTGTTATTGCCGGAAATTCTGTCCGGGGTCCCTCGGCAAACGTTACTGCCGGCAGGAATTGGCTGCGCTGCTGCGCGAACGTGGAGTGCTGCTGTGACGGCGGCCGAAATCATGATTTCAGCCGGCGACGATGCTTTCCGGTTGAAGGCGGCCGGCAGTGCTGCTGCGGCGAGCCTGGCGAAATTCGGGCAACTGCTGGGGAGTTCGGCGCGGCCGCCGACCGGAGTTCGGCCGGACGCAGAGCTGCGGGAGCAGGAAATCGGGTCGGAGGAGGCGATGGCGCTTTTTTCCATACGATCGCACCGGGCTGTCTTTGACGCCGGCGTGCCGGTACTTTGCCGTCGAGAACCATTCTCGCCTCGGGACCCCGTTCGGCCGGCGGAATGGCGCCTGTTGCTGGCGCTGGCCGCCGCGCGCGCGGCGGCGGACGGGCGTCGCATTGCCCTGTTGCATGGCGCATTGCTGGACGAACCGTTCCCGGGAACCGTGCTTTTCGGCGTCAGCGGTGTCGGCAAATCGACTACGATGACCCGCTACCGTGCCGCCGGCGGCCACGGCTCGGCCGACGATCTGATATTGTTGGGATGGCAGGGAGACGTTCCCGTCGTATGGCCGCTGCCGAGCTGGAAGACATTTCGAAATGATCCGGAGCTGTACGCGGTTCCGGCCGTGCCGCTCTCGCGATTGCTTTGCCTGGACCGGGCGACGGGGAACGAAGAAGAACATATTCGACCGCTGGATCGCCAGATGTTTCGGCTGCGTCTTGTCGATGCGTTGCTGGAGCATGTATTCTATACCATTCGCGTATTACCGGATCCGGAGCGCTCCCGCGCCTCCGGGACGCTCATCGAAACCGCGCAACGCCTGAGCCGGCAATTCGAGCCGCGTCTCCTGGCCGCCCGGCTCGACGGCGATATCATGAAAACCCTGGCGCTGCCGTAACGCGCGAAGCAGACCGCATCCTTGCGGCATATTGCTCAATGCCCGTTTGAAGAGTGATTGGACAAATTGTTTCACGCCGCGGGGGAAAAGCGATTTTTTTGGTTTTTTTCCTATTTTTGCGATCCGGAGTCTTGACATTTTTTTCTTTTTTGCTATAATTATTAAAAACAGAGCTTTGTAAATAATAAGAGTGGTGAAAGATGGCGCGCATTCTCAAATACAACGATGCGAAGCTGAAGTTGATCAGCCTGATTCGGGAGTTGAATCTCGTCGTGGGCGATCGTCTGCCGTCGGAGCGGGAGTTGACGGAACGCTTCGGCGTCAGCCTGGTCACCCTGCGGCGCGCCGTCGACGATCTGGTCGCCGCCGGAAATCTGGAGCGCCGCCATGGCGTGGCGACGATTTATACCGGCAACATCGACTTCAAAGACAGCCCGGCGCTGGTCGGGCTGGTCAACGTCAACGACAAAAATTATCCGGGCGGCAGGTCGCTGGCGCAATTCTGTGTGACCCTCGCCCGTTACCATGCCCAGGTGCAGCTCTGCTTTCCCGGCCCGGAAATCAACGGCAGCCTGGCGGACGACCTGATGCGGTGCAGCAGCTTCCTGTTGACCGGCTTCGTCAACCGGGCATGGACGGATTTTTTGGCGCTGCAGAATAAACCGCTGCTGGTGGTCGGCCACTGCGAATCCGATATCCACGCCAGCCGCATCGACTGCGATTGGGCGGCCGGAATGCGTCTTTTGGCCGGTAAACTGGCGGAGATGGAGTGCAAGCGTCCGGCCGTACTGCTGGGCGACCCGCGCTATACCTCCAACGCGGATTGGCTGCGGAATCTGTTGTGCGCGGAGTTGAGCCATGGCGGGATGATGCCGGACGACGCCTTGATTTGCAGCGTGCCGGTCACGCAGCGGCGCCACCATCTGGTCGAATTCCTCTTGCGGGTGCGCGGAACGTACGACGCGCTGGTCATTGAAACCGGAAATCTGCCGGATTACCAGATGGCGGTATGGCTGGGCGAATTGCCGCCGCCGGGGGAATTGCCGATCGTGATCGTCGACGAATTCTTCCGTGAGCCGGGCGATGTGCCGTTTCCGGCCAATCTGCATTTTCTCTTTTTCGAAGACGATCTGCTGACCGCGGCGGCGAAGATTCTGTTTGAAAAATCGCAGAGTTTCTTCGAACACAACCAGACGCATTTTACTGCTCCCCTTTGGCGTTGAACCCAAAAAACACATAACCGAAAAACACGAGGTGAAAACGATGACGAGACAACAGACCGGCAAAGTAAGATTGTTTACGCTTATTGAGCTATTGGTAGTGATTGCAATTATTGCAATTCTTGCTAGTATGCTGCTCCCGGCTTTGGCCAAGGCGCGCGCCGCCGCCCAGCGCATCAAATGCATCAGCCAGCTCAAGCAGCAGGGCACCGCGGCGGGCATTTATGCCGTCGACTGCAACTCCTATCCGGCCGAAGCCGTTCGCGGCGGTTGGGCGAACGGGGAAAACTACTGGCAGGCGCAACTGGCGCCGTACGCGGGCGGCGAAGATCCGTCGACGTATACGCTTTCGCCGGGCGACTGGGCCACGCATAACGGCTATCCGGACCGCAAAGTGAAAATCTTCTCCTGCCCGTCCACGGAATCGTTGGCCAACTTTTCCGGTCCTTTGGTCGGCTGTTACGGGATCAACCAGTACATGTGGCGCTGTCACAATCCGCAATACTACCTGCCGATGTCGGCGTTGAAAAACCCCAGCCAGACCTTCCTGATCGCCGAGTGCAACAATTTCGTCATCAATGGCTTCACCGCGTTCAACGAGGTGATCGCCGCCATTCCGCACGGCAATCCGATGACCAACAACACCCTCTTTGCCGATCTGCACGCGGATGCGTACCATTGGAACGAAGGGCTGACGGCGACCAGTCTGTGGGGCGATACGCTCGCCGGTTCCATCGGCAATCCCATTTTCCCGTAACATCAGGTCGACCATGAAATTGTCCATTTTCCCCGGAGTATTGTATTGCGCCGCGGCAATTGCCGCGGCCGACGAAAGCGTCATCACGGCGCCTTCGCTGGCGCCGCCGGTCCACTTTTCCGTCGATGCGCCGGAGCTCTGGCACAATGTGCCGGAACACCCGGAGGTTGCGATTACTGCGGCGGAAGACGGTACCGTCCTGTTTGGCTGGGACGGCAACGCCGATTTTTCCGGAGCCAATCCCCGCTTCGGCCGGGTGGAAAGCACGGAATCGCTGCCGGTGGAGCCCGGACCGGACCGGCGGGTGCGGCTGGTATTGGAATTCGCGGCGCCGTTGATCGAAGCGGATACCGAGCTGGCTCCGCTGGTGATTCTGTTGGATCGCGATGGGCGGCGCCTGGGAGAAATGGGGCTTTTTTCCTTTGACGAACAACTCTATTTCAATTTCGAGACGGCGCCGGGGCAGACGCGGCGGATTGAAAAAAGTTTTCACGCCTCGCCGGAGCTGGGGGCGATCGGCATCGGCTTTGCCTTCAACGGCAACCGGGTGCGGATGAATCTCAAGCTGGCGACGTTGGAGCCGGCCCCGGCCAAACCGGGCTGGGATCCGGTGGTGCGGCGCCGGACGCCGCTTTTGCCGGATGTGCGCTTCCATGACGACGGTTTGACGCCGCAGGCGGATACGGTGCTGCTGGACGACGCGGCGCTCGCTCGCCTGCTGGAAGAGCGCGAAGCCGCTTATCCGTTGATCCGGCAGCGGGCGGAGCGCCAGGTGTTTTCCATCAACGGCCGGGAAATGCCGTTCGCCATTCATTATACGCCGTTGGTCACCGGGCTGGACGGCGCGATGCTGCAGGCGATGGAGCGGATCGGCTTCCGGATTCACACCATCACGGTCCGCACCGGCCCCTGTGCCGACAGCGTCCTGTCGCCGTCGAATATCTGGCTGGGGCGCGGCCGCTACGACTTTTCGCCGGTCGCCCGCGAAATCCGGCAGGTCTTGAGCCGGGTGCCGCAGGCGTTCATCATGCTCAATATCGTCATCAATGTCTATTCGGAGTGGGGCGAGGAGTTTCCCGGCGACGTGCATGCCGATCCGCGGGGCGAAAAAGGCGTCGCCGATTGGAGCCGGGTCACCCGTTACGGCGGCGAAAAGCCTTCCGGGCGGGAATTCTGGGAGGCGTCGAATCACTCCCGGCAGTTCCGTGAAGACGGCGCCGCGATGCTGGAGGCGTTCGGCGCCTGGCTGAACCGGGCGCCGGAGGGAAAAGCGGTCATCGGCGCTTACCTGAACGGCGGCGCCGACAACCAGTGGCTGTTCAGTTACGAACCGGAGTTTGCCGATTACAGCACCGGCGCGCGCGACGCGTTTCGCGACTATCTGCGCGAAAAATACCGGAACGATCCGGCGGCGCTCAGCCGGGCCTGGGGCTTTGAAGCGGATTTCGCCGCCGCCGAAGTCCCGCCGTTCGCGCTGCGGCGGGCGCGGCCGGAAAACCTGAGCCCGCTGTTGACCGCCAATGCGGCGCAAAGCCAGGCGCAGGATTACAACGCCTTTCTGTCGGTCAGCAACACCCGGCGTCAGATCGCCTTCGCCGAAGCCTTCAAACGGGGCTCCCGGCAACGGCTGCTGACCGGCATGTACTGGCCGACGCTGCCGGCGTCGTATCCGCTTTGCCACGGCGACTTCAAGGAGCTCACCGCCAGCAATGCCATCGATTTCATCTCCCGCGGAGGATCGCTGGGGGCGGCTTTGCACGGCAAACTGCCGGTGGCGGAATTGGATTTGCGGGACGTCAACTCCGGGTTGGACGCCTGGCTGGATTATTCGCACCCCTACATCGCCAAAAGTCCGGCGGAGTTCCGCCGCCAGGCGCTGGGGGCGATCGCCGCGCAATATGCCGCGGGTGGCGGTTTTCACCTTTGGGATATGAACGGCGGCTGGTTCTGGCACCCCGAAACGCAGAAGACTCTGCATGAGGGGTTGGCGTTCGGGGAGTCGCTGCGCGATGTGCCGCCGGTCGGCGACGACTACATCGGCGTTTTCGTCGATGAAGACGCGGCGAATCACACCTATTTACTGGGGGCGCCGTGGAACTCCGCCGCAGTGGAAAAAACCGTCAAACATATGGGCATGAACGGCGTTCAATTGTGGGGGCACACCGGAGTCACGGTGCGCTTCTTCCTGCAGGACGACGCGCTCGATCCGGGGCTGACGGTGCCGAAGGTCGCCATTTTCCTCAATCCCCTGACCCTGTCACCGGAAAAAGCGGCCCGGATCGAAGAACGTTTCGGCCTGGCTGGACACCTCCTGGTTTATCTGACCGCGCCGGGGCTCGCCGCCCCCGGTACGCCGGACAATCCGAATACAATCACCGGATTCCGGCTGGCGGAACACCCCGGCACCCGCAATCGCGGCCTGACCTTCGCCGCCGTGGCCGACCCCTTGCTGGACGGCATTCGCCCCGGACTGCATCTGAACAGCTACACGCCGGAAATGGACATGGCCAACATCATCAGCGCCGCGGCGCTTCCCGATTCGCCCGGCACGGTGTTGGCACACTACTCCGGCACGGAATTGCCCGCGATGCTGGTTCTCCGGGGCAAGGCATATACCAAAGTGTGGATCGGTGCTCCCGGCGGGTTGAGTACGCAGCTGGTGCGCAATCTGGCCAAAGCCGGCGGAGTTCACGTCTGGGCGGAAAACGATTCCGCGGTCTATTACGGCGCCGGACTCCTCGCCGTGATCGCCCGTCCCAAGGGCGGCCTCCAGCGGATCGCGCTGCCGGAAAACATCGCCATCGCGCGTTGTCTGACCGGCCAGGACTATACTTGTATCGACGGGGAATTGACTTTCAACCTGAAAGGCGCTAATATTTACGGTGACGTGGCGGTATTCGCCGTGGCGGGGCAAGCGTATGGAGAGGAAAAAGAGCGATGCGAATAATGCAATGGATGTTGGCCGCGGCGTTTCTCGCGGGGAGCGTTGCGAACGCCGGGGAATACAGCGAAGAGCGCATCGCGCTGCCGGGAATCGCAGTATCGGAATATTGGAATTGTTCCGACCCGGGCCTGTGGTATTGTCCCGACCCGGACCGGCCGCGCGCCGCGATCACCCGCCGGGACGACGGAATCGGATTGGCGTACGCCGGAAACACGGTGTGGACGCGAGCCGGGTACCGTTATAGCCTGACCGCGACCCGGGAGGCGTTGCCGTTGCAACGCGGTCCCGCCGGCGAGGTACGGGTGAATCTGGATATCGCGGTGCGGGAGTTGGAATTTCACGCTGAAATCATGCCGGTTTTGCTGTTCTCGGACGCTTCGGGGAGGGCGTTGGGGCGAATGGATTTTTATCCGTTCGATTTTCAGCAATACTGCAATACGGTGACGGCGCCGGGCCATTATCGGCGGCTGAGCCGGACCTTCGCTCCGCCATCTGAGGCGGCGACGGTGGCGTTGGGCTTCGAGCAGCGGGGCAACCGCTCGGATTTGCTGCTGCATATGGCGAGCCTGGAGCCGGCGCCGGACAAGCGGACGGCGGTCGTTCCCAAGGCCGGGCGGGTACCGGCGGTGCAATATTGGCGCAGCGACGAACAGCCGACGCCGGATGTGGAGCTGGTGACGGACGCCGAGGTGGACGAGCTGCTGCGGCAGCGCCCGACGGCGGTTCCGAAGCTGGAACGGCGCAATGACCGCATGATGTTGACCGTCAACGGGGAGGAACTGCCATTCGCGGTCAGCTTCTCCCCCGCTTCCGGGCTGGACAGGGCCTATGTGCAAAATATGGAACGCGCCGGGTTCCGGCTCCACACCATCCGGTTGCGTACCGGCCCGTACGCCGATTCACCGGGGGCGCCGAGCGGAATCTGGCGCGGGCCGGACGAATACGACTTCCGCGCGGTGGCAATGGAGATCCGCAAATTTCTGCGGCGGGTGCCGGACGGCTATTTGCTGCTGGATTTGAACATCAACGTTCCCAACGCCTGGGGAGAACGCTATCCGGACGACATCCACGTCAACGCGCAGGGCGAAAAAGGCGTCGCCAACGGTTGCCGGGTGATACGTTACGGCGGCGCGCCGCCGTCCGGGCCGGAATATTACGAAGCGAGCAATCACTCCGAACGCTTCCGGGAAGACGGCCGCCGGCTTCTGGAGGCGCTGGGGCGCTATCTGAATGCCGTGCCCGAAGGCAAAGTGGTGATCGGCGCCTATCTGAACGGCAGTGCCGACGGCCAGTGGTTGTTCAGCAACGAAGCCGAATTCGCCGATTACAGCCCCGCCGCCATGGCGCACTTCCGCCGTTTCCTGCGCGAAAAATACGGCAGCCGGGAGGCGCTGCGCCAGGCCTGGGGCGGGGAGGTGGATTTCGATACCGTCGCGTTTCCGGGCCGGGCGGAACGCGGACGGATGGCGGGCGATCCTGATTTACCCCGCTTCCCGCTGCTGAGTATTCCCGGCACGGAGGCGCGTTGCTCCGACTTCAATGAATTTCTCTCGGTCAGCAACAACCGGCGCCAGATCGCCTTCGCCGAGGGGCTGAAGCGTGGTTCGGACGGGCGCCTTTTGACCGGGATGTACTGGCCGACGCTGCCGGCGTCCTATCCGTTGAGCCACAACCGTCACCGGGAAATTCTGGAGACGCCGGCCATCGACTTCATCGCCCGCGGCGGGATGCTGGGCGCGGTGTTTCACGACAAGATCCCGGTCGCGGAGCTGGATTTGCGCAATCTGCTCTCCGGCCTGGACATCTGGGTGGATTACGATCACCCGTTCCATGCCAAAAGCCAGGCGGAATTCCGGCGCCAGACCCTGGCATCGGTCGCGCATCAGTTGGCGGCGGGCGGCGGCTTCCATTATTGGGATATGTGGGGCGGTTGGGCGTGGCACCCGGAAACGCTGACGATTCTCCGCGAAGCGGTGGCGTTGACCGCGGCCGTTCACGATCAACCGGCGCTCGGCGAAGACTATGTCGGCGTATTCATCGACGACCGGACGCCGGATTACCTGATGACGCTGGGCCAATATTGGAACGCCGCCGCGGTGGAGCAGACCACCCGCGGCATGGGAGCCAACGGTGTCGCCATGTGGAGCAAAACCGGATTGCCGGTCCGTTTCCTGGTGTTGGAGGACGCCTGGAATCCGGTGGTGCCGCCGCCCCGGGTGGCGATTTTTTTGAATCCCCTGACGCTGACGGCGACGGAAAGCCGTCAAATCCGGGAGCGGCTCGAACGGGACGGCCGGACCGTGGTCTATCTGACCGCGCCGGGGGTGGCGGCGCCGGGCGGCGAGGCCAATCCGGAGCTGGTGACCGGCTTTGCGCTGTATTCCGCGCCGGAAACGGTGAATCGCGGGATTGAAATCCTGCCGGTCGCCGATCCGTTGCTGGAGGGACTGCGGCCGGGGATGGTGTTGGGGTTGTATTCGTCGGATATGCTGATGGATTGGACTACCTCATGGGCGGCGCGCCCGGATTCGCCGGGGACGGTGCTGGCGCGTTACCCCGGCACCGATCTCGCGGGCATGCTGGTGGCGCGCGACGGCGCCGCCACCCGGGTCTGGATCGGCGCTCCCGGTGCGCTTTCGCCGCGCCTGGTGCGCAATTTCGCCCGCGCGGCGGGATTGGAACCGCTGTCGGAAAGCGACGGGGAGTTGATCTATGGCGCCGGGATGCTGGGGCTGGCGGCGCCGCCGGCGGGCGGGAGTCAGGAGTTGCGGATTCCCACCGGAATGCGGGTGACGGGATCGTTGAGCGGACACGTCTATACGATTCGGGACCGGATGCTGCGGTTCGACGCCGTTCCGGCGGATATTTACGGCGACGTGGCGCTGTTTGCGCTGGAAACGGATGAGGCGAAGCCATGAAAACAATCGCAAACCGCCATGCGGCGCTCCGCAACCCCGAGCGCGGATTCCGGTTGGAATTGGGAATCGGGATGCTGCCAAACGAAGAATACTTCCGGCATCTCGCCCATCGCGCCGACGGCTGGATGTTCGACACCGTGGCGGCGGAGGGCGTCACCATGGCGCAGGGGTATTGTTATCTGACCGATTACCGGGCGGGGTTGATTTCCGCCGCCAAGCTGGACGCCATCGAAGCGTCGTTCGAACGGGCGCGGCGGTTGCGGGTCAAGCTGCTGCTCCGTTTCGCCTACGAACACGATCTGGCGCCGTATGGTCCCGACGAAGCGGCCTTGCTGCGGCATATGGAGCAACTGGCGCCGCTGTTGCGGCGGCATTGGGATGTCATTTACACATTGCAGATGGGGTGGCTGGGGTTGTGGGGCGAATTTCACTCTTCGGAGCACGGGCTGGAAACGTCCGCGGCGGGGATCGCGGCGGTCGTCGAAAACACGCTGCGGCTGTTGCCCGCCGACCGCTTCACCATGATGCGGCGTATGGCATACAAGCAGGCGGCGCTGCGGCAGCTGGGCGTCTTCCGGGAGATAACGCCGGACATTGCGTTTTCCGCCCACCCGGCGGCGCGGATCGGATTTTTCAACGATGGGACCCTGTCGGGCTGGAACGACGGCCAGACGTTCAATCAGGGGGGCATCATCGCCGACCCGGAGGAGCGTTATCCCTATAACCGGCCGGGGGAACCGGAATACGACTATGCCACCCGGGAAGCGCCTTTCATGCCGGTGGATGGCGAACTTTTTTGGAACGGGCCGGACCAGACCGGAGCGGTGACGGCGGCAATGGCGATCCGGCGCTTGCGGCAGCATCATTATACCACCTTCGGCCTGGTACACGGCTACGCCGCGCTCGAACGCGTCCCGGGGCCGGGGGCGATCGACTTCTGGCGGAGCGAACGCATCGATCCGGAGTGGCTGCGGCGTGAACGCCTGCCGTTCGGCGCCGGCTATTTCGCCGGCAGGCCGGTGAGCGGCTTCGAATACATCCGCGATCACCTCGGCTACCGGCTGGAGGTGCAAAAACTGTGTTATGAAGCGCATCCGGCCGCCGGTTCGGAGTGGGAGGTGGCGCTGGAACTGGTGAACTACGGCTTTTCGACCTTCATCAACCCGCGCCCCGTTTACTTCGTCCTCTGTCGCGACGGGAGGCGTCATGTCATTCCGACCGGTATGGACTGCCGCCAACTGCAACCGTATGCGCCGCAGGATCCGGATTATACGCCGTTGCGTCACCGGGTGGCGGCGCGCTTGCGGCTGCCGGACGATCTCGAACCCGGCGTCTGGCAATTGGGGCTGTGGCTTCCGGATGCTTCGGAGCGGCTGCGCCACGATAGCGACTATGCCGTGGCCATTGCCGGAACCGCCTGCGCTGACGGCGTCAACCGGCTGGGCCGCGTCGTCGTATCGCCCGGGGCGCGTGAATGCTTCGCGGCGGCAAGTTGGAATCATGTTTTCATGCAGCAATAACAATATCCGTGGAAAGAAAATCGAATGCTCCCGTATAAAAATGCGAAAAATTCACCCGCCCGGCGTGTCGAAGACTTGCTGGCCCGTATGACCGTGGCCGAAAAGATCGGCCAGTTGTGCAAATTGGACGGTTTCGAATCCTACCGGCGCAGCGGCAACCGTTTTGAAATCACCGAGAAATTTCAGGACACCTTTGCCACCTGTCCGATCGGCTCGATGTACGGGCTCTTGCGGGCCGACTGGTGGACGCGGCGGGATTGGGCCAGTGGCGTGCCTCCGGAGCGGATGCGCGAGGTAGGTGGCATGTTCCAACGCCATGTGTTGGAGCATTCCCGGCTGGGGATACCGCTGTATCTGGCCGAAGAGGCCGGGCACGGGCTGATGGCGCTGGGAATGACGGTTTTCCCCACCGGACTCGGGTTGGGCTCCTGCTGGGACGATGACTTGCTCGAACAGATCGGAGCCGCCATTGGAGCCGAGGCGCGCAGCGCCGGAATCGCCGCGGTCTATGCGCCGCTATTGGATGTCATCCGCGATCCCCGCTGGTCGCGGGCCGAGGAAAACTTCTCCGAAGACCCGCTCCTGACCGCGCGCGCCGGAGCGGCGCTAATCCGCGGCATCGTCCGGCATGGCATTGTCGCCACCTTGAAGCACTTCGCCGGGCACGGCAGCCCCGAGGGCGGCCACAACTCCTTTACCTCCCACCTGGGACCGGTGGAGCTCCGCAATTGCCAGTTGCGGCCGTTCCGCGCCGCGATTCGGGCCGGCGCCCGTTCGGTGATGAGCGCCTACAGCGACGTGGACGGCGAACCGGCGACCGGGAGTTACCGGCTGCTGACGGAAATCCTGCGGGATGAACTCGGTTTCGACGGTTTCGTGGTGTCGGACCGGGGGGCGATCATGCGGCTGGTGTCAAACCGCCTGGCCGGCGACCAGGCGGAGGCGTCGGCGCGCGCCATCCGTTCCGGCTGCGATGTCGACGAAGGCTTCCTCGAACTGCACCGCGACGGCCTGTTGGAGGCGCTGGCGCGCGGCTTGATCCGGGAGGACGATCTCGACCGGGCGGCGGGACGGCTGCTGAAGGTCAAATTCGAAATCGGCCTCTTCGAGCACCCGTATCCGCCGGAAACCGTCGCGATCGCCGAGGTGACGCGCGCCAACCGGCCGTTGACCTTGACCGCCGCGTTGAAGAGCATGACGCTATTGAAAAACAACGGCATCCTGCCGTTGCGGCATATCCGCAAACTGGCCCTGATCGGCCCCAATGCCGATCATGTGATGAATCAATTGGGCGACTACACCGCGCCGCAGCGCGCCGATGACGTGGTGACATTGCGCGATGCTTTGGCCGAGCGGGCGGCAGCGGGGCAATTCGAGTTGGCTTACGCGCCCGGCTGCCGCATCCGGCATGACGACGACAGCGGCTTCGCGGCGGCAGAGAGGGCGGCGCGGGACTGCGACGCGATCGTGCTGGTGCTGGGCGGAGCCAGCACCATGTACGGCAACGCGGTGACACGGTCGGAAACCGGCGCGGCGGTCATCGCGGAAATTCTGGACGACGCCGTCTGCGACAAGGAGAGCGGCGAAGGCACCGATCGCGGCACGCTGCACTTTCTCGGCGCGCAGACCGCGCTCTTCCGGCGTTTGCGGCAGCTCGGCAAGCCGTTGATCGCCGTGCTGATCCAGGGACGCCCGCTGTGGTCGGATGAGGTGATGGAACAGGCCGACGCCGTGCTGCTGGCCTGGTATCCGGGCATGGCGGGGGGCGAAGCGATCGCCCGGTGCCTTTTCGGCGAATACAACCCGGCCGGGCGGTTGCCGCTTTCGATTCCCCGGCACCCCGGCCAGATTCCGGTCTTTTACAATACGATGAATCCGCGGCCGGAGTATCTGGATTTGCCGGGCGCTCCGGCGTTGGAATTCGGCTTCGGGTTGAGCTACACCACCTTTGCCTACGAGGATTTGCGGGTTGCGGATGGCGTGATTTCGGTCCGGGTCGCCAATACCGGCACGGTCGCGGGCGAGGAGGTCGTTCAGTTTTATCTGACCGATCTGGTCGCCTCGATTCAGCGCCCGTGGAAGGAATTGTGCGGCTACCAACGGATTTTTCTCGCCCCCGGCGAATCGCGCCGGGTGTCGTGTCCGTTGACGGCCGAACAGCTCGGCTTCTACGATTCAAATGGCCAATGGCGCTGCGAAGCGGGCGAATTCCGTATTTACGCGGGCGGCTCCCTGCGCCACGCCGTCGAAACGGTATGGCATTGGCAACCGGAGGGAAAGGAAGCGGGCGATGAATGGGATTGATCTTGCCGGAGCCTATCAAAGCGGCGATTGGCGTCAGGCCGGGAAACGGCTGCCGCTTTATCTCGGGAGCGGCCGCTTCGGCGGCAGCTTCGACGCCTGGGGGCTGACAACGCCGGGCCATGCGAGCGGCACGGCGACCGGGCTGATGCACGCGGATCATATCGAAACCGTTTCGCGTTACGGGTATGGATCGTTCGTTCCGCTCGGTTTCATGCAGTGGGAGGAGATTCCGGAGGAGACACCGCGGCATTACCGTCAGCAATGGCTTCCCATGGCGGGATTGCTGGTGACGGAATGGCGGACCCGCGATTGGGGCTATCGATTGCAGACCAACTTTCACCCCGATCGGCCGGATGTGCTGCTGCTCGAATTCGAATGGGAAAACCCCGTTGGCGCCATGCCGCGATTGCTCTGGAATTTCGCGGCGACCGCCGCTGACCGCTGTTGTCTCCGGGCGATCGCGCTTGACGGCGAAGCGCCGAAACAAGCGCGAGGGACGGAACGGATCGGTTATACTTTCCCGCGCGGAACCGGCGTGACCGCGTTTGTGCTGGAATTCGGCGATTCACGGCCGCCGCCGTGCGAAGACCCCCGTGAATTCCGCCGTACGGCGCAATGCGCCTGGCAGCGGCGGTTGGGCGCGTTGCCGGACACGACCGGCTATGAACCGTGGCGTCCGCGCCTGATCCGGTACGCCCATCACCTGCTGGCAAGTTACGGCGCGGACCGGCGTTCACCGGCGCCGCCGTGCGGCTGGAGCGGCAACGGCTGGCGGAATTGTTTCCCGATGGACCTGAGTTTCGTGCATCCGGCGCTGTTGCGGCTGGGGCGGGCGGATACGGCGCGGGCGTGGTGTGAATTTTACCATGGCCGGATCGGGCAGATGCGCGAATACACCCGGCGGGTTTTCCGCCGCCGCGGCTGTATGTGGGCGTGGGAGTTTCCGGTGGGAGAAAATCCGCCGCACGTAATGGCGCTGGAGGGGCAGCCGAATGTCTGCTTTTATGAATTGCACAACGCCGCCTATCCGGCCAAAACCGCCTGGGACACCGCCTGCTGGGAAAACGACGCGCAGTTCACCCGGAGCGTGGCATTCCCGGTCATCCGGGAATCGGCCTGCTTTTTCGCGGATTGCCTGCGGCGGGAGCCGGACGGAAGTTACGGGATTTACCACGAACTGTTTTCCGGGCAGGATGAAGCGGCCGGAGCGGGCGGCGGGAATTATCTGTGCGCCCTGTTCGCCGCCTCCTGGACGTTGCGGGCGGCAACGGCGATGGCGGAAACACTCGGCATTGAGGATGCCGGGACGGCCGAATGGCGGGGCATCCTGAACGCCGGTTTCAACTTTCGCGCTCTGTTGGATCCGGAGCTCGGTATTTACGCGGTCAATGACCGTTTTTCCGCCCGGGAGCGCCTGGGGCTGCAAAAGCATCCGGTGCAATTGAATCCGTACTGGAGCTTGCCGCGCCCCCTGACCGCGGCCGACCGGCGGGCGTGGGAGCTGCGTCACCGGCTCTGTGCCGCCGGAGGCCGTTGCGGCTGGACGCGCCCGGTCTTTCTGCTGGGGGCCGCCGCTATGGGCGACGAAGCCCTCTTTCGAGCGGAATTGGAGGCGCTGGAGCAGTTGGGCTTCGGCGATCCCGATGGACTTCAGTTGGACGAGTCGCCGCCGGATTACATGGCGGAAATGGAGTGGGCGCGAACGCCGTATTACCTGACCAGCGAAGCGATGGTGCTGCACGCGTTTTATCTGGTCCGTCAATCGCCGCATCCATAATTTCAAAAGAAGGATTTTCTTCCGGGTTGAACCCTTGAAATTCCATCATACGAAAGGTAAAGTATCAGCATCGTTAAGGCGGTGCGTTTGGGGTGTCCACAAGTGGTGCATTTTCAGATGCCCGGCGACAGTATTTTCATGCAACAAGGAGTGTTCGCGTTATGAAAATCGCGTTTCTGATTGTGGACGACAACCTTTCCGGCGGAATGAACATGGTCAAGGCCTATGCTTCCTTCCTGGCCCGGCAGGGTGATTCCGTCCTCTTCATCGCCGAACGGCTTCCCCGTTCCCGTTCCGTCGCCGGGCTTCCCTGCATCTCCATCAAAGAGGCCGAAGATGTTTCGTTCGATGTTCTCGTCGTGACATTCTGGTTCCTGATGCTTCATCTCCCGGTTTTGCGGTATGAAAAGGTTGTTCACTGGCTTCAGCACTTGCCCTTGTCCGGGCGGGGCGGTCGTTTGGAGCGGGCGCTCTATGCCATGAACATTCCCATTATAGCGGTGTCGTCGGAAGTCAAACGGGAATTACAGGGCGCATTTCAGAAGACCGATGGCGAAGTCACGGTGATATTCAACGGTATCGACAAGCATTCCCCTGGGAATTCGCCGCGGCAGACCGGAAAGCGAACCGGATTGCGGGTTCTGGTGGAAGGTCCGGTCGAAGTCGCTTTCAAAAATGTTCCCGCAGCGATTCGGGCCGCGCAAACCGGCGGTGCCGACGAGTTGTGGCTGTTGACCTCTTCCGCGTTGACCTCCTGGCCGGGGGTGGACAAGGTATTTTCACGGGTGCCGCACGAAGATACGCCTGCTGTTTACAAAGATTGCGACGTCCTGGTGAAGATGAGTCTTTCCGAAGGCATGTGCCTGCCCCCTCTGGAAATGTTCCATGCCGGAGGCACGGCGGTGATGTATCATTTGCCTGCGTTGGACGATTATGCCGTAAATGGGGAAAATTGTCTGATGTGTGAAATCGGCGACGCCGATGGAATTGCCGAAGAGATAGCCCGCTTGAAAGCCGACCCCGCTTTGCTGGAACGTTTACAGCGCGGGGCTTGCCTGACCGCCGCAAACTGGCCCGATATCGCGGCCTCCGCCTCGCGTTTTCGAGAAGTGCTGTTGCAATTGCCCCCGGCAAACCGCGATGCCGTACGGCAGATGATGAAAAAGCTTGCCGCGGCAAATTGGTTCGCTTTCATGAAACTGAAGACAAAAAGCCTGCTGCGCCGCTGTTTGGCACGGTAATCGGCGAAAAGGGAAAGATGGAGGGAAGATGAATCGTTTATTCCAGCGTATTTTCGGAGAAGACTGGAAACAGAAGGCAGTTTGGGGAGTGGTTTTGCTCGGCTGGAACATTCGCGCCAGGGTTTCCCGCCGTTTTTTTTATTTGAAGGCGATGGAACTTGTCATTTCGTCCCGGTGTACGCTCCGGTGCCGATATTGCGCGAACCTGATGCCGTGTTATAAACAGCCTCATGATTTTGAAACGGCACAACTGCTCCAGGATATCGAGGATCTGTTGCAAGTGGTTTCGCGGATCAATGTGATTTCGGTCATCGGCGGCGAACCATTGCTGCACGATGGACTTGCTGTCATTTTGAAGCGGCTGGTGGAGGAAAAGAGAATCCGGGAGGTACTGATTGTTTCCAATGGCACTTTGTTGCCGTCGGCGGAGCTCTTGCCGGTTTTGAAGCATCGGAAGATTCTGTTGCGGGTGAGCAATTATTATCCGCATTCCAAAAAACTCAATGAGTTGCTGGATGTTTGCCGCGAGGAGGGGGTACGATGTGAAGTTGTTTCTCCGGTGTGGCATGACCCCGGCTTTTCCTCCACTCCGGAAACCGATCCGGGCGAATTGCAGCGGCGGTTTCAAAATTGTTTTGCACAATGCCGGGAATTCCTGGATGGTGAATTTCACCTGTGCCCGCCATCGGCAAACGGGGTGCAAGTCGGTCTTGTGCCGTGCGACCAGTCCAGTTGTGTCGATATCAGGACCGATTTGCGTAAATCGGGTGCGGACGCGGTGAGAAAAAAGATGCGCGCGTTATTGAACGTTTCTTCGATTCGCGCGTGTGCTTATTGTCGCAACAATCTGGATGGAAAATCGCATGTTGTCGCGAGCGGCGGAAACCAGATACCTCCCGGCTGGTACCTGAACCCGTCCTCCTTGAAAGTGGAAAAAATTACGGAAGAGTCGTAAAAAATCAGGCATGGCGGGAAGCCATGCCTGAGTCGGTTTGTTTATCGGGAGATGGATTGCCTCACTCGGCGGGCTCCAGGCGGAACCATCTGGTTTCGCCGATCCGCATCGTCAATTCGAGTTCGCTCGCGCGCTCCGCCACTACCGTGCCGTCGGTCAGGTCGATGACCCGGGACGGTTGACGGAACATCAGGCGCTTCCGCCCTCCGTTCAGTGCGTGCATCGCGTGGATGGTCACGAAGTGATCGTTGGCGTATACCGCGTCGCCGGCCTCGGCGGCAACCCAGCTTTTGCCGGTCGCGGCGATGTTGTGCAAAAAGCGGTCCTGCAGCACGGGTACCGCGGAGTAGACGATCCGGTAGTCGGCGAACTCTTTCACCGCGACCGCCACGCTTTTGCCGTCGTCGAAGGTTGCCAAGGCAGTGCAATCCGGGTTCGCCACCGCGAACATCGGCACGCCATCCTGCGGGAAATCGATCAATAGCGACGAGTAGGCCAGCGGCAGCGCCAGCCGGTCATCGATCTTGGCCGTCAACGGATGCCGGCCGGCGGTCACATGCGCGGCGGGCAGGCCCCGGAACGGCTCAAGCTTCATTTCGATCAATTCCTCCATCGCCGCCCGGCTGGCGTCGAGCTGCGGCTCCGCGAGCGCGTTGCCCACGTACGGGCGGTCCGGATCGATGATCCCCGAGGTTCCCGAGAAAATCAGCGTGTTGCCGTCCCGCTTCAGTTCGTTCACCAACCCGCGCTGCGCCTCCGTCATCGCCATGCAGTCGATGAACAGATAAACCTTATGCGGAGGAATCGGCATTTTTCCCAGGTCGCTCAACAGATACAGCCGGTAAGGTACCCCGGAAGTATTCAATTGCACCCGCTGTTTGGCGATGGAACCGCGCATGATTTCGGCGGTGCGCAGCGTGTTGTAATAGTTGCTGTCTTCACTGACGAATACCGCCAGGTCGGCCTCCGGCATGCCGCCGACAGTCAGGTCCTCATTGAACGCCCGGACCGCTTCGGCGATGCCGGCCATGATCCCGTCGTCCCGGAACCATTTGCCGGCCAGGTCGTACCACCAGGTACCGAGACCGAACGCCAGCATCATGCCGCTTTCGCGCCGCACCATGGCGTTGTGCTCCTCCGGCGACTCGGCGCGGCCGTAGGCGAAGTTTTCCACCGGCGAATTCGGTCCGGCGCACCACGACCGCCAATCCTGTTCGGTCAGGAACAATTTGCCGTGCAGCAGTGTCGAACCGAAAACGTTGCGCACGCCGCCGGAGTAACCGGCCTTGCGGATACGGTAATCCGCCGGACCGGCCAGATAGTCGATATACGGCGACTCCAGATACCGGTTTACCGCCACGTGGTTGTAGACGTTTCCGGTGATGTCCTCGTAATAGGTGCCGATCAGCGCCTTGCCGTCGGTGGCTTCGCGCAGTGCCTGCGCCAGCGCCAACACCGTTTCGGCCTGGCCTTCGCTGGCAAAACGGTTGTGATCCGCGACCTGCTGGCTGTCGACCAGGTAATTTTCGGTCCAGATTTCGTCGATCGCCGGGCGTTGGGCGGTTGCAAAGGTGACTTCGGGGTCGCCCCACGCCGCCCGCAGCGCCTCGACACTCCCGTAACGCCGGCTCAGCCAGTCGCGGAACGCCGCCATGCCGGCGGGAGAGTAATCGCCGACATGCTGGTTTTTCCAACCGAAATCCCAGTCGAAAAACTGCCCGTCGGAATAGCCGCACAGATGGTAGCCGATCACCGCGTTGCCCAGTTCACTGGCGTTCAGGTGCTCCACCAGTTTTTTCAGGGCATTGCCGCAGTCCTGGCGGTATTTGGCCGAAAACAGGCTGGGGCCGAGGCGCTCGCCCTCCTTCGGGGCTTCGCCGCCGAAACGGATGGTATGGAAATCCACCACCACTTCATTGCCGTTGTGGTCGGCCATCACGTGGCCCGGATTGTCCGTGCCCCAATTTACATAGGGGTCGCAGCCCAGATACAGAATGATGTCGGCTTGCGGGTCGACCCGCAGAATCCGCCACAGCCACTCGTCCACCCCGGAAAAGTCATAGGTGTCCGGTCCGGTCCAGAAGCCGTTGCCGTACAGGTTCTTGCCGACCGGCATCGACAACAGGTACGTTTTCACACCGGCGCGATGGAAATCCGCATACTGCGACAGCCGTTGGTTGAACCAGCAGCCGTTGTAAAAGGCCGGTGCGATCGTTTCGCCGTTGACGACGAAACGCGGACGTCCCTCGCGCCACTCCACTCCGGCCACGTTCCCGCCGCGCGCGGCGACGGCATCGCGGATCTCCGGGGTCATCGGCGGAATGATCTCCTCTTCCGGTTCCGTATAATGCGGCACCGGCTCGATGCCGCTGACCGAATCGTTGGCCCAGGTCGGGCTCAGCGGACGCGGCTCCGGGTCGATCAGGCGCACTCCGGCGAAGGTCAGATCGCACACGCCGCCGGCTGCCACCACCTCGATCTCGACGAAACGCTCCGCCGGTTCCGGCTCGAAGCGGAGCCGCATCTCCTGCCACTCACCGGCCGGATAGCGCATGTCGAACGGCATCGACACATAGGTGCCGGAGCTGTCGAAGATGCGTCCGTCCGCCGCCAGCGCCGCCTCGGGAGATGCGAGCAGCCGGACGCGGATGTAGATAGACGCATACGACCGCTGGTTCAGCAGGATGGCGACGTTGATCTGACGCATCCCCCCGGCAGTCAGCGGAATCGGTTCCGAGCGCACCGCCGCGGCTCCGGCGGAGTTGAATTTACGCAGCCGGTACGCATCCGCCTCCGGAGCAAACTCGGCGGAGCTGCCGCCTTCGTTGTACAATTTCCACTGATACATTTGCAACAGGTCTTCTTTCGGTTTGTCGGCGGCGGGAGCGATGAAGGCTCCGGTCAGTACCAGGAGCATTCCGAGGAGAATGGGTAAATGTCGTGCCATGGGTCCAATACTTTCAATCTGTGAGCGCTCAGGGCCGGATCAGGCCGGATTCCTTGTTGGTGTCCGTCGACCAGTGGTACGGACCATTTTCGTTGTATCCGTCCTTGCTGGCTTCTTCCAAGGTCGCCGGCTGGACGTGCCCATCCAGGAAAACGATATTCATTCTGTTGTTGTGCTGAATATCGAGGGGGCCTACCGCCCGGGAACACTTCACATAGCTGACGCCGTCGCCGTTGTCGGTGATGAGAATCGACACGGAAGGCTGCTTCCATTGGGTGATTTGGGTATCTGCCAAGCTCGCATAAGCAGGGTGCGCGTAAGGGCCGATCATCAAATTCTGGTTATAGCCCAGAATTGCCGCCGTCTTGAACGGACAGCCGCCGTCCGGCGGATTGGTTCCGACACCCGGTCCGGTGCTGCTGTTGGACGGACAGACGAAAGACATTTCGGTGCTTCCGGCATATTCCCCTATCAGCCACATCCAATAATAATCGGGAATCAACCCCCCCGGCAGTTTCTGGTCGTGGTCCTGAACGAAAAGCATTTCCGCCAGCCCCAGTTGTTTCAGGTTGCCGGTGCATTTGATCGCCTGCGCCGCCGCCCGGGCCTTGCTCAAAGCCGGCAGCAGCATGCTGGCGAGGATCGCGATAATAGCTATGACTACTGTTACTTGTATCTTAAATATGAATTTTGATTTGAAATTTGTTTGGAATGGTGTACTTTATAACAAAGGGAAAGACTATGAATGCAATTATTTATGCTAGACAGAGCTCGGGTGCGGATGATTTTTCGGATTCGGTCGAGAACCAAATTGAGAATTGTCAGAAGCTGGCCGAGAAAGAAGGTTTGACGGTTATCGGGGTTTTCTCTGATCTGA
>JAVBQJ010000045.1:0-26397 GCA_031549115.1 Victivallaceae bacterium
CAAAAAAAGCGATGCTTTGCATCGCCGAATCCAGGTGCCTGCGCCATTTTTGTGCGAGCACAAAAATGGCTCCGGCGCCTGGATTCGAACCAGGGACCAAGTGGTTAACAGCCACCTACTCTACCGCTGAGCTACGCCGGAGCATTCAATAACACCTAATATAACCCAAAATAACACTTTGTCAACCTCAAAATTCTGCTTTTCTCGTATTTTTTCCCGATGTCCGCAGCCGGAAAAGTGGCAAAGAAAAACAATTTATGATATATTGTTTCGAATCCTGCATGCCTGAAACCCGGGACCTCAACTGAAAGGAGTACCATTGTGATTTGTTTTTTTCCTGCCAGGAAAGCAGCAACGCCTCTTCTGTATATTGTAACCGTCGGAATTCTCATATCCCCCGGCTTCATAAGCGCAGCCGCCGAAGCCGTTCCGGCCCTGGTCGGCCGCCTCGTCGATACCACGGAAACCATTTCTCCAACAGAACGCGAACGCATCGAAGCGCAAATCCGGGAACTCGAAGAAACCAGCGGCGGACAAATGGCGGTGCTGCTGATTCCATCGCTGGACCAGGAGCCCATCGAAGCGTTTTCGCTCCGCGTGGCCGAAACGTGGAAAATCGGCAGTGCCGAACGCGATGACGGCGTCATTCTGGTCCTTGCCATCCAGGATCGCAAAAACCGTCTCGAAGTCGGATATGGCTGGGAGGGATTCATCAACGATGCCCGGGCCGGAGATATTCTGCGCCAGATGCGCTCCGACTTGCAACGCGAACAGTACGAGAGAGCAATACTCGGCGCCGTTTGGGCCGTGCAACGCTGTACCACCCTCGACGAAATGCCGACCGAAGACGAACGCGAAGAATACCTCCAGGCCCTGTTGGACGAAGGAGACGAAGCCGGACAGCTCCAAACCGAAGAATCCGGCCCGTTCGTGACTTTACTCAAATGGCTGTCGGGCATTGTCTTTGCCCTCGTAGTCTGGTTTCTTTTCTTTCGTTCCGGCAGCCGGTCCAATGATGATGACCATGATAACTGGAATAATTCGTCCTCTTCCTCCGATGACAGCGACAGCGGTGGCGGTGGCGGCAGTTATGGCGGCGGCGGCGCATCCGGCAGTTGGTAATCCATCTCATGTGGCGCCCCGCCAAGGTTTTCCGGTTCCGGCGCGACCCGGAAAACCGCCCCGCCTTCGATGACGTAAAACCATTCCGGCCCCGGACCGGGGAAGTACAGCCTGCCGATGCCGCGGTCGCCGCCGGACAAGCGCGGCAGCAACAACCGTTGCGCCCTCCCCTCCCGCGTCACATCGAAGTTGCCGTCGCGCATCCATACCCGGGTGCCGTCGAACCACGCCGTCCCCTCCAACGTGTTGCCCCGGCTGACCAACCGGCAATCGCCGGGGTATCCGGAATCGTATTGCGCATCGGCCAATACCAACACCGGCCGCGTCCGGTTGTCGCGGCAATCGAATACCAGGAAGTTATGCATATTGTCGGTCAGTTGGATCTCGTCGCCGATCCGGCGCGACTGGTGTTCGGTGCAATTGAACGATTCGCATTGAAACAGCAGCTCCGTCTTCAGGGTCGCCGGATCGAATGACCAGATGCCGTCGTTGGCTGTCAGCAGCATCCGCCCGCGCTCGGGGTCCGGGTACCATGCCTCCGGCGCCAGCGCCTCCCGTTGTTCCCACGGGTGATTCTTGACCGCGTTCAATTGTGAAATCAATACTTCGCGTTCTTCGCCATTCAACGCACATCGGAGCAGTTGTTTCGGCGCGCGCCAATCGCCGCACCAGACATAGAGTTTGTCTTCCCAGACCGCCGCCGCCCGCAATTCCCGTGACGGCCAATCGCCGATGACCGAACATATCCCGGTATCCAGATCCCAGAGATACAGCTCCGGTCCCGGCGCCCACAGCGCATACTTGCCGAAAACACCGAAGTGCGACGGTTCCAGTCCGCCATCCCGCAGATACGACGGCGCGCCGCCGGCCAGCGGCACCGGCTCCAGCGGCGTCAACGTGCCATCGGGCGCCAGCGCCGCCAGATACACGCGGCGCGAAAAATCCGGCGTCACCTCATCGTAGAGAATCCATACCCCGGCCCCGTCCGGCATCGGCGCGGCGTCGATAATCCGCGCGTCCTCCTGCGGGACCCGCCACAAATACCGCCAGCGGTACGGCGCATTCACCATATCCAGCGCCGCTGTCAACGCGGTATCGCCATTCCATACGCGCGTTGCGAGCGCCTGAAAAACCGGCCACAGCGTATTCGATACCTCCCGGTCCAGCAGCTCCCCGGATGCCGCGTCCCGGAGAGCTTCGGCGTTTTCAATGAGCAAAGACGGCTCAGGCGTATTGCGCCATTGCATCGCCAGCGCTTGATAATCGCCCCGCGGCTTCACCGGCCAGGCCGTTTCCAGCTCCCGCGCCCAATCCGGCGAACGCCGCCAGCACTGCCGCAACAGCTCCCGCGCCCAATCCGGCGAACCGGACGTTTCGCGATACGCCGTCAATTGTTCCCTCATATCTTCCGGTCTCCGGAGCTGCGCCAGCATTTCGTACAATTGTCCTTCGTCGCGAACGGCGCGGACCGGATGATCCCGGTACAGCTCCGCCAGTTGCGGCACCGCCCGGCGGAATGCCGGCGTCTCCCAATCGACCGAAAACATCCGGCGCAATCGTGCGCCGTCCGGCAAAACCGTAAGCGCCGTCAACGCCGGATCCAACTCCGCCGCCTGTCGCAGCGCCGCCATTGACAACGCTTCATCCCGAAGCCACAGCTCCATCATCAGCTCGAAATCGCCCGGCACCGGCAGCAAACCGGCGCCGGTTTGCATCAACATCATATCGTATTCGCTCCACTGCCGCAGACTCCGGCACGGCTCTTCCGCCCGCCACTCCCGGTATGGCGACGGCAGCGAACACGCAATACGGCATTGCGCCAGAAACTCCCGCGCCGCCTCGCGGCACTCCTCCAACACCGCCGGATCGGTGGACGGTGACGGATAGGCCTGCAGGAAATCGTGCAGGAAAGACGGCGACTCCGCTTCTGCGGCTTCCGTCATATTCGGCGCCTCCGGGAATGCCCGGCGCACCGCCTGAATCCGCCCGGTGAAATCGCGAATCCGCGCCGCCCATGCCGTCAGCGTCCCTCCCCGGCGCCGTTCCAGACGGCTCCGGCACAGCAGCTCCAAATACCGGTATTCCGCCACATCCGGGCGCAACGCCACCGCCGCCTGCGCCCGCAGCAGCGCATTGCCGGCATCGCGCGCCGTCAGCAGGAAGCGCGCCTCTTCCGCATGGCGCGCCGCCTCCGCCGCCGGTTCGAAGTCCGCCGGTTCCGGCACCGGCAGCGCCCAGAATGCCGCCAGATCCGCCATCAGCGCCTCCGCAGCCTCCTCCGGCGCAACCAGAATGTCCTTGCGGCCGACCTCATGCAGTTGCCGCCCGTTGCGGTCGAGGATCCGTATCGTCACATTCACCGCGTCGGCGCGGCTTCCGGGCGAAAAGTCCAACTGCGCCAATTGCGCCGCGCCGGGCAGCGTATACGTCGTTCCGGCCAGCTCCCGTTCGCGGGTCACCAATTCTAGCCGGTCCCGCTCCAGCAATTGAATCCCCGGCAGGTTGCCGAGCAATATCTCCCAATACGCGGCAAATTGCCGGGCGGCGTCACGCCGCTCCGGCGCCAGCGCGGCGTCGCGTAGCGAAGCCACCGCCACCGGAATTGCTTGTTTTGCCGCCGCGCCGGTCAGGCGCCGCATCTCCCCGGCAATTTGCTCGGCAATCGCGTCCGGCTCCCCCGCCTGCCAACGCCACCGCCCGAGCCGGAAACCATTGCGGGCATCGTACATCACCGCTTCACCCGCGCTTCCCGGCTCGGGGGCAATCAGCAATACATAGCATTCCAGGTGGGGAAATTCCCGGATCAATGCCTCAGCGCCGAGCGTGTGCTCCATCAGCACCCGGTCGATTTCGCCGCGTTCCAGCCATTCGAACGTCTCGTCTTCGCTCAGAATCACGCCGACCAGGGCGCTCAATTCCGGATTGCCGATCACCGCGGTCACGGTTCCGGCGGCGGCCATCCAGGCACCCAACAACATCGACAGCAACGGCAGCAGCGATTTTTTCCACATAGTTCCGCACTCTCCGGGTCGGGGGGTTTTAAAAAAAAATCCGAAGGGGCGGGAAAGAATTCCTCCCCGCCGCTTCGGTAAATTTCATTGTCCGAAAAACTTAGAAGTTATCCGAGATGATCTCAAAGTAGGCCTGCGGATGTTTGCAAACCGAACAAATTTTCGGCGCCTTTTCGCCCTTGATGGTGTGCCCGCAGTTGCGGCAGATCCAGACCTTGGCTTCCGGACGGACGAAGATCAGCCCCTCCTCCAGGTTTTTGGCCAGGAGCTGGTAGCGCTCGTCATGGCGTTTCTCGATCTTGGCGACCATTTCAAAGAGCATCGCGACTTCATTGAAACCTTCGGCTCTGGCCTCTTCGGCAAAGCCTTTGTACATTTCGGTCCATTCATAATGTTCGCCCTCGGCCGCATGCGTCAGATTCGCCGCCGTGGTACCGATGCCGCCCAGAAGCTCAAACCAGATTTTCGCGTGTTCACGCTCGTTGCCGGCGGTTTCATCGAAGATCGCCGCAATCTGTTCGTAACCCTCTTTCCGCGCCACACAAGCCCAGTAACCGTATTTGTTGCGCGCCTGGCTTTCGCCGGCAAACGCGGCCTGCAAATTCTGTTCGGTCTTGCTGCCTTTCAAGTCTTTCATTGCACCCTCTCCTGATTTGATGTAGTTTCCGATCGCTTTTCCGGTATATGGCTATACTATAAACACGCCTTTCGGATTTTGCAAATCCAAAATTAGTAATAATTATCAATTTTGAGCAACTTGAAGCCCCATATTAAATTTTTTCCAGGATCGCTGCTTTTTTCACCTCGAACTCCGCATCGGTGATGATGCCTGCTTCCTTGAGTTCATGGAGCTTGCGCAGCTGCACCGCGAAGTCCGGCTCCGGCGCCGTCGGAGCGGCGCTTGGCCGGGATGGAGCTCCATCCTCGTAAATCCGCAAACGCGGATTCAACGGCGCCTCGGCATTTTCCGGTTTGGCGGTCACCATCGCGCGCGCTTCGAGGCGCGAGGCGATGAAGCGCATCCGGCTGGCGGCCAGCAGCAACGCCAACGCCGCCGCCACGCCCCATTTCACCTGTCGGGGCCATTCCCAAAAGTTGACCTGGTAATGCTGCGATACCGCGAACGCCAGTATCGCCAGCGCCAACACCCCGGCGGCGATGCCGCCCCAGCGCAATGCCGCAATCGACCATCGGGACGGGGGCTTCATTCGGTCACTCCTTTTTCCCGCAACGTTTCCGGAGAGGCGCCGGACAGGATCGCCTCCTGAATCTGCGCTTGGCCGGAGAGATCGCCGATCAGCATGGCACCCTGCAAACGGTGATTCTTGCTGTAAATCCGGCGCGCCGAACCGGTCACCGGATCGACTTTCCCGAAGCAGCATTCGCCGGACAGGTCGCCGAGGCTGAAAAGCTTGGTGCCGAAGGCCGCCAGCCGCGCCGCCGACGGCTCCGGCGTGAATACCATGTCGCCTCCGGCCATATTGGTCCCGGCGACAATTCCCTGGTCGCGCGCCGGCATCCACAAACCGAGGTTGAATCCCGTCACCCGCGCGCAATCTCCGGCGGCGAAAACATCCTCCGCCGAGCTCCGGCAGCGGTTGTCGGCGACAATGCCGTGATCGACCGCCAATCCGGCCTCCCGCGCCAGCGCATCATCCGGCAGCATCCCGACCGCGACGATGACCAGGTCCGCGGCGATCATCTCGCCATCCGCCAATTCCACCGCGTTCACCCGCTCCGAACCGAGGAAGCCGACCACATTCGCGCCGAGCCGGAGCGTCACTTTGCAGCAGCCGGTCACGCACTTGGTCAGCATATCCGAACCGGCTTCGTCCAACTGGCGCGGCAGCAGCCGGTTGACCCCTTCGATCACGGTGACCGGGATGCCGCCCTGGCACAGCGAGTCGGCCATTTCCAGCCCGAGCAAGCCGCCGCCGATCACCGCGGCACGTCTGACCGCGCCGGCAGCGATGTCCCGGCGGATGTTTTCGAGATCCGCCAGCGTACGGCAGCCGGAAATCCCCGGCAAGTCCCGTTTCGCCCAATCGAAAAACCGCGCCGTGCCGCCGGTGGCGAGCAGCAGCCGGTCGTAGCCATACAGATTCCCGGCGGCGTCCTCGATTTCATGGCGCGACAAATGCAGCCGAACGATGTCGCAACCGAGCGCGAGATCGACGCGCTGTTCGGTATAAAACTCCGGTTTCTTGAGCCAGAACATCGCCGGTTCGGCGCCGGACAGCATTTTGGTCAATGCCGGGCGCCGGTACGGCGGCACGTTTTCCCGGCAGAACAGCCGAATTTCCGCCTCCGGATCCGTCTTCCGCGCCGCGCACGCGGCTTCAAAAGCGGCGCAACCGCCGCCGACAATCATCAGTTTCCGTCCCATTTTTTCCTCTCCTGACTGGACTTTTCTCTATTCCGCATTAAATTACTGCAACATTACACTGATTTCAAGACCATGCGACAGTTAAAATTCTTCAAAGACGATCTGATTGCCCGTTACGGCAAGCCATTGCAGCGAATCGGGTTCGATCTCGCCCTCGGCTGCCCGAACCGCGAGGGCGGTTTCGGCGCCGGTTGTATCTTCTGCGCCGCCGACGGCAGCCGCGCCCGCCATCTGACCCGTCATCTGGATTTGCCCGCCCAGGCGCGGGCCGGAATTGAGTATGTCCGGCGCCGCTACCACTGCGACGGGCCGTACATCGCTTATTTCCAAAGCTTCACCAATACCCACGCGCCGGTGACGCGGCTGCGCGAACTCTACGACGAAGCGCTGGCGCAGGCGGATTTCCCGGTGGTGATGATTTCAACCCGTCCCGACGCGCTGCCGCCCCCGGTATTGGAGTGGCTGGCGGAATTGAACCGCACCCGCGAGGTCTGGGTCGAACTCGGACTCCAAAGCGCACATGACCGGACGCTGGAGCACATCCGGCGCGGCCACGACCGGCAATGCGGCGTCGACGCCGTGGAAGCGCTGGCGCGGCATGGGATCAAAGTCGCCGCGCACCTGATTCTCGGTTTGCCCGGGGAAAACATCGGTGACTGGCGCGAAAGTGCCCGGCAGTTGGCGCAATTGCCGGTTCAAGGCGTGAAGCTGCATCAGTTGATGGTTTTGAAGCATACCGAGCTTGCCCGCGAATTTCACCAGGGGCAAATTCCGGTGCTCAACGAGTACGAATATGCCGCGGGTCTCGCGGCGGTGTTGCGCGAATTGCCCGAGGACATGCTGCTGATGCGTCTGACCGCCGAAGCCGACGCCAGCGAGTTGCTCGCGCCACGCTGGTGGATGAGCAAAGGGCAATTTCTCGAATATTTCCGGCGCTACTGGGCCGAAGGCGCCGCCGAACCATTTCCGAGCGTCGTCACCGCCGACGGCAGCCGCACCTTGTATCATCCGGAATACCGTCAGCATTTTCACTCGCTCGCCGGCGCCGCCGGAGAGGCGGAGCACAAATTCGTCGACGCAGCACGTCTGCCGGAGCGTTTGCGGCATGCCGCGCCGGTGCGGATTCTCGATGTCGGCTTCGGCCTCGGCGGCAACAGCTTCGCCGCGCTGCACCGGGCCCGTCAGGAACAGGCCGGGCGCATCGAAATCACCGCGCTGGAGCTGGATACCCGGGTATTGCGTGCCGCGCAGGGAATCGCACCGCCGGCAGACCGGCCCATTCTCGAAGCACTGGCCGCCTCCGGCCGCTGGGACGAGGAATTCGCCTCGATCCGATTGATTACCGGCGATGCCCGCCGGAGTGTCCGAACTCTGTCGAAACAGGAGTTCGATCTGATTTTCCTCGACGCCTTTTCGCCGGATGTAAATCCCGAACTGTGGACCCGCCACTTCCTCCGGGAATTGAAGCGCGTGCTCCACTCCGGCGGCGTATTGGTCACCTATTCGAGCGCCTTTCCGGTTCGCGGTGCGCTGCTCCAGCTCGGTTTCGCTGTCGGTGAAACCGAGCCCTTCGGCCGCAAACGCGGCGGCACCATCGCCGCCCTCGATCCCGGATTGATCGCCACCCCCCTCCCCGCCAAGGACCGTGCCATCATTCTGACCTCCACCGCCGGTGTCCCCTATGCCGACCGGGCGCTCGCCGCCACCAAAGCGCAGATTCTCCAATTCCGCGACCGCACCATCCGCCGTCTCCGCCAGCGCGGCGTCCCCAAGTGGGCGAAGTTCGAGTAGGATGATGGAGAAGGAGAAATGCGGGGGCTCCTCGCCCGCACTCATTTCCGGCGCAGATACTCGCGGATTTTTTCGGCCAGCGCGTCGCCGAGGCCGGGGACTTTTTCGGCGATCTCGGCCGCCGACGCCTTGCGCAGGGCACGGACCGAACCGAAAACCCGCAGCAACTCCTTTTTTCGCACTTCGCCCACCCCGGAAATCTCATCCAGGAGCGACTGCTGCAAGCGCTGCTGCCGCAGCTCCCGGTGGTACGAAATCGCGAACCGGTGCGCTTCATCGCGCAAGGTCTGCAGTACCCGCAGCGCGCCGGAAAAGCGCGACAGCACCATCGATTCGCTCCGACCCGGCAGAAAAATCTCCTCATTGCGTTTCGCCAGCCCCAGGATCGGAATGTCGCCCACCCCCAACTCCTGCAGCGCGGCGTGCGCCATTTTCAGCTGTCCCTTGCCGCCGTCGATCAAAATCAGATCCGGCATCTCCAGATTTTCCCGCAGCCGGCGGCTGTAACGCCGGGTCACCACCTCGCGCATCATCGCGAAGTCGTCGCTCTGAAACACGGTCTTGATCCGGAAGCGCCGGTATTCCGACGGCGCCGCCTTGCCGTCCAGCATCACCACCATGCTGCCGACCGCCAGCGTCCCGAGGATATTCGAAATGTCGAAGCCTTCGATCCGGCGCGGCAGGATCGGCAGACGCAATGCTTCCGCCAGCTCCGTCACCGCCTCCATTCCCGCCGCGTTCGGCAGGGTCGCGCCTTCGAACGAACGGGTCGCGCGGCCGAACACCGCCTCCAGATTCTCGATCACATCCCGCGTCCGCGCCGCCAACTCGAACTTCTGCGCCGCCGCCAGCTTCGCCATCCGTTCACGCAATTCGGCCACCAACGGCTTGATGTCGCCCTCCAACACCGCCAGCATGCAGTGCAATCGCTCGCGGTACTCCGCAGGCGTGCATTTCCCGGAGCACGGTTCGCAGCAGTCGCGCACCATGCGCTTGAGACAGTGTTTGCGCGTCTCTTCATCCGGCGTCGAGGTCCGGCAGCTGCGCAATTTGAAGTGAGTCAACAGAAATTCCAGCGTCTGCTTCAACGCGCCGCCCTTCGGGAACGGGCCGAAGTAGCGGGCGCGGTCGTCTTTTTTGACCCGCGCCGGCACCAGCGTCGGAAACGGGTCGTCTTCGTTCAGCTTCAGCAGCAAATAGCGCTTGTCGTCACGCATCAGCACATTGTAATGCGGCGCGTACTCCTTGATCAGCCGCGATTCGAGGATCAACGCCTCATCCTCGTTTTTTACCTCGAAATACTCCCAATAGCCGATGGAATTGATCAGCGAACGCAGCTTGGCGTCGGCGCGGCTCGCACGCGCGGGCTGAAAATAGTTGCCGAGGCGGCGGCGCAGATTCACTGCCTTGCCGACGTAGATCACCTTCCCGAAGCGGTCGCGAAAAACATACACGCCGGGCTTCGCCGGAATCTCTCCGGGGTGGTAATCGTTGCGGTCAAAGCTCACAGATAGGCTCCAGGCAGGGAAATTCCCCGGATTTTCTTAAAAATCGACACCGCGTGCGAATCGGTCAGGCTCGCCAGCCAGTCCAGCAGCAGCAGCAGCCGGTGATAGTGGCTGGCGCGCCATTCCGGGTCGTCGACCGGACGCGCCGCCGGCGGCAGCAACTGCACGAATTTGCGGCTGCGCGCGGTCGCCTTGGCTCCCCCGGCCGCCTCCGCCGCCAGTTCGTTGACCACCACCAGGAAAGCGTCCAGCAAACCGGCCGCCAGCTCGAACCCGGCGGCGCCGACCTCCGCCGCCCGGTAATTGGTATAGATATCCGCGAGGCTGCGCCGGTAAATTTCCTCCAACGCCCCCGCCGCCGGTATCAATTCGATCAGCGGCCGCTCCAACTCGCCGGCCAGAATCGCATCGTGGTGCTTTTCGAACGCCCGGACCGCCTGGTACACCAGCTTGCCCAGCGCTTTCGCCCGCATGATCTCGACCCGCCGCCCCGCCGATTTCACCCCGCCGAGATGGTCGTCGGCGAAGCGTTTTTCGCCGATGATATCGAGAAACAACCGTTCCACTTCGGCATATTCGATAATCTGCAGCGCGTGCGCATCCTCGAAGTCGACGATCCGGTAGGTGACGTCGTCGGCCGCCTCGACCAGGAACGCCAAAGGGTGACGGCACCACGCCTCCTGCTCCACCCCCGCCACCGGTATCAGGCCGGTCACTTGGGCCACCTCGGCGAAAAGCTCCCGGTCTTCGCGGAAAAAGTTGAATTTCCTCCCCGCCACCCCGTTCGGCCGGAATGGGCTCGACGCCGACACCGGATATTTGGCAAAAGTGCCCAGCGTCGCACAGGTCAACTGCAAACCGCCGTAATTTTCCGGCGCTTCCAACCGCGCCAGCACCCGGAAGCCCTGCGCGTTGCCTTCGTAATGCTCGATGTCGCGGCGTTCCGCCTCATCCATCCGCCACGCCGCTTCCAGCGCGATATCCGAATGGGTGAACCAATGCTGGATGGCGTCCTCGCCGCAGTGGCCGAGCGGCGGATTGCCGATGTCATGCGCCAGGCACGCCGCCGCGACGATCGCGCCGATATCCGACGGCTGAATGCCGCCGACCTCGAAGTTGCGGCAGATGAAAACCCCGGCGATGCCGCCGAGGCTGCGCCCGATCGAAGCCGCCTCCAGGCTGTGGGTCAGCCGGGTGCGCACATAATCGCTCGACGGCAATGGAAACACCTGCGCCTTGTCCTGCAGCCGCCGGAAGGCGCTGGAAAAAGTCACCCGGTCGAAATCCTGCTGGAACGGCGAACGGCCGAGCGTGACCTCTTCGGCACCGCGTTTGCCCAGACGACGGCTCGACAACAGTTTTTTCCACTCCATCGCCATCATGCACCCTCCTGATCCAACCCGTGCCGGGTTTTTTCCCAGTAAAACGGCTTCGTCACCAACTGAACCGCGCCTTTCCACGCGCCGATCGAAATCAGCACCCAATACCCCGGCAGCAGCAGCACGTACGGCAAAAGATCATAGTAACGCCGTTTGACCGCCGCCAGCGCGCCGATCGCGACCAGCCAGATATTGCAGACCAGCAGCACCGCGCTGCCGATCCCGAAAACCACCGACAGATACGACCAGAACGGATGCTCCGCCGGTCCCCAGTAAACCAGACTCCACGCGTGCCAGCCGATCCGGACGCGCTCCGGGTCCGCCGGGCCGACGATCTGCTCTCCCAGCGGAATCCCGTTGTACCACCCCGCCAGCAGCAGCGCCAGATACAGCAGCAGCAGCGGCCAGCAGATAAGATTGGTCAGCATCATCACCACGCTCGCCCCCACCGTCAGATACGCCTGCGCCATCCCCCGCAAGCCGAGGTTGCGGTACAGCGCGACCGGGTGGCGCATATGCACCAGATGGGTCTGCATGAAGCCCTTGACCCAGCGCGAACGCTGACGGATGAAATTGCCGACCTGGCTGTTGGCCTCCTCCATCGTGGTCGAATCCAACACCAGCGTCCGGTGCAACCTCCGTCCGATCCGCAATCCGAGATCGCAGTCCTCGGTCACATTGAACGGGTCCCAGCCGCCCAGTTCGCGCAAAATCGCGGTCCGAAAGTGATTGCTGGTGCCGCCGAGCGGCAGCGGCGCTCCCAACCGGCTCAATCCGGGCAGAATCAGATCGAAAGTGGTCGAATACTCGATGGTGAACATCCGGGTCAGCCAGTTCTGCTTGCGGTTGTAATAATTCAATTTGGCCTGGATGCACGCGACCGATTCACCGGGATGGCGCCGGAAAACCGCGACCGCCTTGCGCAATTGGTCCACATCGGGAATGTCTTCGGCGTCGTAAATCACACAATATTCGCCACGCGCCGCCTCCAGTCCGTAATTGCAGGCGCGCGGTTTGGTCTGCGGCAGCCCCGGCGGCGCCACGATGATCTCGCAATACGACGGCAACTCGATGCGCGCCAATGCCGCCCGGGTGGTCTCGTCGTTGGCTTCCAGCAGCAACTTGACATCGAGTTTGTCGTGCGGGTAATCCAATGCGCCGATGCGCGCCACCAGCTTTTCGGCGATGCGCTCCTCGCGAAACAACGGCAAAAAAATCGTGTAGACCGGCAACTCCTGCTCCCGCAGCGCCGCCAGCTCCTCCGGCGACACCCGTTCCTCTCCTGCCCGCCACCCCGCCAGCGCCGCCAGCAGTTTCTGGATGGAGCCGCCGAAGTAGAGCAGCATCAACCCACCGGCAACGAGAAAGACGAAGTAATCCCAGCGGTAAAACAGCAGCAGTGTCAATGCCAGCGCCAGCGCCGGATAGAATATCTTCTGCCAGGCGCTCAGCGTCCGCACCGCGCCGTCGTTGCCGTGGGAGGCGATGAATGCTTCGCTCAATCGGTCGAAGGACATCTCAACGTCCTCCGGGCATCCCGTGATTGACGCACTTGTTCTCCCAGTGCCGGATCAGCGGATCGATGACGAAATCCTCCAGCTCGCCACCCGCCGGCAGCGGCGAATTGCAATACGGGCACACGGAATATACTTCGATATCCGGCGGCGTAATGACTTCATGGCAATTGGGGCACGTCAGTTTACGGCCGGTTTCCTCAAAGAAAAATTGATATTTCGACTGCTTCTGCATCAAGAGTTGCTCCTTCCCAAGAGTATTTTCGTAATATAATGCGCCGTGCCCGGTAAATCCAGTTTCCTCACTTGAAAAAAACGCTTTTTGCCAGTAGATTATTGTAGCTTGGTTTCAAATTTCATGCCAACAGACTATGGACCACGGAGTTTTTCAATGATCAAATGGAATCTATGGATCGCAGCCGTTCTTCTCGCCGGTGCGGCGCTTACCGGCTGCATCAGCGCCGATTATGTCGGCCAGAGCTTCCCGGAACTGCCGCCGGGAACCTACATTGCGTACTTCGACGAAGACCGGGAATTGCCCGACGATACCTACAAAATGATCGGCCAGGTCCGCCTGACCGGCAAGGATTCCGTCTCCAAACGCGACTTCCGCGATAAGCTGATGGCGCTCGCGGAGAAGCACGGCGCCGATGCCGTCAAGGTCACCCGGAGCGTCAGTGTCCTCACCGAAGACTACGTCGAAAGCATCGGCAACAGCGATTACGAACCCACAAGCGACTCCGGACTGGCCGGCGACGGCATCGGCGGTACCTCGATCGGTTCGTTCGGCGAACCGCTTCCGGCGCGCCGTGTCGAGATCAAACGCCGCAAAACCGTCATCGACGCCAAGCTTCTGGTCCGGACCAACCGCTTCGACGCGATGATGGCCAAACGCCGGGCGGAGCGTCAGGCGCAACTGAATCCTCCGGCGCCTGAGAGCGACGAGCCGATCGGAATTGTCGAGGAACCCGTGCCCGAAATCGCCGAACCGATCGAAGCGGAAACCACGGAAGCGGAAACCACCGAGAAGTAAATCATGTTGGCCTTTGTCCCACTTTCCGTCCCGCGTATCGAGGTTCCCGAGGCTTCCGGTCTCCTGCTGGCCATCAACCGCCGCCATATTCTGCTGCGCGACGGCAAGACACCATGCAATTTTCCCGATCTGCCGGGGCGCAGCTTCGACGCGCCGCTGCTGCGGGTCGGCAACCTCGGCGATTATCCCTGCTACGCCTGGGAACTGCCGGAAGCTCCGGAGCTGCCGGTTCCGGCGCGCCTCGCCGAAACCCGCGGCATCCTCGACCGGCTGTCCAGGGACGAACAACATGCATTCAGCCGCGCCCGCGAACTGTTATTCTGGCGCCAACATCACCGTTTCTGCGGCGCCTGCGGCGCCGAAACGGTACTGAGCGAACGCGAAGTCGCCGCGGTCTGCCGCCAATGCGGCGCGCTGTTTTTCCCGCAGATCGCCCCGGCGGTGATCGTCGCCATCCATCACGGCGACCGGCTGCTCCTGGCGCACAACCGCAACTTCAAAGAGGGGCTTTACAGCCTGATCGCCGGTTTCGTCGAGGCCGGTGAAAACCTCGAAATGGCGGTTCAAAGAGAAATCCGCGAGGAAATCGGCATCGATGTCGACGAGATTCACTACTTCGGCAGCCAGAGCTGGCCGTTCCCGAATTCCCTGATGTTCGGTTTTTCCGCCCGCTATGCCGGCGGCGTTCTGCGCCCCGACGGTGTCGAAATCACCGATGCGCAGTTTTTCCGCGCCGGGGAATTTCCGACGCTGCCGCCGCCCGGCAGCATTTCCCGGGAGCTGATCGACGACTTCCTCCGGAAGCACCCGGCCCATGCATGACATCATCGACAATCTTTCGGTTGTCATCACCATGAGTGCGATCACCGAAGTGAGTTACCGGGTCTGGAATTATCACTTCGATATGGAGCACTCCGACACCCGGATTTTCCGGATTCTCGAAGGCGGCGGCGTCTACCGCTGCGGTTCGACCCAAGGCGAATTCGTGCCGGGACGGATGTATCTGTTGCCTTCAAACACCGACTTGAGTTTTCACACCGCCGACCGGGTAAAATTGTCCTGGACACACCTGGATTTATTGTGGCGCAAGGAGTTGAATCTCTTTAACCTGGTGGTGCCGCGCGCGGTCGAATGGCACACTCCCGGGCAGGAAATGGCCCGGCGTTTCGACGAAATCCCCGATCTCTGGCGCGGCGGCTGCCCGGAGCGGCTGCGGGCGTTGTCCACGGTTTACGAACTGTTGGGCGTATTCTGGGAGCTGGCGGACTTTGCGATCCCGGCGGGGCAGGACCGGCGGCTCCGGCGGCTGCAACGGGCACTGCGCCTGATCGACGGGAAACTGGCCGGCGGCGTCAGCGTCACCGAGCTGGCGAGCGCCGCCGGGATGGGAGAATCGCAGTTTTTCGCCGAATTCAAAACCCTGCTCGGCGTGACCCCGGCGCGCTACGTCCTGTTGCGCCGGCTCGAACGAGCCCGGCAGATGCTGGCTCCCGGCCAGGAACACAAACTGCAAGCCGTGGCCGAAGCCTGCGGCTTCAGTGACGCCTTTCACCTGTCGAAAACCTTCAAACGCGAATACCGCATCTCGCCGCGTGACTATCGCAAGCTGGTTCCGCTGCCGCAGCCTTGATATTTGACTTTTCCGGAATAGGGTGTATTATACCCTATAAGAGGGAAAAACCAAGGAGGTGGAGTATCATGGAAAGCGGCAAAGCCATCCAGATCGTCAAAGAAGGTCTCGGCGTCGCGCTCGCAGAGCGTTGCATGACGGAAAACCGTTATCCGACGGACGTCGCCCGAGAATGGCTGATTTTAAACCCATATGCGGCAACGCACTTCGTATTGAGCGAACTGGTCGATCTGACCGTGGACTGCATCACGATGCTGGAGAGCGAAGATTGAACCCATGACCCGGAAAAAATTCACCATCGTCGGCTTCGGCGACTCGATCACCGAAAGCGTCATCGGCCTGCCCCTCCCGGAGGAGCGCTGGCTCAACCGGCTGGAGCAGCAGCTCGCAACCGCATACCCCGAAACCGATTTTCAGGTCATCAATTCCGGCGTCGGCGGCAATTCCGCCCGGGAGGCCATGCAGCGCCTCCCGGAAGCCGTGCTGCGCCACAACCCGGATTTCGTTCTGCTCGAATGGGGCGGCAACAACGACGACATCGCCAGTCCGGAACGCATCGTCCCCGTAGGCGAATTCCGGCAGCTGCTGAAGGACTTCGTCCGCGCCCTTCCCGCCCACACCAGAGTCATCGTGCTGACCTTCCCGCCGGTCATCGACGGTTGGCACGGATATTCGCAATTGCCGGGGTACGAAGAATATTTCGGCATTTACGGCGGCCAGGACGGCAGAGTCGAATGCTTCCGCCAGACCGTGCGCGAGTTTGCCGCCATTCACGGCTTCCCGGTACTGGATCTGTCGTATTTGCTCAAGGAGTTGATCGCGACCGACGGCGCCGCGCCCTATATCCTGCCGGACGGCGTGCACCTGACCGCGCGCAGCAACGAACTGCTGGCGCGATGGGCACAGGAGCTCATTGAAGCGGAGCTGAAGTCGCTGCCGCGCTGACCGGGCGCCCGAGCCACTGCGGCAACCGCCACAGCGCCGGATCGGAAAATTCCCCCCGGCTCCAGGCGTCGTACTCCGCTTCGACATCTTCCCATGGAATCACCTCCAGCGTCACCGTATCGCCGACGCGCCAGTAGGCGGCGTCCGAGAGCTTCCGGTCACGCATCGCTTCGACATACACCAGCGCGTCACCGATCCGGAAACAGCGGAGCAAATGCGGATACACCGCGAGCCCGGACCGCGGCGCCTCGGAAGCGGCGGCGATAACGCCGGTGATCCGCTGTCGCGAAGCCGGGGCGGCCGTGGTTTTTTCCGGCAGCGGCAGCAGCTTCCAATCGCCCTCCGCCAATTCGCGCATCGCCACCTCCCAGATCACCAACTCCTTATCCTCCAGCAACTCCGGGTGCCGCATCAGCGCCTCCCGCGAAGCATACGCCCCGTTGCCGTTGCGGGCAATCCAGTCGACCGGTTCGCCTATGGTTGCCGCCAGCCGCTCCGGCAAGCCACTGCCCCGGCCCCACCCCATGCCGTCGTACGAGTAGATGTTACTGAAGCTGTCGCCCACCAGCAGAATCCGCGCCCGTCCCCGCGGGACATCCGACACCACCGCCACCGGCACCGTTTCCGGCGGATACCACGCCGCCGCCAGCTGCAACCGCAGCAACGGCACCAGGTCGCCGGTCTGCGTCACCCATTCCACGGCCGTATCGACCTTGCGTTGCGGCAACCGCAACGCCGCCGCAATCGCCTGCGCCGCCGCCGGAACCGCCTCGGGCCGCCAATGCGTATCCGTAGTCAGAAACGGTTCCACCCCGCTCTCACGCAACTCCTGCAGCGCACCGGTCAAATCGACAACCCGGATACCGGTGGCTTCGAGCTTCCCCGCCAGCTCCGGCCAGCCGGGTTGAAAAACCGAAGTGCCCCCCAGCGGTTCCGGCGCCAACGCCGGTTTCGGCGGCACCGCCACCACCGCCAGCGCGATGCCGCGCTCGCGCAGCTGCCATGCGAAATCGAGGATCGCCGCCGCCGCCTCCGGCAAAGCGGTACGGGCGAAAAAACGGATCCCGGCATCGGCATAGAGCCAACCGCCCTTGCCGACCGCCACGGTCTCGTTGCCGGTACGGCCATAATGCACCAGCAGCGTTTGCATCGGGCTCAACAGATAGTGCCGCCACCAGGAGTGATCCTCGAGCCGCTCTTCGTAAACGTTGGCTTCCCCGGCGATAACCGGCGCGAGATCGCGCCACGGCCGCGCTTCCGGGTGGCACCACTCGTATACCCATTGCCCGGCCGGGACAGTCACCAGCAGCACCCAGAAACACACGAGCGCAAGCACGGCGTCACGGCGGCGAATCTGAATGTGTTCCGGTGTGTTCATAGCTCAGAATATGAAGTAAATAAATGGGTTATAACTTTGTGTCGCCAGGATGGCGACGGCGGCGAGAAAAACCGCAAAGCACCATGCCAGGCGTGTGCGCGGCAGCTTTTGCGTAAACGTCCAACTGCCGGGACACGCCCATACCACCACGGCGGCGATCAGGAACAGCGTCAGGTAATACGGATTGTAAAGGATGCCGCGGATCACCGAAGCGCGCTCCGGCATCGCATTCAACCCCGCCATGCTGCCGAGATAGCGACACGCGTCCGGCAGCGTCGCCGCCCGGAAAAACACCCAGCCGGGCAGCAGCACCACAAAGGTCGCCGCCACCTGCAACCAACCCGGCAACCGGCAATACCACGCCCGTTTGCCGTTCAGCCGCTCCAATACCAGCCCGGCCCCCTGCCAGGTGCCCCAGAACAAATAACTCCATCCGGCCCCGTGCCACAAACCGCCCAACAGCATCACCGTCATGATATTCACACAGGTCCGAAACGCGCCTTTGCGGTTGCCGCCGAGCGGGATATAGAGGTAATCGCGCAGCCACCCCGACAGCGTCATATGCCAGCGCGCCCAGAATTCGGTAATCGAATGCGACCGGAACGGCGAATTGAAGTTCTGCGGAAACCGGAAGCCGAGCAGCAATCCCAATCCGAGCGCCATATCCGAATACCCCGAAAAGTCGAAGTAAATCTGAAACGCGTACGCCACCACCCCGAACCACGCGTCCAACACGCTCAAGTCCAACGCGCCGAAGGTCAGGTCGGCGATTTTGCCGCACGGATTGGCCAGCAATACTTTTTTCCCCAACCCCAGCATCAGCAGCGCCACGCCGCGCGCCATCTCCTCCGCCGAATAACCGGGGCATTCCAAGCGATCCCGAATGTCGCGCAGACGCACGATCGGCCCGGCCACCAGCTGCGGAAACATCGAAACGTAGCACGCGTATTCCAGCCAGCCACGCACCGGCCGCTCGTCGCCCCGATACACGTCGATCACATAACTCAGACTCTGAAAGGTATAAAAGCTGATTCCCAACGGCAGTACAATGCGGAAGAATCCCGCATACTGCCAGGCCGGTATTCCCAGCGACGTCATCAGCGCGTTGTAGTTCTCGATGCCGAAGTTGAAGTATTTGAATATCGCCAGCATCCCGAGATCGAAGAGCAGTGACGCGGCGAGAAACCAGCGCTTCCGCGCCGGAAACACCCCGATCAGGCGCCCGTTGGCGAAGTCGACCGTAATCGTCCCCGCCATCAGCAGCAGAAACCACGGGTTCGCCCACCCGTAAAAAACCGCGCTCGCCAGCGTCAACGCCGCCGGCTTCCACCGCCCCCGCGCCAGGTAATACCCCAGCAACGCCGCCGGCAGAAAGAAAAACAAAAAAAGGTAGCTGCTGAATACCATAAGCGCCTTGGGGCAAAGGGAAGGCCCCCCTTTTGAGGAAAGGGGCTGCCTTCCCTCTTCCCCAAACCCCTTCTCCTATCCACCTCAAACCTTTTTAACGTACGATTTACGATTCGGCGGAACGCCGAATCGTAAATCGGAAGCCTTAAAGGTAAAGATTAACTATTTTTGTTTTAACCGCGCCACCGCACGTTTGATTGCCGGAGCGGCATTTTCGATCACCTGCTTGTCGACGCAGAAGGTGAAGCGGACGTAGCCGGGGCAGCCGAAGCCGCGCCCCGGCACCGCCAGCACCTTTTCCGCCAGCAACGCCTGAATGAATTCACTTTCGTCCGCCACCGGCGACTTCGGGAAAAAGTAAAAGGCGCCGCGCGGCATCGTGTATTCGATTCCGGCCTCGCTGAGCGCCTTCGCCATCGCGTTGCGCCGTTCCCGGTAGATATTCAAATCGACCTGCGCCGCGAGGCATTCGTTCAAAATCTTCTGCGCGATCGCCGGCGCGTTGACGAAGCCGAGAATCCGGTTGGTCAGGTTCAGCGCGTTGATCAGGGTCTCCGCGCCCGCGATGGCCGGATTGACCGCGATGTAGCCGATGCGTTCTCCCGCCAGCGACAGGCTCTTCGAAAACGAACCGATGATCACCGAATGCTCGAACAATTCAAAGACCGACGGAATTTCCACGCCGTCGAAGTTCAGGAAGCGGTAGGGTTCGTCGGCGATGACATAAATCACCCGGTTGTATTCACGGCTTTTGCGCGCCACCAGCTCGGCCAGCGCCGCCAGTTCGTCGCGCGAATAAATCTGCCCGGTGGGATTGTTCGGCGAATTGACGATCACCGCCCGGGTCGCCGGCGTGAACGCCGCCTCCATCGCCGCCAGATCCAGCGCGAAAGTCAACGGCTTCGACGCCACCGGCTTGAGCTTGCCGCCGAAGTTGCCCGCGTAAAAACCGTATTCGACGAAATACGGCGCCGGCACCAGCACCTCGTCCCCCGGCGTCAGGACCGCGCGAAAAAACACGTTGATCCCGCCCGCCGCTCCGCAGGTCATCACAAGGCGCGACGCCGGGACTTCCACGCCCTGTTCCTTACTCAAATGCAGCGCCAGCTTCTGCCGTGTTTCCGTGTACCCGGCGTTCGGCATATACCCCAGGGCAAACGGCTCCCCTGCCGTATCGGCGATATGGACCAGGGCGGTTTTCACCTGCGGCGGCGGCGGCAAATCCGGATTGCCGAGACTGAAGTCGAACACATTTTCAGCGCCATATTGTTTCTTCAACTCGATCCCGGCTTCGAACATCCGGCGGATCCACGAGGAATTGCTCATAAAATCGGCAATTTCGGAAGCGATCAACTGCATCATGAACTCCTTGCTTCAATTCATTGTCACCAAGCTATAATGTAGCATGATCCATGGAGTTTCGCAAATCGGAACGACACTTTTGCGGTGGGGAAAGGAGGTATTATGAACCGCAAAAACTACCAGGACGACTGGGCGCTCCTCGCCGCCGGCTATCACCAGGCCGGATTGGGCTTCGAGGAAATCGCCCGCCAGCTGCATTTGTCCAGCGCCGAACTGCGCCGCCACGCCGCCAAGCATCCGGAGCTGCGTCATGCCCTCGAATCCGGTCGCATCGCCGATCCGGTGGAACAGGCGCTGCTGCGCCGCGCCATCGGCTTCCGCCAGTCCGAAACCACCCGCGAAGACATCGTCGACCGCAAAACCGGCGAAGTTCTCGAGAATTGCAAGTGCCGGACGGTGCAAAAAGAAATTCCTCCCGATGTCCGCGCCTTGCTCTTCTGGCTGAAAAACCGCCGCCCCGAGCGCTGGAAGGAGCGCCAGGAGGCCGCCGAAGATTTTTCGTTCCAGCCCGACGAGGATGAAGCGGAGCTGTAAAGACGTTTATCATTTGCCGCTGGTGCGGCTTTTTGAGTGTGGTAATTATGAATAGTAGATTCGGGGCCGCATTGCGCCCCGATTCACGCGGGGGCCCCGCCCCTCCCAACCCGGATCGCTCGGCCGCTCGGCTTCACGTTTTTGCCGCCACTTGGCGGCAAAAACTCCATTCGCTGCTCACTCCCTGCCGGTCGTTCGGGCGCGCCCCCCTCAGCGCGCGAAAGCGCGCCGTTCGCCGGGGGAGGCTCCGTGCCACGCTCCTTGGCGCCAGCTTCGCTGCGCCAATTCCTAGCGGCACGGTCGCGCCTGACCGGCGCTCCCCCGTGCGCGCTCACAAGTGAACGGTGCTGCAGAGGGCGCGCGACAACGGTATATAGGTCCGTTGAAGTCCGTTGCTATGCACACACTGCCCATTCACCCTCTCGTTTGCCACTAAAAATGCGAATTTCTTTCATTCCACTCTTGACAAACAAGTCAAAGTTCGCTATAATTAGAATTGTACCACGCGGTATATGTGGTACACAACAGAAAGACAGGACCATGACATTCGAGCGGATTATTGCGGATTACTTTCAACCGGCGGCGGAGCCGGGCGCGGGGGCGCTGTACGAGCGTCTGCATGCCGCCTGCGGCAAGCTGATCGGCGACCTGCCGCACCGCAGTGAATTCCCGGCCGAACGTGAATTGGCGGCGGCGCTGGGAATCAACCGCAATACCCTGCGCCGGGCGCTCGCGCCCTATGTCGAGTCGGGCATTCTCCAACGCAGCAACAAAGGCACCTTCGTACATAAGCCGGAAAGCGCCGCTGCCGAGCCGGCTTTGCCGCCGCCGGTTCACCCGTTCTGGAAAAACGCGTTTTCGGTGACGCCGCTGGCAACGCCGCGCAAACTCACCATCGTATTGTACGAGAATCTGCCGCAGCAAATCGAATTCTGGCGCCGGAGCTTCGATGAATTCGAAGCCTTGCACGGCATATCGGTCGACGCCCACTGGGTCAACGTGGCATGCGCCACCCAGGCGGAATACCGGCGGATGATCCGCGACAAAGAGGCGGATGTGTTTCAGGTCATGGAAGCGTCGGTGGATATCGACGAGGCCATGCGCGGCGAGCTCATCCGGCCGCCGGAGGATGTCCGGTCGCTTCTGGGTACCTCCGATTATATCGCACCGACGTTCTTCGAACTGGAGGACACCGCCTGGCAGTGGACCACGCCCTTTTACTTCAGCCCCTGGGTCGATGTGGTCAATCTCGAATTGGCCGAGCGCTACGGGCTGGACACTGCGACAGTGGCGAAGGGGTATTCGCTGAACCGGATTCTCGCCGATGCCGCAGAGCGGATCCCCGGCAACATCCGGATATCGTCGCATATCGGCGGTTTGCAGCTGGCCAACGGGTTCCCGGTGGAAATGACGCCGGAACGGCTCCGGCGGCACTTCCGCTGCTGGCTTAATTCAATCCAGGATCTGCGCCGGCGCGGCGAATCGGCATTGCAGTTGCGGCTGGACGACAACTTCGATTGGGAAGCACCGGACAGCATCGCGGCTTTCTGTACCGGAAAACTGCTGCACATGGCCATTCCGTCCGGCTTTGTCCGTCACTGGCAGCCGTACTGGCACTTTCCGGTGCAAATTGCGCTGTCCGGCTACGAGTCGGAGAGCCACCTGCCGCGGAACGGTTTCTCGCTCGGCATCCATCGCAATTGCCTCCACCAAGAGACGGCGGAGGAGTTCCTGCGCTTTATGCTCGCGGAAGCCACCCAGCGGCAGTTGGCGGGATTGACCGGCGTCATCCCGATGCACCGGAGGGCCGCCGAAGATTTTCTGCCGGAGCTGGATACAACGCCGGAACACCGGGAATTCATACTCGCCCGCACCCGGGAGTTTTCTCAACAGCACCGGTTGTGGTTCTGGAGCGGCTATAATATCGGCCCGATTTTGCGTCAGCTGATGGAAGGACGGTGCACATTCGACCATTGTCTCGACGCTATTTTACGGTTGCAGCACAAAACAGTACAACAAGTCACCGATCGCATCCGCGAAACAAAGGAGGTATTCGCATGAAACGCACCGGAAACGCATTCACACTTATAGAGCTACTGGTTGTTATTGCAATTATCGCGATCCTAGCCAGCATGCTGTTGCCGGCGCTGTCGAAAGCCCGGGCGGCGGCGCAGAAAACCAAGTGCCTCAGCAACATGAAACAGATCGGCCTTTACACGATCATGTACAGCAACGATCACGACGACTGGATTGTCCCGACCGTCAGCGAAACCATCGTCTGGGGGCTGCGGTTGCGGGACACCGGTTACTTCGGCTCTCCAGATGAATTCGAAATACCGTTGTTCGCCTGCCCGAGTTCGGCAGGCTACTCCGCCAGCGACGGCATCGTGGCATCGCTGGCCGGAGTCAAATGCTGGATCAGCGGCTATTACGTATTCGGCCTCAACTATTTCATCGCCGGTCACCCATGGTCCGAGACCGAGTACCCGACCCGCAAGCAGTCCAGCTTGAAGACTACCAGCCAGACCATGCTGTTGATGGAGACCAATCCCGACCGGTTGTGGACCGGCTATTACGGCACCGCCGAAACCCACTTGCAGGATTTCATCCGTCATAACGGCATCATGAATATCGTCTATGCCGATGGCCACGCGGACCCCATCCGCAACGCACCGCAGGAAAGCGATACCGTCAACGGCTATCCGTTCTACGGTAAGGATTAAGAGGTCGAAGTAAATTATGCGTTGGATACTGAAACATATCGGAGTCGCCCTGGCAATGACGCTTTCCGGCACCCTCTTTGCGCAGCTGGCGGTAACTCCGACCTCCGGCGGTGCCGTGGTCGCCACCGACCGGCTGGAGGCGGAGTTTGCCGACGGCATGATCGTACGGCTGGTCAATCGTGCCAACGGTGAAGTCCTGACCGAAGCCGTCGAAAGTCCCGAATCACTTCGGAGCATCCCCGCCGGACTCGGCCTGGTCGACGGCAATCCGGAGGCGATGAGCCGGATTCATTCCCAGTGGGGCAATGTCGAGCTCAACCAGCACCAAAGTCTGGCGTCCCAGGACAATTATCACCGGCCGACGGAACAATCCCGCTTCACCTGCAGCCAGGATGGCGACGGCGTGATCCTGCGTTGGGAGGGGCTCGGCAATGCACGGGGATTTTACCCCGAGGAACAGTTGCAGATCCGCTTGTCCGAGGATGCCGGAGGCGCACTGGTCATCGAGAGCTCCGGCAGCGCCCCCGCCGGCGGCGTCTTCGGCGTCCAGACCCCGCTGGTGCAATTGTCGAACCAGGCGCGGGTGATCCTGCCGCACTTCGGCGGCATGGAATTCACAGCCGACGGTCCGAAAGCGATCATGCCGCTCGGAGGGGCCCCCTTCTCGGAGGCTCCGGCCGTCGCGGCCGAATACGGCGATTCCGCACTCGGATTGTGGATCGAAGACCCGCACTTCGGCGCCTATCATACCTTTTTCAGCCGTCTCGGCGACAGCATGGCGCTGGGGTTGGAACCGCTGAATCTGATGCCGTATGAACCGCATACTGCAATCGTGCCGGTGCAACTCAAGCTCGATATCGTCACCGGCGACTGGAAGCAGGCACTGACGCCGTTCCGGGAATGGTACCGGAAACTCTTTGCCGCCGAACTGGCCGTCCGCGACGGTGTCGCGTGGGCGAACGGGATTCATGTGGTCACCGACGTGGTTCCCATCGAAGCGGCGGAACGGCTGGCGCGTTTCTTCCCGCCGGAGGCGGTATTATGTCACGACTGGAACGGCCGTGCGCCCGATTTCGACACCGATCTGCCGGACTGGACGCCGCGCGCCGGCTATGTCGAAAAGGTCGCCCGGCTGCATGAACTCGGTTTCAAAACCATGGCCTACATCAACACCTACTGCGTCAATTACGATTCGCCGGTGTTCCGGGCCGAAAAGCTCGCCGACATTTTCCTGACCCGGAAGAACGCAATCTACCAGTACGATACCGGACGCAAAGAGGGCCAGGTCAGCGAGCTTTTGACCGGGACCATCGCCAATACCGGAACAACGCAGGATCCGTTTCACGGCATCCCCGCAGGCTCCATCCTGTACGGCGACCCGCTGTCGCCCGGCTGGCGTGAATTTCACGCCCGGCAGGCGCGGGAATGGAACGAACGCACCGGAACCGACGCCAATTACGAAGACACCGCCGGTTGCGCCGGCGACTTCGGCAACGGCACCGTCGACGGCCTGTCCGCCGGCGAAGGCAGCGTCGCCCAGATGCGCTTGCTGCTGCAAAGCCAACCGCATGTGCCGATGGCATCCGAATACGGTCCGGCGGAGATCGCGTTCGCGATTCGTTGGCCGCTGAATTACGCGCAGGTCTGGGGCAATGACGCGTTCCGCCGCTACCGGATTCACCATCAGCTGCCGGTCACCGCGTTTCTGTACGGCTACACCGCCTGGGTACCGGCGGTCGGAGCGGAATCGGATTTCCTGAAGCATGTGATCACCGCGGTTTCCGACGCCGCCGGTGGCATGGGCATGATGATGGGAAGTGCGTTCGCCGCCCCGGAAGCCGGCGGGATGCCGGGCCTCCTGACGCTGCGGGCGCAGATTTTCGCCGAACGGCAATTGCGGCCGTATTTTCCAACCGAACGCTACCCGGAGCACATCCGCTGTATGTATCAGGGCATCGACGGCATTTACTCGTATTACGACGACGGCCATTTGCAGCAGCTGCTGGATCCGAACAGCAAACCGCTGTACGGGCGCCTCGACGGCGTCAGTGCTTACGATATCCCCGGTCTACAGCTTCCCGGTTGGCCCGGCGGCAGCGGCACGCGACTGGAAGGGCTCGATCCCAAACGCTCCTACGCGCTGTTTCCGGCCAACGGGAAAACCGCATCGCTCCAGGTGGACGGATTCGGCGACGGCATGAGACTCAGCCGCTATTACGGAACCCCGGAAGTGTTCTATCTGGAAATTTCCGGCCCCGAAGCCGGCACCGGGCGCTTCACGCTGCATCTGGAGACGCTGCCCAGGCAGCTTCGGATCAACGGCGAAACGGTAACTCCGGCCGTCGAAACGACAATTGCGGCCCCGCTGCCGGTCCGGGTGATCGGCTTTTCCGGGACAGCGCCGCAGGCTCCGGCAATACTGAATGTCAGCCCGGCCGGAATCATGGAGGGGGCTCCCGCCCCATTGTCCGAGGCCGCCGTCATTGCGGGTGACAAAGGCGAAACACTCTACTTTGTCAATTACTTTCAAAGCAAGCTGGTGAACTGGGTCTTCCCGGAAATCCCGGCCAGCGCCGCCATCGCCTTCGCGCACCGGAATCGTTCCGATCGCTACGGCAACGGCACTATCGTCCGAATATTATTCAACGGGCAACCGGTATATCAATTCGACTGC
>JAVBQJ010000114.1:0-18865 GCA_031549115.1 Victivallaceae bacterium
CTTCCCAGTCGGGTTCACGCAGCGGTCAAACCGAAAACGGAATAAATCTTGCCTTTGGCAAGGTTTTATGCCGGATTTCGGCTTGACGGCGAAGTGGTTCCGGCTACTGCGGCATAGCGAGTTTTTGACTTTTGCGCAAAAGAAGTGCCGCTTTTGAGGCTAATCGTGGCACAAACCGGAGAAGAACCGAATTTTTTTCGAGCAATTCGAAGATAAACGCCTGGATTATAATTATTTTATTTGCAAAATAGACAATTGTAAGTATATTTAACAACAAATGGAGATTTGTAAGTAAAATTAAGGAACGATAAGGATTTCAGCGTGAAACCAATCGGATATACATTTTTAATTGATCATTTTTCGTTAAATGTACTGCCGGCATATAAAAAATCCTATTTGACAACCAGGTCGGTAAGAACGAAAGAGATTACGCCGGACGGGGAAGTGGAATATTTCCCGATGAAGTTTATCACTACTGACTCCTGGCAACAGCATTTTCTGTTTGCGCTTAAGTATGAAGGCATCAACCTTTCGGTTATGAAAGCGCTGTTTCAAGCAGTCAATATCGACGAACTGGTAAAACTGATCCAATCGAAAAAAGTCAGCGTTTATCTGCGTCGTATCTGGTTTTTTTACGAATTTCTGCTCAAAAAAGAACTGCCGCTGCCGCCGCTCAAAACCGGAAATTACGACCATGCTTTGCCGCCTGAGGAGTATTTCGTTGTCGCCGATGCCTCCGCTGTCCGCGCCCAGCGCCAGCGCCTGATTTGTAATTTACCGGGGAATGCCGATTTCTGTCCGATTGTGAGGAGAACCGCAAAACTCAGGGCGGCTCAGAAAATTGACTTCCGGCAACAGCTCTCCGACACGTTGAAGCAATACCCGGCGGAGTTGATTTACCGCGCGAACTCTTTCCTGTACTTGAAAGAAACAAAATCCTCGTATGCAATTGAACGACAAACTCCTTCGCAAAAACGGATTGCAGCATTCATGGCGATTCTCCAGCAGGCCGGCGCCAAGGAGCTAACCAAAGAATTGTTGCTCTCACTGCAAAACTGTATTGTGGAAGAACGTTATGCCGAATCCGACTACCGCTCGGATCAGGTGTATGTCGGCCAAACGCTTGCTCCCGGACACGAACTGATTCATTTTATCGGAGCCAAGCCGGAGGACCTGCCGATGTTCATGTCGGCGTTTCTGGAATCGGCCCGGAAGTTGATTGCGGCGGATTGCGATCCGGTCATTGCGGCGGCGGTTCTCTCCTTTGCTTTTGTATTCCTACATCCTTTCGACGATGGCAACGGACGGCTCCATCGCTACCTATTGCACCATATCTTGGCGGCCAAGGATTTCAATCCGGATCATATCATTTTCCCGGTTTCCGCAGTATTGTATAAAAACTCACGTCAGTACGACCGGATGCTGGAAAATTTTTCCAAAAAACTTTTGCCATTGATCGATTATGAGTTGGATGATAACGGAGTGATGACGGTGAAAAACGATACGGCGGACTTCTATCGTTTTATCAACTTTACCGCCATCGTGGAAGATTTTTTCGACGTTGTGGCGGAGACGCTGCGTACGGAATTGGTTCCGGAGCTGGATTACCTCGCCGCCTGGGAGCGGGCACGGAGCCGCATGCGTGAAATCGTCGACATGCCGGAGAAAAAAGCTTTGCAGCTGATTATGTTCATCCAACAGAATCAAGGAGTTTTTCCTAAAAAACGGCGGGACTTATTCAGTGAGTTAACGGATAGAGAGCTTGAGCAGCTTGGCGCGATTATCAAAGAAGAGATATTTGCCCGCAAAATAGATTATAAGGGAAATAAATAAAAATCGGCTAATTGTAAGGATTTCGGCAAAAAAGTAAGGATTTTGACAGTCCCGTCATCCCGTGGAATCCTTCTCTTGATTTCCAAGCAATTCGGGATGACTTTTCCATTGCCAGGCGTTACATTAACGCATGATGAATCTGAACAGGAGCCGGTTATGACGCAGCAGAACGCCGTAAAAATTTTTGAAGACCGCAAGGTCCGGTCGTTATGGAACGACGACGACGAGGAATGGTATTTCTCCATTGTTGATGTCATCGCCGTTTTAACAAACAGTGAAAATCCCCAAGTCTACTGGCGGGTATTGAAAAAACGCCTGGCGGACGAGGGCAACGAAACCGTTACAACTTGTAACGCTTTGAAGATGCCGGCAGCGGATGGCAAGATGCGGCTCACTGATGTCGCCACAACGGAGCAGTTGTTTCGCTTGATTCAGTCCATCCCGTCGCCCAAGGCCGAACCGTTCAAGCTCTGGATCGCCCGGGTGGCGGCGGAGCGCCTTGATCAGATGCAGGACCCGGAGCTTTCGATTCAGCAGTCCATGGCGGACTGCAAGCGGCTCGGTTATTCCGAGTCTCTCTCGTTTTTTAGAGATATAACTCTCTGATTTATAAATGATATTATTTTCGTAATAACCGAAATGGTTTTTTCTCTATACATGGAGTAGCATCGTACGGGAATTAGCAACATTCTCCACTGGAGCAATCGCAAGTGGGTTCGCTCCCGCTAAGCCAACCCCGGATGATGGCGCTGGCGCAACCGACATTCGCCTCGACGGTTATCGCGCTCACCGGGCAGTTCATGGCGCATGCGCCGCACTCGATGCAATGGTCTTTATCGGCGAGTTGCGCCTTGCGGTTCTCCATGACGAATACCCGATGCGGGCAGACCACGGCACACATGCCGCAACCGACGCATTTGCCTTTGTCCAGACCGAGTGTTACAACGTTTTTCAAGTAGGTATGTTTCATGATAATCTCCTATCCGATCAGACTCTTGAACAAAATCAGTACGGTTCCGGCGACAACCGAGATCAGGATCGGCGGAAGCGCCCGCCTCATTTCCTGCGTAACCCCGGAGAATGAGGTATACGTCGACGAACCGGTAAAATTCATGGCGAAGTAAGCCGAAATGGCCGGCAGCGCCAGCAGATAACCGGCGGCCAGCATCCATGCTTCCATACTGTACCATCCATTCAATTGGCAGACGGCTATGGCCCAAAGCAGGCCCATCAGCCACCCTTTCCAGGCGAATGCCCGGCCGGGAATGAACGGGAGCAAAACGGGTGTCACCACGGTTCCGGCAATGACCGCTCCTATGCAGGCGACGAAGTCAGCAAGGCCGAACGGTCTTGCCGCAAACAGATTAACGATGAACAATCCTCCGAATACCAGCAGGAATTTCTTGACGGCATTGACCAACTCGACCGGAGTCAGAACCAACCGGTCGTACAAGGTGAATCGAACCCGCCGCATCTCCTCCGTGGCCTTGTTGCCGGAAGCGAGGTAAGCCTTGATATCGCCGGCGCGCACCGGGCCATAGGAAACGGCAAAACCGGAGCGTTTCAACACCTCGTGAGCATTCACGCCGACCGCTCCGAGCTGCGGCAATATCAACTTCCGATGCGTGACGACCCCGGATAGGCCGGTCCGGGAAATGCGCTCGACCAATTCATCGGTCCCGAAAGTCCCTTTCCCGGCGGCGCACCAGACATTGACTCCCCGGGTATCGAGGATAAGCAACCAGCAATCAAGCCCGGAGAGCTCCTTCCGTAACGAATCGAACGTCAGCTTGTAGTTGGCGCTCACCAGTACGGGCGAAGTACTTTCCGGCGAACCTACCGCATAAAGCCCCGGCTCGACCTTATAGTTCATCCTGCCGATGCTCCAACGCACTTTCCACGCGCCGAGTATATCCCGCATGCTCAACCGCGTCGAAACCGCCGTTGCAGCCCCGGAACCGCAACAGGAGGTATGTTCCTTACAGCAACAACCGCTCATTTTGATACTCCTTGTACAGCCGTCAGTTTCTTCAACAGTTCAACCGCGTACCGGCTGCCGTTTTCATCGATGGAATAGTGCGTCCATTTGCCCTCTTTCCGCGGGGTAACGATACCGCTCTTTCGAAGTATCTTCATGTGATGCGAAAGCGTCGGCTGCGTGATCGCCAGCTTATCCAGCAGGATACAAGCGCACTTCTCGCCGCTCTGCAGCATCTCCAATATCATCAACCGGTTCTCATCGCAAAACGCCTTGAACACCTTGGCATTTTCAGAATGTACACTTTTCATCGGCAAACCTCATATCGAAATTTATCTATATGAAAATATACACGAACATCACATAATGTCAATATGGGTTGATATCTCCGATACTAAGAAATAGTGCGAGTGCTCCATTCCACAAGAAACATTTACATTTTTAAAGCACAACTTGAATTTTGTAAAATCGGAATTATCTTACCATAGATCAATGAATTATAAAGAACGAGGTGGATACGATGATACCCAGAATTATTCAGTCTCAACTTTTAAAGCTATGGAAAAGCTATCCGGTCGTTACCATTATCGGCCCCCGCCAATCGGGTAAAACCACCCTGGCCCGGGCGACGTTTCCGGACTTTCATTATGTGAGCCTGGAAAGACCGGACATTCGGCAAATGGCGGAAGCCGACGCCAACGCCTTCCTGCGAGCGTATCCGGCCCCGGTCATCATCGATGAAATCCAGCGTGTTCCGCAGTTGTTAAGTTACATTCAGGTCCTGGTCGACGAATCCGGCAAGAATGGCCAATATCTGCTGACCGGCAGTCACCAACCGCAACTCAACGCGGGAGTATCCCAATCTCTGGCCGGCCGGACCGGACTCCTGCGCCTGCTGCCGTTTTCGATCCGTGAGCTTGCCGACGCCGGAATTGCAATGGACCGCGACGAATATCTGTTGAAAGGCTTCATGCCGCGCTCCTATAACAATCCGCTTGAACCGTCAACCTTGTACAGCGATTATTTTTCCACTTATATCGAAAAAGATGTCCGGCAGATGATCAACCTGAAAAACATCTCCGCTTTTGAGACGTTCATCAAACTGCTGGCGGGGCGAACCGGACAGCTGATCAACCTGAGTTCTCTATCCAACGATGTCGGAGTATCCTCGACCACCATCGGGGAATGGATATCGGTACTTGAAGCAAGCTTCATCATCTTCCGGCTGCCCTGTTATTATGAAAACTTCGGCAAGCGGCTGATCAAAAACCAGAAGCTTTATTTCACCGAAGTCGGTTTGGCCACCTGGCTTCTTGGGATTCGCGATCCGGGGCAGGTCGCGCGCGATCCGCTGTTCGGCGGGCTGTTCGAAAATATGGTGGTGCTTGAAGCCCTGAAAGCACGTTTCAATGCCGGCCTCGACTCCGAACTGTATTTTTTCCGGGATTCCGCCGGGACCGAAGTCGATCTGCTGTTCCGCCAATCTCATGACCACTTGGTTCCAATAGAAATCAAAGGCGGCATGACCTGGAACAAAGAGTTCGCCAAAAACATCCTGAAACTGCGCCAACTCTCGCCCAAATTCACCGGCGGTTTTGTCGTCTATGCCGGCGACTTGACTCCGGAAATCGATCAGGTCAAATTCGTCAACTTCAAGAACGCCGACCAAATCGTATCTTGATCTATAGCCGAGGATATAAACTATGAAGAAATTGCCATCATTCGAACAATGGTTTTATCGCAAAGACTATGAAACGCTCGATCACCGAATCCGGATCGGAGAAAATGAAGAGCATGATGCGATTTATCTGTCCAGTTACCTTCATGACGCCAGATTCAATCTGGAAAAGATGATCTGCCGTCGAAATCGTTTGATCATTCCATTGGAACGGGATACCTGGGAGTTGGCGCGGGACGTTGCTTGCGATGGCCTGGGATATGTTCAAGGGGAACTGGCAATTTATCCGGTCAAAGCAATGGAAGATTGTACCGTCACGCTGCCGCTTGGCTGGCTGAATAATCCGGAAACCCCTTATCCCGATCTGGCTATGGTTTCGTTGAAATTCGACCGAACCGATGCCGGAATCCTCCTGACGTTACAGGGAAAGCTCTTTCAGATAAAAATTCACCTCGATCCGGGAAAAGCCTCCATACGTTATCGTGATTCCGGAATACTGTTCAGTCACCGGACCGGAAAACCTGTAGATGTGGCGAAATGAGTTGGTTACGATTTGTAACCGGCTGAAATTACCGTCCAGCGGAGATCTCCATGCGTTTATGGTCATTGCATCCGAAATATCTTGACGCCAAAGGGCTGGTCGCTCTGTGGCGGGAGGCACTGCTGGCGAAGCATGTGCTGGCAGGCCAAACGCGCGGCTACCGGAACCATCCGCAGCTGTTGCGGTTCTGGAAAACGGCCGAACCACTCGCCGCGATCCATTATTACCTCTCGGAAGTGTTTCGCGAAGCGGAGAAGCGGGGATACTCCTTCGCCCAAGATAAAGTCGACTGGAATTTCAGTCCGATAAAGATTCCGGTTCACACGGGGCAAATTGCATACGAAAGACAACATCTGCTGCGGAAGCTGGAGCATCGCGATCCAGCGGCGGCGGCCAGATTGGCAGGCGAACGCAATACCGCCCCGCATCCGATCTTCGAGCCGGTAACTGGCGGTATCGAGGAATGGGAAATTGTCACTGCCGGGGAAATTCCAGTTGGCTGACGTCGAATCCCCAACCGGCGATGCGGTCGCGATATTGTTGGAGTTTCTCGGGCGGCAGCTGCGGACTCCGGGCGAGAATCCAGAGATAGTTTTTGGTGCTTCCGGTCACGATGGCGGCGGAGTAATCGGCTTCCAGCTAGATGACCCGGTAGGCGCTGCGGAACGGCCAGAAGAACATTACGCTCAGCTCGCCCGGTTTTTCCAGCCTGGCGGTTCCTTCGATCGATTTTTCGTCCCCGTCACGGCGACCGGAGTTGCGCACCTGGATGACGCCGTCTTCCGTCAACGTATACTCCGCTTTGACGAAGTCCATATCCCGTTCGAACGAATGCGGCAGCCGGGCGATTTCGTACCATGTTCCCATATAGCGGGCGGCATCGAAATCCGCGACCGCCGGGATCGCTCCGGTCGATTCCCCGGTGACACATCCGGTCAACGTCAGGATCGCCATGATCGCAGAAAGAAATAATGTTACTCGCATACCTTACCCCTCTATTTTACAAACGATCCGATCTCGATCAGGTTGCCTTCCGGGTCGGCGATGTAACAGGTTCGCTGCCCCCACGGCTCGGTCGTAGGCTCCATGACCGCCGTTGCGCCCTTGGACACGGTTTCGGCAAACGCGACATCCACCGCCGCGTAATTTTCGACGCTCAAGGCAATTTCGTAATGCCCGTTGATGTGCATAGCGAAATGGAATTGGCGGCCGGTCATTTTTTCAAAATCACCCCGCCCATAAAGCAGAAACAATACGCCATCCTTGACCAGATAAACATTGCTCGTGTCCTCGCTCTCCTTGATTTCAAACCCCAGAACATCGCGGTAAAACCGGATCATAACGGGCGTATCGTTCACGAAAATCCCAAAGCCGTCAAGTTTGATTTTCATCGCCGTCACCCATAGGTCAGGATATTTCCATATGCTTTTTCCGCCACAGCCAGAATGCCGCCGGCGTGGAGAAGCCGAGTTCAATGGCGATCTCCTTCTGCTTCAACCCGCGCTGGAGCGCGGCGAGCACAAATCTCCGGCGCACCTTGTGAATATAATCCCCGATGGACATCCCGACGCGCTGATGAAACAGATGCGACAGATGAAACCGGCTGTAGCCGCAGATTTTTTCCAACTTATCCAGCGAACAGTCGCGCCCGTGCATGTTTTCGATGTAGCTGCGCATAAAAATAGTGATGTCGCTATTGTCGGCGGTGGAATTTTTGAAGTTATCATACGTGCGCAGCGCATAATCTTCCAACAGCAGATTCAGCGGCGTGCCGAGGAAAAAGATTTTGTCCCGCCCCGGACAATCCTTCCTTGCGACATATTCATCCCAGCGCCGGACCAAGGGGGAAAAAAATTCCTCGGACAAATGCAACGGCTTGCCGAACAGCTGGGTATGCCCGCCCGACAACACCTGTACTGTGGAGAGCGAGATATGGGCTTTATGGAAATGTATCCACACATGGTACAGCGACTGATCCTCGGCGCGGTACCACGCCCCGTGCGGCTCCCAGCTGTCAAAGAAAAATGCCGCTCCCGGCAAGGCCGGATAAATCATGCCGTTGAGCATATAAGAACACTCTCCGTCCAGCACGAAAAGTATCTCGCGCATGGCGTGGGCTTCACGCACAAAACCGGAGTTCGCCGGATCGAGAACTCCGCCATCGGGAGTAAGCGAGGTGTAAAGCTGCCTGACTCCCGTATACAGCATGTCGCTGATTTGTTGCCTGCGAGCGAGCTGATTCATAGTATAAACGCAAGATCGATATATTTTTTACAAGATTGATGACTTTTAAATCCGGTCGTTTTATCCTATAATATAACCGCAGAGTTCGTAATGTGCAATCCGGGAAATTGAAAATCAAGGAGATGATTCGATGAAAAAACGCTTCGCAGTGCTTGATTTAACGGTTGATGACGCGCGTCAGGCATGCCACGGGACAGCTCCCGCGCATTCCGCCGAACAAGAAAACGAATGGCGCAGCCGGATGGAATTGCGCTCCGCAAAAAATATATCAAATTTCACATTGATAGAATTGCTTGTTGTCATCGCGATCATCGCCATCCTGGCGAGCATGCTGTTGCCGGCGCTGTCGAAGGCGCGGGCGGCGGCGCAGAACATCAAGTGTGTCAGCAACCTGAAACAAATCGGTTTGAGCGCGACCATGTATGCCGGCGACTACAACGGTTATCTGCCCGCGCCGGTAATGCGTCTCCTCACTGCCGGGGGTGAAGAATATGTCCGAAGCTATGCCGAATATCTGCGCGACGCCGGATATGGCGTTCCCAATGAGCTGTTCATCTGTCCGCTGATACTCTCCCGGAAGTACGCCGAAACCCCACTCGCGGCCATGCAGAACTGGCAGATTTACGGCATGCGGGTCTTGAACAACGGTTCCGAAGCGTATGAACAGTTGGACAACCCCAAGAAATTGTCGTATGCCGACGAGAGCCCGGTCATGTGGTTTGCCGACAGCTGCAGCATGTCCGCCGAGGGTATTTTCGGGGGTTGCAGCACCTTTTTGAATAACTGGTATCTGGCGGCGGCCTTCGTCGACATCCGCCACTCGCAGCGGGCGAACGGCTGGTTTGCCGACGGCCACGCGGCCTCCCACAGCAAGGATCAGTTGAAGGCGATGGGCTTCGGTTACTTTGCCATCGACACCGCAAAATTCAGTAATTAAGATGCAATAACCCTTTGCCGTTTTGGGAGCACAATAAGATGAAGAGCCTTTTGCTGTTGATGATGAGTTGTTTTGTAACCGCGGCCGCCCTCGGCGGGCTGGTCCTGCCGGGCGCATCCCCGGGCGACGACCGGATCGTTATTCCCGGAAACCCGAGCGTCATGGAAAAAATCGCCGCCGATGAACTGGCGCTCTATCTGGGCCGGGTGTTCGCGGCCGAATTCACCGTCGCCAAGGAAGGCGACGACGGCAGCGGGCTGATCTATCTGGGGAACACGGAATTCGCCGCCGGGCACGGCGTCGACTTCGCCGCCTTCGCCAATGAAGAGTGGCTGATCCGGAGCACCGCCGACGGCAGGCTGATTCTGGGCGGCAGCAACCGTGGCGTCATGTACGCGGCGTACCAATTCCTCGAAAAACACCTCGGAGTCCGCTGGTTCGATGAATTCAACGAGCGCGTCCCGAAGCTGGAAACCGTATCGTTCGACGAGTTGAACGAGCGCGGGCGTCCGGGCTTCACCATCCGCCAGATTTATGACAATCTGGATTGGCAGACCGAAACCCAGCTGCTCAAGCGGCGCAACAAGCTTCACGGCTGCACCAATGCCGCCGACGCCGCCACCGGCGCCGGCGCCGCCCGCGGCGACGCTCCCCTCGTCGGCAGCCCGGACCAGTACCACACCTACGGCGCTTATATCCGGGAATTCGATCCGGCGAAAACCGAAGCCCTGGCGCTCGGCGCCGACGGCAAAAGGCACAGCGGCCAAATCTGCCTGACCAATCCCGAAGCGCGCAAAATGACGGCCGCCGCACTGCGCAAGTTCATCGCCGCCGACCGGGCCGCGGCCGTTGCGGGCAATTACCTCCCGCCGGTGATATACGACATCTCCGCCAACGACAACAACAGTCCCTGCCAATGCCCGGACTGCGTGAAGCTGGAAGCCGAAGAGGGCGCATCCGGCGTGGCGATCGACTTCCTCAACGCCGCCGCCCGCGACATCGCGGCGGATTATCCCGACATCCGGCTCCGTACTTTCGCCTATATGTTTTCCAGCGTGCCGCCCAAAACGATCAAGCCGGAAGCCAACGTCATCATCCAGATCGCCCAGCTGGGCCTGGAGTTCGGCGCCGGCGAAGAGCGGCGGGACACCGCCAGCCCGATTACCGCGGCGACCAACACCGGTTCCCTGCGATTGCTCGAAGCCTGGTGCAAGATCGCTCCCAATATCGAGATGTGGGATTACTGGGTGATGTACGACGGCAACATGCTCACGCCGCTGGTCTGCCTGGAGAAAATCGCGAGCGATATCGTCACATATAAGCAATACGGGATCGAATATCTCTTCGCGGAGTGCGAGTACCCCCACACCGCGGCATTTTTTGCCCTGAAGCGCTACCTCGGCATGAAGATGATGGACAATCCGGAGGCCGATGCCGCCGCGATTATCGACGACTTCATGGATGGCATGTACGGCGCCGCCGCCCCGGCCATGCGCGAATACCTGCAATACCTGACCAAACGCCAGGGAGAGCTGAAGGAGGCTCCGGGCAAGCTCAAGCCGATCCACCGCAGCTATCTGGACGCCGCCTTTTTCCGGACGACTTTCCGGCTGTTCGCCGAGGCGGAGGCGCAGGCCGCCGGGGATGCGCGGATCCTGGCCAATATCCGCAACGAGAAAGTTCCGGTGGAGTATGCTTTTGCGCTCAATTATCAGAAGCTCAAGTGGGAACCCGGCGAAACTCCGGTCGACTTTGCCACGGCGCTGGCGAACTTCGAACGCGACGCCCTGGACACGGTGCGGCACTACTATATCGACCACGTCTATGACTTCAAAAGCCTTTTCTCCGGACAAGTGCGCGAAGTCATTTCCACCCTGGAAAAGAGCGCCCGGCCGCAACCGGTACCGGAGCAATTCAAAGACCGCAACGCCGTGATCCTCTACCCCCACCAATTCCGTGAAAACGTCCCGGTGGTGAAAATCGAGGAGCCGGGCGCGTTCAACGGCCAGGCCGTAAAGTACGGCCAGAATGAACCCGGAACGCTGCACAAAACGACCACCGAGGGGGTAACGCTCTTCGCCGTCTACGATGCCAACACCGGCGGCAACCTGGTTTTCAGCCCGATCAATTCCAAGGACCTGCCCCAGGACGAAAAGTACCATGTTTATCACCTCGGAGAAGTGACCCTCCGGGACGGTTCGGCGTACTTCTACGGCGCCACGGGCTGGGAATTCCAGTGCGGCTTCGAGCCCCTGTACGATCCGAATGCGGGCGCCGAAGGCAACCGCTACGATATCTACATGTCGGCGAAGTTCACCGGGCCGGATTATGTCCAGGGTTCGACCGCGGAAAACGCCATCTGCATCGACTACCTGGCGGCGGTCAAAAAATAATATCGCCCATTGCAATCCGGACAAAGCCGGTATACCTTTGTTTGGATTGCATTTTAACATTCAGATGAAAGATTTTGGATCAATATGGAATGCGCGTTCGATTTTTTGAAAAAATTCGGTCAATATCACCCCGCCGCCATTCGGGATCACGGCGTCAAAGCGCGGAAGCGCCAGGTGCTCCTGGACGACTCCTGGCAAATCGCTTACTGCGAAAGCGACCACCCGGCGGCCTTCAAAGTGGTGCTTGACATTCAGAACTATCTCTTGGTCAGCCAGAATTTGAGTCTCCGGGTGTACGCGCAAACCGGCTTCTCGCCCAGGCCGCGCACGCTCTGGGTGGGGACGGAAGCGTGCTTCCCGGAGGTCAAGCCGGCCCGTTCGCGCGGAGCGTTTGTTTTCGATGTGCAAGCGGACCGGATTATTTTGTCGGGTCGAGACGACCGCGGGCTTTGGCGCGGCATGAGCTACCTTGAGGATATGGCGAATTTTGCCCAAGCTCCGCTCTTCGACATCAAGTCAGTGCAGTGCGAAAGCCGTCTGCGGATGCGCGCCGGTCACTCCGGCAGCGGCATCGACGACTTCAACGACACCCAGCTGATGGCGATGCTTCACGCCGGCTTCACCGCCATCGAGGTGTTTGTCAAGGATTTCGACCGCACTTCGCGCGACGGCTACTGCAATATAAGCGAACTGATCGAACGCGCGGACGCCGTTGGTCTCGACACCATCCTTTACAACTACATGCACCCCTTCAAGCACCCCGACGACGATGACGCCGTGGCGTGCTTCGATGCGGTTTACGGCGAATTGTTCCGCCGCTATCCCAAGGCGCACGGCATTCTGCTGTGCGGCGAAACGCTGGAGTTTCCCAGCAAGGACCCCGCGACGACCGGCAAGCGCTTTTACCAGGGCATCGTCGACTCCATCCCGGACACCCGCCCCAGCCCCGGCTGGTGGCCGTGCAGCGATTACCCGCGCTGCCTGCAACGAATCGTCGACGCGATCACCGCGGTCAAGCCCGATGCGGAAATCATCTTCAACACCTACAACTTCGGTTATGTCGACGCCGGGCTGCGGGAGAAGTTTCTGCGGGCAATCCCCAAAAACATCACCATTCAGGCGACCTATGAAATGTTCAAACAGCACCGGGAAGCCGGATTGGTCTTCGCGGTCATGGACTACACGCTGTCGCACAACGAGCCGGGCGATTACTTTCTGAACGAGTGCGCCATGGCTTCCGCCGCCGGCTTGAAGCTGCGCGCCACCACCAATACTTCCGGTTCCAGTTGGGATTTCGGCACCGTGCCGTTTGTGCCGGCGCCGTATCAGATGAAGAAGCGTTTTGCCATCCTCAATGACATGCGCGAGCGCTACGGTCTGGACAGCCATTACGAAAACCACCACTACGGCTGGATGCCGAACGTCATCGTCGATATGGCGCGCTGGAACGCCCGCTCCTGTTTCGACGGCGACATGGACAAGCTTATCGCCAAAGTCGCGGTCCGGGATTATGGCAAGGCTGCCGCACCCGCCGTGCTCGCCGCCTGGCGGAGCTGGAGCAACGCGATGAAGTTTTACGTCCCCAGCAACGAGGACCAATACGGCCCGTGGCGGGTCGGCCCGGCCTATCCGATGATTTTCCATCCCAATATCACCCGGATTTTCGCCCGCAAGGAAATTTCCTACCCCTTTGCCGAACACGCGACCCATGGCGGCGACGGGATTGTCAAAACGCTTTACCAGCCCATCGACAACCTCGACCAGTCCCCCGGCGTGTTGCGCTACCGCGTCGAAATACCCAAACTCAAACGGATGCTGCGCATCTGGCAGGAGGGGCAGAAAGCCGTCACCGAAGCCGCCGCAACTTCTCCGGCGGCGCAGGAGTTGCAGGCCTTGGGCCTGTTCATCGAAAACTCGATTACGACCACAATCCATGTCAAGGAGTGGTGGCAGCTGAACGTCAGGCTGCAAGCATGCGCTTCCCGCGCGGCGATGTTGAAAATCCTGGACCGGATCGAAGTCATCGCCCATGCCGAAATCGACAACGCCCGCGCCACCATACCGGCGGTCGAAACCAATTCGCGCCTGGGGTGGGAACCGACCATGGAGTATGTCGTCGACCGTTGGCACCTGGAGTGGAAGGTCCGCCAGGTCGAGAGCGCCCTGCGCGAAATCGCCTCCTACCGGAAGGTCATCGCCCTGAAGTGACAGCGCCGGAATCCGGCAAACGATAGTGTACCAAATGGACAAGTTGACTTTTTACGATGCTAACTGCCGGATCGGCACGCCAATGAATGGCGGTTTGGAATCGGCTCCGACCTGGGAAGCGTTGGTGGCGGAAATGGACCGCATCGGCGTGGCGCGCGCGGTGGTTGCGCACGTCAACGCCGCCACGGCCGGCACTATTTTATGCAATTCGCAGCTCAACGCTTTTCTGCAAGACCACACGCAGCCGCGCCTGACCGGCTGCTGGAGCATCCTGCCGGACTGCCTGAATGAGAAAATCCCGGCCGGCAAGGCGTTTTTCCAGGCGATGAAAAGCAACCGGATCGGCATGGTCGAAATCTGCCCGGCATCCCACCGTTGGGTGCCGCACCGTTTTGCCGTCGGCCGCCAGTTCGATGCGCTTGCCGAACGCAAGGTCGTTATCAAAGTATCCCTGGCGGAAATCGGCTCATGGACCGATTTTTACGAACTGGTCGCGCACTTCCCCAAGAACCGGTTTTTGATTGCCGACACCGGCGTGTGGGGGTGCGACCGCTACATCCGCCCACTGTTTGAAACGACCGACAATGTATTCATGGATTCCTCCGAATACTGGGTGGCGGAGGGGCTGGCGGCCCTGGTGCGCCAATACGGCGCGCGGCAGATTCTGTTCGGCAGCGGTTATCCCCGCCGGAACCACGGCAACCAGATGCTGAACATCGCCCGCGCGCAAATCTCCAGCGTGGACCGCCGCCTGATCGCCGGAGGCAATTTGCAGCGCATGCTCAAAGAGGTGCAATTATGAATACGGTCAAGCCGTTTGCCAACGCCGGCAGCCTGGCGCAAGCCTTCTGGCGCGACGGACAGGCGCCGGATTGCCCGGTTTACGACATGCACGGGCACATGGGCGAGCATGGCGCCATCACGTTCCCGTGCGCCGATACCGCGGCAATGCTCCGGCATCTGGAGCGCATCAACGGCAAACTGCTGTTTTGCCACCATTGGGCGCTGTACAGCCCGGAATTCGACAATGCGTCCTGCGTGGAAATCGTCCGGCGGCATCCCGACCGGCTGCGCGCCTATATGGCGGTCAACCCGACCCACCCCGACTTGCTCCGGCGCGACCTGGAATTGTATGACAGCTGGAAGCCGTGGATGGTCGGCTTCAAGCTGTTGGCGGATTTTCACAAAGTCAAATTATCCGACCCGGCTTACGCGCCGGCGCTGGAGCGCGCGAACGCGGAAAAAGCCATGGTGCTTCTTCACACCTGGGGCGGCAGTCCCTATGACGGGGCGGAGGAGGTTCGCAAAGTCGTGGCACGTTATCCGGATATCATCTACCTGCTGGGGCACGCGTTCAACAACCGCTGGGACGAGGCGATGCAAATCGTGCGGGATTTCCCGGAAAATGTTTACCTGGAGTTGACCAGCATCCCGGGAACGGCCGGCGTGGTCGAAAAGTTCGTCAATGCCATCGGCTCGGAACGTCTCCTTTTCGGCACCGATCTGCCGTGGTTCGACGAATACCAGGCGGTCGGAGGAATTATCGGGGCAAGGATCGGCGATGATGCGATGCGCGACATCCTGTACCGGAATGCCCAAAAATTGCTGCCGGATTTCTGACGCGGGAGACTTCGGCGATCCAATATGTATTGCAATAAGCTACAAGAAATGCTTTTCCCCCGCTGCGCCTCTTGGCAACCTGGCTTCCGGGCATCCGCGATCCGGGGCAGGTCGCGCGCGATCCGCTGTTCGGCGGGCTGTTCGAAAATATGGTGGTGATTGAAGCCCTGAAAGCACGTTTCAATGCCGGCCTCGACTCCGAACTGTATTTTTTCCGGGATTCCGTCGGGACCGAAGTCGATCTGCTGTTCCGCCAATCTCACGACCACTTGGTTCCAATAGAAATCAAAGGCGGCATGACCTGGAACAAGGAATTCGCCAAAAACCTCGCATTCTCGATATATCTTAATTCATTTAAAAGATGGTACAAGATTATCCGGCAGATGCGCCCCTGACGAAGCTCCACCCCAATACAGGGAAGATCATTGCCGCGATATTCTAAACTTATCCGAACGCATAAAAAAGTCAAGAATAAAAAAGTGGTGGACCATGGCGGAATAGCGGGCAACCATGATTGTATTGCTTCGGCGATTACAGAGTTGCATTGAAATCGCCGAAGCAATAACTTCCACCGCTTTTATCCACCCAACTACTTCATAATAAACACAATAACCTTGGCGCATCCGAACGTTACACCCTGCGGGCATCGACACGCATTCTGCCTCGGAAACTGAATATTGCTTGCCGATTTCGCGAATTTTCTCCATGGCATCATGAAGAAACTCCTGGCAAATTTCATCACTTAAAGCATTTTGCGCGGCCAGTCTTCTGGCGAGAGATCCCCGGCAATTGCCGCAGGAAACCCTGTTCAAAAGATACTTCAGCAATGATGCCGGCAACGGAATATCCTCAATCGCCAGAATCGACATGATCATTGAATGACGGGTAAAAGGACTGCGCAGGCGATTGAACCACTTTAGGAAAAGTTTCTCATCACCCGGCTGCCAGTTCTTTTCCAGAAGTTCGAAAAACTTCCAGCCACCCGGATTTTCGGTTATTTCTTTAATGGCGATTTCGCGTATTCCTTTGCTTTTGACTGAACCTAATGCCATGATTGCCTTGTAGGCCAATGGTTTGTCTGAACTATAAGACAGTTCCAGAAGCCGGGGAATTATCGCATAAGTCACGCTTTTCGATCTGGCCAGGGCCTGGCAAATAATATCGAGCCGGATATGATCCGTTTCCTCCATAAGCATCCGGCGCAGTTTCGCCCGCTCCGGCCCCGCAAGCACTACATGACCCAAATAACGCTTCTTTTTCTCTTGTAGAAATGTCATTATTCGCTTCATGTCTGTAGGTTGATATGGTCTTTTAGCCCGTTTAATTTCCTTTTGTATACAATCCTCAAGGGCTATAAGAAATGTCTGAATGTCAGCGTTTTTCCCGGCTTTTCCCCTCAGCATTAGAAGCCTACCCCAATCCGGCCCATAAATATCTCTGCACTGGAATACGAGCCAGTCATCAAATTGGAAATCCGGGTCATTTCGCAATGATGAACCAAGCGTTTCCGCGATAAAGCGTAAGCCTTTTATACCCTCCGTTGTCATGATTGATTTTTGTCCGATCACCGATTCCAGACGATGCCTGCGAACGAAGCGCTCATGGATCATCTTTGTAATCCGAGGAGAAATCCGGTTGTGACCCAATAGATCGTACAGTTGATCGATATCCCAATACCGTGAATCGACTTCCTCCCAGGTCTCGAAGTTGAATTCCGCGGCAAAGCGTTCGGCAATCTGCAGAATCAGCTCCTTATAATCGGGACGCAGTTTCAGCAGCTCCGCGACCTGGAATGCGTGGGATCCGCTGCACTGAGGGTCATAATCGTAGTTATGAAGCGCGGCGTCGATCAGAAGATCATCCACCGGCAATTCCGGATGTTTTTCCAGAATACGGTAAGCTTTCCCCGTTCCGGAGCGCAGGGAACGGGTAAATTCCTTCAGGAGATTCGGCATATCGGCTACCTCCCTTTGATGTTGTAGAACGGGCGGATGAGGTCATTGACTTCGACCGCCGGCTCGACGCAGCCGAGGATGAGCTCCTTGCTTTTGTAAGCTCCGGCGGCTTCGTCTATGGCGTAATCCAGCGAAGTGGTGAAGACCCGGTGATCAGCCATTTCCTTTTTGACCGCTTCGACGTCAAGCAATTCCTTGGCTTCGCCGCGGCTCAGGATGCGCCCGGACCCGTGCGGCGCGCTAAAGTTCCAGTCTTCGTTGCCGCGCCCGGCACACAATGCAATGCCGTCGCGCATATTGAACGGCAACAGCAACTTTTCGCCGGCCCGCGCCCGGATCGCACCTTTGCGGACGATTCCTTCGTTCAGGTCGATGTAGTTGTGCATGGTACTCACGGTTTCCAGCGCTTTGCGGCCGAAAAATCCGTCAGCAATCGTCTGCAGGATCATCGCGTGATTGATCCGGCTGAAGCGCTGGCAGGCCTTGACGCCCAGCAAGTAACGCTCGAAATAGCGGCTGGAGCGATCCAGGTATTTCAAGTCTTTTTCACAACGATCATTGCAGGTTTCCACCGCTTTGCGTTGATAGATGTTACAGACGACCAGCCCGAAATTGCGCGAGCCGCTGTGCACGGTCAGCCAGATTTCTCCGGCGGAGTCGCGTCCGGCTTCGATGAAATGGTTGCCGCTGCCGACTGATTTCAGCTGACTTAACAGCGCCACTTTCGGTTCGGTGCCGTCTTCGGCGATCATGGCTTCGGCCGCGGCGAAAAGGGCGTAATCATCTTTGGAGATGAGCTTGTCCTCCAGCTTGCGGTCGCGTTCCGGCAGATAACCGCCGGCGCCGAGTGGAATATTGGCGCGGATGAAACGGTCCAGTTCCGCCGGATCACAGTCCGCGGGGCCGAGCCGGATGGAGGTCAAGGCGCAGCCGATATCCACGCCGAGCAGGTTCGGGCAGAGGCGGGGATCGGCACTATTCAGTTTTTGAGTGAAACCGACCACGCAGCCTTTGCCTTGGTGACAATCGGGCATGATGGCGACAATGGTATTTTCACTGAGCCGGGCATTGATGATGGCATAAAGCTGGCGCATCGCCTCGGGGGCAACGGAGTCGATCATAATTCGACAGCAGGTATAACGACCTTGCAGATTCAACATAATAAAGTCTCGAGATTAAAGTTCTGATTCAAATAAAGGCACAGCCTGTCGTTCCGTGCGGCAACATCGCGCCGGAACGCTGCTGGAAATCAGATTTTAATTCTCGCAGTCATAATATGTTGTTCCTGTTTTAAGAGTGAATGATGTATATTATACAGCGTTGCGGCTTCTGATGCAAGATAACGTCCGATAAATTGCGCACATTTTGAAAGAGGCAGCTTGAAAAGCGGCCTGTTTTCTGATTGATTATGTTTAACCACAAACCTAATCAAAAAAGGAAAACAAGCCATGGAAAATGTAGCGCAAGAAAACGAAAAG
>JAVBQJ010000020.1:0-53084 GCA_031549115.1 Victivallaceae bacterium
GCGCAAATACGGCAAGTCGCCAAGTCATTTCCGGGAGCAATGGTAAAGAATGTGGGGGACTCCTCGTCCCCCACACCCCCACGGCAGGGTCACAGGACCCTGCACCTCTGCTCCAGATGCCTGCGGCATCTTCCGCGACCATTTTTTCAGAGGGGAGCGTCGGTTGCCGCGTCAGACCGGCCAGACCACCACAGAGCCGCCCCACCTGCCGGCTGCGGCAAGCGGGCGCCTCCGGGGGAAACTCGTCGTTTCCCCCTGCTACCCCCTTCAGGACCTACGCCTGTCGTCGGCCCTACCACCCCGGATATACAATGGCAGGTGACTGCGAGACTCCACATGATCCACACGTCTAACGCCAACCGCTAACCTGTGATCGCGCACGGGCCGGAGCGCCGGTCAGGCGCGACCGTGCCGCTAGACATTGATTGCGCGAAGCCTCCCCCGGCGAACGGCGCGCTTCAGCGCGCTGAGGGGGTCGGATCTAAAAGCGCGGTAGCGTTTTTAGGTCCGAAGAGAGTTTTTGCCGCCCAATGGCGGCAAAAAGGGGTAAGGCGAGCGCCGCTTGTGCGCCACGGGGGTGGGAGGGGCGGAGCCCCCGCGGTTGCCGGGGCGCAATGCGGCCCCGCATACACCATCATAATCACCACACCCGAGACAACCACACCCGCGGCCCCACATTTTTACCGCCGTTGCGATTTCGCCGACAATAATATGGAATTTTCGTCGTTAATAATAAAAACACGATATTTTATACCCGGGAGTTTATCATGCCGCATAAAAATTTTACGCTCATAGAATTGCTGGTTGTGATCGCGATCATCGCCATCCTGGCCGGGATGCTGCTTCCGGCGTTGGCCAAGGCGCGCCAGTCGGCGCAGGACATCACCTGCGTCAATAATTTGCGCCAGCACGGGTTGAGCTTCGCGATGTACCAGAATGACAACAACGATGTTTTCCCGGTATGGTATTCGCAGTTGATTTACGACGATTACATTTCGACCGAACGGGTTCTGCGCTGCCGCAGCGATAGCCAGAGCGGCGCCGCCAAAGATTGGAAGATGCACCCGTTGAATCAATACACCGAAGCTTACGACCGCCCCGGCAACGCCAACAGCCCCAACGGCGCCAACGGCGAAGACCCGGTGGAAAAGATCAGTTACTTCTACGAAATGACCAGCGCGCCGTGTTCCTGGTTCAAAGAAAATTCCGCCTATACCTGGCACCAGGTCAAGAGCACCTATTTGCGCAACGGCTATTACCCGGAATCCTCCGATCACGCCGAGGGCAAATCGGCGAGCCATTACCCGATCGCCCGCTGCTTCTGGCACATCCGCAGCTCCGGTACGTTGGGCAGCGAATCGCTTCCGACTTTCAACGTGTCGCCCGAGGGCAATGTATTCAAGAGCAAGATGGAGTGGGAAAAGGGCATCCTGGAATGAGGTCTCAAGTTCGTGCCGTTCTGGGGGCGGTCGCATTGCTGGCAACCGCCATTGTTTCGCACGCGGAGGACGCGTGGATGATGGAAGCGCCGGGGGCGCTCCGGACCCGGTTGGAATCCGATGCCGACGGCTGGGTGACCTTCGACGCCGTCCAGCCCGGCGGCGGTGCCGTCTACCGGGAACCGGAGCGCGAAAGTTTCCGGCCGGATCCGACGTTCTGGAAACGTTTTCTGCGCCTCGATATCGCTTCTGCGCCGGATTCCGAGGTGCCGGCGGAGTTTTTTCTCTTCGTCAAGGACAAGGATGGCCTGTACTTTCAAAGTGTCAATTCGTTCACGCTGGCGCCCGGCGAAGAGAAAACATTCGAAATCGAGCTGTCCCGGGACGCCGGGGCGTGGCGGCCGGTCGGCCACCGCTGGGAGTGGAGTGCCTTGATGCAGGCCACCATCTTCAACGCCGGTATCCAGCTCTCCGGCACCCGGGCCGGGAAGGTCCGTTTGCGCTGCCGCGATCTGTGCTTCGAGGAGGAGCGGATACAGAAGCCGTTGACCGTGAACAACTGGCAACTGCCCGATGCATTCCCGGCGCGGAAAAAATTCGAAAGCCGCTTCGACCTGAGCCGGGAGTACTTCAACGCCTTCGATCCCGATCTGGTCGCCGTGGACGCGCGTATCCACATGCCGAACGGCGAAAGCATCGAATTTCCCGCCTTTTTCGGGCAGGATTACCGGCGCGAAAGACACTTTTCCAGCGAGCGGATCGAACCGGTGGGACGGCCCTATTGGGCATTCCGCTTCACGCCGCCTGCGCCGGGGGAATACGCGGTCGAACTGCAAGTCACCGACCGGACCGGAAGCGAACCGGAGGTCGTCACCACCCCGCCGCGCCGTTTCACCGTGTCGGAGTCGACCGAAAAGGGCTTCGTCCGGCTCGACGAACGCACCGGACATTTTTTCCGCTTCGACAATGGCGAACCGTTCTATCCGGTCGGGCTGAATATTCATACCAACATCGATTTGCGCAGCGAAGCCGTGTTCGGTTTTCCGCCGCAGAGCGACGAGGGCACCTACGATTACGATACCTATCTGGAAGCGGCCTCGGCGCACGGCATCAACACGGTGGAAATCTGGATGGCGGCATGGGCGTTCGCGTTGGAGTGGGACAGCGCCCGCAGCGGCTATTACGGCATGGGCCGCTACAATCTCGGCAATGCCTGGCGCCTCGACCATATGATGGAGCGCGCCGACGAACTGGATATGTACTATCACCTGAATCTCGACAATCACGGCAAAATGAGCAGCTTTTCCGACCAGGAGTGGCATGAAAATCCGCTCAACACGCAAGCCCCTTTCGCCGCCGCCAACGGCGCGGTGCTGGAGCTGCCCGGTCAGTTTTTCAACCACTCCAACGACGACAGTCCGGTCGCCCGTTACTACTGGAAGCGCAACCGCTACATCGCCGCCCGCTGGGGCGCCGAGCCGCGGATTTTCGGCATCGAATTCTGGAATGAAATCGATCTCACCAACGACTTCCGGGCGCATTACGAGGCCGGGCGCGCCCAGAGCTGGCATCTGGAAGCCGGACGGGTATTCCGGCAGCTGGATACCGGCAAGCACCTGCTGACCACCCATGTCTGCGGCGACTTCAACAACAACCGGCACTACCGTAATTTGTGGGAGGGCCCGGCGCTCGATTATGTGGTCGGCGACGCCTATTACGACAGCAACGGACCGCGTTTGTTCATCGATTTGCTGAAAGAGCACGCGGAGGCGATGAAAACATTCGACAAGCCCGCGGTCATCACCGAATTCGGCGGATCGGCGGCGGCCGGACCGCGGCAACGGGTGACGGCGGATCTGCATTCGGGGCTCTGGGGCGCATTCTTCCTCGGACAGGCGGGAACGCCGTTCCTGTGGTGGCACGACTTCGTGCACCTGACCCGGCAGTACCGGCATTACGACGGATTCGCCCGCTTTATCGACGGGATCGATCGCGGCGCGCCGGAGTGGCGGGAAGGGCGCTTCCAGGTCGCCGAAGGGGTCGAAGCGCTGGCATTCGGGAAAGAGGACGCCGGGTATGTGTGGATTTTTCGCCGGGACGCGATGTACTCGTATCCGGAAGAACCGGAGGCGGCGCCGGAAAATGCCGGTCTCGCCGTGGAATGGGCGGAAACGCCGCTCGCTCCCGGCCGCTGGCGGGCCGACTTTTATCATACCGTCACCGGCGAGGCGATTGCAGGCCGGGAGGTGGATATCGCAGGCAATGTGCTGAATCTGCCGCTGCCGGATTTCCGGATCGACCTCGCGGTCAAACTCACCCGGGTGCCGCAACCATGAAAATCATCGTTTTTCTTTTTTCCATTCTGTGGGCCGCCGCAGCGGCGGCCTTCACCGTCGAAGCCGAATGGCGGGGCGATCTTTTTGTCGCCAAACACCGGATTTACCGCCTGGAGCATTACCGTCTGGCGTCCGATCCGGCGGTGGAAGGCATCTGGCGCCTGAACGGGCAGGAGATCGGGCGCGGCACGGAGATCACGCTGGCCCGTCCGGTGGACGCGCCGGCGCCGGAGGTGTGCGATGCCGCCGACCCGGAAGCCGGATGGATTTCCGTCACGCCGCCGCAGCCGGACGGCGGCAAGCGCCCCTATGATTGCGATGTGGCGCTGCGCTGGTTTGTCCCCGAGCTGTTGTACGACGATGAACTCCGCGATTTCGACTGGGAGGTCGCCACCAAATTACCGGCGCCGTGCCGCTACCGGATCACCGTCACCCCCGACCGTGACAACGCTTTGTTTCCGGCGCAAACGCTGGAGCTGGAACTTCAGGGGCATCATCCCGACGACCGCTTCGGCGCCGGTGAATACCGCAAAAGCCGGGTGTGGCTGCACGGGAAGGAGTTGCTGCAGCCGTTGACGGTGGAGTGGGTGGTAGCGATTCCGGGGCTGGAATTGTGCCGGGAACGTCTGCGCTTCGTGCCGGCGGAAATGCTGCCGGAATTGACCGCCGGGGAGGACGGGCACTGGTACGACGAATCCGGCACCCGGATCATCCCGGTGCTGCACCGGAAGATATTGTCGGAGCAGCGGACGCTGGAATTGGCCAGGAGCGTCGGCCGCAGCGCTCTCTCCAAGCGGCGGGTTCTGGTGTTGAGCGAGGAATTCGGCTCCGCTCCGGCGCAGATGTTCGGCCCGGAGTTGCGCGATGCCTTGATCGCAAGCAATTACGAACTCATCTTCGTCCCGTGGTTTCCCGGCCCGGGGGAGGGGGAGGAGTGGGGGCAGGCCCTGCCGCGGGCATTGGAGGCGCTCCGCTCCCACCCGGCCGATCAGGTGGTGATCGTCCCGCCCGGCAACGGACGGCGTCCCCGTCTGCGTTCGGATGAGGAGTGGGTGCGTCTGACCGATCTGTTGCTGCATGCGGCTTGGGCGCAGCCCGAAGTCAAGCGGGTGATTCTGACGACTCCCTTGTTCGATCCGGCCGCGCCGGAGTCGACCGGCTACACCGCGGGGTTGCGGCAGCTGCTGCGCGGCACGGATGCGGAGCTCTTCGAGTTCGCCGCCCGCTTCGAGTCCCTGCCGGGGTGGCGCGACCGCTATCGTCCGGCCCCCGGCAACACGGCCGAATACCATTCGTCGCCGTCCCTGGCCGCCAAAGAGCTGGCCCGGCTGCTGGCCCGCGCCGTCACCGGCTGGTGAGTGTTCCGGCGGTATGCCGGTACTGGGTCGGCGTCTGGCGCATCAGCGCGGAGAAGCGGCGGGAAAAGTGATACGCGTCCCGGTAGCCGACCGTTCTAGCCACCGCGGCAATCGACAGGTCGCTCCCGGCCAGCAATTTGGCCGCATGGTTGAGCTTCAGGCGGTCGATGTATTCCTTCGGCGTCGTGCGCAGCCGCTCCCGGAACAAGGTCCGCAAATAGTTTTCGCTGATATTGCAGAAGGCGGCCATTTCCGCCACCGTCCACCAATGTTGCGATTGCCGGTTCAGCTCTTCGAGCAGCAGCGTCAACGGATGAGGCCGCAGCGGCACTTGCTGCAGCCGGTCGGCATTCCCCAGCTCCACCAGCAATGAATAGAGCATTGCATGCGCCGCGAAAACCGAGGCCGTCGTCTGTCGCCGCAGCTGTTGAATGATCAGCGAAAGCCGCCGCTCGCGCCCGAAGTGCAGCAGTTGATTGCGCAGAATGCCGTTCCGGCGCAGCACATCCGCCAACGGACCGATGAAGCAGATGCTGTCCTCCACATAGACGCCTTCGAGACAGCCGTAGCTTTGCGGATAACCGGGCATGGCGCAGATCAGATCACCGGGCTTCAAAGGCACAACCTCCGGTATGCCTTCCAAATCGTAATACCCCTGGCCGTCGATCAGATGCGACAGACAATAGTAATTGAAATTACGCATCGGATAGGGTTGTTTGCGCGGCGGCTCCGGCACTTGGTCAAAATAACTGATGATCGCCAGACCGGACTCCTGAAGCTGCCGGTTCAGCGGTTTCGCTATCGGTTGATAGTTCATATCGCCGGCGATGTGTTTTTCGAGGTCGTATTGTTGTGAAATATCCATTTCATTCCACTCCGATTCCTGCTATAATATGGAAAGATACATTGTTAACATATCCAGAACACCGTGAAAAGTCAAATCGAAAACGACAAGGAGAGACGATGAAAATTCCGGAAAAACGGCAGAAAAACTTCACACTCATAGAGCTCCTGGTAGTGATTGCGATCATCGCCATCCTCGCCAGCATGCTCTTGCCGGCGCTGTCCAAGGCGCGCGCCGCCGCGCAGGCGGTCAAATGCATCTCCAACCTCAAGCAGCTCGGTCTCGGAACGGCGATCTACACCGGCGACAACAATGATGACATGCCGCCGGCGTTTACCAACTATTATTATGTATTGCGCGGCGTCGGCTCTCAAGTTCTGGCCAACTTCTGGCTGGATGCGATTCTGCCCTATATCGGCGGAGCCGCAACCGGGCCGGAGTGTTTTTCGGGTGACAACTACCGCTTCCCCGGCGTTCTGTTGTGTCCGTCGAACACCCCGGCGCACAAGATCGGAACGCAGGAAGCATTGAATTATTACTACAACCAGCGCATCGGCGGCGATGCTGCCGCGGGTTATGAAAACCGAAAAATCTCCAGTTGTCCCGCTCCAAGCCAGACGGTATACATGGTGGACGCCAGGTGTACCGGGACGTACCATAGCGACACCTATCCGCTTTTCGATACTTCCGGCGATGCCGGCAACTGGTCTTACTGGATGCCGAGCCTGCATAATCGCCGGGACAATGCCTTGCGCGTCGACGGCAGCGCCGCCGCCACTGATTTCTCCGGGGAATCCGTCGGCAACATGAACCGTTACCTGGGATTGACCGATTGGAAATGAAGATGCGAAATTACATCATAAGCGCCGCCCTGTTCGTTCTGTGCGGCGCATCGGCCGCAGCGGAAACGCCATTGCAGCTCTATGCCGCAGGGGCCACGGTTTCGAAGCGCATCCTGCCGGACACGCCGTTGGAGCAAAAAGCCGAACAACTGCGCCTGACCGCCACCCCCGGCGAATACGAACCGGTATCCTGGGTGGTCCGTTCCGAAGCCGCGATTCCCGCCCTGAGCATCGAAGTGACGCCGCTGCGCTCCGCCGACGGCGCCGAGATCGCCGCCGATCGCTGCGATGTCAAAGTGGTGAAGTGCTGGTACCAGGCCGGTACCGCGGATGGACTTTCTCCGCTCCCCGATGCGATAGCGCAGGCCAAGGACCGGCGTGTCCTGGTCCCGGAGCTGCTGCTGCACGACGACGGGCTGGTATTCGTCGAGCCCGCCATCCAGCGCAATTTCCTGCGCTTGCGTTTTCCGGAGTCGGACCGCTATTGGGATGTGTCGGATAGTATCACCGACGATACGATGTGGGTGAATCCGTATCCGGCCGCGCAATATCCGGTCGCCGATGCGCCGGCGCTGCTGCCGTTCGATCTGGCGGCCGCCGCCAACCGGCAATTATGGCTGACGGTCCACGTGCCGGAAGACGCCGCGGCGGGCGAATATGCCGGTACGGTGCGGATGAGCTCCGCCGGGAAGCTGTTGGCGGAGCTGCCGCTGCATGTGACCGTGCTGCCGTTCCGCCTGGACGATCCGCATACGAACTACGACCCCGACCGGGAATTCGTTTCGACGATCTACTATCTGACCATTGCCAAGGCGGCGCACCAGGACAACTTGAACCTCTACCACCGGAGTCTGGCGCAGTACGAAGCCGAATTGCGCAACCTCATCGCCCATGGGGTCACCACCCCCGCCATCAACCAGTTGGCGGAGATGCACCGGTTCGACGAGGCTGAGTTCGCCGATCTGACCGAAGTGCTGCAAGTTCGCCGCAAGCTCGGATTGGCTTCGCAGCCGGTTTTCCTGATCGGGATGCACAACCTCAATTACGAGGACAGCATCGCCGCGGACGCCGCCGGGTTGAAGCAGCTTCAGGACCGCGCCCGGCAGATCATCGCCGCCGTACAGGAAAATCTCGGCCACTCCGACGTCTATTTTTACGGGCTGGACGAAGCGCGCACCGAAGCGCTGCTCAAAGGACAAGTGCCGTTCTGGCAGGCATTGCAGGCCATCGGCGGCAAGGTTTGGGTTTCCGGCTACAAACCCGTCGACGTTCCCCCCGGCAACTTCGCCCACGTCGGCAAGGATCTGGATGTGCTGGCCTGCGCCAATGCGCCCGAACGGGAAGAATCCGCCAAATGGCACAGCGAAAATCACCGGATCTTCAACTACGCCAACCCGCAGGTCGGACTGGAAGACGCCGGAATCTATCGCCGCAACTTCGGTCTGCTGCTCTATCTGGCCAACTATGACGGCGCCGCCAACTTCTGTTATTCGAGCCCGTTCGGCAATCCGTGGAACGATTTCGATCACACCCACTGGCGCGACCACAGCTTCGTCTACCCCACCGTGGATGGCGTCATCGATACGGTGCAATGGGAGGGGTACCGCGAAGGCATCGACGATATCCGTTACGCCAGCACTTTGCGCCGGAAAATCCGCAACAGCGCCAAGCCGGAAGCCGCCGCGGCGGCGGCATGGCTGGATCAACTTGAAATCACCCCCGACAGCGATATGGACGCGATCCGCAGTCAGATGATTTCGTGGATTCTGGCGTTGCAATAAATATGTCCGGGAAGCCGCTGAAAACGGCTTCCCGTTACATGAACAACCACAGGATCAATGGGATCGAGCCGAGCGACAACAGCGTGGTGACGACAATTACCTGACCGGCGAAGTTGCGGCTGCCGCCGTACTGCCCGGCGACCAGGACCGAACTGGAGGCCGCCGGCATCGCCGCCACCACCAAACTGACCACGTAGACATCGCGCGACACCGGCAGCAGCTTCAGCAGGAGTGCCATAATCACCGGCAGCACCAGCAGCCGGATGACGGTCAGGTACAATAGATCGATGCGGTGTTCCATGATCTTTCCGGCGCACTGGTACAGCGCCGCACCGACCAGAATCAGCATGAACGGCACCGAAAGATTGCCGACGCTGGTGATCGCCGCGTCCAACGGAGCCGGTACCGTCAAGCCGGTAAATGCCACCGCCAGCGCCGCCGCCACCGCCACGAGGTTGATCGAGAATATGCTCCGGAGCGTTTCGGAAAAACTCTTGATGCCGGTCAAAGTGAAAATTCCAACCGTCCAGAAACCGATGGTCGACCCCACATTCATCACCAGCACCATCGCCGCGTAGCGTTCACTGATGCATTGCAGCACGATCAGCGGCAGAAACACATAGTTGTTGATCGCGCAGATATGATGGAAGGTCCGCAACCGTTCCGGCGTCCCGTGCCACATGAACCGCTTCAACCCGAGCCCGGCCAGGCCGCCGCACAGCATCAATCCGAGGCCGATCAGCGGCAGCTGCCACAATTCGTTCCAGCGCTCGACGTCGAAGTTGTGCGTGATGGTGGCGAAGGTCAGCAGCGGGAAAAACAGATCCAGCGTCAACCGCGTCATCCGCCGCATGTCCTCCTCCTGAATCATCTTCCATCGGAACGCCAATGCGCCGAACCCGAAGACGATAAAGGTCTGAACGATTGAAAAAAATACGTTGCTTATCATAATTGCGCCATATCATCCAATATCCTGTTTCTGGCTGCCGGTGTATTATCGTCTGTTGTTCGCCGCCGGTGCGGCGCCAGAGTCCGCTCTATGTGTAGATAAAACCGTCGCTCACGCATCCGGTTTTATCTACACCATCGCTACCTCGGGTGGCTTCCGCTCGCCAGCTGGCTCGCTTGCTGTACGTTTCGCCTCTTTCGGGCGCCTGCGGCGCCATCGGCGACCAGCGCTGTTCGCGCGCTGGACCGCTCGTTACGCCCGCTTTGCGGGCTGACTCTTCGCCCGAGAGGGACGAGCCCTCTCGTGTTCGGCTTCGCCCTCGACTCCGTATGACGGAGTGCAAACCGCCGCTTCGCGGCTTTATTTATTTTTATTTTTTTCTATTTAAGAATTTTTTTATCGGGAGGCGGCGAGCTCTTTTTGCAGCTCTTCATCGGCGGCCAGCACCTGGGCGGTCTGTTCGGCGCGGAACGCCTTCAGCTTCATCGCCAGCTCCGGATCCGACAATGCCAGGATCGCAACCGCGTACAACGCCGCGTTCTTCGCCCCCGCTTTCCCCGAAGTCACCGCCGCCACCGGAATCCCCGGCGGCATCTGCACCGTCGCCAGCAACGCATCCAAGCCATTGAACGGTTCGCACGCCACCGGAATCCCGATCACCGGCAACGTCGTGTGCGCCGCCACCACCCCGCCCAGATGCGCCGCCATCCCGGCGGCACAGATGATCACCTTCAACCCCGAAGCCTCCGCCTGTTCCGCAAACTCCATCGCCGCCTGCGGTGTCCGGTGCGCCGACATCACCCGCGCGGTAAACGGCACATTGAACTTCTGCAGCGTCTTGAACGCGCTTTCCAACAGCGGCGCATCGCTCTTGCTGCCCATAATCACTGCGACAACCGGTTTATTCATCGCTTCCACCCCCCCGCACTTTCCTTCGGTTAAAACATAAAAACCGGAGGGCACTCCCAATCCATTGGGGGCACCCGTCCGGCACACAACAGCACCTATGGCACTATTGGTTCGTCGGCTCCTCGACGTTCTCTTCCGCATCCCGCTCGTCCGGCGGAGCAAATTCAAACCCGAGCAGACCTTCGGCCACTTCCAGGAGCGCCACATCCAAATGATTTTCCGAGTCGCACTTGACCATCGGCCGCGCCCCCATCGAGAGCTGCTTGGCACGTTTCGCCACGACGACCGAAAGAATCTGGGGGTCCACAATGACCTTCCGGGCACGTTCCAGATAAGCGTTGTTCATTTCAACCTACTTCCATTAATAATCGATCACGCTGCGGTGATGGTCGATCACCGTAACATCGCCGGACATTGCCCGCATGAAACGCTTGGCGAATTCCGCTTCCGAATCGAGAATCCAGCGCTCCGCCAGAACCTTGCGATCCTCACACTTCATCGCGTCGCGCAGCATCAGCAAGCCGACGAACACATACGTTTCCATCTCCACCAGATCGCGGGCACGCAGATCATGGTACACCGGATCCTTGCGCTCGGCGATGAACTTGACCGCTTCCAACAGCTTGCCGTGCATCGCCATCACCTTGCCGCGCCACCGCGCCAGATCGCCCTCGAACGGCAACGCCGCCAATTCCGCAATCCGGACATCGTTGTCACGCTGCATCACGCCGCCGATGGCCGCCACCACCTGAAGCTGGGTGGTGCCTTCGTAGATGTTGGTGATACGCGCATCGCGATAGTAACGCTCGACGTTGAAGTCCTTCATGTAACCGGTGCCGCCGTGAATCTGAATCGCGTCGTAGGTCACCTGATTGGACATTTCGGTCGCCAGCGCCTTGCACATCGGAGTCAGAACCGCCGCCACCTTGTTGTAATACTTCTGCTTGGCGCGATCTTCCGCGCTCGGATCGGCGCCCTTTTCGACGATTTCGTTGTAGCCGGCGCGCAGGTCCACCGCGCGGGTGGTTTCGTACAGCAGCGCCCGGGCGGCGGTCAGCTTGGTCTTCATATTCGCCAGCATGTCGTAAACCGCCGGGAACTTGTCGATCGACTTTTTGAACTGTTCGCGCTCCTGCGCATATTTGCGGGCCTCGCGGTACGCGGCTTCGGCGATGCCGATCGCCTGCGCACTGATCGCCACGCGGGCGCCGTTCATCAGGCTCATCACGTACTTGATCAGACCATACCGGCGTTTGCCGCACAGCACCGCCGGGACGTCGTTGAACTGCAATTCGCAGGTCGCCACCCCGTGGATGCCGAGCTTGTGCTCGATCCGGCGCACCACCAGCTGCGGGCACGCTTCACAGATGAACATCGACAGGCCGCGGCCGTCGGAGGTGCCGTCCTCGGAACGCGCCAGCACTAGGTGCACCTGCGCGCAGCCGTTGGTGATGAAACGCTTCATGCCGTTCAAGTACCACTGTCCGGTCTTTTCGTCCTGCCACGCCCGCAGACGCACCGCCTGCAGGTCGCTGCCGTAATCCGGCTCGGTCAAGTCCATCGCGCCGTCGGCGTCGCCCTCGGCGAACTGCGGCAGATATTTCGCTTTTTGCTCATCCGAGCCGAAAAGGCAAATGGTTTCGGAGATATCCTGCAGACCGAAAATGTTCTGCAAGCTGGCGTCGGCACGGGAGACCATTTCGGTCATCATCGTGTAGATCGACACCGGGAAATTCAAACCGCCGTACTGGTGCGGCAGCATCACCCCCATCACGTCGGCCTGCTTGAGGTCGGCGAGATTCTGCCGGGTCAGCGGGTGATAGGTCACGGTGTTGTCCTTGAACTCCGGACCGACCTCGTCGACTTCGCGCGAACGCGGATCGATGTTGTCGCCGCAGATTTCGCCGACCACTTCGAGCACCCGGCGGAAGTTGTCCACCGCGTCGGCGTAATCCGCCGGAGCCGTGTCGAACTTCTTCTGCGTGGTGAAATTTTCTTCTTTCAGAGCGACCGCTTCGCCCAGATCCAATGCCTCGAGCGTGAAGCGGAGGTCCTGATTATCATTGAAAAAGTTGGCCATGTTTGACACTCCCTCGAATTATGCTTTCGCCTTGAAGGCCTTGATCATTTGGGGAATCACGACGTTCAAGTCGCCGACAATCGAATAGTGCGCCGACGAGAAGATCGGGGCGTTCGGGTCGGAGTTGATCGCGATGATCTTCTTCGATTCCTTCATCCCGGCGACATGCTGAATCGAACCGGAAATGCCGCAGGCGATATACAAACGCGGCCGCACCGTCACCCCGGTCTGGCCGACCTGGTGATCGTGGTCGATCCACCCGGCGTCCACCGCGGCGCGGGAAGCGCCCACTTCACCGCCGAGCGCCTCAGCCAGATCGCGGATCAGCTTGAAATTCGCCGCGTTGCCGACACCGTAGCCGCCGGAGACGATGATCTGGGCGCCCTTGAGGTCGACCAGCTTGTCTTCGCGGACGCGCTCGAGCACCTTGATCACGGTTTCGACGTCGCTCAGATTGACCGGCACCTTGACGACTTTGCCCTTGCGCTTGGCATCGGCTTCGCCCATCTTCATCACGCCTTCGCGCACCGTCACCATCTGCGGGTCGTCCCAGGTGTTGACGATGGTGGCGATGATGTTGCCGCCGAACGCCGGACGGATCTGCATCAGCTTATCCTTGTAGGACTTACTGTTGACTTTGTCTTCGAAGTCGTCGATCGCCAGACTGGTGCAGTCCGCGGTCAAACCGGCGAGCTTCTCGCTGGCGACGCGCGGCGCCAGCTCGCGCCCTTTCAGCGTCGCGCCGAACAACAGAATGTTCGGCTTGTGCGCCTTGATCAGGTCCATGATGACCTTCGCATACGGCAATACCGTGAAAGGCTCCAGGCGCGCATCCTCGGCCAGATAAACCGTATCGCAACCGTAGCTGTACAAGGTGTCGACGCAGCCTTCGAGCTTGTCGCCGAGCAGCACCGCTTCGGTTTTGACGCCGAGCTGGTCGGCCAGTTCACGGCCTTTGCAAACCAGCTCCAGGCTCACATCGGCAATGCGGCCGCCTTCCTGTTCAATAAAAACCCAGACATTTCCCATTTTTTCCGCCATGATTTTCACCCCAGAGTATGATCGGCAATCAATTCATGAATCAGCTCGGCCACACCCGCTTCGGTCGGGGCCACCTTTTTCGCTTCGCTCGCGGTCAGCACAACGCTCATGATCGCCTTGACCTTCGTCGGCGATCCCTTGAGGCCGATCCGCTCCACATCGGCATCGACATCCTTGGCCGACCATTCGTGAATCAGCAGGCCGTCCTTTTCCAGCTTGGCAATGTCGGCGGCGATGGTTTCGGCGTTGCTGTATTCGCCGGGGTGCGCTTTCGTTACTTCGCTCGGGGTCTTGGCCCGCTTGTACTTCATGATCCGGCGCGCCCGCATCGGCCGCGGGTCGTTGGCGTCCACCACCGTCATCAATGCCGGCAACGGACAGCTCAGGATTTCATAGCCGCCCTCGATCGCCCGCTTCGCCACCACCTGGGCCGGCGTCAAATCGATGACCTCTTCGACGTAGGCGATCTGCGGCAGATGCAATTTTTCGGCCAACTGCGGTCCCACCTGCGCGGTGTCGCCGTCGATCGCCTGGCGGCCGCACAGAATCAGATCGAACTTGCCGATCTTTTTCGCGCAGCAGCTCAACGCGTAGCTGGTCGCCAGCGTGTCGGCGCCGGCAAACGCCCGGTCCGTCAGCAGCACGGCGCCGTCCGCGCCACGGTACAACGCGGCCCGCAGCACATCGCTGGCGGACGGCGGTCCCATGGTTCCGACGATCACTTTCGCGCCGAAGCGTTCTTTCAGCTGGAGTGCCAGCTCAAGCGCGTTCAAGTCTTCGGGATTGAAGATGGCCGGGAGAGCGGCCCGGTTCACGGTCCCCGCCGGCGTCATGGCGTCGCCGGTGATGTTCTGGGTATCCGGAACCTGCTTGACAAACACGAGTACGGTGTAGCTCACAGTTTCGACTCCCTATTATGGTTTCGGGTTATTACAATACTCAAAATACATTTAATTGGCTAATATAGCACAATACGGCCAAAACGCAAAAAAACAATGTCCTTTTTTTCCAAGTTTTTCAGTGGCGCCGGCATACGTTCATGATCAGTTGCTCCAATACGATCCGCGCTTCGCCGCGTCCGGTGACCAGCGCCAGATTGGCGTCGAGCAGCTCCGCGAAGGCTTTCGTCAGCTCCGTGTCGCCGAACTGCGCCGCGGTCTCGCACAATTTGTACGCCCGGTACGGATGCATCGACAGCAACAGATTGTCCGGGAACTTCTCCTTCAGCGCCGGGTCCAGACCGGAAAAATAATTCGGTCCGATCCGGCGCGGCACCTCCAGCTCCAGCATCGCCCGGCGCGCATTCAGTATGTCGGTGAATGCGCCCACCGCGTAATACAGCATCGACAATTCCAACCCGCTGCTGCGGCTGCTTTTCAGTTGCTTGATCAGCGTGCTCACCACCGTCAGCGCCCGTCCGGCGTCGCGGCTCTGGATAGCGCCGGAGAGCTCCCAGCCCAGCGCCTCCGGGGTCGCCGAAACCACCCGGCGGCAATCGTCCAATGTCGCGGTATCGCGATCGTTCCCCAAGTAGGTGAAAATTTTGTCCAGTTCGGCCGCCAACCGTCCGGTATCGCCGCCGACGGCGTTGATCAGGAAGTCGGCGGCGCGGGGCTCCAGGCGTTTGTTCCACGTCCGCGACAGCTCCGTCAGGCGCGACTGCATCGCCTGCGGGAAATCCTTGCTTTTCGCCGACAACGGCGTGTAGATCTCGACCTGGGCGTCCGGAATGGCCTTCAATGCTTTCGCGGCGGCTTTGCGCATGTCCAGATTGAAGCCGCTCCACAGGAAATCCACATTCTCCGGCAGCCCTTTTTTCAGTAGCTCCAACATCCGGTCGACCGCGAATTTCATCTCTTTGTCGGCGTCGTCGAGGTCGGCGAAACCGGCGAAGTTCATCAGCCACACCGTCTTGCGTTCGCTCAGAAACGGCGGCGTGCACAAACTGTTCGCCGCCTCCATCACCAGCATCCGGCTCGTCATCTCCGGCGCGTCGCCGCGCAACAGCTCCCAGTCCGGGTGGTTTTCCGGTTCGCCCCCGGCCAACTCCCCGGCCAGCGTCCGCGCCCGGTTTTTCACGGCAAACTCGTCGTTGCCGGCAATCAGGTAGAAGCGTCCCATCCGGCGTCAGTCCTGCTTGCGGCCGACCACGCGCTCGACGAAGAACTTCGGCCGCGCCCGGACATCATCGTAAACCCGCCCGAGGTATTCCCCCAGGAGGCCCATGCCGATCAGTTGGATCCCGGCGAGCGTGAACAGGCCGGAGAAAATCAGCAGTTGGTCGGTTTCCGACCAGTCCATAATGATTTTCAATATCACCAGCGCGATCCCGGCGATAAAGCCGCCCAACGCCGCGAGAATCCCGAAGTAGGTCATCATCCGCAGCGGCACCGTGGTCATGCAGGTCAACAGATTGAACTGCAGGTTCAACAGTTTCAGCAATGAATACTTGGATTCGCCGACCACGCGCTCGAAGTGCGCCACCGGAATTTCACAGGTATAGCGGGCGAAGCTGTTACCGAGCACCGGAATGAAGGTGCTGTTTTCCGGGCACATCTTCATCGCGTCGACGATATGGCGGCGATAGGCGCGCAGCATGCAGCCGTAATCGTGCATGTTGACGCCGGTGGCCTTCTGCGCCACCCGGTTGACGATCTTCGACGCGTAGCGGCGGAAAAAGGTGTCCTGCCGGTGCTGCCGCACCGTGCCGACCACGTCGTATCCCTCTTCGGCTTTTTTCACCAGATTCGGGATCTCCTCCGGGGGATTCTGCAAATCCGCGTCGATGGTGATCACCAGGTCGCCGCGCACCAGCGAAAAGCCGGCCATGATCGCCGAATGCTGCCCATAGTTGCGGTTGAGGAAGCAGGCGATCGCCTGATCCGGATTGGCCTCGGCAGCCCGTTCCATGATGCCCGGACTGGCGTCGGCGCTGCCGTCGTCGATCATGACGAGCTCGAAGCGTTTTCCGGTTTCGCGCAGGCTTTTCAGCGACCGGTCGATCAACTCCTGAAGACACCCTTCCTCGTTGTAGACCGGTACCACGACCGAGACGAATTCCACTGGTTTCGGCTGCATTGCCATATCGTATTCACTTCCCTTCCTGCCGCGCCGGCGGTTCCAACAGCCAGGCGACCAATTTTCTTTTTCCGGCCGTTTCGAAGGCCAATGTCGGCTCCGCCAACTCCGGAGCACCCCAATCGAAGCGGCCGCCGGTCCCCGGCAAATCGCCGCCCAGCCGCCGCAAGGTTTTCGTATCGCTGACGATCAATACCTCCCGGTCGAGGCGTTCGCTCAACCAGGCGGCCAGACGGCCCCACTCCCGGCGGCGCTGCTCATCGGTATCGGCATGGGAGCCGATATGGGTTTTCACCAGCTCCAGACGCGCCACCGGCTGATCCAGATAAAACGAGATCACCCCCTGCGCCTCCGGCAGCAGAAACACCACATTGTCCGTGCCGACCCGCTCCACCGCCGCGCGCAGCGGCCCGGTCAGAAACGGCCGGCCGGTACGGAATTGGTCGGTGGTGCACAGCAGCACGCCCAGGGCGCCTCCCACCAGCAGCGTCAACGCCGTCACCCAGGCCGCCGATTCCAAAGGCATCTGCAGCCACTCCGCCAGCCGCTCCCGCCAATAGGCCCGTTCGTCGAGCAGCATCAGCGTCAGCGCCGCCAGGCCGGTCAGCGGCGTTCCGACATAGGCGACCCAGGGCAGTTCCAGATCGGCCGCGTATGCCGCCAACGGCAGAATCAATACCGACAGCGTCAACAGCGACGACACCACGATCACCAGATAGCGCATCAGGACAAACAGCCGCCGCTCCCAGACTCCGCGTTCCGTCACATGCAGATATTCCCCCATCATCAGCGCGATAAACGGCACGATCGGCAGAATGTAATACCAACGCCGCGATCCGGAAATCGAAAACAACAGATAAACCGCCAACACCACCCAGCCGAGGCTGCGCATCTGCTTGCTGCCGGTGCGGTAGCGCCGGAAATAGCTCCACAGCGCGGCGGCGAAAATCAACACCCACGGCAGCAGCAGCCGCGGCACTTCGTAAAAATAGATGTAGAACGGCTCCTTGTGGTCGAACGGCCGGATCGCGCGCTCGATATTCTCCCGCCACACCAGCTCCAGCGCCGTCAGCGCTTCCCCGGGCCAGGTGTAAAACGGCGGCGGCGCGATCGTCCCCGCCAGATAAAACGGCACCAGATAGACGCCGAGCATCAGTACAAACGCGGCGAAATTGCTGAACTTCAGGTGGCGCAGCCACATTTTGTCCGGCAGCAGCAATGCGCCTCCGGCCACCATCGGCACAATGATCGACGGCAGCCCCTTGGTCATCGCCCCGGCAAAACAGATCGCGTAAAACACCAGGTACGAACCGAATCCGGCCTTTTCCCGGCAGCGGTACAGCCACAGCACCGCCAGCACGATCGCCGCCATGTTTTCCATATCGGCTTCACCGGAGCGGCCGAGGTAGAGAAATCCGTAGCTGCCGGCCAGCAGCCACCCGGCGGTCAACGCCACATTGTAGCCGAACATTTTCTTGCCCAGCTGCACCGTCGCCCACAGCGCCGCCAGCGCCGCCAGCATGCTCGGCAGCCGCAGCGCAAACTCGTGCACGCCGCCGAACAGCTTGCCGGCGGCGGCCACCAGCCAATAGCCGAGAAACGGCTTGTCGAAGTAAATCTCGGCGTTGATCGCCGGATGCAGCCAGTCGCCGGTCAGCAGCATTTCCCGTGCCGCTTCCGCCCAGCGGTCCTCGGAGTTGAACAACCCCGGGTACCAGCCGAACAGAAACAGAAACAGCACCGCCGCCAGATAAAGCAGCCACTCCCCGCGCCGGCTGAGGGCGGGCTCGCCCGGCGCCGTGGCGCCGTCGGTCGTATCAAATGCGTTTTCCGGCATCGTGCAACACCTTTTTGATTGCGGCAACCACGTCGTCGACATCGTTCCCGGTCATATCCGGGAACAGCGGCAAAGAACAGATCCGGTCCGAGTTCCATTCGGTCGCCGGCAGCGAGCCGGGCTGGAAACCCATCACATCCCGGTAGTATTTCTGCAGATGCGAGCACCGGAAATGCAGCCCGGTGCCGATGTTTTCCGCCTTCAGCGCCGCCATGAAGTTGTTGCGGTCGATGCGCGGCGAGTTGACCCGCACCACCATCAGATGCCACGAGGATTTGAAATCGTACCCGACCGGGTCCGCCAGCGGCAGCACTTCATCGAGTCCCTTCAGCTGTTCGCGATAATACAGTCCCAGTTCGGTGCGCTTCCGGTTGATGTCGTCGAGACGCGCAAATTGACTCACACCCAGCGCCGCCTGCATATCGGTCAGATTGTACTTGAAGCCCGGCTCGATCACTTCGGCCTGCGGCGAACGGCCCCGGTTTTCCCGGTCGAACGCGTCCACGCCGAGACCGTGGAACTTCCAGCGCCGGATCGACTGCGCCAGCTCCTCGTCGTCGGTGGCGAATATCCCGCCTTCGCCGGTGGTCAGATTCTTGATCGCGTGGAAGCTGTAGAAGCCGTGCCCGCCCGCAACCACATGCCGGCCTTTGTAAAAAGTGCCGAGCGCGTGCGCGGCATCTTCGACCACCGGAATCGCGCCGGCCACCCGGCGGATGCCGTCGATGTCGGCCGGAATCCCGCTGTAGTGCACCGGCAGGATCAGCTTGGTCGCCGGCGTAATGCAGGCTTTGATGCTTGCCGGCGTCACCAGCATGGTGTCGCGGTCGATTTCGGCGAAAACCGGTTTGGCGCCGGCCAGCACGATCATATTCACCGTCGAAACCCAGGTCAGCGACGGCGTGATCACCTCGTCGCCGGGGCCGATGTGCAGCGCATGCATCAACAGATGCGCCGCCCCGGTCGCCGAAGCGAGCGCCACCGCGTGTTTGCTGCCGGTGTACTCGCAGATTTTCTGTTCGAATTCGACATTCTTCGGGCCGTTGGTGATCCAGCCCGAACGCAATACATCCGCCACGCAGGCGATGTCCTCTTCCGTAATCGCCGGCCGTGTAAACGGCAAAAATTCCGATCTCATTTTTTAACTGCTCCCGCCTGCTTGCTTGTTGTCGGTCAAAAACTTCCGGGTCCGGTCGGCGTCCCGGAAGCAAATTGTCACTTCACATCGAACGCATATTCCGTCGTCTGTTGGTACCACTCGCCGGGGTTCAACACCACCGGGGGAAAGCCCGGCTGGTTCGGTGAATCCGGCGCATGCTGCGCCTCCAGACAAAATCCGCCGAAACGCCCATGCCGTCCGCCATCCTTCCCGGTCGTGGCGCCGTCCAGAAAATACGCGGTGTACACCTGTACGCCGGGTTCGGTGGTCCGGAAACGCAGCACGATTCCGCTCTCCGGCGACCACACCTCCGCGCTATGCCGGTCGCCGAAAATAAAGTTATCATCCAGCCCCGCCGGCAATTGCGTCAGCCGCTCCCGCAAGGCCGCCGGCTGCGAAAAATCGTACGCGGTCCCGCGCAAACCGGCGATTTCGCCGGTCGGCAGCAGCGCCGCGTCGACCACCGTCCGCGCCACGGCGTCGATCCGGTATACGTGGTCCACCACCGAACCGCGATTTTCCCCGTTCAAATTGAAATACGTATGGTTGGTCAGATTCACCACCGTCGGCGCCGTCGTCCGTGCCCGGTAATCCAGCACCAGCCGCCGTCCGGCCTCCAGCCGGTAGGTCAACTGAATCGACAGCGCCCCCGGAAATCCCTGGTCGCCGTCGGGGCTTTCCAGACACAGCGTCAGCGTCGGCACGCCGTCCGGATCCGATACTTCCGCCTGCCACAGCCGCTCCGAATACGGGTCGCGGCCGCCGTGCAACGCATACCCGGGGCAGTTGCAGGTCAGCCGGTACTCCTTGTCTCCGAGCCGGAAACGGCCGCCGGCGATCCGGTTGGCCACCCGGCCGATCACGGCGCCGAAGCCAGGAGCATTATGCCGGTAATCCTCCGGATTGCCGAAGCCCAGCGCGACGTCGCGGATCGTCCCGTCGCGGTCCGGCGTCTCGATCGCGGTCACCACCGCGCCGAAATCGCTGATCCGGACCGAAAATTTTTCTTCCGGCCGCGACAATATGAATTCCCTGGCGAGGTTGCCGTCGGGCAATTGCAGAAACGGACGCGCTTCCACCATGGTTACTTCCCCTGTGCTCTGGAGTAGGAATATTCCGGCTTCTCCGGCAACGGATGACCGGTCACCTCGTACCAGGTTTTAAAATGCACCTTCGCACATGACTCGAAAACCTCTTCGCCATGGCGCTGAAACAGCTCATGCGCCAACGCTTTCACCCCCGGCCCGGCGCCGCGCTGCATGGTCACGCCGAGCTCCTCCGACAGCCGCGCCATTCCCCGGACGAAGCCGTCGCGCGCAAGAATACTCGCCGCCGCCACCGCGACATCGCTTTCCGCCCGCACCTGCTGGTCGAGCTGAATGCCGCGCCCGCGGGTCATCAATGCCCGCCGGATCAGGTTTTCATCTCCGAACTTGTCCGACAGCATCCGGGGGCAGTCGGGCACCTGTTCCAACAGGTTCTCGATCACCCGCGCATGTCCCCACGCCAGCAGCCGGTTCAAATTCCCGATCTTGCGGTACAGCGGATTGTAAGTCGCCGGCTTCAACATCACCTCGACGAAGCGTCCCGGCAACGCCGCCCGGATTCCCTGCGCCAGCGCGGCGATGCGTTTGTCGCTTTTTATCAGCTTGGAGTCCTGGACCCCGAGCGCCGCCAGCGCCTTGCCGCTTTCGGCGTCGACGCAGCAGCCGGCAATCACCAAGGGGCCGAAAAAATCCCCTTTGCCGGATTCGTCGATGCCGCCGTGCGGCGTAACCGCCACCACCGGCGCGGCCGCCTCCGGAGCAGCCTCATAACCGAAGCCGAAGGTATGCAGGACTTCCGGCTCCAGCACGAACAGCACGAAATCTTCCAGTCCGGCACCCTGTACGGTGAATTTGCCGCTCTGGTATGCCACCGCGTTGACCTTTTCCCCGGCGGCTTTCCACCAGGCGTAGGGCGCCTCACTGAATTCCCAGCCGCGCTCCCGCAGCATCTCCTCCAACTGGACGCGCTGGGCGTCGGTCAGGGTGCACACGTAGCAATTTTTCTTCGCCTGCGCCATGCGGCTATTTCCCCGACGCTTTCAGCCACCCGTCGATAAACAGATCGATATCCCCGTCCAGCACCGCCGCGGTATTGCTGGTTTCAATGTCCACCCGCAGGTCCTTGACCATCTGGTACGGCTGCAGCACATACGAACGGATCTGATTGCCCCAGCCGTTGTCGGTTTTTTCACCGCGAATCGCATTGGCTTCGTTCATGCGTTTCTCCTCTTCCAGCGTATACAGCTTGGCTTTCAGCATGTTCAACGCGGTGGCGCGGTTCTTGTGCTGCGAACGCTCCGCCTGGCAGGCGACCACGACGCCGGTCGGCAAGTGGGTGATCCGGATCGCCGAGTCGGTGGTGTTGACGTGCTGCCCGCCCGCGCCGCTGGAGCGGTAGGTGTCGATGCGCAGATCGGCTTCGTTGATCTCGATATTGATGTCCTCGTTCAATTCCGGCAGCAGATCCACCGACGCAAATGAAGTATGGCGCCGGGCATTGCTGTCAAAGGGAGAAATCCGTACCAGACGGTGAATGCCCTTCTCGCCTTTCAGGTAACCGTAAGCGAAGTCGCCGCACACCCGCAGCGTCACCGACTTGATGCCGGCTTCTTCGCCCTGCTGAATGTCGATGATCTCATCGCGCCAGCCGCGCCGCTCGAAGAAGCGCCGGTACATCCGCAACAGAATCCCGGCCCAGTCGCACGACTCGGTGCCGCCCGCCCCGGCGTGAATGCTGACATAGGCGTTGCTCCGGTCGAATTTGCCCGACAGGAAGCTGACCAGCTCCAACTGGTCCAGGTCCCGCGACAACGCTTTCCACGCCGGCTCCGCCTCTTTGAGCATCGATTCATCCTCGCCGGCCAGCTCCAGCAGCACCGCAAAATCCTCCACCGAAGCCGCCACCTGATCGAACGGCGCCAACAGATTCCGGCACGCGCTCAACGCCGCGACCGTCTCCTGCGCCGCTTCTTTTTTATCCCAGAAATCGAGCGCCGCCATCTTTTTCTCGATTTCCTCTTTCTCCTCGCGCTTTTCGTCGATTTTCAGAAATCGGCGCAAGGTCTCCAGGCGTTCGGCGGATTCGGCCGCGGCACTCCGCAGCTCTTCTATCGTTATCGGCATAAGCGCATTTCCCCATCGTATGATAATTGCTGTTTCAACTTCATAATATAACCGCCTCTCCCCCTTTTTTCAAGGCATACGAACACCGGTAAGACGCCGGGGCAGGAAAGAAAACGCACATTTTCGACAAAGTCCCCGTGTATCGTCCCCTCAAATCTTTTTCATTCGGCATTGTGTAAAAAAATTCATAATTTTACCGAATGCGGGAGATCGCCGGTTCCTGTGTCGTGTCAACCTTGACTGTTCGACATCAACCGCCGGTGCGGTTCCTCGTCCGCTCCATGTGTAGATTGAATTGTCGCTCACGCTTCCATTTCAATCTACACCGTCGCTACCTCGGGCGGCTTCCGCTCGCCAACTGGCTCGCTTGCTGTACGTTTCGCCTCTTTTAGGCGCTTGCGGCGCCATCGGCGACCAGCGCTGTTCGCGCGCTGGACCGCTCGTTACGCCCGCTTCGCGGACTTACTCTTCGCCCGAGAGGGACGAGCCCTCTCGTGTTCGGCTTCGCCCTCGACTCCGATGACGGAGTGCAGACCGCCGCTTCGCGGCTCTATTTTTTTTTAAGGAAAGGCTTGGCGGACGATGCGGGAGGCGGGCTTGAACACCGTCGGCGCCACCTTCAGCCATTCGGCCGGAAGCGCCGGGTCCCGACGCAAGGCGGGGCAGAATTCGTTGATGAAATTCACCGCGTGCGGCGTTTCCGCCTCCGTCAACGCGCCACAGGCCGCCAGCGCGTCGTGCGCGACGGCGGAATTCTCCTCCAGCATCCAGGCATTCGCCGTCAGAATCGCCGCCAGCACCCCGCCGACCCGCTGGGCCTCGCCGTGGCGCCGCGCCGCATCCCAGGACAATTGATGCGCCAGATCCCGCTGCTTCGCGCCATCTCCGGCCAACCCGGCCGCCACCGCCCGCCCCAACAGATCGGCGGACGCCGGCTCCTCGGCCAGCCACCCCAGCGGCAAACCGCAGCGCCAGAAGTGAAACCAGATCAGGCTCGGCGGCAATGCCGCCCCCTGCGCCCGCACCAGCGCGGCAAAATCGTTCCGCGCCGTCTCCGCCTCCCCATTCCGGAAATCGTCGGCAATCTGCAGGATATCCCGGCTCAACAACCCATAATTGGCCCCGGAATTCAATACGCCGAGCGACGAATACACTGCCGGCCAATACAGCCCCGACTCGACATCCGCGGCGGCGATTTCCGCCTCGATGCCGTCGGTGTCACCGCCCTGACGCGCCAGCAGCAGCAACACCATCCGGTTCACTTCGAAGCTGCGCATCGTATTGCTCTGCGCCAGGTGACGCATCGCCGCCGCGTCGCCGTGCGTCACCGCGAGGTTCAGCCAATAGCGCGACAGATCCGGCTGGCTCGTCTCATAATCGCAGGCCAGTTCGTATTGCGCGCGGCCGATACCGGCGCGGGCGGCACGCAGCATCCAACGCTCGCGTTCCGCCGGATTCACCGCCCGTGCGGCGACTTCGTACATCGCCGAAGGAGCGCCCAGGCGCGCGGCATTCAACAGGTGCTCCCGCGCCTTTTCCGGCTGCCGCTGCTCCAGATAAGCCCGGGCCAGCCAATATTCCGCCACCGCGTCGCCCGCTTTGACCGCCGGGATCAGATAGACGATCGCGGCCGCGTAATCACCGGTTTCCACCGCATGACGTCCCATCTCCCGGTTGGCCGGCAAAAAGCCCTTCTCCATGCAAAAACGGTAAATGGCCTCCGCCTGTTCCCAGTTGGCGGGCTCTTTGCGCCCGGAAGCGGTAATTTCCCCCACCGCGTACAGCGCTTCGACGTTGCCGTCGACGGCGCCGCGCCGCAAAGGCAGATAGCAGCGGTCGATCAGACGGCGCGCTCCCAGCGCATCCGGCGCGTCTTCGCTCCAGCCGTCCGCCAGCGCGATTCCCCGGTAATACAACGCCAGGGCGTCGCCGGTGGCGCCGGCCTGAAGCAACAGACGCATCGCTTCGGGGTAGTCGACGCTCTCGCCGCGCAGCCCGTAAAGAAGCGCCGCGCCGCGCGCGGTATTCGGATGGACGGCAAATGCCGTTTCTTCCCCGGCCGGGTCATCGAACAACGACTGGCAGGAAACCGCCGTCACCGCCAGCAAGACACCGGCAACCATGGCCGGAACACACCGGATCCGCATAGCTTCTCCCTTCCCGGAGCATGCCGGAATTACCAGCCGTTCCAGCTGTAGCCGAGGTTGAAGTGGAAGCGCAGCGAACGGTCTTCGCTGCTCTGATTGTAGACCACCGGGTAAGCCAGGTCGAGCTTGACCGGCATTTCCAGGTACGGCACCATAATCCGCAAACCGTAACCGACGCCCATGTTGATGCCGCTGGGGCCGAAGCTGTAGGCGTTCGAGTACGAGTTGCCGATATCGGAGAAAACCGCGCCGCGGATGAAACGCCAGATCGGGTGGGTGATTTCCGCCGTGACCAGGAACATCGTCTGGCCGCCGATCGCGTGGCCTTTGTCGTCCAGCGGCGAAACCGAACGCCACGGGAAGCCGCGGATGCTGTCGCCGCCGCCCATGAAGTAGCGTTCGTAAACCGGCATTTCGTCATCCCGGTTGAAACCCGAAACCACCCCGACTTTACCGGCGAGGAACCAGATGATCGCCTTGTCCAGGAAGTTGTTGTAATAGACGCCCTTGCCTTCCAGCCGGTAGAAGTTTTCGCTCGAGCCCATGATCTTCGGCGAAATCGCCCCCATGGCGCTGATCTGATAGCCCTCGGTCGGATTCAACAGATTGTCCCGGGTGTCGCGGTTGAGGATCAGCGACCATTCGCTGACATACGATCCGCCGGTCTGGTCGCGCAGCGAAGCCAGATCCATGTGGGAAACCCGGACATGCTCGAACTTATAACCCACCGTCCACGAGGTGAAGTCGTCGAAGATCTTTTTGCTCAACGCGGTGCTTACGCCCAGCCGCTCTTCCCGCCAGTCCGGCAGATAGGCTTCATTCCAGAAGCCGTTCACATCCAGACGCATCGGGATGTCGAAGAGCCACGGCTCCGTAAAGTTGATGTCCGCGCCGCCGCCGTGGAAGCCCAGTACCCCGGCCAGCCGCAGCCGCTGGCCGCCGCCGATGAAATAATTCTCCGGATTGAACAAATCGAAGTTATTGTTGGTGATCGACACCATACCGGCCAGGCTGTTGACGTCGGAAAATTCCGCGCCGATGCCGAATACGTAAGCGTCTTTTTCTTCGACCTCGAAGTGGACATCTTTGGCATCCACCGCATCGGTGTTGGTGGCGTACGCTTCCACCTTATTGAAGTAGCCCATTCCCAGCAGCCGCTGCTTGCTGACCTCGATCATCGTCGGATCCAGGGGATCGTCGTCGTGAATCGCCATTTCCCGGCGGATGACCTTGTCCTTGGTCATCTCGTTCCCGGAAATCATCACCTTGCGCACGTGATAAATCCGTCCGTCGGTGACTTCGAATTTGACATCGACGACGTGGGTGTCGTAATCGGCGTTGCGCGTCGCCCGGACATTGACGTCGGCGTAACCGAGGTGGTTGTAGGCTTCGACGATCGCGCTCCGGGTGGCTTCCTCTTTCTGGTAGTCGAAAACCTGCTCCGGCTTCAGCCGCACCAGCTCTTCGAGCTCCTCGGTCGGAATCGCCTCGTTGCCCTCGATCGAAACGGTCCCGACATGGTAGGGCTCGCCCTCGAACAGTTTGAAATGAATGTCGACGTAAACCGGATCGTCCGGCTGCTCGGTCACGGTGACGTCGTCGACCTTGAAGTCGAGGTAGCCCTTGTTCCAGAACAAATCGCGCAGCCGGATTTTGTCGTTTTCCAGCTCTTCCCGGCTCAACAGTCCCACCGACATCAGCCACGACAGGAAATTATACCGGTTCGCGAGCACACTTTTCATCTCCCCGGCCGAATACGCGGTGGCGCCCTCGAAGGTCACATGATCGACCCGGTAGCGCAATTTTTCGTCGATTTTGAAGTTGACCACCACCTGCCCGTCCTCTTCGGTCCGGATCTCCGGAATGATGGTGGCTTCATGATAGCCCTCTTCGGTATAAAATTTGCGCAGATTGCGCAGCGATTCGTCGATTTTTGCGCCATTCAGCGGCATGTCCGCCTTCAACGCGATCTGTTCGGTGATCTCCCGGTCGCTGATTTTTTTGTTGCCTTCGAAGGTCACCATCGACACCGTCGGCCGCGCCTTCACCACATAGGTCAGAATCAGATCCCCCGACGGCAAACGCTCGGTCCGCACCGTCGGGTCGTCAAAAAAACCGGTGTTGAAAATGCGTTTCAAGTCTTCGTTGACAACCACCGGATCGTATTCCTGCCCCTTTTGGGCCTGGACATTGTACCGCAGTTGCTCTTCCGGAAAGGTCGCGCCTCCAGTCTGTTCGAAGCGGACCTCGGCAATCGTCGCCGCATACAATGACGCACCGCAAAAGGCGCCCAGTAAAACCGGCAGAGTTAATTTTAGTATCACTTCCTATTTATCTCCAAGAACTTTTCCGACAATACATTATTATATAGAAGATAACACCATCTGCGAAAATGTCAAAGCCCGGAGTAAATTTTTTATAAAAAATACCCGCCCGGAAATGCGAGAGGGAGGAGCGGCAGCGGCGGCCGGCCAGTGTGCGCATGACAACGGACGACAACGGACTTCAACAGACGGCAACGGACACGGGTGATTGGCGTACCATATAGCCGGCGACGAGCACGCCACCGATGGCTATATCTCGTGAGCAGCGAACAGAGTTTTTGCCGCCAATTGGCGGCAAAAACGTGAAGCCGAGCGGCAGAGCGATCCGGGTTGGGAGGGGCCGGGCCCCCGCGGTTGCCGGGGCGCAATGCGGCCCCGCGTCCACCGTCAAAATTACCACACCCGGACCACGTCGGCAGAGTCTTTGTGCCCCCCTCAAAAATCACTTGATATCTTTGGTATTGAAGTTGATGATGGAGAGGGTGAGAAAGCCGGCGATGTAGAGGCCGAGCAAGGCCAGATTCACCGTCAGCTTCTGCCAGGGGATGTCGATGACCCAGAACATGAAGGCGGTGCCGCCGCCCATGGTTTCGGAGATCAGAAACGGCTTCAGCACCTCGGTGAAGGGGAGGGCGGCGACGATGTAGCTGACGAAGTAGACGGTGATGGCGACGATGGTCGCGGCGGTCATCCGATTGAACAGCGTCGAAAAGAACAGCGTCATCGAGCCGAGTGCCATCAAGGAAAACGAGAAGTACACGACCATCGCGTAGTAGCGTTCAATCGCCTGTGGTTCGCGCATGGTGGTGAAGTCGACGCCCCAACTGCCGAACATGAAAATGACCTGCGTCGGCGACCAGCCGCGCAGCAGGATCGCGATCAGCAGCGTCACCGTCGCGAAGTACAGCGAATATGCGAGCGTCACCAGATAGGTGGCGAAAAACTTCGCCAGAATCACTCCGGTCCGGGAGCGCGGCCGCGCCAGATGCAGCTTCAGGCTGCCGTCCTGCATCTCTCCGGCGATCGAATCGCCCGCCAGCGTGGTCACCACGATCGGCATCAGGATCAGGAAGGTCGGCACCATCACCAGCCGGGCGAAAAACGGGCCGTCGAAGCAGCCGATCAGGAAGTCGACGAAGCCGGGGTCGAGCTCCGTACGCTGCAATTCCCGCAGGAAGCCGCCGGTGGAGCGGCTCGATTGGTAACCCAGATAGCATAACGCGATGAAGGCGAGATGCCCGAAAATCATCACGTAATTTTTTTTCTGCGCCTTGAATTTAATGATTTCGTAACCGATCGCACGCCACATAATTCACTGCGCCTCCCGTACTTGTTCGAGGAAAAACTTCTCCAGGTCCTGCTGCTCGACGCTCAGATGCGAGACCGCAAAACCCGCGCGCAGCAGAAACGCGTTGACCTCCGAAGCCGGAAGCGCCGCACCGTGTTCATTCTCGAGCCACAGGAAGCCGTCATGCTCCTTGAGGGACAGCGCCGGCAGTTCGCCATGGCGGAACGCATACATCAGCGCCTCCGCCGCCTGCGGCACCCGTTCCACTCGGAGCTTCAGCTTCGGCCGTTCGGTCAACAGTCCGGACAACGTCCCGGACGCGATCAGCCGGCCGTTCGCGATCAACGCCACCTTGTCGCAGATCTGTTCGATTTCCCCGAGCAAGTGGCTGCTGACCAGCACGGTAATGCCGAAGCGCCGGTTGAATTCGCGGATGATCTGGCGGATTTCCACGATGCCGCCGGGGTCGAGGCCGTTGGTGGGTTCGTCGAGAATCACCACTTCGGAGTCCGGCAGCATCGCCAGCGCAATTCCGAGCCGCTGCTTCATGCCGGTGGAAAAGGTCCCCACTTTGCGGTCGAGATTGCGGTCCATCTCCACCAATTTGGTCATTTCCAGCATTTTGGCTTCGTATTCGCTGCCGTGGCCGTCGGAAAAAATCCGCAGATTTTGCCGCGCGGTCAGATCCGGGTGAAAACTCGGCCATTCGATGATCGCCCCCAGCCGGCGCATCGCCTGCGTATGTTCGCGATGCACGTCGAAGCCGCCGACCGTGACATAGCCCTCGGTGGGCCAGATCAACCCGGTGATCAATTTGATCAGCGTACTTTTGCCGGCGCCGTTGGGGCCGATCAGGCCGAGAACATCGCCGGGTTCGACTCCCAGCGACACATCCTTAAGCGCCTGCTTGGCGCCGAAGCGCTTGGATAAATCAAAGGTCTCGATGATCATATCTTCACTCCCGGCGCTTCCTTCGCGGCGTCCTGCGACACCCGGCCGTCACTGTAAAGATAATTCTTCGACGTCACTTTGCCGTCGGGTCCATGCACGTTTTCGTAATCCATCAGCAGCGGAATCTGGCTCAACGGGATGGTGCCGACCAATGCGTTTTCGAATTTGTATTCGAAGCTCTTACCGTTAAAGGCGCCGGCAAACCCCATCCATTGGTAACTCGTCCCCTCGGCCTGGAACATTTTCGCGTCGGCGGGGCAGTGGAATACCTCCATCCGGCTCCAGGAGTTTTTGTCCGCCGGGTCGCCGCCCACATGCGACGCCAGCGTCTGCGTGATCGCCGGCAGCTTTTTTTCCTCTTCATCCGTCGCCGACTCCGGAAACCCCGAGCAATCCGGCATCCGGTAGTTGCTCTCCATCACATACAGGTGAAACCCAAGGCCGATCTGCTTCAGATTGTTGATGCATTTGGTGCGCTGCGCTTTGGCGCGGGCCATGCTCAATGCGGGGAACAGCATGCCGGCGAGAATCCCGATGATCGCGATCACCACCAGGAGCTCTATTAGTGTAAAATGTTTTCCATGACTCATTTATCTGGTCCCTCCGTCAGCGTTTGACATTCATGATCTGAACCCACTTGCGAATCAGGCCGGAAAACTCGCGGCGTTCGTCGCTGGAAAGCTCGGCATAAAGAATCCGGGATACTTCATCGTTCAGCGCCACCCCCTCTGCGGTACCGGCCATCATTCCCAGATCCCGGTTGCTCCGGCGCTGGGCTTCCTGAAAGTTATTGTCGGCGTCGCGCTGCATCTTCTCGATCATCTGCGCCCGGCGGTCGGCGGGAAGCGCCCGGAATTGCTCCAGACCGGCCCGGACGGAGGAGCGCATGGCTTCGATCCGGATGTTGCGTTGCTCTTCGGGGCCGTACTTCTCCAGCTGCAAGCGCAGATGCTGGATGACATCGTCGCGGCGATCGCGGTTGCTCTGGGGGGAAAACACGTGGCCCATGGTCCGTGCCAACTCCTTCGGCGCCCACTTTTCCTTGTGGAGAATCTCATAGGAAGTCATCGGTTCCGGCTCGATTCCAAGGCAGATCCATCCGAGTACGGCCAATACCGGAGCTGCGCACAACAACGGAAGCCAGATCGCCCGACGCCGATTGCTCCGGCTCGAGGGGTTCTTCTTCGGTTTGGCGTTATAATTCGGCATACAATCTCCTTTTCGATTTATATAAACTTTAGATTATACATGCGGTATCAGATTTTGTCAACAAAAAAGTTAGATTTTTATTATTATCGCTAAAATTTCCCGTTTTTTCCCGATTTTGCTCTTGACAATTGCCAAGAGTTTTGCTATAATTTAAAGTGTTACGCAGAACACTTGCAATAAAACCGGAGAATACCATGATTGCCGCAACCGAAGACAGCTTGAAGCACCAGCAGGTTTACGACCGGCTGATGACGGCATTGTCCTCGGGCAACTTTCAGATCGGCGAACGCCTGCCGTCGGAGCGGGAATTCGCCGGCAGCCTCGGCGTCCATATTTCAACGGTGCGGCGGGCATTCCGGGAGCTGGTGCTGGGGGGAATCGTCGAAAAGCGGATCGGTTCCGGCACCTATCTGGCGCAGCACCCCGAGGCGACCTGGTATGAGCGTCCGGTCAACCTGATCCTGGACGGCCGGATCGGCCCGACGGTGCAACGGCAGTTGAGTTATTTGTGCACGCAGACGGCGGAGCGCCGCGGCCGGAAATGCCGGATTCTGTATACTGGCGGCGACGATTTGCCGGAGCTGCTGCGCAGTTGCCTGACCTACCGGCAGCCGACGATTCTGTGCGGCAACTTTTCCGAAGCCGGGTTATTGCAGGAAAATCCGGGGCTGTTCGTCAGTTTGAGTTCCATGCTGTATCTCGAGGGCATCCCGACGGTGCGCTGCGACGATGCGCTCGGGATCAGTTTGTTGGTGCGCCATCTGCAGCGTCACGGGCACCGCCGGATTGCCTTCCTGTGTACCGGCAGCGGCCGGATCGCGCTGGAGGACTTTCAGGCGGCGGCGTGGGTTGCCGAACTGGGAGCCGACTACGATCCGGCGTTGAAGATCACCTTTGACCGCGAAGAGGGCTTCGAAATCAGCCGAACGGCGTTCAAAGCCGTCGCCAAGGCGGTGACACGGCTTGCATTCACCGCGCTGCTGTGCGTCCAGGACGAAATGCTGCTGGGGGCGATGGCGGCGCTGCGGGAGGCGGGCAAGCGGATCCCGGAGGATATCTCGACCGTCTCCATCGGCAACCAGCCGTTGAGCGAATACGCCAATCCGCCGGTCAGTTGCGTCGATCCCAACCAGGAGGCGCATCTGGAAACCGCTTTCGATCTGCTGGACCACAATCATGCGCATCCGGATTCCATCGATACCTTCCGGCTGGTGCGTCCGATTCTGATTGAACGGAAATCCGTTTCAGATATACAATAAAAAATACAACAGGAGACCCGGAATGAAAAAAACAGATTTCACACTGATAGAGCTGTTGGTTGTGATAGCGATTATCGCGATTCTGGCCAGCATGCTGTTGCCGGCGTTGAGTAAAGCGCGGGCGGCGGCGCAGAGCATCAAATGCGTGAACAACCTGAAGCAGATCGGGTTGGCTTCGACGCTGTACGCCAATCAATACGACGATTACATCCCGCCGGCGTTCGGCTTCCCCCACACCCGCCAGCCCGGCGACATCCCCAATTACAACTGGTATCAGAAGGTCATGGAATTTGCCGGTGACAATCCGGCCATTCTGCTGTGCTCCGCCGGGGAATCCTTCGGTTACGCCATCGACGACACCGCCTCCGCCACCGACCGGGTGCCCCAAGGAACGGTAGTATGCTATTCCAATATCGTCGAGGTGGGCGGTTACCACAGCATCGACTCGTGGCCGGCGCACCGCTATACACAGGCGAAAAACCCCTCCCAGACCGTCAATCTGATGGACAACGCCGGCGAAATGCTCATCATGGGGCTGCAAGCCGCGCAGGAGATCCACGCGCCGGGGACCTCCGCCTCTTTCACCAAAAAATTCCGCCACAACAATCAGGCCAATACGCTTTTTCTGGATTTGCACGTGATGCCGCTGCGCCGGCCGAATTCGACCGAGCTGTGGGACGACTACGTCTGGAGTCTGAATTGATGCACCGGATTCACCTGCTTCTGCCGCTGCTGACGGCGCTGGCTGCGGGCGCCGCCGAACTTCCGATGCGCCCGGAAGCCTGGACCGGTTGGAATGAAGAGCTGCCGGTCGAAATCCGGGCGCTGGATCACGGCGAATTGGAATTCCGCACTTCCGGCGGCACCTGGAATACCCCGCTGCACCAACTGGATGTCCCCTGCCGGGTCACGGCGTGGACGATGCTGGAATTCAAGGTTTTCACTCCGGCCGGAGGCAATTGGGAGTTGAATCTGTTTCCGGTCGAGGGCGGGGAATTCTCTCTGCTGTTTCCCACCCGCTCCGGCGAATGGACCACGGTCCGGAAATATCTGTTTAAAGCGGCGTTCAAGCGCGGCAACCTGCCGGAGAACGCGACCGGCGCGCTGATGGGGATGACGCTGCAGCGCATTCAGCTTGCCGTCGGCGGCGGCAATTCGCCGATTCGCATTGCCGGGGTCAAATTGTTCGAGGGCTCCGGCAACGAACCGGAGCTCCCGGCCGACGATACCGAAGCCACGGTGAAGCAATGGGCCGCCCTCCATCCGCCGCGCGATTACCGGGAATTGCAGCGAAACGGCGTCTTTCCGTTCGGCGTGGTCACCCGCGCCGACGCCAATGTCGCCGGATCGGAGCTGTTCGGCTATGCTCTCTCCGACAGTCTGGATGCGGATCTGCGGGATATGAAGCGCCATTACCTGAATACCTATTCCAACTTTTGCGACGGCACCGATCCCGAAGCCCGGATCGGGCGCAGCGAGCTGTTTGGGCTCCGGCTGCTCGAAACCGCGTTCAACGCCACGCGTCTGGCGGAGCTGCCGCCGGAGGCGCCGGAATGGCGGCTCTTCGACCGCTTCCGCCGTTCCCCGGCGCTGCTGGCGTGGTACGGCCCCGATGAACCCACCACGTCGGCCATCCCCGGTTATCTCGCCGACAAACAGGCGGCGGCCGCACGCGACCCCGAACATCCGTATACCAGCGCCTTTCATCTGGGGGTGGTGCGGCAATTGCTCGGCCCGGCGATGGAGGTGATGATCCCGGATTGTTATTCGCTGTTTCCGGGGCAGGATCCGGCCGATCCGGCGCCGCTCTTGTCGCACTACCGGCTGGCGCGCCAGATCCGCGAACAGACCGCCAAAAAGCGGATCTGGTTCATGACCCAGACCTTCAGCAACCGGCACGGAGAGAAATTTTCCGCCCGTTATCCGACGCCGGAGGAGATCCGGCTGGACATGTACGCCACCCTGGCCGGGGGCGCCAATGGAATTCTATTCTTTATCTACAACGATTTGCCGACCTATCTGGATGAGAGCGTACGCGGCGAGGAGTTTGACTACACGCTGATCGACCCGTGGGGCAACGGCAACGCGGTTTATGACGAAATCGCGGCATTCGGCCGCGACGTCGTGCCGGTGATGCCGTCGTTTCTCGACGCGGAACCGTCCGACGCGATCGCGGTCCAAGCCGACGCGCGTCTGCTGGTCGGCCAATCGGCCAACGCCATGGGAACGCTGCTCATTCCGGTCAACAAGAGTCTGACCGAAGCGTATAACGGCACTCTCGAACTCAGTCTGCCCGCCGGGACCGGATTGTTCGATCTGGTGACGCTGGAGCCGTCCGCCGGAGTCCTGGCGTTGCCGCCGGGCGGCGGCGCCGTTCTCGCCGTCGCGGCACCGGAGCAATTCCGGCAGTTGACGGCTGAAATCACCGGACGCCGGCAACAGCAGCAGAGCGAACTCGCCGAATTGCGGTGCCGGGAATTGGCGGCGGCCGGTTTTTCCGGCGTCGCTTCACCGGAGTGGCTGCGAATCGAGCAACAGCTGCGGGAAATTCAGGCGGATTTCGGCGCCATTCACCGGCAGCTGATCGTGCCCGAGGTCATCGTCCGGGCCGACGGCGGTGCGGAATTCGCGCCGCTCCATGACCGGCTCAAAGAGTTGAGCCGCCGCTATTTCGCGTTTCGCGCCGATCTGGCTGCGGGAAAGATTGCGGCGGACGCCGATTTGGAGCAGCTGCGTCAGGAACTGCGGCAGTTGAATGTGGAATATCAGCAGCAAAGGTAAGTGTGCGCCGCAGGTGCGGCGGCCTCGTTCGCTCCGCGTGGAGATTGGATTGCCGCTCACACTTCCAATCCAATCTCCACCATCGCTGCCTCGGGAGGAAGCGCTCTCGCTACGCTCACATTCGTGAGCTTGCTCTTCTCCCTCGGGGACAGGCCCCTCGGTTTCGCTTCGCATCGCCTCCCGGCTCGCTTGCTTTACTTTCGCCCCTTTCGAGGCGCTGCGCGCCTGGGGTGACCAGCAGTATTCGCCTGCTGGACCGCTCGTTACGCCCGCTTCGCGGACTTACTCTTCGCCCGAGAGGGACAAGCCCTCTCGTGTTCGGCTTCGCCCTCGACTCCGTATGACGGAGTGCAGAACCGCCGCTGCGCGGCTCTATTTTTTTAAGAAATTTTTATTTTTCTTCGACGCGGCCATCGGGGCGTATTTGAAAGGTGTCGAGGAGCTTGCCGGCCGTGTCGAAGGCCTTGAGCGTCAACGCTTCCGGCGCCACGTCGACCGTGAGGATGCTGCTCCCCCCATCGCCGCCGGGGCCGCCATTGCCGACAATCGCAAACGGGACACGCGGCAGTTCGGCACTGGCGAATTTCCCGTCCAGCGTCTTTACCGGCCCCCCGTCGGGGTTGATGCGGAAGTATTTATGCAAATGTCCCCCCAGCATCAAGTGAACCCGCCGCTCCGGCCCGGTTCCAGCGAGGATGCCATTCATCAACCCGCGCATCACCCGGGTTTCAAAGCTCCGCTCATCCCATAACGGAAAATGCGCCAGTACCACCCGGAAGCGCGCGTCCCGAAAAGCATCGCTCTCCGCCACCCGTTCCAGCCACTCCCGCTGTTCACGCATGAATTCACCGGTCCGCACCAGGTCGTCACCACCGGCGTGATCGGTCGCGCCGTCAAGAACCACGAAAAATACCGGCCCATGCGCAAACGCGTAATACGTCTTCCCCGACGGGTGGCGCATGTAATCGAAATAGCCCCCGGCGAAAAAACCGCGCAGTTCGTGATTGCCCCGGACCAGCACCAGCGGCTTGTCCGTCGCAAACAGCTTCGTTTCGATATCGAGAAAGCCGTCGAAAAACGCGCTTGGACCATTCAACGACGACAGCATATCGCCGAGGTTGATGTAAAAATCCGCCGCCGGAGCATCGGAGTTGCGCCACAATTGCTCCAGCGTCCGGCTGTCGCCGTGAATGTCGGAAAACAACGCGAAACGATAACGTTCGCGCTCCGGCGACAGGGTGGTGAAGCTTCCGCCCGGCGCGTATTCGGCCTCCGGCGCTGAAGACACCCGATGGCGCAAACGGTATTCATAGCTCGTCCCCGGCTTGAGCCGATCCAGGTCGACGACATGCAGTTTGCCGTCCGCGCGCACGATGCCGTTCTGCAATGCCGCCGGAACCTCCCGCCACTCGCCGCTTCCCGCCTCGCGGTATTCGATGAAAGCCGCCGTTTTGCCGTTCGTCACCCAGTTCACCGTGATCCCGGACGCGGTCGGATTGCTCAGCCAGGGGCCGTGCGCGACCCCGGCCGCCGCCGGAGTATGTTCCGCCGCCAACCGCTCGTAACCGGCGCGGTCGAGCACGCCATCCGGCGCCATGCCGAAGCGGGTCAATGCCGCGTCCCCATAGCTATTCAGCAGCAATTCGCCGAAGCTTTCCGGCTCATGAAACGACTGGCGCACCGGCCCCCAGCTGCTCAGCTCGCCGGCGTTTTTGCGTTGCCGGCATAGATTGAAGCCGATGCCGGAATCCGCCACCGTCAGCATCCGCAACGGAATTCGGACCTCGGCGCTCCAGCCGTGTTCATCGGCCGAAGTCGCCGCCTCCCACGAAGCATAATCGCCGGAATCGGAGAAGCGGCCTCCTCCCGCGCCGACGCCGAATTGCATGCACCATGCCTCCGGCTCCATTGCGCCGAAGAAAATCTCCACCAGATCCCCCTGCCAGATGGCAAAGCCGTCTTCGCCGATTCCGGCCGCGACTTCGCCGGGCTCTTCGCAGCGGATTCCGAGATACAGGTCGCCGCCGTGGCGCAGCACCGTCACCCGGGTCGCCGCCTCCGGCGCGGCTTCGCTCTTGTAACGGCGAAAATCATCGAAACGGTTCGCCTTGCTCCAAACCGCGTCGTCCAATACGCCGTCCAGCACCGGCGCTGCCGCCGCCACCGGAATCGTGACCGTCTGCCGCGGCGGCGGCGAATACGCCACCGGTTCCAATGCCGCCGCACTCATGGCTGCCGCCACTCCCAGAAACACCAACCATCCGGTTTTCATCCCGCCTCCCGTTATTCGCCGTTACAATTTTACCCATACTCTGCGCATCCTATTGGATTCAACGTAGCATCAGGTACCCTTCAACGCAACCCGGAAAACCATGAATTTCGAAGAAAAATTTTACCATTTTTCCCCGCTTGGTTCAAAGCCGGTTTTATGCTGTAAATTTGGAATGTTATCCCTGGAGGCCGCCGATTTGGAGCAGTTGCGGCAGGAGCTGCGACAGTTGAACGGGGGGGGGTACTCGGAATCTAATCGCCGGATGGCGTTCCGGCGAATAAGTCCAAAACAATGATCCCGCAGGGCGGGATGTGCAAGGGCGTGTTGGCCCACCCCGTCCCGGCATGGCCGTCGCGCCAGAGAACCGGCGTATAGGGAAATGCGCTGACTTTCGCGATCCGTTCCGGCTTCGGGCGGCAATGCCACTCAGGCACCAGATAGTGGTCGGCGATCGACACCAGTCCGACACGGCGCGTTCCGGCGCCGTCGGACATTGTCAGCAGGCGCAATTTTCCGGCCAGTTGATCCGCCCGGATACCGGGCGGGAGCAAACCGGCCATGATGTCCGCGGTTTTTTGCCAGAACTCTTCCGGAATCGCCAGATACGGAGTCGGCAACCAGAATCCGGCCGGGTATCCGGTATCGGCGAAGGCCGGAATTTCGGCAAGCAACGCCGGAGGCTCCGCCGCTTCTGCGTGTAACGTAATCACCGCCAGCGAACGTCCGTCGGCGATGGGAACTTGTATTGCAATATATCCTCCTTCGGGGAATTCGCCGGCGGCAAAGCTGCCGATCGCCGTTACCGGTCCATCGGAATAACGGCGCAATGCTTCCCATTGGCCTTGTGTCAGCGTCTCTGCGTCGGTCACCAGAAGCGGTCCTTTGGCATGAGATAGTTGCGACAGACGGCAGACACAGGCGACACATAAGGCATAGCGCGCGGTCAGAGCGCCCACGGTCAACGCTCCCGGCCAATTGCCGCAACGCGGATAGGCGAGAACTTGGGCATCGACGGCCTGATCGGGCCAGATCCAGGTGAAGTCTCCGGCCCGCACGGCGTCGAATTCGAAGCCCGCTTGCCATTGACGCCACAAATAGCGCCACTCGTCGGCGCTTTCGCCGTCGCCCAGGCACATCATGAAGCCGTCGGCGCAACGGCGCAGGCGTTCTTTTGCCTCCCGGCAAAAGAGATTCGCGAGCGTGAAAAACTCCCGTTCCAGCCGTCCCGGCGCATGCCGCAGCAAATCGTAACTCTCGACGACGTCTTTGACTCCGTGGAGAAAGAGGATTTTTTTGTCCGGAGCCGTCAATGCCGCCAAATCCATCAGAGTGGCGGCAAAATCGAAATGCCGGTCGTAGCCGCCATGAATCAGACTCAGGTTGGCGGCAACGCTTTCGACCACCAGATAATCGGCCGGAATGATGCGGAAGTCGATGCCGAATTGATACATGCCCTCCACCGCCCCTTTGGTGTTGGCGGAGTTGATCATGGAGCCTTTGCCGATGGCGTGCAGCATCGTTGTAATCTTTTCCCAGCACTCCGCCCAGCGCCGGCAGTGGAATGCCCGCCACTCCGTGCGGAAATGCGTCCGGATCAAGGCGGCACGCCGCTGAAGCTGCGGGATATCGGCGCCGATACTTTGCCGCAACTCCCGGGGCGGATCTGCGAGCGTGGCGCAGAATTGATGGGTCATGTCGTCGGAGAAATTCGATTCGGCGATCGAACAACCGGGACCCATGCCGTCGGCGCCATGGAAGCCGTCGAAGCCGTAATCCAGGACGACTTCGCGCAATTTGGCGGTGAAGAGGTCCTCCACCAGCACTCCGTCACGCCGCCGGGACAGAAGCTCCACGCCGTTGGTGAGTCCGAGCGATTGAAAGACGACCCGGCACTCCGGGCAAGCACTGACCCACTCGGTGTGGAAGCGGTCTTCCAGATAAATGGCGAAAACCGACGCATAGACCTTGATTCCCGCCCTTTGCAATGCCGCAACCAGCCCCCGCAACTGGCAGTTCGTCCAGCGTTGGCGTTCCCGGTTTTCATTGCCGGGATGTCCGAAACGCGAAGCGATGTCACGGAAAAGCTCATACTCTTCCGTTATTCCGGCATGCAGCAGCACGAAGTCGATTGACGACAGCAGCAGCGATATTCCGTAAGGCCGCTCCTGCGCCGTCTCCAGATAAGCGCCGACCCCGAAATCCGGCGACGTGTTATCAAACGCCAGCAACTCCGTCCACACCCACGCTTCCATCGCACTCTCCCCTTTTTATCGGCAATTCGCTATTTTTTCATCCATTTCGCGCAGATAGCGGAGCGCGCGCCGCATCGCCTCCTCCGGCGCGTACCGGTCGCTCTCATACTCCAGATTGACGAATCCGTCGTAACCGCTCCGCGTCAGGATACGCATCACCCCTTCAAATTTCATATCCCCTTCGCCGATCAACGCCGGAATATACCACTTCCCATTCAGCATCTCATACCCGTCCGGGCCATCCGTCACCACCCAATCCTTGAAGTGCACATGCCGTATCCACGGCAGGGTTGCCCGGCATGACGCCTCGGCGTCTTCGCCTCCCGCCGCATTCCCGTTGTCAAAGGTCAACCGGATCTCCGGCACCTCCCGGCGGAAAAATTCGAAGTCCGCCGCCGTGACCAACGGGCTCAGCTTGCCCGGGTAATTTTCCAGCGTCGGCACGATCCCGCGCGCGACCGAACCGGAAGCGAAGTCGCGGATCACCTCCAGCCAGCGCTTCTGTGCCTCTTCCCGCGACTTCGCCCACTCCAGCGCCGGCGTCGGCAGCATCGTCAGCGGGGCCCCCAGCGCGGCGGCGCAATCCAACTCACGCTCCAATTCCTCCCGCCAGTGTTTGCGTTCCCGGATGAAGCCCCAGACGAAGAAGGTGTAGGCCACCACCGGCAAGCCGGCTTCCGCGCACCGCCGGGCCAGCTCTTCCGGCGCGTGACCGTAAGTGGAAACCCAATCGATCCCTTCAAAGCCCAACTTCGCCGCCGTCCGCACGATCTCCGGCGGCTCCATTCCCTGCCGCGCCAGCGAATAACTCATCATCGCATATTTCATGATCTCAATCTCCCGTGACGAAGGTCCATTTGCCCTTGACGTCATTGTCCGGAGAAACCGCCTCTTTGGAGGTCAACTGCTCCACATGTCCGTCGAAGCACAGAAAATTCATCGCCCGGTTGCCCCGGTGCAGAAAATTCTCCGGCACCACCGTGTCATTGGCATGCGCCGGCCACGCGGCACAAAAACTCCAACTCCCCGCCGCGTTGTTCGACTGCGCCACTTCAAAGAGCAGAAAGGCGCCGCTCTCCTGAATCATCCCGGTGTGAATCCCCGACGCATCGAATTTCCCGCTCCCCTGATTGCTCTGATAGGCGCAGATCGGCCTGGTGGTGTCGCCATTGTGCCCTGTCGGCATCGAATACGTGCGGCGTCCGGCTTTGGCGCTCTTCGCCGACTGGGTGGCCGCGAGCGCGACACCGTCCGCCGGGCAGTGCCACAGCGACGGCGCGTCCGGCAACGGATCGGCCCATAATTCGTCTTCGCTGTAGGCAAAGCCGACATAGGGTGAAACCAGGTCGTCGTGCGTTTTCACCGCTTCATAACTGTTCGCCATCATGTAGGGGTAAAATTCGGCGTTGTCCGTCGTGTACATCGCAAAGCCGAGACCGATCTGCTTCAAGTTGGACATGCACTTGGCCGATTGCGCCGCGGCGCGCGCCTTGCTCAAGGCCGGCAGCAACATACTGGCGAGGATGGCGATGATCGCGATCACAACCAAGAGCTCAATCAAAGTAAAAATTTTCTTCATTTTCTCTCTCCTGTTGGTTTTAAGACGGCTCACTGCAATTCATAAACTTTGACCGCAAACGGCGGCAGGGTATCCCGTAAAACCCCCCCGGCCAAAACCGGATGGCCGGAATCGAACTTCGGGGTTGCGGAGTGAAACGCGCCGACATTCACCTCCAATTCTTCGGCGTAATCACTGATATTCACCGCCATGATCAGACGCTTGCCTTCGTAATCGCGCGCCAGCACCCGGACATCTCCGGTCGTGCTATTGACCAGTTTTTCGCCGCCGTGAGCGAGTAGATAGGGCGTCAATTCTTCGAGCTCGCGGTTGGTTTTTCCCACTTCATCCCACAAGGCGGACTCACGGGCGATATAATAATAGCGGCCGCCCTGATGCCGGGTATCGGCGCAAACGTAGGCGTAAACCAATACGCCGCGCGCTCCGGCCACCAACCCCTGGTAAAGCATGTTGCGGTACTCCAGAGGCGTCGGCAGATGGGTCGGTTTTTCGCCGCCGATGGCCTGCACCACGATCCACAGCGGCTTGCCGGGGGGCAGCTGCGCCACCGCAACGTCCAGACTCTGGGTCAGAATCCGCAACGGCGATTTCCACTCCGGTTTCCACCACGGCATTTTCAGCCACCAGGGATCGACATTCAAGGGATACGAGTCCACCGCCAGGATATCCCCCAGCTTCGCCGCCGCGCCGTGCATATCGGAATAACACTGCGTCACCAGCACCGGGTGGTACGGATCCCACCGGCGCAGCAGCTCATATCCCTTGACGGCGGACTCGAATTGCCACTCCTGGTGCGGTTCGTCTATGTCTTTCCACATCAACAATGCCGGGTGGTTGCGCAAACGGGCCACGGCATCGCGCACACTGGCGAAATTCGGGTCGACGTAGCGGATCATATCCAGATTGTGCGCTTCCGCCAAATCGGGAAACGGGTCGTCTTTCATCCACGTCACCGTGACTCCGGAGGTGAATCCCCGCTCCGCGATTTCCCGCGCCATGCGTTCCATCGTGATCGGTTCCTCCCGGTTCGCGACATTGTCGGCATTGATCTGCTCCAGGTAGTCGTCAAAGTGGTAGATGCCGACCGGGAATTCTTTGCGCCCGTTCACCATCAGAATGCCGTCGCCGTCCAGCCACACTTCATTTCCTGCCGCCGGAGGCAGCACCCGCAGCGGAATCCGCCGCAGCATCGGATTTCCCGCCATATCCACCGAGGCGCAGGCGAACGCATAGTTTCCCGGAGCGACTTGCGCCAGGTCGAATTCGACTTGATCCCCATTTTTGTGCAGCTCCGCCGCCGGCAGAACCTCCTGTCCGTCCGGCTGCCGCACCAGCTTCACCGCGATGGGCGCATTGCCGAGGATTTCGGCTTTGTAGTTGAGCGCCAATCTGACCCGCTTGTCCGGGGCGCTCGCGTAAATCGAGTTGCGGTAGAGCGGTTTCGTGAACTCCACTTGCGCCAGCGATTGCCAGAAATCATCGTGTGCCGCCGTTGCCGTATCATGCAATCGGAGCGATTCCATATCGGCTGGAGCAATAGCGTATTGAAGCTCGATTGTATCGAAGTCGGAAGGGCCCCGGGTGCCCAGAACAAAATCCACCGTTTCGCCTTCGCGCAGAGCTATCATAATTCCGGAGAAGTCTTTGCGCTCCACATCGTCCCACGCGATTTCCCGCAGCCACAACGCCTGTTTGACCGGGGCGCCGCCGGTCGTCAGAGCCACGATGCAACCGTTGTTATTGGGGTGCTCGCTCCCCGCCGCCGCTTTGCGCGCCGCCCCGGTCAATTGGAAAACGCCGTCATACGGCGCCACCCAGCGCAGACGCAGTTCCGCTCCTTCGCCGGTTGCTCCGAGACGCCCCGCCGCGATATTGCCGAAGCCGTCACGTTCGAACGCCCAATTGCCGTTCCATTCCAGCACGTACTCTTTGCCGGAGCCGTCACGCCCCAGGTACGACCATCCGGGAACGGACTCGCCGGCGCGATACTCCGCATTCCAATCCGCCGCGTTCACCGTTCCCATTACGGCCATTGCCATGATCCAACGCCATGATTTCATCGTTTCGATCTCCCCGGGTATGTTTATATTTGTCAGTCGATAGAGATCGTGTACAGTTCGTTCTTCCCGGCCAGATACCCCTGAAAGAGTTCGGCAGCCGTCAGGAACACCGAACGGTCAATCCGTCCGAAGAATAAATCCGGACCCTCCCGGAACAGGTGTTGCCGCTCGTGGCTTTCCATGTCCTTGAAGAGCGGCAGCACGCCGAAACGCGCCGGAAACCGCCAATGATGGTAGTTCGCCGCCGTCAGATATGCCGGGTATGCTCCCGTTTCCATGAGCACGGCGTCGTACTTCATCGCCAGCCGCGGCATCACTTCATCCATCTGGCGCTCCAAAAGCTCATAGTCCGACCAGTACACCCCCTCGGGATCCAGCTCCAGACCTAGTTCCGCCAGCGTACTCTCAAATCCCGTCATGATTTCCTGTGCGATCGAATACGAACGTTCGCCGTTGAAGAGCGCAAAGCGCCGGGCTCCGGTATGCGCCAGCCGCTTTATCAGCCTGCGCGTACACTCGCCGACATGGTAATGCACCTGCGCCACCCCGGGAATCGGCTGCGAACTTCCGACGATCAGCAACGGCACTCCCAACCCCTCCAGAAGCGTCGCCATCTCCGGCGTCAGCCAGCCGTACAAGAGAATCCCCAGCGCCCCGCCGGCACTCTTCAAGAGCTTTTGATTGAACTCGCTGACGGTTAACATCTCAAAGCCGATGCCGCGCGTTTCGAAGTGGTGGCGCATCCACCGCAGCGCCAGATCCGGCGGGAAATCCTTCCCCCCGGCACGCTCGATATTGACGAAAAGCACATGCCCTTCGTGCCGCGCCAGTGGAATTTCACAACTCACGAAGGTGCCGCGGCCGGCCCGGCGCGTGATGATATTCTGTTCCTCCAGACTCTTGAGCGCCGCCCGCACCGTTATCATACTGCAATTCACCCGGTTTACCAGCTGCCGCTCCGGCATCAGCTTGTCTCCGGGTTTCAATTTTTCCGTGGCAATCACGTCTAAAATCGCCAATTGCGCCTGATCATATTTCAGCTGCCGTCCCATTCGTCTGCGACTCCTTATGTCTGTGCTTATAATATTATATGCACATAAGCAAAAAAGTCAATAGGCATTTCGAAAAAAGTTTGAAAAAAGGCTGATATTCGCTTTTCTCACTGGAATTTTCCGGGGGCCACCCCGGTGTAGCGGCGGAATACTTTGGCAAAATAGTTGCCGTTGTCGTAACCGACCATCGTCGCCACTTCGCCGATCCGGAACTTCCCGGTATGCAGCAATTCCCTGGCGCGGTTGATCCGCACCATCGTCACGTACTCCGACACCGAGAAACCGCACTCCGCCGAAAATATCCGCGACAGATGAAACGGACTGATCTTCAAGTGCCGGGCAATCTCCTCCAGCCGGATCGCGCTGTCGGCGTAATGCTTCTCGATATACGCCTTGGCTTTCCGGATCGCCTCGTTCCGGGAACGGGAGGCCACCCCCTCGACGCTCTGGCGCTCCCGCGAAAAAGCCCGGTAGACGATCATCAGGATGTGAAACAACCGGCTGTGTTCCACCCACAAATCCACCTCTCCGGCGCCGTTGTCCGCCCCCATCGCTTCGCAGATCCAGCGGATTTCCGCGCGCCATGGCATCAGGACTTTGTTGATGCCGTCATTCCGCACCAGCGCGAAAAACTCCCGGTACCCCGGGAATCGGAATTGCACGAACAGCAGCTGCAGCTCGCCGCCGACCGTGAAGCAGTCCCGGTGCCGGAGTCCGCCGGGCACGAAAAACAGGTCGCCGCCGGAAAATTCGAAGCGGCGCCGTTCCTCCTCCAGCTCCAGGACGATGCTGCCGTTCAGCACATAAATCATTTCATGCGTATCCGGGTCCGAACAATGAAAGTGGCGGGAAAAAATCTCCGGGAACCCGGATACTCTAACGCCCTTGACTTCAGGCAACTGCAATACTTGGTCCATGCTCCGTGCTCCACATTTTATTCAACATATCACCGGATTTCCTCCGGCGCAACCCGGTGAATCATGAATTTCAAAGAAAAATTTTACCCGAATTGGCAAAATATTACCACTTTTCCCTCTTGGTTCGAGGCCGGTTTTACGCTATAATTAGAAAGTGAATAACGGTACCGCAGATTATAAGAGTAACCAATATACAAGGAAACCGATGGAATGAAAAAATTCACCCTCATTGAACTCCTGGTCGTGATCGCGATCATCGCCATCCTCGCCAGTATGCTGCTGCCGGCGCTGAGCAAAGCGCGGGCGGCGGCGCAACTTGCCGCGTGTATGAACAACCTGAAACAGCAGGGCTTGACGCTGTATATGTATGCCGGCGACTTCGACGACACGCTGCCGGCGATTCCGGGGCGGCATGCTTCGACGGTGAACTGGCTGTCGTATTTTCTGACCAACGAAGACAATGCCGCCGCCGTCTGGCTGCCGGGTTCGTCCCCCTACATCGGCACGGTGAAAACATTTGCCTGCCCGGCCAGCGCTGCGGAATCGCTCTACGCGTCGCGCCTGTACGATTATCCCTACCGGATGTGGACCACCGGCTACGAAGCCAACGGCAAAGCCATCCGGCTGAGCGGCGACCCGTTCGCCGACGCTCCGGCCGCAGGCATCCGTTCCAACTGGCTGGTCACCGACCAGGTTGAAAACGAATTGCAGGACGGTGCGCCGCCGAAGATGTCGCACCAGAACCGCGCCAACTTCCTCTTCGTCGACGGCCACGCCAAAACCGTGAACAACATCACCGCCGACGGAATCGACAACTGGATTTCCGTGTGGTGGTATTTCGATAAATACGGTCAGGAATAAAGGAATTCCATACCATGCAGCTACGTTACTGCCTCTTACCGTCCGTTCTATTCGCCGCCGCGCTCGCCAGCGCAACGGAATACCGCCAACAACCGGCGGCGGAAAAGAATCAAGCGCCGGATTTGACCTTCGCGGTCTCGTTCGACCAATACAAGACCGCCGCCGATGTCTCCGGCGGCAACCCGGTTTCCCGAACGCTGCCGGATCTGGATCTGCGGCTGCGCGGCAACATCGGCTTCGACACCGAGCAGGCATTTTTGCCGCAGCCGGGCGAGGAGCTGAAGTTCGACGTGCCCGGCAATGTCGATCCGCACCAGGGCACGGTGACGCTGTGGGTCTGCGCGCAGGATTACAACCCGGCCGATGAACTCACCGACGGCAGACACCGGGGCAATATCGGGTTGGTGCGTCTCTATTTCAACGACGGCAAACGCTGTATCGATTTCAAGCTGTACGAATACGGCAACGCCGCGTGGCTGTTCTGGGACAGCTCGGAGAAGCCGGCGGGAATCGGCGGCTATTCTTCGGTTTCGGCGCCATTGGACGGGATCCGGCAGGGCCAATGGTACCAGTTGGCATTCACCTACGACGCCGACGGCATCGCCATTTTTCTCAACGGCGAATTGACGCAGAAGGCCCCTCATACCGCCAAGGCCGCCAAAACCGTCGACCTGCGGCCGGAAAACACCGGGTCCTATCTGGGTATTCGCAGCGAAGTTTACGGCGACAACGAACCCAACGACCGGAAAACCGCGATCGACGACGTGAAAATCTATTCACGGGCGCTGCATCCGCTGGAAATCCGCGAAAACTACCGGCAGCTCCTGACCGATGCCGCGCAGATGCCGCCGAAGTATTTCGAGCTGGCGGTCAATGGTGTGGACGAGGGCGGCGGCACACCGCTCGACCAGGCGGAGGCGGCGCTCGATTTTTCGTGTCTGCCCGAGGGCGACCGTGCCCGGATCGGACTGGAAGAATTGACGGTGGAATATACCTTGACCGCCCCGGACGGCATGCGCCGCCGCGGCAACTGGCTCATCCGTGAATTGAAAGCCTTCCCCCGTCTGGATGGGATCACGGAACCGGGGCTGCATCACCTGCAAGTGACGTTGGAGCTGACGAACGGACAAACGGTGGCGCAGGACATTGACTTCACCGTCCCGGATCTCGCTTTCGCCGGCAATGGCATCGGCTCCGAAGACACCGTGCCGGAATTATGGCGGGACTTCAAAGTGGAGGAACGCCGGATCACCTTATGGAACCGGATTTACGAATTCGGCGCCGGGCCGTTGCCGGAACAGATAACCGTCCACGGCCAACCGCTGCTGGCGCAGGCGCCCCGACTGGTGATTCACACCGGAAACGGCGTCGAAGAAATCGTTTATTCGGCGGGACCGACCGAATCCAGCAACAGCAGCGTCACCTTCACCGGTCATGGGCAGGCGGCGGGTTTCGGCGTGGAGTACGCGACCACGGTCGAATTCGACGGCATGATCAAGTTCGACTTCACGATTACCGGCGAGCCGGAAGTAAGGTCGATGGCGCTGGCGTGGCAGGTCGATCCGGCTTTCTGCCAATTCCTGCTGGCGCCGTTGCTGCAGCAATCGCCGGACGGGAAATTCGCCTTCCCGTATCCGACCGCCTGTTTTGAAACCGTGACCCAGCTGTGGCTGGCCGCGGAAAAGACCGGCGGCTTCGCCTACACCATGGTCAACGATGCCAACTGGGTGTACACGCCCGGCGAAAATGTCTTCGAAGTGGACCGGAACACCGGTTCCTGCGAGGTAAAAATGATTACCCGGCCGGTAGCCATGCCTGCCGCCACCCCGTACCAGGCGTTGTTCATTGCCACTCCCACCCGCCCGTTGCCGGAGAAAAACCGGGTCATCCGCCACGGCGACCGTTCCCGCGGCGACACTATGCGGCTGGAAATGGCCGGCGGCGCCGCCGGGTTGACCGGACATATGACCTTCAAACCGCATCCGGCCGCGTTCTCCTACCAGATGAAGCATCTGTGGCCCGGCACGGCCAGTATTTTCGGCGCCTCCAACGCGCTGACCACCCGGGAGCCGGCCGCCAATTACTTCCGGGAGTATTGGAATACGCCGGGCGAATTCGTCTACAAGATGCCCTACGCGGTTCCGGGCGAAACCCCGGGCGAATACACGCTGGAATACAACCTGACCGTGCCGGCGTGCAACGCCACGCATATCAAGGATTTTTATCTGTGGAACATCCTGGAACTGTTGCTTCACCCCTACGGCGACCGGGTCGCAATGATCTATTACGACCTGTCGCTGAATGAATTGTGCGGCAATCCGCGACACGGATGCAGCTACCGCGACCGCTTCGGACGCCGGATCGACAGCTTCGTCGTGCTGCACCAGCGCGATCTCTATAAGCGGACCGTGCGGCTCTGCCATGCCATGAATCGCACGGTAATGCTGCATGCCCAGCGTCATTATTCGCCGTTCATGCACGGCCTGGCCGATTACTGGTTCCCGGGCGAACAGCACAGCGGGCTGCTGCACCGCAACCCGTTCGGTTATGCCGACGAGCTTTCGGACGCGCTGTACCGCAGCGAATACAACCGGGACGTTCTGGGCTCCGGGGTCGTATTCCTGACTGCGCTGGGCGCGGCCAAACCGGAGTATGCCGCCGATCCGAAGTATGCGCCCTACACCGAAGCGCTGCTGACTATGCTGCTGGCGCACGACATCGACGCCGATTTGAGCTTCACGCTGCCCGGACCGCAGCAGCGGGTATGGGACATTCTGGAGCGCTACCGGGTCGGCGCGCCGGAAACGGAATGCCGGCGCTTCTATGAGCAGTCGGAAATTCCGAGCGACAACCCGGCGGTGCGTGTCACCTATTATCAGACGCCAACCGGACTGTTGTTCATTGCCGCCAATCCGGGCAAGGAACCGGCGGCCACGGTCATCGACCTGAATCAAGTGGCAACCGGCGACTACGAATTGACCGAAGAATACACCGGCCAACCGGCGACGGTATCGGGCGGGAAGCTGAAGCTCACTGTGCCGGGCCGTTCCTTTCGGATTTTCGGTATCCCGCAACTGCCGGAATTTCCGCTCCGGGACGATTTCTCCCGGCCGTGGCTGCGCTGGCAAAGCGACGCATCCAAAGGCGTCATCTCGCTGGAACCGGGAGCGCTGCAGATCGCCTGCGACGCAACCGCGGATTTGAACAACTCCTTCTGTGTTCAAAAGAACATTCAGGTGCGTCCCGGCCAAAGCTACACCGCAACCGTTCAGGTCGAACATCGTTCGCCCAGTGCGGAAGCTGTCCCCTATCTGGCGTTTCAATTCCACGATGAAAACGGCCTCCTGTCCGATCTGGAGATGCCGAAGGTTTCCCTGCCGCCCGGCGGCGGCAAAAAAGAGCTGCGGTTGCATTTTCAGCTCCCGCAGGATGCTCCATGGCAGCAAGTCACCCGGATGCTGGTGACGCTGGGTATAACCCGCGGCAACGGCGATATCGTCCGTTTCTCCGGTTTTCAGTTGGAAGATCAGTGAGTGAAGAAGAATGTGGGCTCCTCGCCCCCACACCCCCCGGCAGGGTGACCCGTGTTACGCTCGCTGACGCGAGCTTACTTTTCGCCCTTGCGCTTCGCGCTGCGTTCTCTGCACCTCTGCTTCGGATGCCTGGCGGCATCCTCCGCGACCTTTTGGAGGATGGGGGGAGCGCCTGTTGCCGCGTCAAACCGGCCAGACCACCACGGAGCCGCCCCCGCGTACACCACCCATAACTTTCACACTCGCCGCACCGGCGGCAAATAATTCCACATGCTTTCCTCCAAAAAATCACCGTTCCCGGCAGATATATCCAAGCTGATATAAGTTTCGTTTTTCATAGGTCAAGAATGTGATTTTTATAATGAATATGATTTGTTTTCGAGCGGAAAAACGGTATGTTAGCTGTGAATCAGATGAAAACCAGATTCGAATCCAACAGGAAAGGTGCGTATCATGAATTTGCGTCCGAATCCGGCTCTGGAAAAGATGCGCCGGGGAGAATTGGTGATTTCCTTCAAGTTGAACCTCGACGGTATCCGTACAGTTCAGGTGGCCGGATTGTATGATCTCGATATGATCTGGATCGATGTGGAACACGTGCCCAATGGCACCGCGCAGATCGAACAGCAGGTTCTCGCCGCCCGCGCCGCCGGCAAAGATGTCGTGGTCCGGGTCAAAAAAGGGTGTTATTCCGATTTCATCCACCCGTTGGAGATGGATGCGTCGGGGGTCATGGTCCCGCACGTGATGAGCGCCCAAGAGGCGCGTGACATCGTCCGGATGACCAAATTTCATCCGGTCGGACGCCGTCCGGTCGACGGCGGCAATGCCGATGGCGCATTCTGTACTGTGTCGTTCGCCGAATACAGCCGCTTCGTCAACGCCAACCGCTTCGTGTCGATTCAGATCGAAGATCCCGAAGCATTGGATGAGCTGGACGAAATCGCCGCCACGCCCGGAATCGATCTTTTGTTCTTCGGCCCGGCCGACTTCAGCCATGGCGCCGGACTCGACTGCGATCTTGCTCATCCGCAAGTCATCGAGGCGCGTGCCCGCGTCGTCGCGGCAGCGAAGAAATACGGCAAATTGGCCGGTACCACCGCCTCGGTTGCCACCGTGCGCGAATACCGGGCATTGGGTTACGACTGGTTGAACGTCGGTGCCGACGTGGTCGGCCTCACGACTTATCTGCAGGACCTCACGGACAAACTGAGCGCTCTACGGCATTGATGCGGCCTGCGTGTGATCGAAAAAAAAGACGCCGCACCATTGCTTGATGGTGCGGCGAACCGCGTAATTACATTACTTCATTACCGGGAATACATCGCGGGCGAGCCGGAGCGCTCCCTGGGCGATGGCCTCTTTGGCGGCGACGACGTAAGTGGCACCGGCGAGGGTATCCCGGACCGACCCGGTGGCCAGCAACTTTTGCTCTTTGTTGAATACCGACAATTCGACGCGGCTTTCCGCGCTGGCGAATTTATTGTAACTTCCGGCCGAGGACGCGACGGCTTCACCGATCACGGCGAAGTCGGCGGCTTCCCGCTTGGCCACGACATCGAATCCAAGCGCAAGCGCCAATTCCTTGAGTGAAGTTTCGGCGGCCGGATCCGGGACGGAAGCGTTGATATTTTCGGTGACTTTGATGTAGATTTTCCGGTCTTTGCCCTTGACGGAAGCTTTCAAGGTATCGAGAACCCCGGCCTGGGTCGGAATTTTCGGCAACAACTTTTCCGCATTCTTTTCAAGCATGGCGGAGATTTTTTCGGCCAATTCCGGCACCATATCGAGGTAGCTTTGCGTCCCCGATACTTTGCAGGCGAGAACCCGGCTGGTTTCCGTCCCGATGATTTTGGCGGTGAGGAAATTCTGTTCGCCGTTACGGAATGCCGAACCGGTGATCAGAATTTTGGCGCCGATCAATTTCCCGAGTTGCACCTGGGCATCCTTGTCGGTCATTCCGGTGGCGGACAGATTGAGCTCGTCGAGCGCTTTGTCCAATTCGGCACGTTCGACCATATCGGCGACGCCGTTTTCCATGAGGGAGATCGAAACCAGCTCGGCGATGGATTTTCCGTCGCTGCCCTCCGCCTGGCGTCCGCGGGAATCAAACGGCAACACCGCGGTGGTCGGAACCATCATCATGTCCTCCGCCTGCGAGAAGAGGGGGGCGAATATAGTTGCCGCCACCAGGGCGGCTCCGGTCAGGGTGCGGGAAATAAGCTTCATTTTGAATCCTCCTTGATGAGTTGACGGAGCACTATCACATTTTGAATCGACGACAAATCGAAGCCGGGTGAAAACAGAATGGTGGCGGCCCCGCTTTCGGCGTCCCGAATCCGGATGTAGCCGGCGTTGCCGTGCGTATCGGCAACCTGTTCGCGCTGGTCCAGGGAGATGCCGAGAGAACCTCCGCCGGCGCGACCGACGGTGATTTCCGACCAGTTGCCGAGCTTCAGCGGAAACTCGTATTGGTCGGGAAAGACCAACGTTATTTTCCCGGGTTCGGAATGAAACGTGTCGGTGATGAATAGATCGTAATCCTCGTCGCTGTCCTTCACGCCAAGGCCGGCGAAGGTTTTCTTGAGTTGTGGCCGGTCGAGTTCGAAGTGAGCCGTTTTGCCGAAGAGCAGCTGCGGCGCCCAGATCCGGAGCGGAGTCCGTTTATCGCTTTGGAGATAGAGCAGTTCGACATCGAGGTGGGAGTCCTGCGTGAGCGCGGGGAAGTTGACGACCACGTCACCTTCGCCGGCAGCCAGGATACGTCCATGTTCGGCGAGAATCTGCCATGCGCCCTGCGCGGGAACAGATATGCTCTGTTCTTGCCCGGACCAGACATTGAGGCGGACGGGTTCTGTGCCGGCGGCGGCAATCGAACTCAGCAGAATTATCCCAAGGAGCCATTTCGACATTTTGTTCTTCTCCCGTCCGGATTTTGCGGAAACGCCGATACCGAGCTTCATTTGAGAGTTAAAATAATGGAAATAATTCCGATTGCAAATACAAAATGAGTTTTCATCCTATAAAATCCAAGATTTGGGAAAAAAAAGTCTAAATCGGAGCGGCGCTGGGTTGTAAAAGCGCGAAAGGGGGCTATATTAACAGTTACAATCTGGTGCACCCGTAGCTCAGATGGATAGAGCGTCTGCCTCCGGAGTAGAAGGTCTTGGGTTCGAGTCCCGACGGGTGTACCAATTTTTTTTGCCTTTTTTCCGGGATTTGAACCGGAAATACACACCAGATCGCTTTTTTTCTTCTCCGAAAAAAACTGTCGAGGCTTGATCCATCGTCCGAAAACCGATTGATAGCCTAACTATAAACTAACACGGTCCAGCCAAAAGTCAAATCGTGGCAGAAGCTCGATCCATCAGAGCTACGGGTGCACCAGTTGTCGCCTGCTTTCTCAATTACAATTGCAACAACCAGACAGCTTCGAGGACAAAAGTTAAGAAGAGAGCTTGCAACAGAAATAGACAGAATTTTATTTTTTCTGTCTGACGCCCCAAGTTCGGCAGAGGCGTTTACTTGGAATTGGAAAAATGATAATGGTCAGATTGCATTACATTTTCCTGGGTCCATTTGCTTCTTTTGGTGAATACTTGCGGAAGCCATGATTAATCAGGCGACAAGCTGTTTGATAACGTCCGATAAATTGCGCACATTTTGAAAGAGGCAGCTTGAAAAGCGGCCTGTTTTCTGATTGATTATGTTTAACCACAAACCTAATCAAAAAAGGAAAACAAGCCATGGAAAATGTAGCGCAAGAAAACGAAAAG
>JAVBQJ010000150.1:0-12504 GCA_031549115.1 Victivallaceae bacterium
GCAAAAACTCTTTTCGCTCCCGAAAACGCTACCGCGTTTTCGGGAGCGGCCAGGTCGCGCCTGACCGGCGCTCCCCCGTGCGCGCTCACTGGTTAGCGGTTGGCGTTAGACGTGTGGATCATGTCGAGTCCACATTCACGGCACACCAGCCGCCGGGGGCGCGCCACGGGCAGCGGCATGGTACGCCATATCGCCGTGTCCTTTGCGTCCTTTACGTCCTTTATCATGCGCACACCAGCCCAACCGGCATCCGCAGCAAAGGTACAGAGAACGCAGCGCGAAGCGCAAGGGCGAAAAGTAAGCTCGCGTCAGCGAGCGTAACGCGGGTCACCCTGCCGGGGGGCGTGGGGGCGAGAAGCCCCCACATCTCTCCCATGTGTCAGCGCGAGCGCAACTCGTCCAGGGCTTTGGCGATTTCGCTGCTGCTCGGCGCTTCGGTCGCCGATTCGAATACCTTGAAGTCGGGGAAGCCATTCTGCTGCATGGCCCAACCCATCCACTCCTGAAACTGTTCCTGCGCCGCCAGCTGATCCTCCGGCGAGAAACTCGCGGTGTACAGATCGAAAGCTGCTTGGGCAAAGGTTTGAAAATCCGTCGCCTTGTCGCCAAGATCATCCACTACTTCCAGCGCCGTGTCTTCCATCATAACATCGTTTTTCTGCAACGCATAGATGAACCACTGGTGCTCCAACGGCAATGACTTCGTCCGTAAACTCATGATACGTCCCCCCCGAAGTTAGTCGTTTTTCGCTTCTATTCGTCTGAACTGCAATGAATATAGTACATCTATTCCGGAATTTCAAGCGCCATCTGATAAACTTCCCGGTGCAATTCTTCAAAAAAACCGCGCATGAACTCCGCCCGGTCCAATGCCTGCAGCCGGCCGGCTTCGGTCAGCAGCCGCTCCGGCAGCCCGCGCAGCTTCACCAGATACTCCCGGTATGCCGTATCTTCCTCGCCATAAGCCGCTCCCGCCAGCGCCTCCTGCATCCGGTTATGCACCTTCGCGTGGCAGCGCCCGGCAAACAGAAACGCCCGGCCGACGCCGACCGCCCCCAGTGAATCGAGCTTATCGGCATCGTAAACAATGCGCTCCTCCAATGTCTCCGGCGCCGCCCCGCCCCGGTAACGGTGGCGCGCCACGCAGCGCGACACCGCCTGCGCCAGACTTTCGCGCACGCCGTGCGCCCGCAGCAGTTCGTACGCCACCGGAGCGCCGGCTTCGGCATGGCAGAGCTTGCCGCCCGAAGCCATCTCTTCCGGCCGGGCAATGTCATGCAGCAGCGCGCCGAAGCGGACCACTTCGGCATCCGCCGCGGGGTATTCATCCAGCAGCCGTTCGGCATTGGCGATCACCCGCAGCGTATGCTCGAAGTCGTGGCAGCCGGGATGTCCGCTCTGCCGAACCCGGACCAGCTCCAGCCATGATTCCCAGCTTTTCATGCCGTATAGGTGTCGCGCAAATGGGTGATGCGCAACTTCTGCTGCAATTCATCCGCCGTATGCGGCTGCTTCGGTTCGTAGACCAACTCCATCGGGCAGTCCGGCAGCAGCGTGAAGCTGTTGTCGTCGAACAACCCGAGATCGCCGGTCACCGCCAGCCAGACGAAAAAAGCCGGCGCATCGGTGGAAAGCGCGATCCTGAAGCGGTTGTTGCCCAGTGCGTCGACCCGGTGGCTGATCTTCGCTTTGGCCAGATTGCAGCTTTTGTACGGCGCCGGGAAAAACGTATTGTGATGCGTGAACGTCTTCCCGTCGGCGCTCCGGGCCGTGGTTTCGAGCTCCAGAAACACCGTTTCCGGTGTCCCCGGAATATCCGACGGCGCCAATTCAAGCAGAATCCGGCTGCCGGCATCGGCAAATTCCGCCGGCAGATCCAGCTGCTTCAGCACCTTCCCGGCGAAATCGCGGACCGTGGCTTTCACCCGCGCCCGCAGCGCCCCCGGAATGTCGCTCACCAGCGCAATCCGGGTATTTTCTCCCGGCACACGGTAGACCGTCGCCATCACCGGCGCATAAAAACGCTTCGCCTGGTACTGCAGCTGCTTCCAGCGGCCGCCGTATTCCAGACTCGCCCAGCTCGCCACCGGCCAGTTGTCGTTCAACTGCCAGAAGATCGTCCCCATGCAGCGCGGCCGCAGCGAGCGCCAGTATTCCACCCCGATTTTGATCGCCAGCGCCTGCTGCACCTGGCTCAGGTACAGAAACGCCGGGAAGCTCTCCGGCATCCGGAAGTAGGTGCCGAACATCCCGATGATCGATATGTTGCCGCGCATGCACTTCTGGTGATGGTCCATCACCGGCGAAAAGACGTTGTAATCCTCGGGCAGCGCGTACGTTTCCACCGTTTCCAGTGACGGGAACGACTGGAAGCCGAACTCCGAACAGAAGCGCGGCTTGACCTTGTAAAACGCGTTGAAATCCTGCGCGCCGTGCCAGACCTCCCAGTAGTGCATGTCGCCGCAGGAGTCGTCGTGCCAGCCGTCGTTGAAAATTCCGGGGCCGCCGCACGGCGAACTCGGCCAGAAGATCCGCTCCGGGTCTTCGGTGTGAACGATCCGGGCCAATTCCCGGTTGACCCGGTCGTAATTGACCAGAAACCGGTCGCGCTGCGGCTTGTCGGAGCTGTACCAGTTGATCACGCCGAGCAATTCGTTGTCGCCGCACCAGAGCGCCAGAGCGGCATGGTGGCGCAGGCGTTTGACCTGAAAGCGCACCTCCTCTTTGACGTTGTCGATGAAGGCGTCGTCGGCCGGATACAACGCGCAGGCGAACATCATGTCGTGCCAGATCAGCACGCCGAGCTCGTCGCACAGATCGTAAAACGCGTCGTTCTCGTATTCGCCGCCGCCCCAGACCCGGATGATGTTCATATTGGCCTTCACCGCCGACTCCAGCAACGAGCGGAAGCGTTCGGGCGTGTGGGCCTGCGGCATCGCATCCGCCGGAATCCAGTTCGCGCCCTTGGCGAAAATATCGACGCCGTTGATCCGAATCACCAGGCAGGCGCCGATCTCGTCCTTTTTGTTGACCACTTCGAGCGTCCGCAAGCCGATCCGGCGCGTCAGGTGCATATCGGGCGTCGCCGCCGTCAGCTCGTACAACGGCTGCTCGCCATACCCCGCCGGCCACCACAGTTGCGGCTTCGCTACCTCGAAAACACACTCTGCCCGGCTCGTCCCCGGCGTCACCGCCGCCTCGACCGTCTTCGTTTCCCCGGCGAAGGTGAAAGTCACCGGCACATTGCCCGCGCCGGATGCCGCGAGCTCCGCCACCGCACGTACCCGGCAGCCGCCTTCGGCATGCTCCTGGATCGCATAGACATGTTCAATCCGGGCGCGGTTGACCGCCTGCAGGCTGATGTCGCCGTAGACACCGGAAACCGGCAGCGTGATGCCCCAGTCCCAGCCGCCCGAGCATTGCGTCTTGCGGATCAGGTTGATGTTCGGCAAAAGGCAGAGAGTGTCCATATAGGGAACTTTGTACGGCTGCTGCGCCGCCAGCAGTTGGCCTTCGGCTTTGGCGGAGCGGATGTACACCGAAATCCGGTTGACGCCCGCGATCAGGAACGGCTTCACTTCGAAGCGGTAACGGCGAAACTGGTTCGCCGTGGTCCCGACCGGATGCCCGTTGACCAGGATATCGGCGAACGTGTCGACCATTTCCAGATTCAGGAAGACGCTTTCCCGGGTCAGCATCTCCGGCGCCAACGAAAATTCCCGGGTGTACTCCCAATCATAATCCATCAGATGCCGGACTTCCAATTCGTTGCGCCGGAAATACGGATGCGGAATGCGCCCGGCCGCCAGCAACGCGGAATAATTGTCGCCGGGAATCACCGCGGCAATCGTTTCGTTTTCATCCCCACGGCGCAGTTTCCACTCGCCGGCCAGATTCAATACAGTCCCCATCGCGGCCCCGCCTTCCTTAAAACTTGACATCGGTTATTTTCCACTCTTGTGATTGGCCCGCTGAATCCGTTCCATCACCGCTTTTTCGTAGCGGCTCAGATCTTCAATGTCGATCTGCGCCACGCCGGTTGCCATCGCCGCCGCCGCGACATAACGCGCCACCCGGGGCACGACCCGGATATCGAACGGTTTCGGAATCACATAGGTGTTCTTCAACGGATCGGCTCCGTCGAACATCCCGGCCTTCGTGTCGGCCGGATATGCTTCGCGCAAAAACGCCTTCACTTCGGCCGAAACCGGCTCGGTCGCCACTTCGGCGATCGCCCGGCTGGCCGCCAGCTTCATCGCTTCGTTGATATCGGTCGCGCGCACATCCAGGGCGCCGCGGAAAATTCCGGGGAAGCCGAGCACATTGTTGATCTGGTTCGGAAAATCGCTGCGCCCGGTGCCGACCACGGCGGCGCCGGCGGCCCAGGCATCGGCCGGATTGATCTCCGGCGTCGGATTGGCCATCGCGAAAATGATCGCGCCCGGCGCCATCGAACGCACCATCTCCGGGGTCACGCAATTGCCGACCGAAAGCCCGAGAAACACATCGGCGCCCCGTAGCGCATCCGCCAGCGAACGCGCCTCGGTTTTCGCGGCGAACAACTGTTTTTCCCGGCTCAGATCCTTGCGGCCGGCGTGGATCACCCCCTTGGAGTCGCACATCAGGAAGTTTTCCCGGCTGGCTCCGGCGGCGATGTAAAATTCACTGCACGAGATTCCGGCGGCGCCGGCACCGTTGACCACGAAACGGCAATCTTCGATCTTTTTGTTCACCAGCTTCAGCGCGTTGAGGATCGCCGCCAGCGAAATGATCGCGGTACCGTGCTGGTCGTCGTGAAATACCGGAATCCCCATCCGCTGCTTCAGCGTGGCTTCGACTTCGAAACAGGCGGGCGCGCCGATGTCTTCCAGATTGATGCCGCCGAACGACGGTTCGAGGCGCTCGATGGTTTCGATCAATTTACGGGCGTCGCTTTTGCCGGCGGCGTCAAACACCTTGCCCAGGCACAGCGGGATCGAATCGATATCGGCGAAGCGCTTGAACAGCACCGCTTTGCCTTCCATCACCGGCATTCCGGCCTCGGGGCCGATGTTGCCGAGCCCCAGCACCGCGGTGCCGTCGGAGACCACCGCCACCAGGTTGCCGCGGCTGGTATAATCCCATACCCGGGCAATATTTTCCTTGATCTCCAGACACGGCTGCGCCACGCCCGGCGTGTAGGCCAGCGACAGATCGTGCGCGGTCAGGCACGGCTTGGTGGCGATCATCGAAATCTTTCCGGCCGGCGCCATCGCGTGATACTCCAATGCCTCGACGGACAACGGGTCGTTTTTGCTCATAATCTCTCCTCCGTGAATTTGTGCTTTTCCCTTTGCTGTACATCGGGAATAATATAGCCACCCGATGAAACTTTTTCAATCACCCCGGCGGAGGAATGCGCAAAAAAACCACGGCCGGCGACAAAAGTCCACGGCCCCATAAAGGAAAACTCCCGATCCCGACGGACAGCCGTCGAAATCGGGAGCATCGAAAATGCATTACGGTTCTATTCGATCTGCCAGCTGCCGTCGCGCTGGTCGATCACGACCTCGGTGCCGTCGGCGAAACGGGTCCGGCTGCGGCGGCAATCGGCGTCCTCGAACGCGTGCGACACCATTTCCAGGCAGCCGACCCGGCGGTGCAAGTCGCAGATGATCTGTTTTTTACGCAACTCTTCGTCGGTATCGGTGAAGTTGAAGTAGGGAATCGCGCCGTTCGCCAATGCGTACAGCCAGGTGATATCCCCGTCCGGACAGCCCCAGCCGCCGCGCCCCTCCTCCGCCAGCCACGGCACCACCACCGCGTCGTGGTACACCAGGTTGAACAGCGGCACCGGAATGCCCAGCGCCGGACCTTTGCCGGGGTTGGGCGACAGCGGCCACGGGCCGTGGTGCACCAGCGCCAGCTCGCCGAGCGCCCAGTCGCACGGCTCTTCCGAGCTGGCAATGCCCCATTGCGCCCGGATATAGCGCAGGCATTCGAGACGCAATTGCAGCGATTCCGTGCGCGACACCGGATGCTCCGGGTGCCAGCATTCATCCGGCGGCACAATCGAAAAGACATCCAGATAGGTACCGTCGGGGCGAATCCCCCCCAGCTCCAACAGCCGATTGTTGCGGCGCACGTAGTCGGGGGCGAACTTCTGGCATCCCCACCCCTCTTTGCCGCCGGGCCAGATCGAATGATAGCCGATCTGTTGAAGCTCATCGTGAACCATGTGCTCTTCGGCAAAAGAGGCCGCATCCGCATAATGATCGCGGAATTGCTGGTGCAGCGCCCACGGATACCCCGCCTCGCGGCAGGCTTCCGCCAACTCCTGCAACCCCTCCCAACCGCCGCCCAATGCTCCCACCGGCAGGATATCCGGCTCCAGGTTGTCGTAACCGCGATACCCCCAGCCGTCGACATGGACGTAAGCGTGTTCGACCTTGCGCCGGAATTCGCGCACCTTCGCCGCCCACTCCGCCGCCGGCACCAGCACATCGTTGGCGGCCGGATCGTCATGATTGTAAAGCCCCGAGGTCGGTTCGAAGTGATAGTAAATACCGAGGTGCAGCACCCCGGAACCGATCAATTTTCCCACCGCCGGAGTCCGGGCGATCTTTTCGGCCAGAGTGACGAATTCCCCGCGTCCGATCCGGTAATGGCGGTAGTGCTTGGCCAGTGTCACATAATTGCCGACGGAAAACAGCGCGATCCGGACCCGCCGCGGCATCCGCATCCGCCCGAGCGAATGCACCCAGCCGGTTTCCAACCGGGTCGGCCCCCCCGCCGGGTGGCGCAGCCGGTAACCGGCGTCATCGGCGGTTTCGACGATCATCAAAGCGGCGCTGCCGTCGTTCCGTTCGACGCCCCACCACGGCATATACAGATTCGCCCGGCAGAAGGCGAATTCCTGGTCCTCGCAGGCCGTATACGGCGCGATCTTCTCCGGCCATGCGGCGGGAATCAGGATCCCCTGCATGAACGGCATCACCGTCCGGCTCACCCCCTCCGGCGCGAAGCCGCCCGGCCAGCGGCATTCCCGAATCGTGTCGGAACCGGTTTCCAGCGGCCGGAATTCCAGCACCGCCTCCTGCGTCAGATAATCGATCCCGGCGAAGAGCTGCATCCGGCAATCGTATTCCGGAATGCCGAGCTCCAAACGCCAGCCGCCGACCGCGCCGTATTGTTCGAGCGAACTCGCAGCCACCGTCAGCGCATCCATCGGCAGCCACTGCGATTCGGCCGATCCCGCCCGGCGCAGCTCCAAAGCCCGCTCCGGGCCGATGCCGATTGTCAACTCCGCCGTCTTCCCCTCCCGGGTGATCCGCACCCGGAAATCGGGACGCAGCAGCTCTACGGCTATTCCATCGCCCTCCAGACGCCACCCTTCACTCGAGCAGCCCGATTGCAAACGCGCCAATGCGGTGAATTCCACCGGCGACTGCTTCCGCCGAACTTCCTCTTGATCCATAATCCTCTCTCACATTCCATGCATCAACGCATAGCCCATGGTCGAATGAGCCGCTCCGGAGGAGTAAGCACTCCGCCGTTGTATCTCGAGCGTATACCACGCTTCGTTTTTGATCGAACCGGAATGACCGTCAGCCCAGAGCACATTGCCGGCGCCGTTGTGCCGCGGTACCATACCGCACTGATATCCTTCCGGAGTCGCAGGCCATTCAAAACAGCTCTGGTATATCACAAAGTGATCCTTGGTATCGGTCACCACCGGCGTCGTCGTCGGACTGGACAATGCCGTCACAGTACCAACCGGGTCAGTGAAATGTATGAGCACGCTGGTGTCGGTCATGTCTTGGCCGAAGGCGAAGTTGTAACCGTACTGGTTGTTGAAGCGCGTACCGTCCGGGAAATAAACCCAACCCACGTCATTCTTGCCGATCGACGGGCAATTGAACACCGCCGGTGAATTGATGTATTCGTTCATGCAGCCGAACCACTTGACCGTCTTGTCCCAATTCGCGCTCGGCCACGCGTCGTTGTTGTCGCCGGCGTACATCATGGTGCCGAGACCCTGCTGTTTCAAGTTCGAAACGCACTTGATGTTCTGCGCCGATGCCCGGGCTTTGCTCAACGCCGGCAGCAGCATGCTCGCCAGAATCGCGATGATCGCGATCACGACCAGGAGTTCAATGAGGGTGAAATTTCTTTTCATGACTTCGTCCTTTCGTTATTTAGTGTTCGTGATAATGGTCTGTTTTTCGCCGCAGGTGCGGCGCTCTGTCGTCTATTTCTCGCCGCAGGTGCGACGCCAGAGTCCGCTCTATGTGTAGATCGGATTGTCGCTCATGCTTCCAATCCGATCTACACCATCGCTACCTCGGGAGGCTTCCGCTCATCTCCCGGTTCGCTTACTATACTTTCGCCCCTTTCGAGGCGCCATGCCGCCTGGGGCGACCAGCAGAATTCACCTGCTGGACCGGTGCCTCCGTATGACGGAGTGCAGACCGCCGCTTCGCTCGCTACGTCCTGCGGACTTGCTCTTCCCCCTCGGGATTACATCCCTCGGTTTCGGCTTCGCCATCGGCTCTATTTTTATTTTTTTTATTTTTTAAAACTTTTTCAAACATCGCGCGGGTCGGGGGCGGGCAGCACGTTCCACACCTGCCACAGCGACCACTTGTCTCCGGCGCGGCAGCGCGCCCGCAGCATGCTCCACTCGAAGCGCATCCAGCTCAACGGCAAATCCACCGTCACCTCGCCGCCCTGCGCCGGTACCCCCGGCACCGGCTCGAAGCTGAATCCGCCGTCGTAACTGATTTCCAACACCGTCTCCGCCACCGGTGTCCCGGTCAATACATTCGCTTTCGGCGTCAACCGGACGCGCCGGGCTTCCGGCGTCACCTCCATCGCCAACTCCGGCGCCCCCTCCGCCGTCCGGATCAGCCGCATCCCGTCCAGCATGCCTTCCATACGCCCGTCCACCGATTCGCCGCGCTCGTTCACCAGCGAATACCAGCGGTAATCGTAATAGCCGTCATACGCGAATATCCCCGAACCGCCGAAGCCGAGCCGGAACGGCGTCAACAGATAATCGGCGATATCGTCACGTATCGAAATTGCAGCGAAATCGGCCGGTGTCCCCTCCAGGTCATGCATCGGCAAGTGGGCGTCGGAGACGATCGCCCGGGCGGTGCCCTGCGCCCCGTAAATACATACCAGCTCCGCCGGTGTGCGTCCGTAGACCCGGGCAAACTCCCGTTGCAGCTTGCGCAACCGTTTTTCCCCGTAGCGATTGGCCCAGAACACCGAACAATAGGAAGTGTTTTCGCCACCGTAAAACAGTGTCCCCGCCGAATGACTCTCGGTACCGTCCTGATTCGGATGGTCGGTGTGATTGACGATCACCGGGACGCCGGGCGCGTATTTTTCAAACGCCTGCACGATCTTCTGCAGATGTTCGAGCACCCCCGGCGTGCTTTCGGGATCGAGGTTGATTTCGATTTCATCCTCGACATAGTAGCCGTCCGGATTGAAACGGCTCAGATAACGCACCGTCTCCGCCACCTCCTGCTCGGTGCGCTCCGACCACGGCGCCCGCGGATTGGGGGCGATCATCCCCGGAATCACCTCGATATCCCACTGGTGCGCCACCTCGTGCAGCCCCTGCGGCGCCAATTCCAGGTACACCCGGGAAAGGAGGATCAAGCGAGTCACGCCGTGCGACGCCAACTGCGCCAACATCTGCGGCATCTGCAAATTGCCCGGATGCCGGGCGCTGTTCAAGTATACGGTCAGCGAAAACCGCTTCCCCGTATCCCAGTCATTGGCGGCGCGCTCCTGCCGCAACTGCTCCGGGGCCGCCGGTTCCACGGCAGTCGTACACGCATTCACTCCGATTGCCGCCGCCAGCAGCAGCGCCCGACGCCAGAATTCACCTTTCATCCAATCGCTCCTTCGTTGCATTGTTTCCTATATAATTATAAATCAAAATGCGTGTGGAAACAATGCAAAAAAACGGCTTTTTTGTGTGTAATCGAGGCTTCAGCTCGCGAAAAAATTTGACAAACCAATAATTGGCAATATCTTATACATCAAACCAGGAAACCGATTCTATGAACAGAAAAATCCACGCTTTTACCCACACCCCTTATCCGACCATGGAAGTGCTGATCTGCCGGCACGACTGGATCGAGGAGTGGAAGTTTCACAACAACCGGACCCCCTTCTGGCGTCTGTTTTTCGCCTGCAACCAGACCGGCAGGGTGCGGTGGGAGGGCAACTGGTATGAACTGAAACAGCACGAAGTCATGCTGATCGCCCCGGAAACCGAATTCGACTGCTATGCCGAAAACGACGAGCTGGAATTATTTTACATCCACTTCGTCATCGGAGACGCCTTTGCCGAATGCCGCAATTTCATCTGCCGCCTGCCGCCGCCACCGGCCATGGCCCGGCTGATCGACGAAGTCATCGAACACCTGCGCGGCGACGACACCGGGCGCCAGGCCCGCTTTCAGGCGCTGGCGATCGTGGCTCTGGTCGCGGGCGCGCTGCCGGAGAAATACCTGCGTAACTTCAAACATATCGAACCGCGACTGCTCCGCGCCTACGAAACCATCCGCCACCACTTCACCAGCGATTACACCAACGCCGAACTGGCGCGGATGTCGGGGATGAGCCTGTCGGCCTTTTCGCGCAACTTCACCGGGGGATTCGGCATCACTCCGCGCCAGCTTGCGATCCAGGAGCGGCTGCGTCACGCCACCGTTTTGCTGCTGCAGAGCAGCCAGCCGATCGATGCCATCGCCAAAGCCAGCGGCTTCTGCGACCGCTACTACTTCAGCCGCGCCTTCCGTCAATACCGCGGCTGCTCACCGGCGGCATTCCGGCGCGAACACTCCTCGCTATCCTCTCCTCCGGAGGTGAAAGCGCTGGCATGACTTACAAAAATGTAACTTTCCTGTCTTTCGATCCATTACAAAATTGTAATGAGCATAGTGCGTAATTACATTTTTGTAACAAACCAGCAAAGGCAAAAAAAGCCATAAAACACTAAAAATAAATGACATACTCACATACAAAACTTCTGGCACGCATCCTGCTAAATGACCAGAAACAACGCAATCGATAAACCAATGAACCAAATTGGATAGAAAGAGGATGAATGGATGAACGCTTACGCGCAACAAGTGATGGAATGGCTCAGCAGAACCTGCTTTTATCAGAAGGAATTCATGCAGAGCGTAACCGAAGTGCTCGGCTCCCTCGGCCCTTTGCTGGATAATGAACCGAAATACGCCAAACACAAGATTCTGGAGCGCATGGTAGTGCCGGAGCGTGCGATCATGTTCCAGGTCCCGTGGGTCGACGACAAGGGCGAAATCCAGGTCAACCAGGGCTACCGGATTCAGTTCAACAGCGCCATCGGCCCCTACAAGGGCGGGTTGCGCTTCCACCCGAGCGTCAACCTCAGCATCCTGAAGTTCCTCGGCTTCGAACAGGTGTTCAAGAACAGCCTGACCACGCTGCCGATGGGCGGCGGCAAAGGCGGCGCCGACTTCGATCCGAAGGGCAAATCCGACAACGAAGTGATGTCGTTTTGCCACAGCTTCATGCGCGAGCTCTACCGCCACATCGGCCCGAATACCGACGTGCCCGCCGGCGACATCGGCGTCAGCGGCCGGGAAATCGGTTATCTCTACGGCCAATACAAGCGCATCGTCAACTCCAACGACTCGGTTCTGACCGGCAAAGGGCTGAACTGGGGCGGCAGCCTGATCCGCCCGGAGGCGACCGGTTACGGCGACGTCTACTTCGCCGAAGAGATGCTGGCGACCCGCAAGATGAACTTCGACGGGCTGCGGGTCCTGATCTCCGGCTCCGGCAACGTCGCGCAATACGCGGCGCGCAAGGCGCTGCTGCTGGGCGCCAAGGTACTGACGCTCTCCGACTCCAACGGCACGCTCCTGAGCGAGGACGGCTTCACCATGGAGTTCCTGCACGAGGTCGCGCATCTGAAGAACGTCACGCGCGGCCGGATTTCCGAATTGCAGGCGCGCGTGCCGGGCTCAAAGTACTTCGCCAACGCCCGGCCGTGGGAGTTGGCCAAGGCCGAAGTGGCATTGCCGTGCGCGACCCAGAACGAACTGAATGTCGACGAAGCCAGAACCCTGGTCAAAAACGGCTGTATCTGCGTCGCCGAAGGCGCCAACATGCCGAGCACGCTGGAAGCCACCGAAGTATTCCTGAAGAGCGGCATCCTGTTCGCGCCGGGCAAAGCTTCGAACGCCGGCGGCGTCGCCACCAGCGGCCTCGAAATGAGCCAGAACGCGATGCGGTTGAACTGGAGCGTCGAGGAGGTCGACGCCAAGCTCCACACCATCATGAAGAACATTCACGCGGCGGCGCGTTGCGCGGCCACCGAATTCGGCGAGCCCGACAACTACGTGATGGGCGCCAACATCGCCGGCTTCCGCAAGGTCGCCGACTCGATGATTGCGCTGGGCGTGTAATCGCCCCGGCAGTCCCCATGCCGAAGACAGATTGAAGAAGAATAGG
>JAVBQJ010000099.1:0-2655 GCA_031549115.1 Victivallaceae bacterium
TGGCATGGTTCGCCGCCGCCGGTACCGCCAGCACGTAGCCGCCCGCTCCGCCGGTCTGGCTGACCGCCAAGCCGGTGATCGCCAGTGCCGCAAAAACCAATGCGGCCGCCAGGAATAACGGCATTTCACACCTCCTTTTCCCACAGCAACGCCGGTTTGCCGTCCAATCCGAACAGCCGGGTCAACTGCCGCTGGCACAGATCGAAACGCGCCGGAGTGTACTTTTTCGCCGTTTCGGTGAAGGCGTTCAGCAAACTCCAGCGCGTCGGTTCGGCGAAGTCCCGGTGGCGTGGCTGCTTGAACTCCCGCCACACCGGCAGGATGTCGCACGAATTGAGCGCCTTCGCTTCCGTCGCCCGCACCAGACAGGAACGGACCGCGTCATCGTCAAGCCTGACCGATTTCAGCGCCTCCGCCGTCGTTTCGAGGGTGTCGAATTCCTCCTCCAGTTCGTCGACCGCCCGGAAAACCAATTCCTCCAGCACGATCCGGCGGGTGTGGCGCCGCTTCAGGACCATGCTGCCGCCGAAACAGAGATTGCTGCAGACCAGCACCGAAATCCCCGCCGTCAATCCGACCGATAAACTCCGGTCGTGGGAATTGCGAATGCCGATGCAACGGCTCCATTCCGGCGAATTACCGCGGTTGATCCGGACCACGCCGAACATCTTCTGCCCGTCGCGAGCCAGGCCGTACTGTTCGTCGATGATGTCCCATTTCCTGGCTTTGACCACCTCGGCAACGGCGTCGATCACCTCGACATGCGGCACCGGCTTCCAACTGGCGGTTCCGGCCGGCGTCGGCACCAGGGCGATTTCGTTCCGCCCGGCAAAACGGGCGTTGCTGTCGATCATCAGACTCATCGTTCATCTCACTTTCTGATGCCATTGACGGCACCGGTTGGCATAGGGGCATTCCGCGCAGGCGAAACTCGTTTCGTTCGGCAGGAACACCTCTTTGTTCACGGCGTCCTGAACCTGGGCGGCCAGGACTTCGAAACGCCGGAAATCGTCAAAACCACGCGATGTATGGTGGCTTTCACAATTCGGATTTTTGGTTTTGGTCACGACATCGAAACGAAAGAGCGGCGTCCGCCCGGTCATCCGCCGCAAAGCGTAACTGAAGACCGTCGCCTGCAAGTCGCGGTTGGCTTTGCCGGCCGGCCAGCGGCCCGCCGAAGTCTTCCAATCGACGATGCAGAGCTCGCGCCCCTCCCCGGCCAGCATGTCAAACTCACCGATCAGCGGTTTGTCCAGCCCTGGAACCTGAACCTTGAAAGCCGTCGCCGCGCCGAGGACCACCCCATCGCGCCACCCGGCCAACGCCGCCTCCAGCATCCGTCCCGCCAGCGCGATCATGGTGTCGCGATCTTCGCCGGACTTGAAACGGATTTCGGGCGCGGCCGCAAGCTCAATCTTGAAATATTCGGCGAACAGCTCCAGCGCTTCCGCCGGCGTCAGCGCGCCGCCCGCCTTGCATTTCAAGGCCTGCTGCGTCAGCGCCGCGTGAAAAGCGCGTCCGAACACGAAGCAGGCCGAAGTTTGTTCGACCTCGGCCTGTTCGAGATAACGGAAGCGGAATTGGAGCTGGCAGACGTTCAAATAGGTGTTGAACGCCGAATAACTCCAATGCGGCTGCCGCCGCAGTTCAGCGATAGTTGCCATTTTGCGACCCCTTTCCATTGAATTCATCGATCAACTGGCTGCATTGCCGCCGGCTCAACTGCCTGACTTCAGAAAGATTGAAGCGAGCGGCCAACTGCTGCGGCGTGACGCCCCGGCCGCCGGCGAGGTTCACCAGATACTGCAACTGCTTCGGACTGGCCGGAGCGCCGCCGGCAACCGCCGGAGCGGACTGGCTGCCCTGCAACTCGGATTCGACTGAGGTGCGCACCATTTCGAAGGTCGAATGGATGCGTTCCTGCAATTGCGCCGGCGTCAGGCCGTCAGGCAACTCGACCTCGACCGAAGCGTGGTAACTCTGACTCGAATACTCGCCTTCGGCCGGGACTTTCTTGGAATACGACGCGTTCAACTTCAGCATAAAACCTCCTGTTTGCGGTAATTGACGGGTACACTTCCCCATCCGAATATTATGCCGCAAAAACGCCCGGTTTTAAACCGTTTCCATTGCGATTCTCCATTCCGCGCATGAAAATGTTATATAACGCCCGGCTAACGCGTTATGTAACATATTGAATTTCATAGTTTTAGCTATTGATTTCTTCTGCATTCCGAGGTATAATTATCATATGCACCACAGAAACAAACAACGAAAAACATTGGAGTCAGGAAAAACATGAAAATCAACAGCAAGATCTCCACGGACATTCTGGGAGCAGTTTCTAAAATTCTGGAACCGTATATCCCCGAATTGACCGCCACACCCCTGGTCAAGGCGCTAAAAACTTTTGAACACACTCAGGAGGCCCACACACAACCCGCAGTACCGTTAACCCGTAAAGAGGCGGCGGCTTTGCTTAAGGTTTCGCTGCCCACTATCCATCGCTTCATTCGGGCCGGGCTGCTGACGCGGGTCAAGATCGGGCAACGCCTGGTCCGGATCACTCCGGAGTCCGTCGAAAACCTTTTGGCCGGCGATCGGCGGAAGGAAGCCGAAGCATGACCCCTGTCCCCCATACCAATTTTCCGAAGG
>JAVBQJ010000113.1:0-41397 GCA_031549115.1 Victivallaceae bacterium
GAGTTTGAGAAAAAGCTCAGTGAATACATTTGCTATTTCAATAACGACAGGATATCTTTGAAATTAAACGGAATGAGCCCGGTGCAATACCGAACTCATTCCTCGTAGCCTTAACCCGTCCAAACTTTTGGGGTCACCTCAGTACTCGGTGGTGCTTCTCAAGGGCTTTTCGGGCGTGATTATGGTGCCGAAGGTGGGAAGAAAATTCCCCTCAAAACCGGGCGTGGAACCCTATTTTCCCGCCCGAAAAAGGATTCCCGGTATCGTCGGAAGCCACCCCCAAACGATACCGATAAATATATTCCAATGGTACTCGATGGCACTTGCGTTTCACCCTGTAAACAATGGGCCTCTGTCAGGGCTCGGCAGGAGTATCGGAAAGATGCTTCGGCACCTGTTGCGCGGCACAGAAAACCTGCCGGGGAACGAACGGCAACCGTACCGCCACCGGAGTCGCCTGCGCTCCGGCGAGCGACCGGGGTTCTTCGATACCGTCGGCGGGAGTGGCGGCATAGACATAATCGATTTCCAACGCGTCCTCCCGGAGAACCTGCCAAACGGCCGGTTCGTCATAGCCGACCCCGCGCACCAGATACCACGGATCGTTGCCCGGAGGCAACGTGGATTGCGCATGCGTTTTCACCCATGCTTCCGAAACCGGAACAGCCTGCGCTTCGCCCAGCAGCGCAGCCGCCTCGCTCCAACTTCCCGGTGTGAGCGGCACGAAAGAGGCGACGACAAAGCTTTCCAGCGGCATGAAGAATTCGCCGTTGCGGCCCCAACACCGCCACGGATGCGGCGGCTCATCGCCATTATGACACCCCGCGCCAAGGAGGCAGAAAGCCGTCAACACCAATACTCGAATCATTTTTTTGACCTCAATTGAATTTGCGGCAGCTCATCCGGATCGCGAATCATAAATCCTCCGGTTCCATCTCCTCCGGCCTGCGCGGCACAGAGGACCCGGCGCGGCGGAGACGGCAAACGAACCGCCACCGGCGCAGCTCTCAACGTGATGTCGAAGACCGGAAACAATTCCCCGGTCATAGTTGCGGTGTAAACGTAAAGGATGCCGCTTTCCGGGAAATAATAAATATCGTACCAGCTCCCCACAGGATTATACGAAAGGCCCCGTACCAAATACCACGGATCGGCACCTGCGGGTATTTCTCTGGTGGCAAACTCCTTGACCCATTCTTCCGAAACCGGAATAAAGTCATTGGATTCCAGGAGTTGCGTCAATTGCGGCCAGGCTTTCGGCTTCAAGGGGACATAGGCCTCCTGAAATTGCCAAAAACTTTCCCGTTCAGCCGAGAGCAGAAAAGTTTCTTCATTGCCCCACGATTGCCACGGATGCTTCCTGATGATTTCATGCGGCTGACACCCCTGCATCACCATGCACAATAAAACGCCCGACAACCAGACAGACCGCATATTACCATCCCCATTTTTTATGTAAGACAGCATGACTATATATTTTTATAATGACTTTTCAAATTCCCGGTAACAAGTATCCATATCCTGCCAGCGCAAGGAAGCGGCGAATTGGCAATGCTCACGCAAGTAACTCAGCAGCTCCTCTTCGGAGTTGAATTCTGTCAGCTCACCGGTTCGATAAACCAAAAGAGCCAACCCTTCGCTTGCGGTTTGCAAGGCCGCAAACTCTTTTTCCCGGGCGATCAACGTAATATCTTGCAAAAGAGCTGTACTGGATTGATTGGGGTCTTCGACCGGATAGGCGGGGTTATATTGCTCCAGATATCCCGCGCGAAATGTGTCGATCATCAGCATCTGATAGGGATACTCCAACGGAAAGCGCCACCAGTCCCGATAGCCGGTATAGGTATAAAACGGGTCTTTTTCTTCCGTCTTTGGCCGCTGAACATTCTGGTCGCAACCGGCCAGCAGCAACAAAATTCCCAGCCCGATTATTCTTGAGTCCATTTCATTTCCACTTCATAGATTTGATCCCAGTTCCCGCCGAAACTCGGTAATGAGTTTAATATATATCCGGCGCCGGGAATGTCCAGCAACCAGGGCATACTCTTTGTCAGTTTGGTTTTCAATACTTCGCCGCGAGGCGCGTCGGTCACCAATTCATTGATTTCAAAGCGGGTACTCTTCTTGACGGCATCGGTCCATGACTTCGGGAGACGCGTTCCGGAACGCCATCCGGAGGTATTGTGGACTGTAAATGTGGCAATCCCATTTTTGAGTTGAAAGTTCTGAATCGCGTAAGAGCCGAGAAACCATTCTACTTCTCCATACTCGCCGGTACTGGTGCCCGGCCCGGTAAATTCCCAGGATTTCGGCATTTTCCCGGTACTGAAAAACTTAGCTTTCACTTGTTTCATGCTGAATGAATTGGCAATATCAATGGACTCCGGGGAGTCTGCCGGAAAATGTTTGGGGTTCTCCTGTTTCTCGAAAAACCAATCCCAGGTCATGTCAAGCCAGTTGGCCTGATGATCCGTGGAACGGGGCGGCTTAGGGATTTTTTTCTCAAGAGTCTCACGCAGACCATTTCTAAGCGCAAGAAGCTCCGAGAGCCCCCAGCTCGTCGAAAAAGTGGTTTCATCCGGAATAACGACTACCGATTCTTCGTCCTGCAAAACTGTAATTTCTTCATAATAACACGCACAATTGGGGTGCAACGGCAATTGCGGCCGCTCCGGATCGGAGACGCGAAACACCTTCCCGGCATTGGCGGCGCAAGCCGAACAGGTGGTCGCAGTTTGTTCCGCGACATAAATCAGCATCTTTTCTTCAACCGGAGCACCCGTCAATTTATCCAGCAAATCCTTGATTTCCATGATAATCCTTCCACTTGTAAGTTGACAAAACAATCCTTACAAGCAAGTGGATTCTGTAATATGGAATTCAGCAATAGCTTTCCGGACAAGGAATTGACCCGTTATCGCCGATCGGCTGTTTTTGCTTGACGACCTGCCCGCTGCCGACTGCTTACGGGTACCTTATTGGGGCGACATCTGGAGCGATAAAGACGGCGTAATGAGTTTGAACTATCAAACAACCGTTATACGTTCACCTCCAAACTGAATTCCCGCAAACACCAAAAGCCCTCGAGCGGTACTGCTCAAAGGCTTTTCAGGCGTAATACTGGTGTCCGGGACGGGAAGAAAATTTTCCTCAAAAGCGAGCATAAATTCTATCTCTCCGCCCGAAAAATCATTCCCGGTATCGCCGGAAGCCACCTTCAAGTCGGCCTTCACAATATATTCGAATGGTGATCACCGGCAGATGGTCATATTCGGTAATGCATGACCGCGTGAAAACGTTTGCGATGGTTCATGAGTGATTTCCTTTGAATTCAGAGTTGGTTTGGTAAACTTGTTATCGCAATTGTCGGCCATGTCATGAACACCTCCGGGGAGGTAATTACAATTCCTGTTTTTTCATCCAGTTGCAGAATGAACTCAAAGAGGAGAAACCCAATTCGTAAGCAATTTCTTTTTTACGCATTTGTTTTCTCCGTAATTTTTTGTATTTATCGATCCTGCAGAGATTGACATACTCCAGTACCGTGAATCCGGTGTACTCTTTGAATATTTTAGTAAAGTGAAATTTGCTGTATCCACCGAGTCTTGCAATATGATCCAACGACATACCATGCCGCAGGCTCTGTTTGATGCGCCGCTTTGTCATTCTCACGATATTGCGCTGATACATGATATTGTCACTGCAATTGGATTTCATGTATTCGATCGTGCAACGTATCAAATGGATCATTTCTTCTTTTAGATCCAGAGTTGAATTTTCCGAAAGTACGGCCCATTTCATCCGCAGATTCTTTACCGGATAATCCAATGAGATCCTTTCTACGGTATCGTACACGCCGTTGTCGACTTTAATATACTGGGCCAGCAGCTTCTGGAAGCCGTTCCCGCCGAAAAACCAAAGATGACGCAACTTGTCGGCGTCCAGCGAATAAAAGTATTCATGATCAATATTCCCGTCGATGAGAAAAATAGTTCCGGGTGAAGCCAGATAGAAGTGGCGGTTCAGGTAGTAGACATATTCACCCGCCAGTACGACCATAATTTCCCAAGATGCATGGCGGCGCATTAATTTTTCGCTTAGTAATTTGTCCGTGCCGGGAAAATCAGCATCTTCATTGCCGGTGATAATCCGGACTTTCTCTGGCGTCAGCAACATGGCGGTTGTCGCTTCTGAAAATAAGTGCATATCCAATATTACTACTCCTGGAGCCAGCGAACGGATCGTCCCACCCAAAGTGCATGCTCGATCGGTTTCTCTGGTGGTGATTGCTCAATGATAATGGAATAATTACCGGTGGCAGGAAAGGTTACCTCCTCGGTATATTGCCGGTAAAGACTGTCTTCTGCTCGGCGCCGATAAATCTCATTGCCTTGCGCGTCAAGGACGCGAAAGTCAAGTGCAAGTCCCTGGGGAGAATGTGCTTGCCAGCGAATGAAATGCCGTCGCGTCAATGCGGCTGAGTCAACGGACAAGACAAAACGCGCGCTAAAGGCGGTTTGTCCGGAAGCTTCCCAATATTCCATGACATTATACTCACCTTGGGCTGCGTCCGGGAACCCGGCATTGACAGCATAGTATCCATGCTCCGGGGTTCCGGGGATTTTCGGAGCAGCCGAAATGCGGGCTTCCCTGGCCTGTACGATCGAACGCTCAGAGGAACGGACGGCAATATAGATACTCGATTGATAACTGTGCTCACATTTGTCTTTCGGCGCCACCGCCGCCCGCAGCTGCCACTTTCCGGCGCTTTCGGGAATGAATTCAATAATCTGATAATTATAATCATCGCATTTTATTACTTCCTCATAAACCATGCTGCCGCCCGGGTCCAGGACTGAAAACTGTACAGGAGCTCCGGTTCCGCGACCGTGCCACATAAGCTGCAGCTTTTGGGCGACTTCCGTACTTGCCACCGTGAAGTTCCAGGTTGCTCCCATCGCAGTCGTTCCATCATGCTCGTATCCCTCGAAGGCGTTATGCGCAGTATGGTCCGGATTGGCGAATATTCCGGAATTGATCAGATAAGCATTGATGCCGGTACCGCGAATGACCTCTCCCTCCTTTTCAATTTTGCATCGTAGAGAGTTCTTCTCCTGGAGTCTGTTTTGGCGGGCGATAATTCCATGTTCCTGAACCTGTCGTCGGATACCGGCATCGGCGGCGATGTCATCAATATCCGCTTCCAACGGCAGAAGTAAATAGACTGCGGCGGCATCAAGTTCGTCTTCCCAACGGCAGACTCCGGCGTTTTGAGTCGCGTCAAGGAGTGTGAACCCTTGCGGTTCGACCCGATAAACAGCTTTTGCCGCGAGCAACTGTGTATTGGGGAAAGAGAACACGACCTTTTGGAAATTCGTTTGCAGTTGCCCATCGAAATAAGAATAATGTTCGTTTATGGCGACCACGATGGCGGCACGATCTCCGGCCAACAATGTTTTGAGGTAAATTTTTTCATCTCCACAATCGGCCAGCGTCATAGGGTGAGCGATGCCGAGCAACGAGGCTATATTCCGGAACCGTTGCGAATTTTCACCCACAATCGCCCAGTTTGCCGGTATTACATCGGTACCATGGAATAGCAGGTTCCCTCCTGCGCCGGTTGCGTCCCACCAACCGAACAAACCGACTGCTCCATTGGCAATTCCATAGTGCATGGCGATGGAGACTTCGGCTGGTGTCGTCGGTTTTCCCATTCCGCGTGGAGTGGCACTTTTGTCGACATATGAATCAAATCCTTCCGTGAGGAGTTGGGCCTTTCCCACCCATTGTCCGGCAGGTACTGTAGACACTTCTTCCCAACTGCTTTGATACGTGAACGTGAATGGCCTGGCACCTGCAGCGCGCTTCAAGGTTTGTAGGTGGTGATCGACATACTTGACATCCCAATTGTTGGTATTGGTGTAAATATCCGGATTCGCGATATCGGCCAACGGTCCGTAAACAAAGTAATTGTATGGAGTATAGGTCAAATTGATGGTCAAAAGCGTCGGAACCGCAGGATCCGCAAGCTCCAGTTGATTGCAGTTGTCCACCAGGCCTGGCGCATAACCGCCGAGACGCTCAATGACCGGACGCTCGGTCCAAGCGAAATAATCGTGACAATCCGGCTCATCTTGAATCATATAGGCATAGATGGCGGGATGTCCGGTGGTTTCCGGCAGAGCTTCGGCGGGGGAGCCATAAAACATTTTTACACCCAATTCCACCCCTTCATCCAGCATTTCCCGGCTGACCGGGGTAAAAGAACTGAAGACCCCCAATCCGTTTCGGGCGAAACGCAGAAAATCCGCATATCCGTAAGATCCGAATCCGCAAAGATCGGAAAATGCACGCAAAGATGCTCCGCAGACGAAGTTGCCGTCGGCGTCGGTGAAAATCCAGGTGCCGCGCTTGCCGCGACACAAAGGCTCCGGGAAGTCGATAATCGCAATAATGGTGTCGTCGATATAATCGGTATTCAGAAAACGCACAGGAACTGCCTTCCCGTTGTGGTAGACAGTTCCCGGAAGCGGGGCATTGCCGGATTCCCGTTCCAGATAACAATAGGCGCGCTTCAAATCCGGGCTGAAGGTCAATGTGGCGAGGCGAAACAGAGGATCCCGCGGTGTCGCCAGAACCGGAACTCGGAGCGAGCCGGAAAAACACAGTTCAAACTCGGTTTCCTGTTTTAGGCTATCGCGTAGACAAAGTACGATTTCGGCGACCTCCTGCGGCGCAATAGTCCGGGGACGACAGGCACTCCAGATCAGGCGATGGGAATTTTCTGCGCTGCTCCATTGGGAGGAGTTCCGACCTTGCCAGACGATATCTTCAAGTGCCAGGGGGCGCTCGGAGGTATTTTGCAGATAGAAATAGACCATGGTTCCCGGGTTGTCCAACTCTTTCTTGCCGGCGTTGATTTCGTTGGAGAGCTCGTGTCCCATAGGGACATCACAGCGATTGTTAACTGCAAGCGCACCGAGAAGTTTTACCTCATCACTACGCGTTATGCCTGCCGCGAGGAGCAGCACGAAAAGGAGACACAGTTTCTTGATCGGCATTTTGGGGATACTTTCTTGGGATTGGTCTGGTACAATTACTTTAAAGTACGATTACATTTCCCTGCCCGTCATATCCGCCATAGAGTTGTACTCCGGTTCCGTCTCCATTGACATCGGAAGGGGTATTGGTTTCGACATGTCCATCAAGGCAGAGGCGATTGAGTCGATTGGAATGACGGAACATGATTACGCCTTCTCCAAGAGAAGTTGTCGCGTAAACATACCACCATTGTTGGTCCGGGGCTTCCCAGCGGGCGCTGTCGTATAACATGCCGGTTTGGGATGGGGAATAAGCGTCAGCCATTTGATAGAGATTGGGCTGGTGGGTGAAATAGGGGAGCAAAAACCCATATGAATTGTAGTCGGCCTCGGTATTGCCGCCGACAGTCGGACAGGAGAGCAGCTTGCGATCGGCACCGTATCCATCTTTCAAAACCGTTGACCAGTAAGGGCTGGTTACGCCGGGATAGAAAAGCGGGGGGGCATACCCCTTGTACTCGTCGGTATAGATCGCATAAATCAGTCCGATCTGTTTGAGATTGCCGGTACATTTGATACTTTGAGCAACTGCCCTGGCCTTGGAAAGGGCGGGCAGAAGCATGGAAGCAAGGATTGTAATGATAGCTATAACAATAAGCAGCTCTATTAGTGTAAATGCTTTTTTACTCATTTTTTCTGTTCTTTCTTTTGCTTGCCTCGTTTTCGTTTCAGACTGTCGCCTTTGGGTATAATTATAACTTATATTTTAAAAAATACAAGAGCCGTTGCGAGGAAAAAGTTCACCAATATTGCGATATTCCGGCTTCCTGCTTACGTTTTCAAGATCGCAAGAGCGGTGAACCAGGATATGCCTTCTGAAGGCGTCACGAATACAGGATATTCTCAACCCGTGCTGTTTATGAGCTTGGCTGAATGAGGTTCCGTGAACTCAGGAAATTTGTGGTCCTAAGTCGATTATTCCAGCTGAAAAACGAAGGAAAAGATAGAAACAGAACGGCACTTATCAATTCGTTTTCCGAAAGAACGGAATAATTGAGAAGCCCCTTGCGAACGAGGTTGCCAATATTCGCAAGGGGCTTCTGGGGTTAACTGTTTTTTGTTCAGAATGCTGCGGCTAATAAGGACGACGATTTCTTTTCGTTGTCAGAGGCGAAAAGGTCGGCGGCGGTCAGGCGAAGATCGCTTTCGGTTTGCAGGGCCGAGCAGAACGCCAAGGGATCGTCGTAATGCAATCCGCTGCTGCCGGTTGATACTCCGGCGTCGAAGGCCAGGCTCGGGATGGCTTCGGAAAGTTCCAGGCTCATAACCGTGGCAAGCTCGGTTTTGATCGTGGCTTTGCCCGATTTGGCCTTGCTCTGGTTGCCCGCCGCGTCGACGGCGACGATCTGGTACTGGTAACTGCCCTTGGCGATGTTGTCGATTCGGAAACTCAACTGCGAAGCCTTCAGGGTTTCGGTCTTTTCCAGATTGACACCATGTTTCAGGATGTAGCCGGTTACGCCGACGTTGTCTTTGGGCGTTTTCCAGGTTAGCGACAGCGAATTGCCCTCGACCTTGGCCTTGACCGACACTGTTACCGGGGCGGTCATGTCTTTGACGGTGAAGGTTTGGACATCGCTCCATTCGCCCGCGTTTTTCGTCGGGTCGATAGCGCGGACCTGATAGGTGTGGGTGCCTACAGACAGCTTCGACACCTTCAGTGAGGTCTTCGAGCTTTTCAGTATCTTGCCGTTGTCGAGCATGATCTCATAACGGGCGATTTTGCCGGAGTTGTCCACGCCCGGCGCCCACGACAAGAGCGCGTTGTACTTGGCGTCGGCCAATGGAATCACCAAGCCGGTGACCTTTTCGGGCGGCGTGGCGTCCTTAACCGTGATCGAAACCTTGCCGACTTTGCTCGCGTTGCCCGCAGCGTCGAAAGCCTGAACCGTCGCCTTGTATTTACCGACCGCCAGATCCGTGAATTTGGCGCTTGTATCGGTCACGGTCTGGGTTTTGTCGCCGCAAGCCACCACATATTTGACGATGCCGACGTTATCCGTCCCCGACCAGCTTACCATCCCGGTATAGCCGCTGATCGCGGCGGTGACCTTACCCAGCTTCGGCGCGGTGACATCTCTCACGTCGAACGAAACCACCGGACTCAACGCGCCGTAACGCCCAAGCGAATCGATGGCGCGCACCTGGATGGTGTTGCCGGTCGAGACCGCGACGTTTTTGAGCGAATACGACGTCCCTTTGACGATGGAAGTTTCGCCGTTGTACTCGACCTCGTAACCAGTGATTTTCACCTTGTCCTGCGTCACGGGCTTGCGCCACGTTATGGTGACGTTGTACCTGCTGACCTTCGGCGTCAACGTGACCGCGCCGGGGCCGTTCGCATCGAGCGGCACGATATTCGTGATCTGGTATTCCGCGCCGGAAACGTTTCCGGCTTCGTCGTAACCGCGCACCCGGATCGTGGTATTGGAAGCGACCGCAACCGCCTTGGTGTACGACAGCCAGTTTACGCCGTCGAGCGAATACTCCCGCTTCACCACATCGGAGGCGAATTCCGCGGTCACCGTCACCGTTCCGTTGAGCCGATCGCGTTGGCTGACGCTCAAGACCGGCGCGTCGGGCGCAACCTTGTCGATATACGCCACCGCATATTGCGCGTTGGTTTCGTTGCCGGCGGTATCGACCGCCTTGAAATAAATGGTGTTGTTGGCGGTCATGGTCACGCCATCGGTGTAGTTTTGCCACGAACCGTTGCCGATCTTGTACTGCTTCGACGCCAGCGCCACATTGTCGGCGAAGACCACCGTCACCGTGACGTCCCGGTTGGTCGGCGCCGTGGCACTGGCTTTGAAGTTGGTGATCGTCGGCGCGATTTTGTCGATATTGGATACCGCATATTGCGTGTTCGCCTCGTTCCCGGCGGTGTCGACCGCTTTGAAATACACCGTAGTGTTGGCGGTCACCGTCACCGCGCCGGTGTAACTCTGCCACGACCCGCTGCCGAGCTTGTACTGCTTCGACGCCAGTGCCACGTTGTCGGCGAAGTTCGCCGTCACCGTGACGTTCTGGTTGGTCGGAGCCGTTTTGCTCGCCGCGATGCCGGTAATGGTCGGAGCAACCTTGTCGATATTCGCCACCGTATATTGCTTGTTGGCGACATTTCCGGCGGTATCGATCGCCTTGAAATACACCGTGCCGTTGGCGGTCATGGTGACGCCGTCAACGTAGTACAGCCACGCGCCGGAATCGATCCGGTACTGCTTCGACGCCAACGCCACGTCGTCGGCGAAAATTGCCGTCACCGTGACATCCCGGTTGGTTGGCGATTTCGTACTCGCGGTGATCTGCGTGATCGTCGGCGCCACCTTGTCGATATTCGACACCACGTACTTCGCCTCGGCCTCGTTCCCGGCGGTGTCGATGGCCTTGAAATACACCGTGCCGTTGGCGGTCATCGTCACCCCGGAGGTGTAATTCTTCCACGCGCCGTCGCCGGCCTTATATTGCTTCGACGCCAGCGCCACGTCGTCGGCGAAGACCGCCGTTACCGTAACATTTTGGTAAGTTGAAGCCGTGGTATTGGCCTTGATCTGCGTGATCGTCGGCGCGGTTTTGTCGATATTCGACACCGTATACTGCTCGATGGCTTCGTTGCCGGCGCTGTCGACCGCCTTGAAGTGCACCGCGCCGTTGACGGTCATCGTGACGCCGGAGGTGTAATTCTGCCACGAACCGGTACCGATTTTGTACTGCTTCGTCGCCAGCGCCACATTGTCGGCGAAATTCGCCGTCACCGTGACATCCCGATTGGTCGCGGTGGCAGTATCCGCCGCGATGCCGGTGATTGTTGGCGCCTCCTTGTCGATGTTCGACACCGTATAGTGCGCGGTGGCTTCGTTGCCCGCTGCATCGACACTGCGGAACAGAACCGTGCCGTTATCCGTAACGGTCACGCCGCCATCGTAGACCAGCCAGTTCGCGCCGCCGTCGAGCGAATACTGTTTCCCGGCGGCGCTCGCGTCATACGTGGCCGTCAAGGTTATATTTTGATTGGTGGCCGCCGTAATGTCGGCGGTTACGACTGTCGCCGGAGTATAGGCCGCGGAGAGATAAATACGATCGCCATCCTGGACCAGAGTATAAGCGAAGGTACCGTGGACAAGCACGGTCTGCTCCAATGACAGCGTGCCATAGCTTTCCCGTCCGTCACCGACGACGAAACTGACATCCTGCCGCGCCATGCCCTGCGCCAGCCTGTAATCGCAGTTCAGCGCTATCTCCGGCACCACAATGGAAAGCGAAAAACCGCTGAGATGATCGCCCCCGGAAATCATGAAGTTATCGGCCGCGGAACGGTTTCGCAGATCCAGCGCCAAACTTCCGTTATCGCCGCTTGCGACGCCTTCGACCGTCATCTCGCCGCCCAGCGTGGTAGTACCGCTGAGCACTCCTCCGGCAAGCAGCCGCACACTTCCGCCATACGCAACCGTCGTATTGCAGGCAATGCCGCCGCCGGCAACGACCATCGTGTCGCCGGCCTGGAGTTCCGCGTCAAACACCATGGAAGCGCTCGAGCTCAAGACATCACCCCGGTATATTGTCACCGCATTGTCGTTTTCCGTCACATGCAGCAACAAGCTGCCGTCATGAAGCCGGAGCACATAATATTGTCCGTCGTAATGGAGCGAGCCGGAATTCAACTGGAGGGTTCCGATATCGCCGTTTTTCGTTTTCAGCGTTACGGAACCGAAGTCCGCCAGTTCGTCCGACAGCCAATAGAGTCCCCCGCCCTGCCCCCCGGCAACCATAATCGAATAATTGCCGCCGGCGACATTGGCAAGCCCCGAGGCGAGAATGTCTCCGGAGGCGTCGCGTTCCCGAAGATCGAAAATGATTTCGGCATTGTCCGCATTGACTGTCCCGCTGATCGAGAGATTACCGGCGACGGAGATGACGCCGGACAGAAAAATTGAACCGTTGTGGCTCCGCAATATCGCTTCGCCGCCGTCGGCAATGGTCAAGTCCGATACGGACACCGTTGCAGCCGGAACATAGGAAAAATCGTAAACCTTGAAAACACCGCCATCATTTACGACAGTGCCGCTGACGTTGAAATAATATTTATAGGAGTCGGGGGGGGCGGAGTAGGTATAGTTATTGATGACAATGTACTGCTCGCCGCCGGAGTTGACGACGGTGCGGTCGATATTGATCGTAAACGTTTTCGAGCCGCTCGGGTAGCTATACGACATGCCGTCAAAGAACAAAAGCTGTTGCCCGCCGTCATCGATGACGGTATCGGTCACATTCAAGGTGTCGACGATCCGGCCATATCCGTTATCGTAATAATCGCCCAGAGATATAGATTGTCTGCCGCCATTGCGAATCAGAGTATGGTCGACATCGATCTCCGTGCTGTCGCCATACACAAGCGCTTGTCCCACCCCGATTTGCTGAATCCCGGACGAATCAATCAATGTATTGCCGACATGTCCCGATGTCATAATATACATCGCGCCGCCCAGGACATCGGTATTGGTCACATGGAAGTCGACTCCGGCGAAGGAGGAGATATGCATTGCCCCGCCCTCATAGAGGATAAAATTGTCCGCCACGCCATTGCGGAGGCAAAATTCGCCTTTCGCGTTGCGGCCTTCGATGACAGAATTGGAATCCGCATTGTAGTCAAATGACACATTTCCGCCGGATTCCTGCATAATCCCGGTTACCCTGCCTCCGGATGCGACGGTCAGGCTTCCGCCCGCCGCCACAGTGACATTTTCCGCGCTCCCTCCCTTGGAGATGGTAAAGCCCTGTCCGGAGCTTACCGTCGTCCCGGAAAGGGAATTGCCGACACTGCCGGCGCTCCCGCCGGATACATAGGACAACGCGGTATCGGAGGCGATGCCGAAATGAAATCTCCCGCCGGATTCAATCGTCAGATCGACTGCCGATCCTCCGCCGGCAATCTGGACATAGCCGTCGGACGCCACCAGCAGGCGGCTCACAGTGGCACCGCTGGAAATATAGGCGCGTCCCGTTTGCTCCACTTGGGCGTCAAGCAATACCCCGCCGGAGTAAACCTGGAGTCTCCCGCTGCTGTAAGCGGTGGCTCCGGAGGCAAAACCGCCGGAAACATAAAGAGTCCCGTTGTCGTAAACAGTGGCACCGAAGACAAAGCCGCCACCGTAGACGGCCATAGAACCGCCGTTAGAAACTTCTGTTTCGATCGCGCTGCCGCCGCTGGAGACGGTCATATAGCCGCCGCTGGAGACATTTGTTGCGATCGCGCTGCCGCCGGCATAGACCGTCTGCGATCCGTAATGCACAAGTGTGGTATCCGACGCCGTCCCTCCGGAGGAAATGCGCATCCACCCGGACGAGGTGACGGCAATACGCGCCGCGCTGTCCCCGTCAAAGAGCGTCAAAGAACCGCTCGACAGCGTCATGTCGCTGTAAAATGACGTAGCGGCATTCAATATCAATGCCCCGCCGGACATGATCACAGTGTTCAATGCGCTGGCGTTCGCCCATAACGTCATGTATCCGCCTCTTTGTATGACGGCATTTTCAACTGCCGCCCCGCTCCCGATATCCAGAGTACCGGAACTTTTTGCAACGGCGCCGATCATGCTGCCGCCGCTGGAAACATACATCGCCCCGCCATTGTTGACGATAGTTTCCGTCGCCGTGCCGCCGGAGAAAACCATCATTGCGCCGCTGCTGTTGACAGTGGTTTCCGTCGCCGTACCGCCGCGGGAAACATACATCCCGCCGCCGGAAGAAATTACCATGTCGTAAGCAATATCGTCCTTGTATAAATACAAAGCACTGTTGACGATTGAACCGCCACTGTAAATAGCCATGACGAATCACCTCCTTGTAAAACTGCAATCTTACATTAGTATATCGGCGTCGGCAACAAAAGTCAAATTAAATTTGACTTTTTATGGCAACGAATTAACATAATGGAGGGGAAGGAGATTCGGGGTAGCATACGCCGCATCAATAGCTGTCGTTGAGAAATTTTCCTGAAGATGTCAGAAATTCAGGGTGCGGATTTGGATGGAATTGGTTTCCGCTCCAATCAGGCGTGTCACCACCGGACATTTGGCGACAAACAGACAGGCGCACGAACGAGTCGTTTCATTCAGTGTTTCAAAATTTCCCTGTCCTTTGGCAATCACCAGATCGGCGTCGGCAAAGGCTTCCCGAAACTCCTCCGGAGCACAGGAAAGCATGGTCCCCGGAATGCCGCTTCCATTGGTCACGACGGGATACCCTTCCAGGCCGGATGCGGCCAAATCGTCCCGGGTTATATCGTTGAAGGCGGCCCTTCCCCGTACTCCAAGGGTTATTTTCTCCCGGTAGGGTTCCAGAAAAATCCGATCGAAGACCGCCTCGCCGCAGTTGTCCAGCAAATATAAAATGCGCTGCGCGGAATCCATGCGAGCCTTCAATCGCCTTGCCGCCGCACGATCGATCGGCTTGGCAAATAGTTGCCGGATCGACTCCCGGGCCACTTCCCAGTTTAAGCTGCTGAACACGCCGAAGTCCAGAATGTTGCCGGCGATCGCAATCCGCAACCGGGATTCGAAGTCATCCGGATTGTATTCGGGAATGCGCGGCAATTCCAACACCAATTGCTGCGCCAGCCGCGTCGATAACTCCTTTTCCGTTTGGTAAGGATCTTCGCAGACGCCGCCTGTCCGGCGCAGCGCAATATCGATGATATTCCGCGCCAGAAACGGCGGCGGCATTTCCATCGGATTGTCGGCGATCATATGCAGCGATTCCGCCACAATTTCCTTTTGCAAAGCCGGATCATTCGTGATCCGTGCGGCAATGTCAACCGCGTTGCGCCCGAGACAGGGCAAACACTCCAGGCATACTTTCATAAGAAACCTCTCCGCCGGCCCGGTTTTCCGGGCCGCGATTTTGCTTGTTCCATTTTGCCGAATCGAGGCGTTACATTATCACGGTATTTCTTGAAATGCAACGCGGACAATGCAGAAATGCTCTAATTTTCGTAAGCGTTCATTTTTGCGATCGAATCGATCACCCGAAAGGCCGGTACGTGAACGTTTTTAAAAAGGTGATCTTTTTGCATATAAATAAGTTGCATTGATTTCAATCGCGCTTTATATTGTAACGGAATTCAACCGGAAACATAAGGATTGCTGATCGAATGAAAGCCTGTGTTCTACAAAAAAACGATCAATTGGTATTCGGGGAACATCCCTTGACGTTTCACGAATCCTGGTATCGGATCCGCGTTGTCTGTTGCGGTATTTGCGGCTCCGATATCGGACGGGCGTTCCGTAACGGCGCCTACCACTACCCGTTGATTATGGGTCATGAATTCGCCGGTGTTGTCGACGCGGTTCCCGAGGGAGCCTCCGGCTTTCAGAAAGGCGACAGAGTTACCGTTTATCCGTTGTTGCCCTGCGGCAAATGTTCCGGCTGCCAAAGCGGCAATATTCAGCTTTGCAGCAATTATGATTATTTCGGTTCGCGCCGCGATGGCGGCCTGGCGGAATTTGTCTATGTCCCGGAACAAAACCTGCTTAAAATTCCGGACCGGGTTTCCCTGGAAGAGGCCGCGCTGACCGAGCCTGCGGCGGTGGCGCATCATGCGATTTTTTCGCACCCGGTTCCCGCGCACGCCACCGCGCTGGTAATCGGAGGAGGTCCCATCGGCTTGTTGGCGGCGCAATGGCTGCGGATTCGCGGATGCGCGGAAATCGCCGTGGCCGACATCGACTCCCGCAAAACCGCTTTCGCGGAAAGCTGCGGATTCGCCAGTATGGATTCCCGCCGGCTTCCCGCGTATGACTCGAACTTTGACGTTTGCGTTGAAGCATGCGGCTTCAGTGCGACCCGAAGTGCGGCAATACAGTGCTGCGCCCGGCGCGGTCACGTTTTCCTGATTGGAAACCCGGCCGACGATTGGACGTTGGAACGTTCACTCTTTTCCACGCTCCTGCGCAAGGAGTTGACGCTTGGCGGCTCGTGGAATTCCCGGCTGGAGGAGGATTGGACGGCGGTCATGGCGTATGCGGGAAAGGAACTCGATTTAAAGCAACTGATTACGGACCGCCATCCTCTGGAGCGCGCGCCGGAACTTTTCCGTCAAATTTACCGGAACGAAGGCTTTCATTGCAAAAGTCTGCTTTTCCACGAATATTCCGCAAACAACCAAGGAAGATATCCATGAACGAACGTCATGCCGATTCTATTATACGTTATTTGGCCTTGCACGGAAGCATCACCCACGGAAATGCGGAACGGATGCTTCACGTCAGCCCGGTTACGGTCAGGCGTCTTTTTCGGGCGTTGGCGGAAAACCACCGGGCAATTCGGGTTCATGGCGGCTTACGGGCGTTTTCCGGTTCCGCCGGGGGGACCATCCCGGTTTCCCAGCGGGAATTTCGCCAGCCCCGGGAAAAAGAGCTGCTGGCGCAACGGGTGCTGGGCTATCTGGATGCCGAACGGCTGAATATGATTCACGGCGGCACGACCACACAGTATTTGAGCAAGTACATCACGTCCGGATGTTATCTGACCGATTCGGTATTTTTTGCCGACGCCCTGAATCGGCGCTTCCCCAATGGCGACGGACCGGCTTTGGTGGTAACCGGCGGCATTCTCAATATGAAAGCCGGTTTCCTGTATGGTCCCAAAGCGCAAGCCGTGGTTCGCTCTTACGTGGCGGCGGTTCTGGTCACCAGCGTACGCGGTTGCGATGCAGCCGGACTCCTTGAAACCGACGAGCACAGCACCGGTATGATACGCAACATGATGCTGTCGGCGGAAAAAACGATTGTCGTTGCCGACCATCGAAAATTTCATATCAAAGGCAACTGCCGCCTGGCCGGGTGGAAAGAAATCGATCTGCTTGTAACCACCGAAAACGCCGGGAATGCCGATTTTCTCAAACGCCTGCAAGATCAGGGGGTGCAAGTCGACATCATTCCCCAAATGCAACCCATGGAAGGAGATTCCGAAGAATGAAATATGGTATTTATTACGCATATTGGGAAGCGCAATGGAGCGCCGACTACTTTCCTTACATTGAGAAGGCGGCACAATTGGGGTTCGATTGTCTCGAAATCGCATGTACTCCATTGCTCGCTTATTCGCATGAAGCCCTTTTGCGCTTGCGCCGTTCGGCGGCGGATCACGGAATTTTCCTGACCGCCGGGCACGGACCGGCGGCGGATCAGAATCTGGCCTCCGCCGATCCGGCCGTCAGCCGGAACGCGAAACAATTCTTCACGGAATTGCTGAAACGGCTGGAAATCATGGATATCCATACCATCGGCGGCGGTATTTACAGTTATTGGCCCGTCGATTATTCGTTGCCGATCGACAAGCCGGGCGACTGGGCCCGCGCCGTTTCCAATGTGCGGGAAATCGGCCATGTCGCGCAGGAATGCGGCGTCGACTATTGCCTTGAAGTGTTAAACCGCTTTGAAGGATATCTGCTGAACTCGGCGGAAGAGGGCTGCCGGTTCGTCCGCGAAGTCGATGTCCCGGCGGTCAAGGTCATGCTGGACACATTTCATATGAATATTGAAGAATCCGATATCGGAGGGAGTATTCGTTCCGCAGCGGGGCTGCTGGGACATTTTCACACCGGCGAATGCAACCGGATGGTTCCCGGCAAGGGGCGGATGCCCTGGCATGAGATTGCCGCCGCGCTTCGCGACATCGATTACTCCGGCGCCATAGTGATGGAGCCTTTTGTCCGTATGGGCGGCCAGGTGGGAAAAGACATAAAAATCTGGCGGGATATCAGCAAGGGCGCATCGGAACAGGAGTTGGATGAGGATGCCCGTCAATCGCTGCAATTTGAAAAATTCATGTTTGAACGCAGCGCCTGCCTGTGACGCGCCGTCCGGAATCCGATCCGTGTTTTATCCATATCGAATCCTCCCTAATTCCATATCGGGAAAATTGTTTTTCCGCAAAACAGCTTATATTTTATAAGTATGGCGCATCTTGTCGAGGTATGGAAAACAGATATTCAAAGGGCGGCACAAAATGGCAAGCAAGGCATTTCGGGGCGAAGTTTGGACCAATGTCCAGCCGGAAATCATGGAGCGGCTGCAGCAGGTCAATGCGGAAGCCGTCGATGGCAACAACGGAAAAGATTGCCGCTCCATTCATGCGGCGGAGCTGATGCAGGCTTACTTCAAGGATCCGGTTTATGTGACATACGCCATTAGCGGGACGGCTGCAAATGTACTCGCCCTCAAGGCCATGCTGGACCGGTGTTCCACCGTGATCTGCGCCGAACAAACCCATATCAACTGTTACGAATGCGGCGCGTTGGAATATACGCTCGGCAATAAAATCCTTTCCATCGAGAGCCCGGACGGCAAGCTTTCGCCTCCGCTTCTGGACGTGCTGCTGCTGAAAAACCAAAAGTACAACTATTGCCCGAAGGTGATCGTCATCACCCAACCTACGGAATTCGGAACGCTTTATACGCTCGAAGAGCTCAAGGCTCTCGGCGATTACGCTCACGCCAGGGGTATGTATGTATATCTCGACGGCGCCCGGTTGGCCAATGCCGTTGCGGCATTGCATGCCGATCTGACGGCGATGATAGAATATCCCGATATCGACGCTTTTTCCTTCGGGGGGACAAAGGCGGGAGCCATGTTCGGCGAAATGGTTGTCTTCCGGCGCAGTGAGTTCGCACAGCATTTGGACTATATGCAGAAACAGTCGTTCCAGCACCTGGACAAGTCGAAGTTCCTGGGAGTTCAGATGGAATATCTCCTCGAGAGCGGAATATGGCGGGAAAATGCCGAAAAAGCCAACCGGGCAGCCGGGTTGCTGGAGATGAAGCTGAAGGCAAAGGGAATCGTCTGCCGCTACCCGGTTGAAACGAACATGGTATTCTGTGTTATTCCGCCGGAGGTGCTTCAAAGGGTTGCAGAAGTTTTCGACATGCACTATTGGGATGAATTCACGCATGTCGTGCGGCTGGCCGTCACCTGTGTTACGACGGAGGATGAAATCAACCGGCTGGTGGCGCTTTTTTGAGATCCGCATGAAACATTGCGTCACTGTTCGAAAGGGCGAGAGGTCATGACGTTGGAAGGTTATGTCAGCCAGCATGATAAGTATCAGATTGAAATGAAGTTCACCTTCCCGGTAAACACCGGGAAAAAGTGGAACGATTACCATATCGACGCATTTTTTTTCCTGCCGCGCAATCTCGCGGTGAATCTCCGGACCTATCCGGCGGAGCGCTTTTATCGCAATATGTATGAATATATCCGCTTCAAAACACCGGTCATTCGGCTGCGGCGGCTCGCCTGCCCCGACAACCAACCGTTGCTGAAGCTGAAAAATGCGCTCCGGGAGCTGAAGCAGGAGGAAGCGTATACAGAACAGATTTATATGGAGCGCTTGAAGATGTTCTGCTCCATTGTGAAAAGCGTATTGCGCAATGGCGAATTGCATGTTTCCGCGCTGCCGGATGAGCGTATTGTGACCGCCGCGGAAGAATATTTACACGACAGCGGGCAAATCATCGCGCATTTTCGCGCCCTGCGGAAACACCTGGATAAGGTGGCGGCTTCCGAAACGCATCGTGAAATCTTCGATTGGGTCGACGAATTTATCGGCATTACCGCCAACAGTTATCGTTACCGCCTTTACAACCAATTGGAATCCCGCGGCGCAAGCATTAATTCCAATACCCTGAAAAAACGTATCGCCGCTTTGACCGGGCATGAAATCAAATACCGGAAAAGCCGCAATTATCCATCGATTCCGGATCCCGGGGGCGGCAACTCCGAATTGTTGTACCGGGAAAGCACCCTGAAAAAAACCATGGCAAGTGTTCTTTACCTGAAACTTTACCCCAGGCGTGCGGGTATCTGGCTGGAAAACTTTTTCTACGGCCTCGCCGCCGCCGTGGCGATGAGTTCCGCTCTCGGAATCCTGTTCATCTGGAAAGGATTGTCGCTCGGGGAATTTTCACTGGCGTTCTTTATTCTTTATGTCGTTTCGTACATTTTGCGTGAACAGATAAAACGTTCGATGCAGGGATTTTTCGCGGAAAAGCGCAGCCGTTATTCCTGTGATTACCGTAAAATCATCCGCGACAATATGAATCATACCGTCGGCGCCTGCAACGAAAAATTCGGCTTCTCCCGGGAAACGGCCATTCCGGCGGAAATCGCCAGGCTGCGCAATCGCAGCTCTCTTTCCAAATTGGAAAATGAATCCCGCTCCGAGGAAATTATGGAGTTTCACAAAGAAATCGCGTTGGACGGCAATTATTGCGAGCGGATTTTCCAGGATTTCAAAATCGATGGCGTCGTCGATATTCTGCGTTTCAACATTCGCGGCTGGCTTGACAAAATGGATAACCCGGGACGCCGGATTTTCTGCCCCGACCCGGAACACAATGACAAGATCATCGCAATCCGCGGACACCGTGTCTACCACGTCAACTTGTTGCTGCGGTTCGGGGCCAGGCACTCGCCGGATCAATATGCGCGCTACCGCCTGATACTGTCCCGCAACGGCATTCGCGCGGTGGAGCCGGTCCCGCTGGAGCCCTGACCGCATATTGCGTCAATAATTTTCATCGGGGACGGCACTGCCGCAGGAATTTGTCACCATCCGGAACTCCTGAATATACTCCGACGGCGAGATGCCGTATTTTTTCCGGAAAATCCGGCTGAAATACAGGCAATCCGAAATGCCGGCGGAAAGCGCGGCGTCATGAATGGTGCAATCGGTCGTCCGCAACAGCTCCGCGGCATACTCCAGACGCTTGTTGCCCAGATATTGGTAGAGCGGGATACCCGTCTGCTTTTTGAACAACATATTGAGATGCTTGGGAGAATAGCGGAACATTTTGCCCAGATCGGCCAATGAAAGCTGGCGCGAAAAATATTCATCCAGGTAGTTTTGCACTTGCTCCACCACCTGATCGCGGTAATTCATCTGGTTGAACAACCCCTGTTCCAAGCATTCATCCAGACACTCCATCAGCAGATAATGAAAACGCGGCCGTTTCACCGGAGTTTTGCTGCCGCACTGCCACAATGCGGATGCCGCCGCCGGCTTCATGCCGATGCGGTAAGGCGATTGCGCATACCCTTTGGCCGGATTCCATTCGGTGGTATGGAGGATAAGCCCGACCGGGTTGACGGTGAGCCAGAACAACGAATAGGGCTGGTTTATATCGCTGTAGTGTTCCGTATGCCGGGAGCCGGGCAGCAGGATCTGCAGCCGGTCCGAATCCAGCGGATGCCATATGCCGTTGATATAGGTCAGCAAACGGCCGCTCAGGCGAAACAGCATTTCAATGTGGGTATGGTGGCATTCGGGCGCATAATAGGGGTGTGGCGCGTTTTCGCCGTTCACTCCATTCTCCGGTCGATCTTCCGGAGCATAAAAATCGGCTCCCGATGCAACCAGGCAATCCAAAAGTTTTTCCATCGTCGCTTCCCGCATGAATTTACCTCTTTTGCGGTTTTATTGAAATGGGACAACGCGATAATATAATGCAAGGCGGCGGCTTTGCAAGTTCGGCGTTTTGTCCATATTGAATCTGTTCAAATTCCATATCCGGAAAGTTGCTTTTTTCTTTAAAATAGACTATAATTTATAAAGCAAGGAGACAAACGGAAATGGATGTCGTTTTTTTGGAAAACCCGGATTGGCAGATTGGTATCATCCCGCGGGCCGGGGGGAAAATCAGCTCGTTCCGAAACAAACATACGAACCGCGAATATCTGTGGGCGGCTCCGGAAATGTTGCGCCGGTACGATGCGGACGGTGAATACGATCCGCAGTTTTGCGGCGGAATCGATGAACTGCTGCCGTCCGACCCCGCCGAAGAGGTGGCGGGCTGCCGCTACCCGGATCATGGCGAATTGTGGCGTACCGCGTTGGAATATGCGTGTGTAAGCGCAACCGAAATGGAACTTCGCGGCCAACTTCCCCTTTGCCGGTTGACCTATCGCCGCCGGATGATATTGCATGGCGGGAAGTTGGTGTGCCGCGTCTCCATCGCCAATCCGACCGGTCGTCCGGTATCTTTTTTATGGAAGCTGCATGCGGCGCTGGCGGTGGAACCCGGCGATCAGGTCTCCGTCCCGGCGCAGTGCATGACCGCCGCCGATCTTGCGTGGTCGACGCTGCCGGACGCAATGCCGCGGCGTTTTTCGGGCCATTATGAGATCCCGCCCAGAAACAATGGAAGCGAATTCCTTTTTCTGACGGAACTGCTGCGCGGCGAAGCGGAATTGCGTTACCGCAACGGCGGCCGGTTCATCTGCCGCTTCGATCCGGCCGTGTTTCCCACTGTGTGGGTATTCGGCAGTTTCGGCCGTTTGAATGAAAGCTATACGGCGATTTTGGAGCCCTGCACCAATTATCCATTGTATATTGCGGATGCCGCCAAAGCGCGCTGCTGTGCCGAATTGTTGCCGGGCCGGGAACTTGCCACGGAAATTACCTGGGAGGTGGTTGCGGAATGAAAAGCGCGTTGGTAATTGGTGCGTCATCCGGAATCGGGCGCGCCGCCGCCTGCCGCCTGGCGGCGGACGGCTGGCGCGTCTGTCTGGCGGCGCGCCGGGAAGAGGAACTCGCAGAGGTTCTGGCGGTTTTGCCGGGCGCCGGACACTGGATTTGCGCCGCGGATTGCGCCGGCGGCGAAGGAATACAAGAGCTCCGCGAGTCACTGCGTTCCCACGACGCGGTATTGGATGCCGTGGTGAACAGTGCCGGTATTTGCGCCATGCAGCCTTTCATAGAGACCGATTTGCGTGAATGGCGCCATACTTTCGATGTATTGCTGAATATCGCGTGGTATATTTCGCGGACGGCGCTGGAATTCATGGTTGACGGAGGACGCATCGTTCACGTCACCTCGATTCATGCCAAACGGGCGGAATTCGGCTCTTCGCCTTATGGAGCCGCCAAAGCGGCAATCGAGCAATTGTGCCGGAGCCTGGCGCTGGAGGTCGCTCCGCGCGGGATTCTGGTCAACGCGGTAGCTCCGGGGTTCATCGATACGCCGATGAGCCGGGCCAGCGGCGTCAATGAGCTGGAAACGCCCTGGTTCAAAGCCTTGTATGTCGACGGCCACCGCTTGCCGCTCAGGCGGGCCGGCCGGCCGGAGGAGGTTGCGGGAGTGATCGCGTTTCTTTGCAGCCGGGATTCCAGCTACATGACCGGACAGGTTCTCACGGTGGACGGCGGATTGACCATTACTTTTTAACGGGGGATATGATGCGAATCGAGCAGATGGATTTTTTCTATTACGCGTTGGACACGATTCAGGATATCGGGGACGGCAGCCAGGATGCGTTGCTGGTTCGCGTGGTTCTGGATGACGGCTCCATTGGATTCGGCGAGTGCGAAGCTTCTCCGTTGACCTCCATTGCCGCCTGGTGCTGTCCCATGTCGCACTCCGCATGCCATCCGTTGAAGGATACGGTCTCCGGTTTTACGATTGATTCGGCGGAGGATATCTTCGCTTTGACGGACAAGGTGCGAAGCCGCAGTTTCGACTTGCTGCAGGCGGATCATACCCTGTCCGGAATCGATATCGCGTTGTGGGACGCGTTCGGCAAACACTGCCGGGAACCGGTATGGAAGCTTCTGGGGTACTCCAGGGCATTCGCCAAGCGCCCTTATGCCTCCCAGTTGTTCGGGCTGTCGCCGCAGGAGACCTTCCGAAAAGCACAAAGGTGCCGCGAACAGGGGTTTTCCGCGGCCAAATTCGGGTGGGGGGTGTTCGGGCGTGATCTTCGGAATGACTGCGATCATATCGTTGCGGCCCGCGAAGGCCTGGGTTCCGAAGCCGATCTGATGATCGATGCCGGTACTTGCTGGGTGGCGGACGTCGATGCCGCCGCCGCCCGGAGCCGGGCCCTGGTTGAATGCCGGGTACTGTGGCTGGAAGAGCCGTTCCGTTCGGGCGCGCTTCCGGCCTATGCGGAATTCGGTGCCCGCTGTCCTCAGATAAAAGTGGCTGCGGGAGAGGGAGCGCACGATGACGATATGGCGCGGAATATGATCGATTTCGCCCGGTTGGCGTTTGTCCAGATCGATACCGGACGCATCGGAGGGATATCCACCGCCTTCCGGGTGGCGGAATATGCGCAGCGCCGAGGAGTTCAGTATGTCAATCATACCTTTACGTCGCCACTGGCGCTTTCGGCGTCGCTGCAGCCTTACGCCGGAATCGCGGATGCGGAGCTCTGTGAATATCCGACCGAATGCTCCCTTCTGGCGCGGGCATTCACCAAACAGCCGCCGGTTCCCGACGCCGACGGAATGCTGCGACTTCCGGAAGCGCCCGGATTGGGAATCGAAGTCGATTTGCAGGCCTTGGAACCCTATCGGCGCGCCGTGGAAATCCGTTTCGACGGACAAACGATCTGGAGTCAAAGCAAATGAATCGCAAACCGTTTATTCTGGTCCCTCCTCCGGCTTTCGCCGATGCGGAAACCGGCCGGCGTTATTATCTGTGGCTGGCCGGCCATGGCATCGACGGGCTCTTTCTGAACGGCAGCACCGGTGAGTTTACCATGCTTTCGCCACCGGAAAAAATCCGGACGATCCGGTGCGCGGCCCAATGCGTGGGCAGCCGGATGCTGCTGATCGCGGGGGCGATCGAACCCACGGTGCCGCAGACCTTGCGGGCAATCGAAAACTACCGACACGCGGGCGCACATGCCGCCGCCGTTTGCCCACCCCTTTATTTCCGCCATTCCCAGGCGAATATTGTGACTTTCATCCATGCGATTGCCGACGCTTCCTGCCTGCCGCTCTATTTATACGACATTCCCGCCTTTACCTCCGGCATGAGTTTTGAAACCATTCAAGCGTTGGCCCGGCATCCGAATATTGCCGGCTTGAAAGACAGTTCCCGGGATTTCGTGCGGTTGGAGCGTTTACTTGGGGAGGTGAAACCGGAGCGGCCGGAGTTCCGGATTTTCACCGGGACCGAGGAGTTGTTGCTGGCGTCTTTGCTGATGGGTGCCGACGGCGCCACCATTGCGACGGCAGGTATCGAACCGGAGAAAGTGATGGCATTGGTTCACGATTACTGCGAAGGAGATTTGTCGCGGGCCAGGCAGAAGCAGCTGGAATTAATGCCGTTGATTCGCGGTTATTTCGCCAAGGATTTTCCCGAAGGATTCAAAGAAGCGGTGGAAGCCAAAGGCTTCCCGGTGCGATGGGAGTGACACAATGAAAGCTGTGACGTGCGAACTTCTTGCCTTTTATGACAATTTACCGGAGACCATCCCGTTGCCCGGAACGGGACGCGGGATAACGGCTTCGCTCCGCCGGAGCGAGTCCGGCGCGATCGCCCGGCTTCAGGTCAGCCTCGCCAATGTTTCCGCCGAAGAAATCTGCCTCCGGCGCGTATTTCTGCGCGTCCGTCCGGGACCTGGCCCCTATGAATATTATGCGCAGCGGAACCGCTGGAGCCTGGAAAACCGGGGAAGCTGGGCGCCCCTGGATGAACAATGCGTCGTATTGGCGCACAAGGAGGGCCGGACCACCGAAGGCAATTCGCCATTTTGCGCCCTGCGTCGAATCGGACAAGACGCCGGAACGGCGTTTCACATCATCCCGCAGGGAAATTGGCGAATCCGCATCGTGCCGCTTATCGACAGCAACACGGAACCCGAAGTGGCCGTCGATCTGGGCATCTGCGACGAAACCCTCGCCTTCCGGCTTGCCCCCGGCGCCTCCTGGGAGCTGCCGGAAGTACTGATCCACTCCTTTGCGGATTTCGACGGCGCGATGGAGGAGCTGCACCGCTATCTGCTGGAAAACCAGGCTCCGGCTTCCCAACGCCTGCCGGTGCTGTTCAACACCTGGTTCGACCGCTTCGAACAACTGGATGTGCCGCATTTGCGCCGGGAATTGGCCGCCGCCGCGGAAATCGGCTGCGAAGCGTTTGTCATCGACGCGGGCTGGTTCGGCCGCAATCCGGGTTGGCGGGAGGTGGGCGATTACCGGGAGCAGTTGGACCGGGCATTTTTCGGAAACATGCGGGCGTTTGCCGAAGAAGTGCGGGCGCTGGGGCTCGACTTCGGCATTTGGATGGAGCCGGAGCGCTATTTCCCCGGCGTTCCCATCCGGCAGGAACGTCCGGAGTGGTTTATCGCTTCGGACGAAAACGGTTGTTGCCGTCTCGACCTGACGTTGCCGGCCGCCTATGACTACCTGCGTGACGAAATGGTGCGCTTGATCGAAACCTATGGACTCGGTTATATCAAAACGGATATGAATGCGAAGTTGGGACCCGATGATTCGGGGGCGGAACTTTATACCTACCAGCGGGCCTTTTTCCGGTTGATCGACGAGCTGAAAGCGCGTTATCCCCGGCTGGTCATCGAGAATTGTTCCAGCGGCGCCATGCGGAGCGATCTGGCTACGCTGCGGCACTTCGATGTGATGTTTCCAAGTGACAATGTCAACCCCTGGACCATGCTTCCATGCCTGCATGGATTGTGGCGGCGGATGCTGCCGGGGCGAATTGCGCGTTGGGTGTCGTTTCGGGAGCTGACAGAGGCGATTCCCAATTTTTCCGGCAAACCCGCGGTGATCACACCGGTGGAGGCGACGTGGGAGGAGTTTGAAAGCTGCGATCTGGAGTCATTGCTGATTGCCAATTTTACCGGGGGGCTGTATGGTTTTTCCGGCGATGTGGCCAGCTTGTCGGCAGACAACCGGCTTCTGGTGCGCCAGTATGTCGATTTATTCAAAAGCAAGCGGGATTTCATGCTTCGGGCCGCGGGGCATTGGCTGGAGGATTCGCCCCGCATGCAGGCGCTGGAGCTGGAACACGGGGGAAACGCGATTATTGAAGTATTCCATATCGCTTCGGATGCCCTCCGGGAATATACCGTTTTCCCGGTGAATCTGGAGCCGGAGGCGCAATACCGGGTCGATGACCGGATCCGATGCGGGCGCGACATCATGACCCAGGGCGTGACGTTCCGGTTGGAGGCGTTCCAACATTGGAAGTGGCGCGCGCGGATGCTGGTGCTGGACAAACAATAACAACAAAAGAAGGTATCACCATGCCATACAAACCATTGTGTCCGACGGCGCGCCGCTGGGTGGAAACCGCACTGCGGGAAATGACCATGGATGAAAAGCTGGCGCAATTGCTCCACCCGGAAGACCGGAACTATTCGGAACAGGAATGGATCGAGCTGTTGGAAAAGGTTCCGGTCGGAAGCGTTTTCATCGGCGATCATCCATCCGAAGAAATGATACGCAGAACCAGGCTCATCCAGGAGCACAGCCGGATTCCGGTGCTGATTTCCGCGGATATGGAAAACGGAGCCGTCATGATCACCGACGAGGTTCATGCCACGCATTTTCCTTACCCGATGGCTCTGGGGGCGTTGAACAACCCGGAGCTCGCCCGCAAGATGGGGGAAATCACCGCCCGGGAATCCCGAATGCACGGCGTGCATTGGACCCTTTCGCCGATCTGCGACTTGAATTTGAATCCCGACAATCCGGTAACCAACATTCGCGCCTTGGGTGACAATCCGGACAGAACCATTCCATTGCTGCAAAATCTGATTGCCGGTTTGCAGGCCGGCGACCGTATGGCCGCCTGCGGCAAGCACTTCCCGGGCGACGGCGTCGACGATCGCGACCAGCATATGGTCACCAGCTGCAACCTGTTGGCGATGGAAGATTATCGGCGGTTGTACGGCAAGGTCTGGAAGAGTGTCATCGAGGCGGGAATATTGACCGTCATGGCCGGCCATATCGCGTTGCCGGATTATCAGAATGCCGCCGACGATCCGGATCGCGCGCTGCCGGCGACCTTGTCCGGGGAGCTGCAGACGGATCTGCTGCGCGGCGAACTCGGCTTTGAGGGAGTGGTGGTTTCCGACGCCATTCCGATGATCGGCATTGCCGGCCGGGTTCCCTACGATGAAATCGCGTGGCGCAACATTCAAACCGGATCGGATTCGGTATTGTTCGCCAATCCCGTGCGCGACTTTGAAAATCTCAAACGGGCACTTCGCGCGGGCAAGCTTTCCGAAGAGCGGGTCGAGGAGTCCTGCCGGAGAATTCTGGAGTTGAAGGCGCGTCTGAAGCTCCACGAAGATTGTTTCGGCGCACCTTTGACCGATGCCGACTCCGCCGCCAACACCGGTATCGCCGAAAAGATCGCCACCTCCGCAGCGACGGTGTTGCGTTCGGTTCCGGGACGCCGTCCTGTTTCGCCGGACCGGGACAAGAAACTTCTCACGGTTTCCATGATCCGTTCCGATTCGATCATTCAACCGGCCGATCTCGAAGTGGTCGATGAAGAGTTGCGCCGACGGGGTTTTGCGGTCGATCACCTGCGGAATCCAGGGCATCGGGAGCTCTTCGAAGCGCTGGAAACGTACGACCGGATTTTTATCAATATGAGTACGCTCTCGCATGCCGGGCTGGTGCTCCGGCTGACGGGCAAGCCCGCGTTGGGGTTCTGGCGCGCCTTTTTCCGTCAAAAGCCCGAGAAGGTGGTATTCACTTCATTCGGTTCGCCTTATATGCTTTACGAGTTGCCGGCAATCGATAATTTGCTGTGCGTCTGGGGGAATCAATCCGTCTGCCAGCGCGCCGCGGTGAAAATCTGGTGCGGGGAAGCCGAACCGCAGGGCCGACTTCCGGTCCGGGAACACAAAGCACGAATTGTACATTACCCGTTTTAAAATAATTCTTCTCAACGGAAACTGCCAAACACCGGAGGTCATTATGAATCAAAACACATAACAACGACGTCGAGTGGAAGAAATATGGAATCTCGAAATCAAAAAGTTGAAGTTATGGGAGTTGAAAATGAAAAAACATTTTACACTTATTGAATTGCTCGTCGTGATAGCGATCATTGCCATCCTCGCCAGTATGCTGTTGCCGGCGCTGGCCAAGGCCCGGGCCTCGGCCCAATCGATCAAATGTATTTCCAATTTCAAGCAGATCGGCACTGCGATTGCATTGTATGCCAATGACTATGGACAATATTTACCATTGGCCTATGACAATGACGACTCCGACAGTCCGAACTGCTACGGTACCGGCATGTTGGCGGAGCATATGCTCGGACAGGCCATTTCGTATGCCGACTGGAATCTGCCCAAGGTATTTTTCTGCCCGACCACCAATTCGGCCGGGGTCGACAAATCCGCCGACTCGCTGGATAAACACCCGGACTACGCATGGAACATGCGGGTCGGAGCGCTGAATATCGATTGGGGATATTATTATGTCCCGCGTAAGCTGGACAATGCCAAATATCCGTCATCGTTCGTTCCGGTCGCGGAAATAACCGGGTGGAACGCCTGGCCGGAAGTGCGTGAAAACAATGAACATCGTCACAATTACCGCGACAATGCGGTTTTCGCGGATGGTCATGCCGCCGCTGTCGACATTCTCAAAATGTCGGACGCCGATTTCAAGCTGTCCTATCAGTTTGTCGAAGGCGACGGTTACGGAACCGACCTGTGGCATTGATCCGGTGCGGGCTGGCGTCCTGATGTATTTTTCATGGCGGGAGTTCCCCGCAGCCTGCACACTTCCGCCCATCCAAACGCCCGGATCGGGAGGGGCGGTCAACAATTCTATCGAGTTTGGGAGAATGCAATGTTGAAAAAATTAATGGTGCTACCGGTATTGCTGGCGGTATTGTTGACATTCGCGGCAGGTGCCGAACGCAATCTGGCGGAGTATGGAATCGAGGTTGCCGAAAACGCCTCGCCCGCGGAAAAATTTGCGGCCGGAGAGTTGGCCGGGTATTTGCGGCGCGTCACCGGAGGCGCGGTTCCCGTCAACTCCGGCGCGGCGAATGTCATCCGTTTGAAATTCGATTCGTCGCTGGGCGAAGAAGAGTGGAGTATTCGCAGCGACGGTCCGGACATTGAAATTGCCGGCGGCCGGCCGCGGGGCGTGCTCTATGGGGTTTATAACTTTCTGGAACGGTTTGCGGCTATCCGGTTTTTCGCTCCCGACTGCGAAGCGGTGCCGTTCAACCCGGATGTGTCGCTGCCGGAAAAAGTCGATATCCGGCGCAAACCGGCTTTTGATTACCGGCATATTTACGAGGATCACCGCTGGAATCTGCCGGAGGAGCAACTGCGGCAGCTGCAATTGTTTCAAGCCAGGGTACGCGGAAAACACTACTCCGACAATCCGGAGCTCGGTTTTTCCGGCTCCTACGGATCGCCGCGGGATTGCCACACCTTTTTCAATTACACGCAGGATGTCATCGCCTCGCATCCGGAATACCTGAGCATGGATTCGACCGGGAAGCGGGTGAAGCCGGCCGACAACGCCGGACCGGGTCAAGTTTGCTTCTCCAATCCGGAGGTCCGGCAGTATTTTATTCAAAAATTACGCTCCTACATTCGGAGCGATCGCGAAAAGGCCGACCGGTCCGGCGAAGCGTATCCCCGCTACTATGAAATTTCCGTCAACGACAATTCGGATTCCTGTTCCTGCCCCGCGTGCATGGCGTTTACCGCGAAAAGCAGCGGCACCGATCTTTTCATCGACTTTCTCAATCAGATCGCCACGGCGATCGAGACCGAATATCCCGATGTTGCGGTTTCGACATTGGCGTATGGTTTTTGTGTGGAACCCTCCGGGCCGGAAGGGATTCGGGCCGCCGATAATATCGTGGTCCGGGTGGCGCAACTGGGACCCGAAGTCCGGACGAGCGATACCGCCCGGGATACGTTGCGCACGCTTTCGCATCCCAACAATCAAGCCTCGCTGACCGCATTGGAGCAGTGGGCAAAGCAGGCGGCGCAGCTGGGTATCTGGGATTATTGGGTGCTGTACGAGGACGGAACTTCGCCGTATCTGATGGTGCGCAATCTCGCGGAAAATCTCCGGACATTTCAGGCGTTGGGGGTACGCACTTTGTTTATCGAAGCGGAATGCGGAAGATGTTATTACCGGTCATTTCATGACCTGCGCGATTATTGCGGCTATAAGTTGATGGACGATCCGTCGCTGGACGTGGAACAGCTTGCCGAAGATTTCATCCGGAGCTACTATGGCCCCGCAGCCAAGCCGATGTCGCGTTACCGCGCTTATCTGGAGCAACGCATGGGCGAAGAAAGCGAATTCCTCGGCAAGGTCAACGCCTCGCGCCGAAGCTATCTTGACGCGCAGTTTTTCATCGACACCGAAGCCATGTTTGCCGAAGCCGAAGAGTTGGCCGCCGATCAACCGGAATACTTCAACCGGGTGCGCATCGAGCGTCAACCGGTCGACTATGTCGCATTCCGAAAGTATCCCGAACTCATTGCCTCCGGATACCCGATTTCCCGGGAGCAATTGAGCGAGCGGCTGCTCGATGCCACCAGGCGCTTCTGTGAAAAATACTATCCGCTCGAAGCGGAGTTGCGCACTTCGTTCATGGCGTCCGAGATTGACGCCATTCTCTCCGCGCCGCCGCTGCCGGAACAATTTCAAAACAAAACGATTACCGATATTTGCTTCACTTCGCCGGAGGTCGGCGAATATATGAGCAAAGTCGTCGATCCGGATGCCGCCGCCGGTGTCGCCGCGGTCCCGGCCCAACGGAGTCACACGGCGAAGGAGCTCCACGCCAAACCGATCGCCTTCGGCATTTACGATCGGGATCGCGGAGAAACCAAAATCTCGGTGACGGTTCCCCAGGAAGAAGTTCCAACGGACGAAAAATACCATTGGTATTATGTGGGCCGGGCCAAACTGGGCAAAATGAATGTGGTGTTCGCCCACTGGACCTGGCAGGTCACCCGGAGGATCGACGAAGCCTACCGCTCCACGTCGCCCAATGCGTCGTATGACGTGTATATTTCCATCAAAGTGCAAGGGCCGTCGTATGTCCCCGGCTCCACGCGGGAGGACGCCTTTCTGGTGGATCGGGTGATTGTCGAGTACCTGGGCGAACTCTGATCGTTTCAGAGTCACATGGAAAATATGGAAAGGAATGTGGAAAGTGTTGAAGAAAGTGATACTGTTGTCGGTCCTGCCGGCGTTGTTTGCCGGCATGCCCGCGGAGGCGGGAGGCAAGTTGGCGGAATATGGTGTGACGCTGCCGGAAGCGCCTACCGCGGCCGAACAATTCGCGGCCCGGGAGTTGGCAACCTATTTACGGCGCGTCACCGGCGGCGCAATACCGGTCGATTCCGGGGCCGAACAGGTCATTCGTCTGCGATTCGACGCTTCGTTTGCGCCGGAGGAATGGAGTATTTGCAGCGACGGCGGCGATGTGGAAATTATCGGCGGCCGACCGCGGGGGGTGCTTTACGGCGCGTATGACTTTCTGGAGCGTTTCGCCGGAGTGCGTTTTTTCGCTCCCGACTGCGAAGCGGTGCCGGACAATCCGGGCGCCGCATTGCCCGATGAAATCGACATTCGCCGGAAACCGGCCTTCGACCTTCGGGAAATGTATGACACGCATCGCTGGCATTTGACCGCGGAGCAGCTTGATCAACTGTACTTGTTTCAGACCAGGCTGCGCGGGAAGCACCTGTCGGAGAATCCGGAGCTCGGCTTTTACGCGTCCTACGGTTCGCCGCGGGGGGCCCATTCCATATTCAACTATATCGAGGATATGGTGGAGTCGCATCCGGAATACCTGAGTCTGGACAAAGCAGGCAGTCGGATGATTTCCACCGACAACGTCGGTCCCGGCCAGGTGTGTTTTTCCGCTCCCGAAGTGCGCAGGCATTTTATTCGGAAATTACGCTCCTATATTCAAAGCGATCGAGCGAAGGCAAAGGAAAACGGCAGCCCGTACCCGCGCTATTATGATATTTCCGTCAACGACAATTCGGATTCCTGTTCTTGCCCCGCGTGCGTGGCATTTGCGGAAAAAAACAGCGGAACCGATCTGGCTGTCGATTTCATCAATCAGATCGCCGCGGCGATCGAGGCCGAATATCCCGATGTTGCGGTTTCGACATTGGCGTATGGTTTTTGCGTGGAACCCTCCGGGGCGGAAGGGATCCGGGTCGCGGATAATGTCGTGGTCCGGGTGGCGCAGCTGGGACCCGAAGTCCGGACGAGCGATACCGCCCGGGATACGTTGCGCGCGCTCTCGCATCCCAACAATCGCGCCTCGCTGACCGCGTTGGAGAATTGGGCGAAACAAGCGAATCAGTTGGGAATCTGGGATTATTGGGTCCTGTTCGAAGATGGCACCTCGCCGTATCTGATGGTGCATAATCTCGCGGAAAACCTCCGGACATTTCAAACGTTGGGGGTACGCACGCTATTTGTGGAAACCGAATGCGAGAGATGCTATTACCGGTCTTTCCATGATTTGCGCAATTATTGCGCCTATAAGCTTATGGACGATCCGTCACTGGATGTGGAATTGCTGGCCGAAGACTTCATACGCAATTATTATGGTCCGGCGGCGGAACCGATGTCCCGCTACCGTTCTTATCTCGAAACGCGCATGACGGAGGAAAAAGAATTTCTCGGCAAAGTTTACGCCACCGGCCGGAGTTATTTGGATGCGCAATTTTTCATCGACACGGAAGCCATGTTGGCCGAAGCGGAAACGTTGACCGCCGGACAACCGGAGTTTTTCACCCGAGTCCGCATCGAACGCCAACCGGTCGATTACATCGCGCTGAAGAAATTCAATGAATTTGCCGACTCCGGTTATCCATTGTCCAAGGAGCAATTGGCGGAGCGGCTGCTCGACGCGACCAGGCGCTTCTGCGAAAAATACTATCCGCGCGAAGCCGACTTGCGCACTTCGTTCATGGCGTCCGAGATTGAGGCCAACCTTTCCGCGCCGCCGCTGCCGGAACAATTTCAAAACAAATCCATCACCGATTTTTGCTTTACGTCTCCGCAAGCCGGCGAGTACGTCAGCAAGGTCGTCGAGCCCGATGCCGCCGCCGGAGTGGCCGCAGTCCCGGAGCTCCGGCATTATACCGAAAAAGAGCTTCATGAAAAGCCGATCACCTTCGGAATTTACGACCGGGATCGCGGAGAGACCAAATTTTCAGTCGTCGTGCCGCGCGAGGAAACTCCCACCGATGAAAAATATCATTGGTATCATATCGGACGCTTGAAATTGGGGAAAATGTATTTTGTATTCGCGCATTGGACCTGGCAGGTCGGTCAACGAATCGACGGCGCGCGCCGTGCCGCGGCGCCGAACGCGTGGTATGACGTGTACATTTCCATCAAAGTGCAAGGGCCGGCTTATGTCCCGGGCTCCACGAAAGAAAACGCGTTTTTTGTCGATCGCGTTATTGTGGAATATCTGGGGGAACTCTGATCGTGCCGACCCGGAAAGACATCAGCAGATTCGAATTCATGGAGCAGGAATGCAAAGACAATTATTAATTTCCGGATTCCCGCTTCCCGCGGAAGCGGTAGCGGCATTGCGCCGGGAATGGGAAGCGGTTCCCGATGCGGATCATCCGACGTTGACTCTGCAATATGGCGAACTCGGCGGTTACGACGCATATGACATCCAATGCCAATCGAACCTGGTCACGGTAACGGCCAATTCCGTACGCGGAGCGTTTCACGCGATTTACGAATTGGATTCGACGGCGCGTTGGGGCGGCCGGAGGCATACCGGAAACGCATTCGATTTGGAATACCGTATTTTGCACTTGAGTTTTAATCTCACCCCCGTCGAGCCGGTTCCTTTCCAACCGGGAGATATCCGGTTTCTCAGCCGCGTCGGAGCAAGCCATTGCCTGGTCAATCATGACTGGAGTGGCGATTTGCGCCACTTGCAGGGTTATGTGAGGGATGATTGGGCTCCCGGCGCGGTCTTGCCTGAAGCCGTTTCCAGCCATCGTCGCTGGTTGCGGAGTGTTCTGGACCAATGCCGCGCCTACGGGCTGGAAGGCGCGTTGTGGCTCACCGAACTGCCCTGCCAGGGCGGACCATGGCTCACGGAAGCGGAGCGGCAGGCTTTTCCGGCACGCTATCCCGCGGAATTCCTTTCCGACTCGGGAACGTATGAAGGCAAAGTATTGTGTTTCGGGGCAAGGGAAGTGCGTGCGTATTATCGCCGGTTGCTGCATAAATTCTTTGCGGACTTCCCGGAAATCGGCATCCTGTTCGTTTTCGGCCAGGATTCGGGCGGCCGGTATTGCGACCCGGAAACGTGTCCGCGCTGCCACGGAATGCCGCTCTTCGATCAGCACCGTCGATTCATCGAATTTCTGGCCGAAGAAGGGGCCCGGGCGCGGCCGGGACTTCAGGTTTTATCCACTCCGTGGGGCTGGAGCCGGCTGGACCGGAAACGCTGCGGCACGCTGCATGAAACGTGGCCGGACAATGTCGGAACTTACGCCGCCGCGATCATCGACGGGTGGCAATGCGAACGCGAAAATACTTCATTCCTGCGGGATATGCGTCGGATTACCCGGAGCCGGAAGCAGCTCTTCATCGGCTATGACAATTTTTTCTATGGCGACGACGCGGTTGCTTTCGCACCGGATATTCAGGATTATCCGCTGGCGGTCGCGGCCAAATTGGAACGGTGGAGAGAGCTCGGCGCCGATGGCATATTCGACCATTGGGGGGCGGATTATCAAGACCTTCCCGTCAATGCCATGATGCTGGGCGCCTGTTTCCGGAGCGATCGGAAACGGCCGGAAACCGAGCTGGCCGAAATCGTCCGCCGCCAGTTCGGCGCCGATGCCGCCCCCCTGGTGATGCGCTCCTATCGGGCATTGGAGCGAGCACAAAAACTTCTTTCCGGAGTTTGCGCCGTGCCTCCATACAATTGGCCGGGGTGGTTTCAAATGGACGTTCCGACGGAACGACAACTCGCCGGGCGGATCGATTTTCTGGAAAAGCTGTTTGCATGTGAAAGGGACTCCACCGGACACGAAAATGAAGATTTCGGCGCCTTTCTGGATCGCCTGACGAACGCCTGGCGCCGTTCCGCGCCCCATTGGCATCGAGCGGCAAACGCGATGCTTCAGGCTGCACGCCAGGTGCCGGCGAAACTTGCGCCCGGTTACAGCCATTGGTATCCGGAAGGTTCATGTCCGACGGTTCGGGAGCATCTGCGGCGGCAATACCTTTACCAGCGCCTGGTGGGGTTAAGCGGGCTGCACCGGGCGGCGTACTTCGAATTATTGGCTGCGTTTCGGCGTACCGGGAAGCTATCCGCGCGGCTGCTGGCCCGGGACCGGGAAACCGAGCAAGAGGTATTGGATTTCTTCGGCAAAGCGCGTCGCATGGGATTGCTGACGGCGGATTTTCCGCTGGCGGCGGCATATCGGCAGCGACAGCGCGCCGGCAGCGCGAAATGATTTTCAGCCGGGCAGAAAGAAGTGAAACATTTATGAAACTGGAGCCGGGAAAGGCGGAATGAATGAAAATAATGACTTATAATTTGGCCTCGGGAATCGGGACCGATCATGTGTTCGACTGGAAACGCTCGGCACAACAGATTCGTCAGGCGAATCCCGATGTTGTCGGTTGTGAAGAAGTTACACAATACGAAAGTTACGCGCCTCATTTCAATATGTCGGAAAGCTATGCTGAATACTTGGGGATGAATGTGCTTTTCGGCCGCGCCGCCGCACGGGAACCGAACAGCAATTACGGCATTATGATGCTGTCCAAATATCCGATGACGCTAGTCGATATCCTGCAGCTCCCGAATCGTGCCGGGCAGGAACAGCGGATCTGCATGATTGCCCGTATTGAAAGCAAACCGTCGTTTTATTTCGTCCTGACTCATTTCCCCTATGCCGAAGAATATCCGGAAGCTTCGGAAAATCGCCGCAAAGCGATTTGCCTGATTAACGACACTTTGAAAACGCGCAATCTCTTTCCGGCTGTATTGTGCGGCGACTTCAATGCGCCATACGGAACTTCCGACCTCGCATTGTTGCGCGAATCGTGGGATATTTGCAACGATGCCGCACCGGGAACGCCGACCCATGATTCCGGTGAAATGCTGGATTACATTTGTTGCGCCCCCAAGGGACGGATTGCGGTGTGCGAGTTTCAAATCGGCGAGTTGACTGCCGCTTCCGATCATTGTCCGGTAAGCGCGCTCCTGGAAGTCGGCCCCGGAAATTATTGATGCGGCGATGAAAGCCGGGAAAAAGGTTCAAGAATGTTGCGTTTATCGAATTTGTTTGGCGATCATGGCATTCTCCAACGGCAAATGCCCATCCCGGTATGGGGATGGACTTCGCCGCGCACCCTGGTGACAGTGCGGCTGGGCGAGTCGGCAAGCGCAGTGGGAATTTCCGGCGATGACGGAAAGTTTCTGCTTCGTCTTCCCGCGCAGGAAGCCGGCGGCCCCTGCACGTTGCGAGCCGAAACCGAAACGGAGTACGTCGAAACGAAAGATTTATATATCGGAGAGGTATGGCTTGCCGGAGGACAATCGAATATGGAAATGCCGCTCAAAGGTTTCCGGCTTCCGGTTTTCGATCGTGACAAATTGACCTTCGCCATCCCGGTGCGAATGCTGACCGTCCCCCGGGAAGTCCGTTTCGGACGCGTTCATGAAGTGAGTGCGAATTGGACTCTTCCAACCCCGGAAGCGCTGGATAACTGGAGCGCGGCCGGAGCGTTTTTCGCCGCCGAACTGAGTCATCAACTGAATGTTCCGATCGGAATCATCTCCTCCAATTGGGGCGGAACCGTCGCGGAAGCATGGATCAGCCGGGAAACGCTGCATGCCAATCCGGCATTCACTGCCGCAATTGACGCCTATGAGCGGAATATTGCCAAACCGGAATATTGGGCAATGCTCGACGAACTCGATATTTTGAATCGGCCCATGCTCGATCAGGAGCAAGTGCTGCTCGCAATTCTCCGCAAACAAATTCCCGAATACCCCGCCGATACCGGTTTTTCCCAAGGCTGGGCCGGGCCGGATTTCAATGATAGCGAATGGGAAACCATGGATTTGCCCGGATCGTGGAAGGCGCAGGGCGGCCACCAGACCAACGGCGCTTTCTGGTTCCGCCGTCAGATCACCATCCCGGCAAGCTGGGTGGGACGCCCGCTGACACTCGGCATCGGCGCGGCGGACAAACATGACGTTACCTATGTCAACGGAATTCAAGTCGGAGCCACCGGTACGGATTTTGAAATCCAATATTGGGACACGCTCCGTTCGTATCCCGTACCGGCGGATGTCGTCCAATCGACAAAGTTGACTCTGGCGGTACGGGTTTACTCTTTCATGGGGGACGGAGGCTTGAACGGGCCGGCCGCGGCCATGAAAGCGGCTCCGGCCGATGCGCCGCAAGAGGCGATTGCGATTTCCGGCATTTGGCGTTACCGGCAGGAATTGGCCCTGGACGCCTTCTTCCCGCTGATGGGAGTCAATAACTCGAATGTATTCTCGTCGCTTTACGACAATATGATTTATCCGCTGCTGCCGTATGCCCTGCGCGGCGCCATCTGGTATCAGGGAGAATCCAACGCCGCCAATCCGCAATTGTATGAACAGTTGATGATCGACTTGATCCGCGATTGGCGATACCATTGGGGGCAATCGGAGTTCGCGTTCCTGCAGGTATTGCTCGCGGGATTTCAGTTGAAGACCAACTCCAGTTGGCCCGATATCCGGGAAGCGCAAGTCAACGCCGCCAATGCCACCGGGACAGGCTTTGCCGGCGCGGTCGATGTCGGTGACGCCGATGACATCCATCCCCGCGAGAAACGCACGGTAGGCACCCGGCTGGCGCTGCGGGCGCTGCATGATGTCTACGGGTTCACGGTAACCGCGCACGGACCGACCTTCCGGAGGACGGAGTGCCATGATTCCAGGGTCAAAGTCACCTTCGACCACGACGGCGGCTTATATGCCGAAAACGGCAGTCCGGGGGGCTGGGAAATCGCCGGACCCGACGGGAAATATTATCCGGCCGCTGCCTGTATTGACGGAAGCGGCATTATCGTATCCGCCCGGGAAGTCGCCGATCCGCATTGGATCCGGTATGCGTGGCGGGAAAATCCCCGGGAAGCCAACTTATACAATCTGGCGCACTTGCCGATGATCCCGTTTCGCGTCAGGCTCAAATAGACCGGCGATTTTGCGATCGGCGTGAGCGCCATCACCGTGAAACAATTGTTCAATATGCTTGAAAGGATGGGAACGTTGAAAGATCTGGACAAAGAAGTCATTTTCGTGCGTCATGGAGCGTTGCCGGAGAATTGCCGGCATTGTCTGGTGGGATGGAACGATACACCGTTGAGTACCGCGGGGATACTGGAAGCACAGGCGGCGGGGCGTTATCTGGCAAGCGTGGAATTCGACGCGGTCTATGCCGGCGAATTGCGCCGGGTACGCCAGACCCTGCATGAAGCCGGCAAAAGTGTGCCGGGCATGGAAGCGAATGCCGTGACGGACGCGCGGTTGAACGAAATGGATTTCGGCGACTGGAATATGCGTCGGATCGACGCTCTGGATTATCCGGACGCGGCAATTTATGGACAATGGAATCCGGGAAATTTCGATTTTTCGTTTCCGGGCGGAGAAACCATGGGGGTGTTTGCGGAACGCACACGCGGCTTCTGGCGCGAGTTGATGGCGTCGCCGGCACACCGGATCGTGGTTTTTTCGCACGGCGGCGTGATTATGTCGCTGGTGGCGGATCTGATCGGGCTGGACCGGCGGGAAGCGTTTTCGGTGTGGATCGAGCGTGGCGGCATGGCGCGAACACAGGTCGATACCCAAACCGGCGCCGGCCGCGTCAATCTGATCGGCAAACCGCTCGACTGGGGCTGCTGAAAAGAAACCCGGAAGGAGGGGCTGCGTCGTACGCGTTTCAGATTGGCGGCGCAGGAAATTCCGTTTATTCGCCTTGTGGCGATTTGCATAACCTGAATTCGCGTTTATTTTGTATTTGAACCCATGCGGCAGTCAACTTACAGAAGGAAAACGGTCGTATATGTTGCAGATTCATTATCCATTTCACGGCGCGGTACTCAATCATCGTCACGGTCGGCAGACTGACGCCGGGTTGCTTGTCGAAGTGCGGGGCACCGCGCCTTCGGGCGCCGCCGTCCTGGTCAACGGTATTCCGGCGCACCGGGATGGCGAATGTTTTTCGGCCGCCATATCCCTGACGCGGTTCGAAAACGATATTCGCGCCGAGGTCAACGGTTTTCAAGGTCGGGCCGAACACAGCGTGAAGGTCGTTTGGGACAGGCATTCCCGGAGGCGTTTCCGGTTTGCCATCGATGACAATATCTTTTTTCTCCGCAGCCTGGCACAGGAAAAACCGCGTTCTCTGTTTGATAACTTCTATCTGCGGCAATTGGCGGCGCTGCACCGCGAATTCGGCGTGAAGTTTTCTTTGAATCTTTTCTATCGGACGCCGGAGGGCGACTTCGATCTCGGCATGATGCCGGATACCTGGCGATCGCAGTTCGGCGACAACAACGACTGGCTGCGGCTGACCTGGCATGCGCTGGCGGAATTTCCGGATCGCCCTTACCAGTATGCCGACAGGAACCAAGTCGGCGCCGACTGCGACCTCATCCAGGCAGAAATCGTCCGGTTCGCCGGCGCGGGCGCCTGGTGTCCGCCGACCATCGTCCACTGGGGAGAAATGCTGCCCTCGGCATTGCCGGCGCTCCACCGGCGCGGCACTCCGGCTTTGAGCGGTTTTTTCCAGCGTCCGGAATTGCGTTATGAGGTCAGTTATGGCCTGGACGAGGCGCGTTGCGCCTATCTGAACGGTCACGACGCGCTGATGGATTTCGACAGTGGATTGGTTTTCACCCGCACCGACATCATCTTCAACAACACACCGTTGGAACAGGTGGAGTCCGTGCTGCGGCCGTTGATCGACGACCGCGACAACGGAGAATATATGGACTTGCTGACCCACGAACAGTATTTCTGGCCGTTTTACTGCAATTACGTCCCGGATCACGCCGAACGCATCGCCGCCGGACTGCGCCTGCTGACGGCAAACGGCTATGCGCCGGTCTGGCAGCACGAAGGATTCCTGGGCGTGGAGAAAACCAACTGACGCCACAGACTTCCTCCTGTTGCTTCCATATCGTCTACAGCAAAAAATAAATTTTTCAAGACAAAAAGAAACCCCCGAGTGGTACTCAATGGCACTTCTCAGGGGCATTTCGGGCGTAAAATTGGTACACCCGTCGAAAACGGAATTACCCTCAAAATCGGGCGTAAAATCCTATTTCTCGATAACGTCCGATAAATTGCGCACATTTTGAGAGAGGCAGCTTGAAAAGCGGCCTGTTTTCTGATTGATTATGTTTAACCACAAACAGCAATCAAAGAAAGAAAACAGGCCATGGAAAATGTAGCGCAAGAAAACGAAAA
>JAVBQJ010000010.1:0-101394 GCA_031549115.1 Victivallaceae bacterium
AAACAATAAAATCCCAATCCGAAAAATACTCTTCCCAAATGGTCATAGCGTGCCTCTATTTGTTGCGTTTACACAAATATAGCACTGATTTTGCTTTTGTCAATAATAAATGGCTAGCGCTTATGGGCTCCTCGCCCCCACACCCCCCCGGCAGGGTCACAGGACCCTGCACCTCTGCTCCAGATGCCTCTGGCATCTTCCGCGACCATTTGTCAGGGGGCAGGTTGGTTGTCGCGTCGAACCAGCCGCCTCCTGCATGTAATGTCAAGAGACTGCGTGACTCGACACGATGCAATCGTTGAAGGGCCTTTACTCCGCCGGAAATGTGACCGGTTGACCGGTGCGGCTGGATTCGTAGATCGCGCAAATCAGTTTCACCGCGTCTTTCGCGGCGGCACCGGGGATGCGCAGCGGCGTTCCGAGGCGGATGGCGTCGACCAACTCCGCCAGTTGACGCCGGTGCCCCTCGGAGGATATCGCCAGCGGATTCTGCGAGCCGCCCTGGAGATTTTCGCCGGCGCCGTGCCGGACGCGGATGGCTTCGTCCTCCGGGCTTTCGCGGTCGAACTGCCAGCGGACGATCCGGTCGTCCTCCAGCACCGCCGACCCGCGGGTGCCGGAGACCTCCACCCGCCGCGGCAGCCCCGGCGCACAGGCGGTACTGGCTTCCACCGTCCCCAGAGCGCCGTTGGCGAATTCCACCACGCCGACAGCGGTGTCTTCGACCTCGATACCGGCGTGCAGCCGGTTGGCGCAACGCCCCGTAACCCGGCGCACCGGCCCGCCGAAGCAGGTCAATAAATCGACCGTATGGATTCCCTGATTCATCAGCGCGCCGCCGCCGTCGAGCGACCAGGTGCCGCGCCAACCGGCGTTCTGATAGTATTCCGGCGCCCGGTACCAGCGAATCGAGGCCGAAACCAGCGTCAATGCCCCGAAGCGCCCGGCTTCCAGCGCCTGCTGTATGATTTGCACCGCCGAGCTGAAGCGCGACTGAAACACCGCCGACAGCAGGACGCCGGCTTCGGCGCAGGCGGAAACGATGGCGTCGACCTTTTCCGGGGTGACCTCGAGGGGTTTTTCACACAGGATGTGTTTTCCGGCGCGCGCGGCGGGGATGGCGACTTCGCCGTGCAAACCGCTCGGCGTCGCAATCGTGACCGCTTCCACCTCGGAACGCAATAATTCCTGCAAATCGGCGGTACTGCGGCAATGGTATTTTTCGGCAAAATTCCGGGCCTTCCCGGGATCGCAGTCGTAGACGGCCACCAGTTCGGCGCCGGGGATCCACGACAAAGCTTCCGCATGCATACCGGCGATCATGCCGGTGCCGATGATTCCGAATTTGATTTTTTTCATAGCGTTTTCCTGCATTGTTCGACCAGCGCCATAAAGCGGCGTCCGTATTCCAGATAATTGGCGAACGCTTCCGTGGCGGAGCTTTCCTGATCCAGCGCGTGCGCCACCTTCGCCATATGCGGCTCGATCGAAAAACCGCCGTCGTAACCGTTGCGCAACAGATCGGCAACGATCCGCGCCACCTCCGAGTCCCCCTCCCCCGGAAAGTGAAAGGTCGCGCGGTTGAAGCCGTTTTCACCCGCCCCGACAAACCGGGCGTCCTTGATGTGGACGTAATGGATGAACTCTTTCACGTGCGCATAGAATTCCCATGAACTCTGGATTTGCCCCGGCGCGCTGCCCTCCGAGCGGTCGTAGTTGGCACTGCAATTGCCGGTATCGAACACCAGCCGGAAATTCGGCAGATCGACGTATTCCAGCAGCCGCAGCGTATGCTGCCACGACATGCCGCCGTAATTGTTGCAGTTTTCATGCAGATAAAGGACACCGGCGTCTTCGCAGCGCCGCGCCAGCTCCCTGACCTTCGGAAACACCGCGCGCTCCACTTCGGCGTCGAACGCCGGACGGTCCCAGGTGCCGCGGAAGCTCATCCCCCGGAGCATCGAACAACCGAGGCGCCGCATCCGCGGCAACGCCCGGGCGAGCTGTTCTTGGCTTTTCGCGAAATCCGCCTCCAGAAACGGATCGTTGGCCCAGTTGGCGACGGCGCTGCCGAAGCAGTTGACCCGGACGCCCGACTCCTCCAGCCGCGCCGCCACCCGGTCGAATTCCGCCTCCGGCAGATCGTGAATATTGACGCCGCCGACATTGCGCGTTTCGATATGGCTCCAGCCGAGCTGCCGCGTCGCCGCAATCTGTCCGTCGATATCGAATGCCGCTTCATCGGCAAATCCGGTGTAATACATACATTCCTCCTGTTGATCGAATCAATATAGCCCGGATACGGCGTTCCGCCATAGACAAAACCGGCAAAAATATAGACGAAACGATCATGAGTCAAGATCGTATCCGAGGCCGATCCGGCTCAGAGTGCCCAGCTCCACCACGCCGTTCCGGCGCCGGTACAAATTCGGGTGCCGCGCCTCCAGCGCCAGTGACGCCTCCGGGTAGAATTGCGGCGCGTTGCATTCCACGCCCATGATCGTGCCGACGTAACGCGCCAGTTGCACGTGCGGAATCATCGCCAGCATCGGATTGGTCAGGTCCTGCACCATCAGCTGCATGCCCGCCTCCCGCGCCCAACAGGCGCTCAACAATGCCCCGGTCAGGGTCTTGCACACCTTCAGCGCGACGCCGTTCCAGCCCAGCTCATGCCCCAGCTTTACCAGCTGCCAATCGTGGGCGCTCTCGTCCATGAACAGCGGTTTGCGCGCCGCCACCGCGTGCACGTCGATCCGGTTGGCTTCCAGATCGTACGGGAACGGCTGCTCCACATACAGGATCCGGTCGTAAATTTCCGGCGTCTCCCGCCGCAGCCGGTCGAGGATGTCATTCACGTATTCGGGTTCGCGCACCATGCAGTTGAAGTCGCAGGACAGATTATGAACCCCATGCGCCAGCGCCATTTTTCCAATCGCCGCCGTGCGCGCCAGATCCCATGCCGCATCGGTGCCGGTCAGCTTGATTTTCAGGCAATCCAGTCCATCGCGTTCGATCCACTCCTCCAGCGTCACCGGATAACCGTCGTCGGGTTCATCGCCGGAAAGTTCGCCGGCGTCCAGCGGATCCTTGCCGCCGACCAGATGCCATACCGGCAGCCGCTCCGGCGGATTCGGAGTCAGGTAATCCTGCGGATAGCGTCCCTGAAAACGCCGGTCGCCGAAGTAAACCGCCAGATCGTCGGTCATGAATTCGGCGTGAAAGCTCTCCCAGCAGTCAATGCCGTTGGCGCGGCCGTAAGCGTCGTGAAGCGCCAGGTCAAAAGCGCTGTTGCAGATCAGCCCCGCCAGCTGCGGAATGCCCGGATCCGCCGTGAAACGCCGGCTCAATTCCATCGGATGCCCCCAATCGGAATACGCCGACCAGATGGCATTCAACTCCCGGCAACAGGCGATCATCGCCTGCTCCCGCACCTCGTATGCCAGGCTCGCATCCGGCCAGCTCCAGCCGACGCTGAGCGGCGTTTCGCCCCACCCCGACGCCACCTGCCCGCGGCGGTTTGCCACGGTCATTTTGACCCGGGCGCAGACGATCGAATCGAGCACGGCGGCGCCGAACTTCAACGGCACCCGCAGCCGCACCGGCAGGAATTGCACTTCACTGGCGCGAATGGTAATATCGGTCGGTTTCATCGCGCTCAGACCTCCGCCAATGCGACGATGCGTTTCTCCCGCGCCGCCCGGATGGCGGCAAAGGCGATCCGGGTCGCCTGGACCGCGGCGTCGACGCCGCAGACTTCGCCGCGCAGACCGCGGATCTGATCGGTGAAGTGATCCAGCGCATGCGCGTGGCCCTTATCGGGCTCGGCGGTGAATTGCCGCATCGGATCGCCGCTGGCGGCCGCTTCGGTGCAGGCGGCGGCCTTTTTCGCCAGCCACCCGGCGATGCCGCCCTCCCGGCCGACCTCCGGGTGCCGGTCAAGCAAAAACGGATACCGGGTCACTGCCGGCGCTCCGGGAATGCCGCCGGTGCGCACTTCGCACATGTGATCGATGGCGACGATACCGCCATTGCCCATGACCTCGTACAGCTCCTTGGGGTAACCAAAAGTACCGTTGGCGCACAGATTCAGCGATGCGATTTCGCCTCCGGCGTAGCGGATGATGATCGCGTGATTCAGCATGCCGGTCTCCAACGCCGCCACTTCGACGGCTTCCGAATCGAGAAACCAGTTGCAAAGATCGGTAAAGTGGGTCATTTCAAACAGCATCGGCCCATGCGGCGCCTGCACCGGATCGAATACCCAGCTCTTCCACGAATACCAGTCGTCGTTGATCCGGACGTTCATCGACGCGACGCCGTCGTCGGCGCGCGCCGGCCGGTCGGGTTCGCGGTTCCAACGCCACGGCTCCTGCCGGTTGTCGCGCATATGGTCGCGGAAGATCCGCCGCGCGTCGCCCATGGCCGGGCTGCTGCGCCGGTTGTGGCCGACGCAGAACGAAATACCGGATTGGTTCACCAGCTTCTGAATCCGGTAAAGCTCCTCCAACGTGGTGGCGAGCGGTTTTTCGACATAGACCGGCTTATGGTAATGCGCCGCGCATTCGATCACCGGATAACGCAGCTTCTCGGTGGTCGCCAGACAGATCGCCTCCACCTCCGGATCGGCGATGACCGCATGCCAATCCGACGCGGTCGCAACACCGTAACGTTCGCGGCACTTCGCCAGCGCCGCTTCATTGACATCGCAGCAGACATGCAGCGCCGCTTTTTTCGATCCGGCCAGGTTCGGGATGTGCTGCCCCTGCGCCAACGCGCCGCAACCGATCACGGCGAATTTCAATCTGGAATCCATGAAAACAACCTCCGTATTTAATGTTTAAGCTGTTGCAGCAGTGCCGCGACAGCAGACTCGAAACATGTTTGCCACTCCGGCGCCAACAGACACTCGGTGGCTTCATAGCCGCCGCCCCGATACAATGACGCGGGAACGCCGTAGTGCAAATACCCGTTGGTATAACCTGCCACCAGCGTCGGCGCGAACGGGCTCGACGCTTTCACATTCAACCCGATCTGCGTCAACAATTCCGCCCCCGAGGTCACGATCGCCGCGCCGTTGACGCGGATGGCCTGCGCTTCGGCGGCGATGAAGCTTTCGCCGCTCGCCGCGTTGAGGCGCTGGTGTTTTTCCAGGGTCATAATGTCGTCCTGGATCTGCGTCAATTCCTCCATGGCGGCGATATTGCGCCGGTATTTATCCAGACTCGTCCGGTTCAGCCGGTCCATTTCCCGCCAGCCGTCGTCGCCGTCGGCTTCGGCCTGCAAATACTGAAACGCGTCGGTCAGGGGATATTCCGGCTCCAGCCGGTAACGCAACAGCAGTTGCAGGAAATTCTTGAAGTTCAGCGGACAATAGTGCAATTCCGCCAGCAGCTCCTGCTGCCGGATGCGCAACGCCGCCACTTTTTCCGGCACGTCGGTACGGCGCGGCAGCCGCAGCGCCGCCAGCGCGCAGCGGATTTCCGCCTCCGGCACCGTCGCGATCGCCGGCACCGCCTGCGCAATCTCGAGCGCGATCAACTTCGCCGGCGTCGCGACATCGCGCGGCCGGGAAAAATCCTTGAAGCCCCGGTCGATCACATCCCCGGCGCACCCCTGCAGAAAAAACGCCGTCGCGCCGGAGTGCAACCGTTCCAGCGCCGCCGATACATGCCCCGGGAAATTCGCGGTCAGACTGCCGCGCGCATCGCCGAACAGCGGGTGGCAGCCGAAGTTGTACACCAACGCCAGCGGCGTCCCGTCGGCCCGGTCGACCCGGATCAACCCGATTTCACGGTCGACCGGACGCACCGCTTCGACTTCGGCGTCCGCCGGGGTCGGATTGGTGTGACGGACGGCGCGGTCGCAGCCGTTTTTCAGCTGCAAATTGCGGTTGACCGCCACCGGCGGCAGCGACGCCGTGCCGAAGCCGATCCGGGCCGGCTGCAGCTGCCGCAGCGCCGTATCGCAGGCCGCGGCCACCCGACGCAGCTGCTCGGCGTCGTCACACAGCATCTGCCCCGCCGGATGGGTGTGCGACGCGTTGACCGCCACCCCCTCCGGGGCAATGCCCCAGGCCTCCCGGAGGTGCTCGCGCAGCGCCGGCACCAGCCATTCGCCGCCATCGGGGAGAATGCCGTCGCTGATGGCGCGGCCGCCGACCGCGGTGACATCCACGGCAATGAGGACCACGGTTTCATTTCCGGCGCGCAGCGCCAGCACTTTGGCATACAACGGATCCAACACCTTGCCCGCCGGATGCGGGTTGGTCAGTTCGATCCGGGCGGTTGCCGCCGACAATGACCGGGAGGAACTCATGCGTTCACCGCCTTTCGGGTTTCCGTGGAGTAATGCAGCCTGCGCCCATCGGGCAGGGTATAATCAAGTGTGAACTGTATGCCGCCGGCCGGCTGCGGCTCCCAGCGGAACTCCCGCCAGCCGGGCGCGGTCGGCTTGAGGCCGCACAGATGCCGGACGATCGCATGCGCCGGAGAAGCACCCCACGGATGCGCCCAGCTCATATTGGCCTTTTGCCCGTAATGCCACGCCTCGGTGGTGATGGTCGCACCCAGCTTGAGCATATTGAGCCACGAATGCGGCCCGTCGTCGAGCAGCAGCTCGAGCGCCCGTTCGGCGCGGCCGTTTTCGAACAACACATCCAGCACATACTGGGCATTGTAAACGCCGCAGGACATGCCCCTGGCGGCGACGAAATCGACGACGTTTTCGTGCTCCTCCGGCGCCGTCACCCGGTTCCACAGTGCCCACACGTTGGTGTGCAGCGAAGCATGGCGGCTGCCGCGGTGGTCGACGAACAACCGCCGCTCCGGATCCAGAAACGCCGCCCGGATCGCCGGCAGCATCGCGTCGGCGGTGGCGGTGAATCTGTCCTCGAAGCCGAGTTCCCGCGCCAGAAACGCCAATTTACGCAAATTGCCGTAGAGGATGAAGTGCGGGATCGCCACGTAATCGGCATCGATTTCGCAGCCGTCGCGCAGATTCATCGGCCAGTCGACGATGATGTCGAGCGGGAAACGCCGCACCAGTCCATCCTCGAGCAAATGCAGATAGGAGGCCTTTGCGACCAGTTCTTCCCAATGGTCGCGAACGGTTGCGGCGTCGGCGGTATGCATGTAGTATTCATAAAATACCGGAATCATCATCTGCATCCATTCGCACGGCCAGGTCGGATGCCCGATCATGTAGGCGACACTGCGTTTGGCGGCCGGAGCCGCGCTGTCGACCGCGAAATTGGCCAACATATTCACATACGAGTCCGCCTCGTAACAGATTCGTTCGCGGGTAAAACAGTCGGTGTACAAATCCATCGCGGTCGCTTCCACCGTGTAACGGCACAACTCCCAGATCCGGTTCAGCGCCGGATGATTGGACACAAAGCAGGTCGCTCCCCGCCGGAACGGCGCGCGGATCACCCGGCGCCGGAAACAATCCCGCGTCAACTCGCCGGGGAAGCCGTGCACCTCCGCATAGCGGAACGCCCGGACGCCGAAGTGCGACAGCGTCTGTCCCGATCGGGCGAAGTGCCACAGCTCCTGGTAACAGACATTCGCCCGCAGTTGAAACCGCACGCATTTTTCGTTCTGCAGCTCTTCGCCCAACCGCAATTCGACCCGGGCCGGTTCCGGCGCCGTCATCTCGATCTGGGCGATCGCCTCGCGCCCGAAGTCGATCAGGAAGGCGCCTTCGCCGAGCCGGACGATGCGCGCGGGCGACTCTTCGACGACGTCATAGTTCCACTCCGCCGCTTCCGGGGTTCCGTCCCATGCCGCGGGCAGGCACGCCTCCCAGCCGGAATCGTCGAAACCGGTGAGCGACCATCCCGCAGGCTCATATTCGCCCTGCAAGTGTTCGAACAGTTCGCCGGGGCCGATGTCGCCTTTGAAGTAGCTGTTCACCTCGGGGCACGCCCAGCATACCGGCGCGAGAAACTCGTTCGCGCTCCATTGCCGGAAGCCGGAAGCCGAATCCGCAATCACGCGCCCTCCGGCGCGAATTTCAATCGCCACCCCCTGCTTTTCGCCGCGCATCAGACAAGCGACGGTATGAATGCCGGGCTCCAGCACCCCCGCCGGGAAGACATGTTCCACCCGATCGCCGCTGCGAATGCCCCGGAACGGCCCCAATCCCAGGCGCTTGCCGTCCACATAGAGATGGTATTTGATGAAGCTCCCGCCCATCAGCCAGTTGCCGTCGTTGCCGTCGTGCCGCAATTTCTGGCAATAATCGTTGACATACGAATGGGCATCCGCGGTCACGGCCACCGTGACCAGTCCGGCACCCGGAGCAATTTCAAATTCCCTCCGGCAGAACTTCTGTCCCGTGCCGCCGATAAAATAACGCATTCTTTGTGACCTCTCTGATTTGGAAGCGATTGTGCCTGTACCGCGCCCTGCCGGCACCGGAGCACATCCCGCACCTATAACATACTATAACTTAAATGAATTTTATTGCGAGTTAAAGTTGCCAAAAATCTTGTTTTTTATTCAATTATTTTATTTATCTCCCAGCAATCGCCTCCAGCCGGATACGGAAAACGGCAAGTACGGGTCTCATGAACTCGACTTCCTTGCCGGCGCGGCAATGCTGTCGCGTTCGATCAACGCCGGACGGCACTGAAGCTGACACGGTTCGGCGGTGCCGCTGACGATGCCGCGCATGATGCCGGCAATCGCGGCACTGATCGCTTCGGAATCCTCCCGGATCGAAGTCAGCGCCGGATACAGCACCGGCGAAAACTCCTTGTCGTCGAAACCGATCACCGAAAGGTCCGCGGGAATGCGCAGTGAATTCCGGTTGCAGTAATTGTAAACACCGAGTGCGAGGATATCGGTAAATGCGAAAATCGCGGTGATCCGCGGATGCTGCCGCAGCATCTCTCCGGCAATCCGGCAACCGTCGCGCTCATCGCAGTAACCGTCGCGGGACGCCAGAAGACAGTTGTACAGCATCAGATCCGGATGCTCGGCGGCGCAGGCGGTCACACCGCGGTAGCGCTGATGAAAGAAGCTGTTCTCCCGCTCCACATCCCGGGAAATGACGCCGATGTGCCGGTGCCCGGCCCGGTAAAGCGCCGCGATGGCCATTTGTCCGCCGGCGAAGTTGTCGGTGCCGACATGGTAAGTCTGGCCGGCCAGACAGTTCAGGAAAATGGTCCGTTCCGGCGGGACGACCGCCCTGAGCCCGGCGATCTCCTCCGACGATTCCATGTCCATCGCCACCACGATATCCGGCTGCGGAGTATTGATCAGTTGCGCAAGCGAGTTGACGAAGTGCACCACCGATTGATCGCTCTCCAGGCGGTTGCGCAAATCATTGATCACACGCAGATAAAAAGAGTTGCGGCAGAGATTTTCCTGAATGTAGATCACGATGCGGCGCTGAAACAGCAACTGGCGGAACGCGTCGGGGTTGACGAAGATCGCCTTGCCCTTCCGCCCGTACAGGATATTTTGGTTTTTCAGCTTGTCGATGGCTTTTTTGACCGTGGCGATGCTGACCGAAAACGCCTCCGCCAGTTCATTGATCGACGGAATGCGCTCCGCCACTTCCCCCGCCTTGATCTGCTCCAGCAAACGCTGGTACAGCCGCTCATACGGAGGCGCCTTGCCTGTTTTTACCGGATCATTTGCCGTTTGCATCGCATCCTCAACTTAGGTACCTATGTTTGTCACTACCTATTATAGAGGACTTTGCGGAAAATGTCAAGGACAGATCGGAAATTTTCAGGGAAATTATTATAGATGCGGCGGATTTCGCCCGTCATCCCGGCAGCTGGTTCGGCCGCAGTCCCCCGAATTCATCAACGGCTTCAAAAATATGAAAAATAAACCCGAAACCAGCTTGCAATTTTAGTTAGTCTATAGTATGATAGGGAAGTTTTGATATTGTTTGTCAAGGTAAAAGGCTGATTTTTATGATAAAACGATTTGCTCTGCTGCTGGGGCTCGGCCTGTGTGCCGTCGCATTCGCCGTTCCGCAGTATGTTCCGGATTCGGTCGGCGTGAAGGGCGCCAACAACACCGCGGTCACCCACGATCCGACGTTCATCGCCAACTCGCTGTACTTCAACAACAGCGCGCAGATTTCGGTTTCCATGCTGCAGAACAACGTATCGGAGCGGTGGCAGAGTGTGACTTTCGGCATGTACTCCATCGACCGGGACACCATGGCGGTTCAGAATATCGGCACGTTGAATGAATTGGTCACTGCGGCGCAACAGACCTTCAGGCAGGTGGCAAATGCGCAGCAGACCATCGGCTTCTGGGTATCCAACGGGGCACTGACCCTGTACAGCCTGAACTCGATGCCCGGCGGCGGCGGCACCCATTCGGCCTTCAAGGTCGCGGACGGCAAATTCATTCTCGGCTTTACCGAAGGCTACTTCGGATCGGTTGCCAATCTGCCGAACAGCGATTTGCTGTTTGAACTGTCATTGAAAGACGCACCGGCGGGACAACCGCTGCCGGGCATTCTGGCTACGCTGCTGATCGCCGGCGGCATCATCTACATCATACGCCGCCGCAGGAAGCACGGCTGACAACGGCTTTCAGAGCACAAACACCCTTCCGCACCAATCCGGAAGGGTATGTTTATTGCGCTTGCGGAGTCAGCAGCTGGCGCACGCGCTGTTGCACCTCCGAAGCCGCGCCGAAATGGATATATTCGACAACCAGACCGGACACTGGATACAGTATATTCTCCTCCGGCACGCCGAGCACCTGCATTTTGGCGCCGACTTCACGGGCATCATCCGCTTCCGGATTGAGGACGACGAAGTTCAGTTGTCCGGCAGAGGAAAACGCGTTGTAGATACACCGGGGTTTGACGCCGAGCCGGGAGGCAATCTGGCTGTACATCGGTTCCAGAATCAAATTGACTTTGGTAAACGCAATTCCCTCCCCCATCAGGCGGACGATCTCATCCAATGCCGGATCGGGCTTGTAGTAGTCCCACAGTGTCAGCAGCACTGCAATATCGTTGCCAATGATTTCAATGTCGCGGTTGCCGCTGTGCAAATGTAAATTGGAGGTCTGCATCTGCCGCACATTCCAATAAGCGGCGGCATCGGCTTCGGAGCCGAACTCAAAAACAACGATTTCCACCCGGCCGCCGGGGCCGGTCAGGCATTCCCGGGTATATGCGGTCAACCCCGCCCCGCAACGCTGACGATACTCCTCCCATTCCGTACCGGAAGTAAGCTCCCGCGCCTCGGTCACCCGCCATTGCGGCAGAATATTCTGATAGGGCTGCGGCAATTCCGTCGCCGCCGCAAGCCGCGGCACCAGCGTCAGCAGCAAACCGGTCGCCAGTGCCGCGCTGCGCCAATACCGACCGGAATACCGTCCGGGGCCAACGGCAATCCGAGCAATCCGCTCGGCCAACAGCGACGGACTCTCCAGAATCGACGCCGCGCCCTCCCGATAAGGCGAACCAGCGGCCAAGCGCTGATTGAGCTCCAACAACATCTGCCCATAACAGCTGCGCTCGGCTTCGGATGACAGCAACTGGAGTACCCGGGCATCGCAGCGCAATTCACGAATGCGCCGGAAGTCGCCGGCCGCCACCGCCAGCAACGGATTGAACCAGTGCAATCCCCGGGCAAGTTGCCAAAGCACGCCGAACCACAGATCATGGAGCACCAGGTGAGACAATTCATGCAGCATTATGTCACGCAAGTGCTCCTTCTCCATGCCGGGAAGAAGCATGGCCGGCACCGCAATCATAGGCCGTCCGATACCGACGGTCAATGGCGGAATATGCGTTCCGGAAACCACCAACACCGGACAGAGCGGACTCCCGGACAACTCTTTGGCGGCAAGATATTCCCGATGCAACTCCGCCGGTAGCAGCTGTTCGGTTCGCTGCAGCACCTGCCGAAGCAATGCCGTCCGGAAAAATCCGGCAATCCACATGCTCACCGCCCCGCCGAAAATCACCCCTATGACCGCCCATGCCCACCCGGCGGGCAATTCGATCGTCGGCCACGGCGCCGGAACCGGCAGCAGCAGCCGTACCGCCAACGCGACGCTGAACCAGTAACCCCACCGGGGAGAAATCCACGGCCGAAACCAATGCAGCAGCAATCCGAGAATCGCAACCGAAGCCGACGCATAAAGCAACGCATTCCAATATTGATTCAGCATGACTCATCCCCTTCCGAGTTTACTTTACGCTCCAATAATTCACGCAACGACCGAAGCGCCTCATCGGTAAGCGCTTCCTCTTCGATAACATGAGCAATGGCCAATCCGGCATCGCCTTGAAAAAAGCGGGAGAAAAATCTCCGAACTTTCTCTTTCAAGGCGTTTTGCCGCGATACTTCGGGACGGAACAACAGCAATCCGTGATGGTCGCTGCGCGCCAACACGCCTTTCACCGCCATCCGGTCCAGCTGCGTCCGTACCGTGCGATAATTGGCGCGGTTCTCCCCCGGCAGCGCCTGATAGATTTCACGCGCACTCAACGGCGCACGCCGCCACACAATCTCAAGCAATTCCCACTCCGCATCGGTAATATTCACCGCATCCATTTTCATGACATACCTCCACGATGTAGTAAAGATACTACACATGTAATATAAATGCAAATAAAAAATCAAACCCACTGGAAATTTTTGTTTTCCCCGAACTGCGGCCGTCAGAGACCCAACGCAACAACAGGCGCTCCCCCCTACCCGAAAAGATCGCGAAAGATGCCGGAGGCATCTGGAGCAGAGGCGCAAAGAACGCAGCGCGAAGCGCAAGGGCGAAAAGTAGGCTTGCGTCAGCAAGCGCAACGCTGGGTCACCCTGTCGGGGTGCGCGGGGGCGAGGAGTCGCCACGCTCGCCCCAAATATTATTCCCTATTCATTCGGGCCGATCCTCTGCGCCAGCTCTTTGACCACGGCGACAGGAAAACCGCGGCCGACCAGGTAGCGGAACATCTTTTCGCGCTTTTTGCGCCAGTCGGATTCACGGCTCAACATCCGGAGCTTATAGTCGAATGCCTTTTCCGCCTGTTCCTTTTCCCCCTCCTCGGTCGTCGCCACCGCCTCGGTCACGGTCGCCGCGTCAAACAGCTTCGTCCGCAGCTTCTGCCGGATCCGGTAGCGCCCGACGCCGCCGGCGGCGATTGTCCGCGCATAATCCTGCGCCAGCAACGCGTCATTCACCAGATTCAGCCGCTCCGCCCGTTCCACCGCGGCCCGGATCTCCGGCGACGGGTAGCCGGCGGCACGCAGCTTCTCCGCCAGTTGCCGGCGGCTCAATGCCTTGCGGTTCAAAAAATCCAACGCCTTATCCCAGGCCGGCTTCCGTGGCGGTTCCATAAATTCTCCGTTTTCCTGCTTGTCCGGCAATATATCATAAATGACGGCGGCGTGCAAATTTTCGGGTAAAATTCATGCCGAAAAATATTTCAAAAAAATATCAGCATTCCGTTTGTATTTGCCGATTTCGGAGTTAATTTAACAGCAAACCCTATCCAAGGAGATACGATTCATGAAAAAATTTTTGGTGTTTTTGTGTGCATGCTTTGCCGTAAGCTGCATGGCGGCTTTCCAGTACGGCGCAAATATCGAGCAGGAAAATGAGTATGTCTCCGCCGGACTCAATAAAGATACCGGCTGGACCATCACCGCCAAGCAGAATGTCGTGTTGCAGATGAATACCGATCTCGACGCGCTGGCCGGCGTGAACCGCCATATGAACACCGTGATCGGAAACCTCCTTGACGGCTCCTTTGCGCCGACCAATACCGAACTCGGCTATATGGTTTACGACAGCGCGACCAACAGTATTTTGTCGGTCAGCAGTTTGTCTTTCGAAAACAATTTGGCCACCATCCAGCTGCAGGCCGGAAGCACCATCGGATTCTGGCTGACCGCCGGAGGCATCAACTATTCCTCCATCCGGGGCGTGGACGGCTATACCTATAACATGAGCTTGTTCGGCGGCGGCGACAACGGCAACGGCAACAAGGTGTACAACTTCGGCAATGGCTGGTACAAGGATGAATCCGGAATTTCTTACGGCTACGAACAGTCGATGCTGTTCGGCGTAGCGCCGGATTCCGCGGCTCCCGCCGGACAGCCCCTGCCCGGCATTTTGGCCACCGTGGCCCTCGGCGGAGCCGTTGTAGGCTTGATTCGCCGCCGGAACCGCAAGGTCGATTGATGTCCGTCCGGCATCGTTGAAATTCAAGAAAAAGAGCCGCTTTCACAGCGGCTCTTTTTTTGTATACCCTGTACGCCAGGCGATGATCGATGACAGACTCGAAACCGCACGGTCCTTCATTCATGCGGGAGCCCTGTCCCACCCAGGCACAATCACTTTAACCGCCCGGCGTCACGTTTCTGCCGCCACCAAGCAAGACTCCTTTCGGTCGCGGCACCATGAAACTCGGTATAAAAAAAGCACCGCCCGGCACCGGAAACGGTGCGGGCGGCACTGGCTGCAATTATCGCAACGGATAATTACTTATCGAACGCGTGACCGGCACTGCCGAGCACTTCGATATTCTTGCGCTTGTAGAGCTCCTTCAACGCGGTACGCGCCGGGCCCAGATACTTGCGCGGGTCGAATTCTTCGGGCTTTTCGTTGAAGACCTTGCGGATCGCCGCGGTCATCGCCAGACGGCCGTCGGAGTCGATGTTGATCTTACAGACCGCCGACTTCGCCGCGGCGCGGAGCTGGTCTTCGCCGATGCCGATCGCGTCTTTCAGCTTGCCGCCGTTGGCGTTGATGATCGCCACCTGATCCTGCGGCACCGAACTCGAACCGTGCAGCACGATCGGGAATCCCGGAATCCGCTTTTCGATTTCCTTCAGGATGTCCAGGCGGATCTGCGGATTTTCGCCCGGCTTGAATTGGAACGCGCCGTGCGAGGTACCGATCGAAATCGCCAGCGAATCCACACCGGTGCGCTTGACGAATTCTTCGACTTCGTCCGGCTGGGTGTAGGTGTGCTTTTCGGCGGAGACTTCATCTTCGATACCGGCGAGGACGCCGAGTTCGCCTTCGACGGTGACGTCGTGGGCGTGGGCGTATTCGACCACTTTCCGGGTCAACGCGACGTTTTCATCGAACGACAGGTGCGAACCGTCGATCATCACCGAGCTGAAGCCCATGTCGATGCAGCTTTTGCAGGTTTCGAAATCCGGGCCGTGGTCGAGGTGCAGCACGATCGGAATCGCCTTGCCCTTGCCGATTTCACGCGCATATTCGACCGCGCCCTGCGCCATGTAGCGCAGCAGCGTCTGGTTCGCGTAGTCGCGCGCGCCCTTGGAAACCTGGAGAATCACCGGAGATTCGGTTTCAGTACAGGCTTGGATGATCGCCTGCAGCTGTTCCATGTTGTTGAAGTTATACGCCGGAATCGCATAGCCGCCCTTGACCGCCTTGGCGAAAAGTTCCCGCGAATTTACCAACCCTAAATCCTTATAGCAGACCGCCATAACCCTCACTCCTTAGTGTTGTCGTTTTTTGATCCGGAGCCCGGCCCCGGACCATGCTGGTTATCCGGTTAATGTACCGCAAAAAGCGCAAATTGCAACTCCGGAGCCTCACATTTCCCCACTTTTTGTCGCCCGCGGCAGAATCATCCGGAAGGTTGTCCCCTTTCCGACTTCACTGGTCACCTCGGTCTGGCCGCGGTGCCATTGCACGATATGCTTGACGATTGCCAGCCCCAATCCGGTCCCTCCGGCCTTCCGGCTGCGCGCCTTGTCCACCCGGTAGAAGCGTTCGAACAACCGTTCCAGATGCACCGGCGCGATGCCGACGCCGTTGTCCGCCACCGCGATCACCACATTGCGCTCCGTGACGATGACCGTCACCCGGATGGTCGCCTCCTCGCCGGCGTACTTGATCGCATTGTCCACCAGGTTGACCACCGCCTGCTCCAGGTTGGCGCTGTCGCCGGCCACCTCGCACGGCGTGTCGGGGATACTCACTTCGAGGTGCTGTTTTTCCAGCAGCCGCGGCCGGCACAGCTCCACTGCGGTGCGCACGATATCGCCGGCGTCGAGCTCCACGAAGTCCTCGGTGGCCCGGGTGGTTTTCTCCTCCAGATTGGAGATGCTGAGAATGTCCTGGACCAGCAGGTTCAACCGGCGGCAATGGGTCTGGATGATATCCAGGAAACGCGTCGCCCCCGCCGGATCCTCCAACGCGCCGTCCAGCAGCGTCTCCGCCGCCCCCTGGATCACCGTCAGCGGCGTTTTGATCTCGTGCGACACATCGGCGATGAAGTCGCGCCGGAAGTTTTCCAGCTTGCGGATCCGGGTGATATCGGAAAACACCAACAGGATGCAGGACAGTTTCTCGACGGTATCGCCGATCATCACGCCCCGGACCCGCAGATAACGCGGTTCGACGCTGTCGGACAACTGCAGCAGCAGCTCCTCTTCCACCGGTCCGGCTTGTTTTTTGACCTTTTCCAGAAACACCTTCAATTCGGCAAAGCGGACCAGGGCCAGAAACGGCTGGTTGCGCACCTGCCCGGTCAGATGGAACATCTTGCGCGCGGCTTCGTTGTAGCCCGAGAGCGCACCCGCGCTGTTGAGCATCACCACCCCTTCGCGCATCGCGTCGAAGATCAGATCCCGTTCCAGCTTCTGTCGCCGCACCTCTTCATAGCGCATTTTCAACTGTTCCGCCAGCATCCCCAGCGGCAGCGCCAGACGCCCGACTTCGCCGGGGCCGGTCGGCGGCAGCGGCAAGTCGAGCTCGCCGGCGGCGATCCGGTTGGCGGTCTTGCGCAACCGGCGCAACGGAAAGATCACCTTGTGCACCACATAGAAACTCAATGCCGACAGCACCGCCGCGACCGCGATTCCGACCAGCAGCAGATTCTGCCGCGCCGTCCGCATCGTCCGTTCCAGCTCGTTCATGCTGAGCGAGCCGCGGATGATGTAACGCTGCGAATTGACCTCCAGCGGTATCGCGCAATACAGACTTGGGATATGCGCGGTGCTGCTGAAACGCATCTGCCGGGAGACCGGCTGCCCGGAGCGGACCTCTTCGATTTCCGGCCGCTCCATGTGATTGTCCATCAGATTGTAACGCACCCGGCTGTCCGCGATCACCTCGCCGTCGGGGGCGATCACCGTCAGCCGGATATCCGAATCGCTCTTTTCCGGGCTGCAGAGACGGCGCACGCCGTCGTAATCGCCGTCCTCGAGGAGCTTGGCAATATGGGGCATTTCGGAGCGCAGCATGCTTTCCAGAGTCCGGTCCAATTCCCGCAGATAGCGGGTTTCGGAGTGGCCGGTCTGGGTCCAGATCACCATCACCGCGGCGATGATGATGATCCACAACAGTGCCGTCAGGACGCTGAGCCAGCCGAATTTGATATGCAGTTTCACCATGATTTCCTCACTCCGCCTGAAAGCGGTAACCGACGCCGCGGACGGTTTCGATCAACGCGCCAGCGCTGCCGAGTTTGCGGCGCAGCGCCACGATCTGGACGTCGATCGAACGCTCGGTGACCGGATAATCGTCGCCCTTGACCGCGTTGACGATCTGGGAACGGGTGAATACCCACCCCGGGTGCGAAGCCAGGTAATACAGGATTTCGAATTCCGAATAAGTCAGCGTCAGCGCCTCGCCGGCCAGCATGCATTCGCGCCGGCCCCGGTTCATCGTCAATGGACCGCGCTTCAGCGCCCCCGCCGATCCCGGCTCCTCGGCGGCTTCGGCGTCATGGCCGTACCGGCGCAGCACCGACCGCGCCCGCGCCACCAGCACCTTCGGGCTGAACGGTTTGGTGATATAGTCGTCGGCGCCGAGTTCGAGCCCGACCACGATATCGGCCTCTTCGCTTTTCGCCGTCAACATGATGATCGGGATGTTGGCCGTCCGCGTGTTCGCTTTCAGCTGGCGGCACACCGACAGCCCGTCGCAGCCGGGCAGCATCAGGTCCAGCAGAATCAGGTCCGGCTGAAACGCCGCCGTCTCGCGCAGCCCCTCTTCGCCGCAGCCGCACACCTTCAATTCGGAGAAGCCGTCTTTTTTGAAGTTGTAAATCAGCAGTTCCTGAATGGATTCTTCGTCTTCGATAATCAATATGCGCTCTTTGCCCATCGGTTCGCCCCCTTTCGGAACATTCATTACCGTATTGTTTGGAACTTACTATACAGTCCATTTATTAACAATCCATGGCGCTGCGGTTAAAAACATGTTATTTTTTTGCATCCGCCCCCGGAACCGTGTATAGTATTCGCTTCACAGAAACAACGCGAAAGGTTTTACCGCCATGTCCAACGCCGTCGAACTCTACACCGCCACGCCGAAAAAACACAATTGCGCCCAGGCCGTCGCCGAAGGGTGCGGCCACCCGGAGCTGGTCGCCGAACTCGCCGTCTGCGGCGGCGGCAAGGCCCCCGGCGGACGCTGCGGCGCCCTCCACGCCGCGATGCTGCTGGTTCCGGAGGCCGCCGAAGCCATTCAGTGCGACTTCGTCGCCCAAACCCATTCCGATCTTTGCAGCGACCTGAAACAGCTCCACCGCGTATCCTGCCCCGAATGCGTCCGCATCGCCGCCGATCTGGTGGCAAAATACCGCTGATTCCGCCAAGCCGCGATTTATTTTATTTTTTCCGGACAATTCGAGTTTCCCTGTTGACAGAAAAGTATAATCGTCCTATAATGCATAATAACAGGAGAAGAATTCAATTGAAAGTAGCCGGAAAATCCGCATACATCCGCCTCGCCGAAGAGATCCGCAAATGGATCGCTTCGGATAACCTGCTGCCGGGCGACCGGCTGCCGGGGCTGACTGAAATCGCCGCCAGAACCGGAGTCAGCCTCCGCACCGCCGATATGGCCCTGCAGCAACTGATCCGGGACGGCGTCTGCTACCGCCGCCCCAAGCAGGGGACCTTCGTCGCCCGGCGGCTCGGCGCCGGCGACGGCCGCCAACGGGCGCTGCTCTTGCATTCCTGCTGGACGCGCGGCGAATACGTCAATTCGAGCGCCTTGCTCAGCGTCCTGGACGGCGCCCAGACCGCCTGCGCCGAACGCGGCATCATGCTGCTCCCGGTCTACGGAGATCTGGAGCATGCGTTACGCTTCTATTTGAGCAGCAGGGATTTTTCCGTTTCCGGCGTCATTTTCTCCGACCAGTGCGAGCGCGAGGAGAAGCTCACACTCACAGCGGACTATCCCCAGGTGCGCTTCGCCTGGCTGAACTACTGGTTCGACCTCGAAGCCACCCGCCGCCACAACCTGATCGAAGTGCTCAGCGACGAGGCCGGCGGCGGCCGCCGGGCGGCGCGCCATCTGTGGGAACAGGGCCACCGCCGGATCTGCGTGGCCGGCATTCTCCCATCCACCCGGGATTTGAATTATATTTTACGCATCGAAGGCTTCCGGCGGGAGTTTTTCGCGCTCGGCGGCCGGGAGGAGGAGTTGATCCAGTGTGATTTTCCCGCGGAACAGCTCGGCGGCAACAACGCCTTGCGCCGCATGCAATACGGCGGCCCGCTCGCCCTGGAACAGGCCCGCAAACGGTCGAACGCATTCACCGCAGTGTTCTGCGTCGAAGACGCCCTGGCTTCCGGCATCGCCATCGCGGCCCCCGAACTCGAAGTGGTCGGTTACGACCGGATGATCCCCTGGTTCGCCGACGTGGCGCGGATCGATTCGGTGAAAGTGGACTACCGCGGCATGGCCTGCCGGGCGGTGGCGCGGCTGGACGAGAACGAATTCCGCGCCGGCCGCGAAATCCTGCCGGTGACCCTGGAACGAAAGGAGGCAGCCGCATTATCCATCGCATAAACCGTACCGCCCCCTTCTGCAATATACAACCGTAACCCATAAATTCAGGAAAGACGAAAATGACAAACATTCATGCCCCTCTTCGCGCCGACGGCAAATGCCGGGAATTCACACTAATAGAGCTTCTGGTTGTAATCGCCATCATTGCGATTCTGGCCAGTATGCTGTTGCCGGCGCTGTCCAAGGCCCGCGCCGCGGCGCAGTCGACCAAGTGCATCGCCAACCAGAAGCAACTGGTCCTCGGAATGCACATGTACGCCAACGAAAACAACGACTACACCATCACGTGGAATTGCAACTGGCTGAACTGGTATATGTACATGCTCGGCTACAACAATCTCGGTCCCGCCCTCAACCTCGTTCTGGGGGCGCCGGTCATTCCGTTCAGCAATGTCTATCTGTGTCCCTCCGCCGCCGACGCCATTATCACCGAAGACGGCAACGGGTGGCAAACTCCGTACGGGGTCTATTACAGTGCCGAGCCGGCGCGGCTGGCGAAGGCGAAACCGCAATCCATCTGGAGCGCCGACATGAATCCATTGCGCACCGACGGCGCGCCGGGAATCACCGCCGCCGCCGATGAAGTCGCGCTCGGTTGGTTCTCGGTGCACCTGCGCCACGGCAACCGGGCCAATGTTTCGCGGTTCGACGGTTCGGCCCAAAGTCTCGTCAAAAACGAAATCAACGACACCGCCAACTGGGAATGAGTCTGAATCCATGCTGAAAATCCAACGTTATGCCGGGAACCCGATTCTGCGCCCGATGCCGGAATTGCCCTGGACCATTCAAACCGTGATGAACCCCGGCGTAATCCACGACGGAAAAGCTTTTAAAATGCTGTTCACCGCCGCCGGCGGCGACGGCGCCATGCACCTCGGACTGGCCGAAAGCGCCGACGGCTACGGCTTCACGGCGCGGCCCGAGCCGTTCCTGTCGCCGTCGCCGGACTGGCACGATTTCGACCACGGCGCGGTGGACGATCCGCGGATTACCCGGCTGGAAGGACGCTGGTACATCACCTACGCGGCCCGGAGCTGGAATCTCAAGGCCTACGGCGAGGGCCATTACCGTCTGGGTCCCGACGGCAACCGCCACCCGACCTGGAGCCGGAATTTCCGGCGCACCGGCCTCGCGGCGACCGATGACTGGCGGACGGTCGAACGGCTCGGTCCACTCTCCAGCGAACACACCGCCGACGCCAACGTCGTGCTCTTCCCGGAGAAGATCGGCGGCCAATACGCCTATTTGCACCGCCCGACCCTGGCGATGGCGTGGACGCTGCCGATGTTCTACAATCCCGGCTGCATTTGGCTGGTCTTCAGCGACCGGATCGACCGCTGGAGCAGCGACCGCCGGGACATGCCCTGGGAGCTGGATCAGCGCCCCGGGTGCGACCTGCCGGACGATTGGCTGCTGGCCCGTCCCGAACGGGAATGGGAGAGAATGAAAATCGGCGGCTCCGGCGTGCCGATTCCGACCGACGACGGGTGGCTGGTGTTCTACCACGGCGTGAACATGGCCGGGATCTACCGGGTGGGGCTGCTGCTGCTCGACCGCGCCGATCCGCGCCGGGTGCTGTGCCGGACGACGGAACCGGTGATGGAACCGGTCGGGGCCGAACGCGAAGGCGCCTACCCCGGCTGTATTTTCCCCTGCGCCAACGTGGTCCTGGGGGATGACATTTATCTTTATTACGGCGCCGGCGACGGCCGCATCTGCATGGCCAACCTCAGCTTGAAATCCGCGCTCGAGCACGTCAAAAAATATAAGGTTTGAGAAATGATCGATAAATTACTGCTGTCTATCTGTGTGTGCCTGGCCGTGTTCACGGCCAGGGCGGACGCCCTGGCACCGCGAGGCGAAGCCCGCTCGCTGGTGTCGGAAAATCTCTGCGTCGCCGTCCCGGAAAAGCCAAGCATCCAGGAGACCTACGCCGCCCGGCTGCTCGCTTCGACCCTCGAACGCCTCTGTGGCGGAACCGTCCCGGTCGTCGCCGAAGCCGCCGCCGTTCCGCCGTACATCAGCATCGGGGAAACCGCGTCGGCGGCCGCCGCCGGCTTCCGGGATGCCCTGCCGCCGCAGTCCTACGCCATCGAATTCACCGGCGGCAATTGCTTCATCCGGGGCGGTACCCCCGGACCGCTCAACGGCGTATTGGCGCTGCTCGAAGAGGACCTGGGCTGCCGCCTGTACACCAACGACGTCGCCGTATTCCCCGATTGGAGTGGAAAACCGCTGAAGATCGTGCCGCGCCGTTTCACGCCGCCCTTTGAAATGCGCGAACTGATGTACATGCCCGACAATCACGACGCGAGCGATTGGCCGATGTGGAACCGGCTGGCGCCGATTTCCTGGCACACCCTCCTGCCTCCCGAATCCGGCGGGCAGTTGGCGTCGGGCTATTTCATCCACACCTATGCCGCGCTGGTGCCGCCGGAGGAGTATTACGACGAACACCCCGAATACTACGCCATGCAGGACGGCAAACGGGTGCGCATCGAACCCTGGCTGGGCGCACTGTGCTACACCAACCGCGAGGTGCCGAAGATCATCGTCGGACGGATTCGCGCCAAGCTGACCGAACAACCGGAGCTCCGGATTTTCAGCATCTCGTCACCCGACACCTCGCGCGACGAATGCGAATGCCCGGCGTGCGCCAAATTGATCCAAAACGAAGGCATCGCCGGCGCCCAGGTCGCGCTGGCCAACGCCGTCGCCGAAGAGCTGGCGCCGGAGTTTCCGGACATCCGGCTGACCTTCCTCTCCTACGGTTCCGACCGCCCGAAGACCATCCGCCATCACGCCAATCTGGTCAACTTCTACGCGCCGATCGGCGCGCGGGCGAACCGTGACGCCATGCTGGTGCCGCTGGGAGAAAACAACCGGATCACCGTCCAGATGGACGAGTGGCTCGCCACCGGAGTCAAGACCTATTTCTGGGACTATATCGACCTATCCTGCTATCCGTTTCCCAACTTCGACGCCGAAGCGGCCGGCCTGCGCGACCTGGCCGGGGCCGGAATCAAGGGGTACTTCGCCGACTGTACCATCGCCTGGACGTCGCTTTTCCGGTTGAAGCGCTGGGTCTTCGCCAAGCTGATGTGGGACCCCGAACGCGAATTGGATTCGCTGATCGCGGAATTCGTCGCCGCCTATTACGGCGAAGCGGCGGAGCCGATGCGGGAGTACGTCGCCATCCAGCGCGCCGCCTGGGAGCGTTTCATCGCGGAATGGCGTTCGCGGCCGGGGCAGGTCAATTTCCACTTCAACGACCGGGAACTGGGCGCGATGCGCGCCGCGCTCGACGCCGCCTGCGCCGCCGTATCCTCGGAGACGCTCCGGGAACGGGTCGGGCTGGAACGCCTTTGTTTTTCGGCCATGCTGCTCGACGCCAATCCCAGAGTGGTCGGGATAGAATGTTACGCCGCCGAACTCGAAATCGCGCGCAGCCTCCTCCACTACATTCCCGACAACGCCCACTTGAAGACGACCGGGCTGCCCGCGCGCTGGGCGAAAAAACTGGCCTGGGCGGAAAGCGCCCCGCCCGACGCCTATTCGCCCGGCACAGTGGCGGTTGAATCCTCGATCACCGTCGCCGGCATGTCCGAACTCGCCGACGATCCCGCGGCGCTCGACGGCCAAACCGTGCGCCACTTCGGCGGCAAGCCCTGGGGGGTGCAATACTATTACGACACCTTCCGCGACTACCTGATTCCCGGCGAAACCTATGTCTTGCGCATGCGGGTCCGCTCCGAAGTCAAACCGGGAAGCGCCGCGGCTTCCTACACATTGCGGAATTTCCGGCACGGTGACGAAGAGTTCAACGCCAAACAGCCGCAGATGGGAGTCTCCGTGCCTGCCGGGGGTGATTATCGCTGGATGGTCCTGGGCAAGGTCGTGTTCGAAAACCCGGACGCGACGGGCATGTTCTGGCTCGACGCGCACGTCGGCGTCGACGAGGCGATCTGCTACGACCGTCTGGAGTTGATTCCGCTCTCCGAATACCGCGAAACGGAGAAAGTCCCCGACGTGACCATCCACATCTGATAAAGTCATTTTTTTGTAAGGCAAAACGCACACGGGCCTTTTTTCCCGTGTGCGTTTTGCCGTTACAAGTCACATTTCCACAATTTTTTTCAAAAAACCAGTCAAAGGCTATTGACTTTTCAACGGAAATCCGCTATAATATGTGAAACGTTAAACATATTGAGGATTTGCCGTGAAAACCACCACCGTCACCTTGCGGGACATCGCCCGGGAATCCGGGTTCAGTGTGACCACGGTGTCGCAGGTATTGAGCGGCACCCGGCTCAATCACGCCAGTCCGCACAGCCGCGAGGCGATTCAAAAGGTGGCCAAACGCCTGAACTACCGGCCCAACCTGAATGCCCGGCAGCTGGTCACGCGCAAAAGCAACATCATCGGGATGCTGATCGACACCCGCGCGCCGCTGTTTTACCAGGAGGCGATGATGGAGCTGGAGCGCCTGGCGTTTCACCACGATTACCGGCTCCAGGTGGGCATGGTGCACGAGAGCCTGCGCGCCATCCGGCAATATGTCGACGACTTTCTCGGCATGGGCGTGCAAGGCGTGATCTGTACCACGCACAACTATCCCGAGTTCGGCACGCAGGTGCCGCAGCTGTTTGACAACTTCCGGCAGGTGGTATTTTTGGAGGAGCCGCTGAGCCCGACCCGCTTCCCGGTGATCGGTTCGGCGCATTATCGGAATCACTTTGACGCCGTCCGGACCATGCTGGCGCACGGCTACCGGCGCATCGTCTGCCTCCGGGCCGAATACCACGACCGGGCCTACAGCGCCAGCCGGCAGGGCATCCGGGACGCCTACGAGGCCGCCGGGCTTCCGTACCCCGAGGAGTTCTGGCAGGGGTATGCGCCGGAAAACTTCACCGCGAGGCTGGAACAGGTGATGCAAGAGCGCCCCGAGGTGTTGATCTTGGATTCGGACCGGATCGCGCTGCAGGTGTTGCGCCAACTGGCCGGGTGGAAAATGCGGGTGCCGGAGGACATTTGTCTCTTCAGCGCCGAAAGCAGTCCGTACGCCCGGGATATGACGCCGTCGCTGGCCGGATTCGAGTACCAGCCGGAGGCGTTGGCCGGAAAGGTCTTCGCCCGGCTGCTGGACCAGTTGGACACGCCTCCGGAGGAGTGTTCCACCGCGGAGCTGATTCCAGCCCGGACATTCTGGGGGGAATCGTGTCCATTGCCATAAACAGGCTTCTTTTAATTTATCGGATATGTAAAACGTTAAACATCACAAATTAAGAAAGGAAAATTTCTCACAATGCCCCGAATGATCCGCCGTCGAGATTATCTTTTCGCAACCGTTCACATCAACAACAAGAGGTTATCATGAAAAATCATTCGACATCGCGCGCCTTCACACTCATAGAACTTCTGGTCGTGATCGCCATTATTGCGATCCTGGCCAGCATGCTGCTGCCGGCCTTGAGCAAAGCCCGCGCCGCGGCACAGAACACCAAATGCATTTCGAATATGCGTCAGCTGGGAACAGCTCTGATCATGTATTCCGTGGACAACAATGAGATATTGCCGTATCATGTGGACCACACCAACACTTCCACCAATTTCCCGGCCTGGTACGCCGATATCGGAACAACCGCCAGTGTCCGGAACTGGATGGATTTATCCGAAACCTACTGCAGTGAAGGTGTCATCGACGGCTGCCCGTCGATGGGAGCGGATTGGCGGAAAACCGACAAGCCGGCCGGTTACAAGTGGAACTTCACCTATGCGTATCGCTTCAGCGATCCGGACCGGATTTCGCCGATCACATACAATCAGAACCTTCAGATCGGAAGCATTAAAAACCCCAGCGAAGCCTATCTCTTGAGCCACGTTTACGGGTGGGGTACCTGCCCGATGCTGACCTGGTACGATTACTCTTACTCCTGGAGCGTTGTGGTGAACAACGGCTCCGGCAGCGCCCAGGAAAACGGCATCATGTTCGCCCATGGCCGCCGCAGCAACTTCGCGCATTGCGACGGCAGTGTGCTCGCGGTCAACCTCGACACTATCGGTATCTGGGGCGCCGGCACCGATCCCAAGTTCCAATAAGGAAATAAACGGAATGCTATGGAAAACATTGCCGGATAACCGTATTGTTTTCCATAGCGCGCCCCCGGCAGCGCCCGGCATGAATCGAGACACCAGCTCCGGCTATTACCGGCAGTACAGAGAAAGAGAGAGAAAATGCATTGGAAAAACATACTCACGGGGTTTGGCATCGTCTGCCTCGGTCATGCCGCCCTCGGCGTTGCCATCGCCCCCGGCCAGACCGAATTCACGAAAGGGACCTATGAAGTCCGGGAAAATCTGACCTTCGATCAGGACGTCACCTTCGCCGAAGGGGCGGTATTGGATATCGCTTCCGGCGTCACCGTGACTTTCAACGGCGTCTTCGCCGCCGGTTCCGGCCAGGTGTTCGCCGGCGGCGGCAAAGTGGCGGGGCTGACCCAATTGACCCCGGAATGGTTCGGCGCCAAGGGCGACGGCAAAGCCAACGATACCGTTGCCTTTCAGAAGGCGCTCGACAGCTTTTCGGATGTCGATTTCGGCTACGGCGGCAAAAAGGAAGCCAACGTGTTGCGGTTGAGCGGGACTTACCTGCTCGATTCGGTGGAGGTCAACTCCACCAACCTGAACATTCACTCGGAAAACGCCTGGCTTTTCGCCGCGCCCGAGGGCAACCATCCGTATCTGGTCCGTTTCACCAAGCAGTTCTGTTCGGTGACCGGTTACCTGAATATCGAGGGCAATTACAACCTCGGCTACGAGTGCATGATCAACGTCAACACCCGCCACTTCCGTTGCGACAACGTCACCATCTGGCGGGCCAAGCTGGCGTGGCGTTTCGGCAACCCGGAGTGGGCGGAGAAGCCCTCCCCGCTGCAGATCGAACTCGGCGACAGCGAAAACACGCTGAGCGGCTGCACCACCGCGCACTGCCTCCGCGGTATCGAGCTGTTCGGCTCCGAAACCATCGCGGTATTCAACAACTCGCTGATTTACTCCTATCCGTGGACACTGCCCGAGGGTGATCCGCGCAAGGCGGCATGGGAAGCCGAAGACACCACCGTGGTGCGCTGCATCGGTTCGATGGTCTACTTCACCGGCAGCAAGCTGTGCAACTTCACCACTGCGTATCCGGTGATCGAAGTGCAGCCGCTGAAGAACACCAACCGGCAGTATTACAGCAAATACGGCGCCGCGTTCCTGTTCAACACCCACATCGAGGGCGGCAACTTCTTCAAGGCGGCCAACCCGAAGCAGATCCCGACCCAGAGCTGGAAGGGCGTTCCGGTGGAGCACCAGTCGATCTGCCTGAGCCTGATCTCCTGCGGCGGCTACGTTTCCGGCGCCGCGGTGCCGATCAACACCGACCCGCTGTTCACCGGTACGATGGTGATACAGAACTGCAACTTCTACACCGACATTCTCGGCGGCGCCGACTACGAATCCACGGTCATCGCCAACATCGGCAATCCGGCGGCGCCGATCAAAATCGATAACCTCAGCTTGCGCAACAACTACATCAATGGGCTCGGCGCAATCGTCGGCGGCATGCCGCTGTTTGAAGACCGGCTGATCTTCGATGGGCGCCAGTCCGCGCAAAAGGTCACCGCCGCCGGGACGCGCCTGGTGTTCACCACGCCGACCGTCACCGTCGATACGCCGCACTTCGCGGCCTGCTACAACGCGGCGACCGGCGAGTTCACCGCTCCGGTGGGCGGACTCGATAACGTCCGGATCACCGCCGGCGTGCGTTACGTCGACGGTAACTGGGGCGACCTGAGCCGGATCACAGTGCTGAAAAACGGAACGCCGGTTTACCTCGGCAACGTCGACGGCCCGGCGGGTTCGGTCTCTGTGACCCTGCCCCGGGTGGAAGCCGGCGACGTGATCGCGGTGGAAGCGCAGACCAAGGACGGGGAACGGAGTCTGGCCGGCGACAGCGACATGACCATGTTCCAGATCGTCGCCAGCAAGTATTGATAAAAAGCCAACCCAACCGCCATTCGTGGCGGCATTCCCGCCTCCCGCGCCTGCGGGGGCGGGACTGAAAGCAATTTCCACGGCGGAGCGAATCCGCCCGGAAAACCACAGAAACAGACAACGATGACGAATCATACCTTACCATCGGCGCTCGCCGCCGGCATCCGGGACCCGCGGGTACGGCGATACGTGGCACCGTCGCGGATCGTCACTGCCACCCCCGGGGTGCGGGAGGCCGAACGCCTGCTCCACAGTACGGAAATCCAAAGTTACGCCTACAATGACATGCCGGTATGCCGGATTGCGCCGGGTCATGGGCTCGTGCTCGATTTCGGCTGCGAACTGCCCGGCGGCATCCGGATCGTCACGTCGCCGAACGGGACTTTCACCTCGCGCGTTCGGCTGACCTTCGGCGAATCGGTGTCCGAAGCGCTCGGCACGCCGAACAACGACCACGCGATCCATCAAACCGAACTATTGCTGCCGCCGACCGGGATGACCGAATACGGCAACACCGGCTTTCGCTTCATCCGGCTCGAAGTGCCGGCCGACGCCGAACGGCCGCTGGATCTGATCGCGGTATTCGCGGTGGCGCTGTTCCGCGACCTGGCTTACACCGGCAGCTTTCATTGCGACGACGAGCGGCTCAACCGGATCTGGTCGACCGGCGCCTACACCGTTCACGTGAACATGCAGGACTTCCTCTACGACGGCATCAAGCGCGACCGGATGATCTGGCTCGGCGACGTCTACCCCGAAACCCGCACGGTACTCGCCGTATTCGACGATACCGACTGCATTGAAAATACCCTCGACTTTCCCATCCGCCATACCCCGGAGGGCGCCTGGATCAATGAAACCAGCTCCTACGCCGCCTGGTGGGTGATCTGCCAATTCGAATGGTACTGGCGCCGCGGCCGCCTCGCGTATCTGCGGCACCAACACACGTATCTCGGACAGGTGCTGCGCCAGCTGGCCGCCTGCGTCGACGCCGACGGGGTCGAACATCTGCCCGAAACCCGCTTCCTCGACTGGCCGAGCCGCAATGACGCGGTCGCCACCCATGCCGGGCTGCAGGGCCTGTTGGCCTGGTGCTTCGGCTGCGGCAGCGCCCTGGCCGGCACGCTGCAGGACGAGGTGTTGGAGAAGCTGTGCGTTGCCACCCGCAACCGGCTGTTGTCGGCCACCCTCCCCAGGACCGACAACAAAAGCGCCGCCGCCATGCTGGCGCTCGGCGGCTTCGCCACCCCGGAAGCGTGGACGCAACAGGTCCTGGGGCGCAACCCCGACCGCGGCGTCAGTACCTTTTACGGTTACTTCGTGCTGGAAGCGCGGGCGCGCGGCGGCGATCTCACTGGAGCGCTGGATCTGATCCGGCGCTACTGGGGAGCGATGCTGGATTACGGCGCCACCACCTTCTGGGAGGATTTCAATCTGGACTGGATCGCCAACGCCGGCCGGATCGACGAAATGCCGCAGCCGGGCAAGGCCGATCTGCACGCGGATTTCGGCAACCACTGTTACCAGGGACTGCGCCACAGCCTGTGCCATGGCTGGGCCGGAGGGCCGACCGCGTTCCTGAGCGAACACATCCTCGGCGTCAGGCCGCTGGCGCCCGGTTTCCGGCGTGTAGAAATCGCACCGCAATTCGCCGGACTGCGGGAGATCTCGGGCTCCGTGCCGACCCCGTACGGGCCGATCCGAATCGCGGGGACACCGGAAGACTGGCATTGGGAAGCTCCGAAAGAAATCGAAGTTTCCGCCGCCCCCGGATTGCATTTTCACCGGAATCAAAGTACGGTATCGCAGTAAAGAATTTTGCGGAAGGAAATACGCATGGGCTTTCGAACCATTATCCGTTATTACATCGACCCGGGCTTCGACGAAGCGAAGCGAATCCCGGAATTGGTCGCCTGGTGCCGCAGCAGCCGCACCGAAGAGGTGATGCTGTTTTACAACCCCGAAGAACTTTTCGCCGGTTTCCCGCCGGCGGACGAGCGGGAAAAATGGTTTAAAACCGCGCTGGCGGTCAAAGCCGCGCTGGACGACGCCGGGATCGCGATGAGCGTCAACCCGTGGACGACCACGGTGCATTTGTCCCGCGGCCGCCGCTTCGGCGCGGCCGAGCAGAGCTATGAACCGATGGTCGGCGAGACCGGCATGGTATCGCTGGTCACCCCCTGCCCGTTGTCGAAGGAGTGGCAGCGCGACCTCGCCGACTTTTTCTGCGACATCGCCCGCCGCGTCGCCCCGGTCGCCATCTGGGTCGAAGACGACTGGCGGCTGCACAACCACGAACCGGAGATGAACTTCGGCGGCTGTTTCTGCGCCTTGCACCTCAAGCGCTTCGCCGAACTGGTCGGCCGTCCGGTCAGCCGCGGAGAGGTGTTCGAGCAGGTCCTGCGCCCCGGCGAACCGCATCCGTGGCGCCGTTTGTGGCTGCAATTGTGGCAGGACACGCTGGCCGAACCGGCGCAGTATCTGGAGCAGCGGGTGCATGCCGCCAATCCGGCGGTGCACCTCGCGCTGATGAGCTCCGTCCCCGACGTTCACAGCGCCGAAGGCCGCGACTGGCAGCGCCTGGCGCGGGCATTTTCGCCGGATGAACCGTTGCTGCTGCGCCCGCACCTGCCGCCCTATACCGAACAGCGCCCTCTGGCGGTGCCGCCGACGATCACGCGCCAGACCGTGGCTTATGCGCCGAAAGGCACCGTAATTTATCCGGAGCTGGAAAACTCGCCGCGCTGCGGCCGTTATTCGAAGAGCGCCGCGGTCAGCGCGTGGGAGATGCTGCACAGTGTCTTTTACGGTTCGACCGGCATCACCATCAATCACTATGACATGATGGGCAACGGCATCGCGCTGGATTGGGATTTCGACCGGGTTCTGGCACGGAACCACACGCGCCTGGAGGCGCTGGCCGCGCTGGGCATGACCGAAGACGGCGCCGAGGGCATCGATGTGCTGTCGCGTCCCGATGTCGCCAAAGCGGTACGGACGGCCAAAGGCCGGAGCTTTGCGGAATTGCACCCGAGTTCGGTGGTATGGAGCGAAACCTTTTACTGGCTCGGAATTTCGCACCGGATCGTCACCGCCGCCAGCCCGGAGCGTATGACCGCGGTCAGCGGCCAAACGCTTGAAGTCATGAGCGACGACGAAATCCGTACTTTGTTGAGCGGCCGGGCGATTCTCGACGCCGAAGCGACGATGACCGCGATCCGGCGCGGCTTCGGCGCCTGGCTCGGCATTCGGGATGCCCGGTGGCGCACTTTGAACGACGCCGGTTTCGCCTACGAAACCATCGAAGACGGCCGTGAAGCCGATTACGGCGTCGATGCGCCGCGGATGAGCGCGCAGCGCTGCGGCACCCGTTTCCTGCATATACAGCCGGAAGAAGCGGCGCGCGTCCGCAGCCGGATCTTCCGCTTCGACCGGAGCGCGTTGGGGCCGGGGATGATGTCGTTTGCCAATGCGGCCGGCGGCAACGTGACCACGATCGCCTATGAGTTGGGCGGCGGCCAGTTCTTCGTCGGTTTCTTCCAGAACTTCCGGCGCATTTTGTGGCAGCGTTTTGTTGCGGAGATGGAATCGCAAGCGGTGCTGGGGCGTCATATGCCGCTGCACACGTACCGGATCCGTACGCCGCAGGGGGTGGTGGCGGCGGTGCTGAATCCGACCTGGGACAGCTATGACAGCGTCGAATTCGCCTGCCCGGGATTGCGGCCGGAACGCCTCCGGCAGCTCGACCGCGACGGCAACTGGCACCCGGCGGCATTGCAACAGCTTCCGAACGGCGACTGGCATAGCGCGGCGCCCCTGCCGCCGCTGGACGCCCTCATCGTAGCCGAGCAATAAAAAAAAGAAAAAAATAGAGCCGCGAAGCGGCGGTCTGCACTCCGTCATACGGAGGCGCGGTCCAGCGCGCGAACTGCGCTGGTCGCCCTCAGGCGGCATAGCCGCCTCGAAAGAGGGCGAAACGGCAGGTAAGGATCGCCTCCCGGCGATCCGGAGCCACCCGAGGGAGCGATGGTGTAGATCGGATTGGATGCGTGAGCGACAATCCAATCTACACACGGAGCGAACGAGGCGCCGCATCAGCGGCGAACACTGTTCCGCTCAGTCAATCACATAACACCCACCGGCGCAAGAATCGGGGGAGGAATCATCGGCCGCATCTGCCGGCGCGGAATAGTTGGCGAAAATCATCCATGGAATCGGGCTCCGGCGGTTGTGGTTGAGCAAACCGAACTGCCAGCCGGAATCGGCTTGGTTCCACACCCCGATCTGCAGATTATTTTCTACCGGGTGCACCGCAGTCACCTTACCGCCTTCTCCATATTCATCCCGAATCTCATCGCAAATATTTACCAGTCCGAATTGTACTCCGGTATTGCCGTTGACCGTTCCCGGCACATAAGAACCGTTGCTGCAAAAATTGATCACTCCGGCCTGAAGTCCATAATTACCATAGGCAACTCCATTGAAAATCCCAATCGTCAAGCCGGAATTTCGCCGAAATTTCTGATAGACTCCCAATCCGATCCCGTAATTATGGCCCCCCTCGGCATAACCATTCAAGCTCAAACCGTAATTATTCCCATAATCGCCCCAGATATTCCCCCATACATTGACGGCAAGCCCATAGTTTGCCGTCCGCTCGTGAAACAGGCGGAACGGATATACCGGTAACAGCTGAAGTTGAAATACCGTCCATTCCGCCCCCCGCTTGTAATCGCCGAAGCCGTCAAGGCCTTGCGCAAGCCCGCCAAAGGGGCCGGGATCGGCTGCCGATACCCCGATCAACATCAACCCGACCGCGATCAGTGCTTTTTTCACATCATGTCCTCCGCCGCGGTATATTCCCGGCCGTACACCTCCGCCCAGACTTCGGAATCGAACGGCGCAACGCGGTTCGGACACTTTTCGCGCTTGCAAATCCGACAGCTGGCGAAATCGTGCGCGGAAACGAAAAGGATTCCCGCCACGGTTTTGGCGGGGAGCATCAGACAGCTTTCGGTCAATTCCACCCCCAGCCGGGTCGTGAATTCACCGTTCACCAACGCGAAGAGATCGCGCAGCGCGCAGATCGACCAGACCTGCTCGGTTTCGCCCGAGCCGGGGCTCATGCCGGTGAGCTTGGCCTCCGGCGGCAGCTCTTTTTTGAGCTCGTCCCGCATGAAATCCATGGCCTGGCGCAACATCGAGGTGCGGATTTCATTGGCCCAGAAGGTCCGCAACGGATCGACGGGATCCAGCAGCGCGTCGGACTCCGCGCCGCAGGTGGCGCAATACGCGTAAACACTCTCGCGTGAGTTCAGCATATAGGCCAACGGCCGGCTCTGAAAAACAATCCCGCCGATCCGGACATGGTCACGGTCGCAAGGTTCGACCGGAAACTGCCGCCACATCGCCTTGGGGCGGCCAATGGCCCTGGCCTGTTCGGCGATCTCCGCAACCTCGGCAGCCTCGTCACTCTCCGAATCCAGATGCAGCTGCTTCAGCAGCTCCGGCAGGGGAAGCACAAACGGGATATCATCCAATACTTTTTCCGACATGATTCAAATCCTTGTGACAATATTTATACTCTTATCCGGCATCGCCGGTACGCTTGACTTCGGACTGGCAGATTTCAACTTCGCAGGAGTCCGCGGTCAGCGGAATGTGATTGGGGTTGCCCGGCTTGCCGGGGTACAAGTGAAGATGAAGCGGCTCACCGGGAGGAATGTTTTCATAGTCATTCACATCCCGCGCGGCGAAACGGCGGATCACGTCGGCAAGCAACTTCAAAGAAGCCCGCGAACCTTTGATGCAAATATAATTTTCGTCAATCAGCCTGACCTCCAGCTGTTCGGTAAATTCCGGAATCCGATACGAGAAATATTTCGGCATCGTCAATCCTCTCCGGTGTTGAATTCGACCTCGACATCCTGCCGGACAATCAGCACGGATTCCTGCTGGAAACGCGCGCGGTAACGCGTTGCGATGCGCTCGACCGCGTCACGGGTTTGGCGACTGTCCGGCGCGAAAATCAGCAGAATCTTCGTTTTTTCGCGCACCGGAATTTCCCCCTCCTGCAGCCAGCGGCCGGAAGCGTCGCAAACCGTGAAGCCGTCCGGAAACTCCGGCGCCACCACTTCATCGCAAAAGCGCTCCCACTCCTCCGGCGTAACCTCTTTCGTCCCGTTGTCGAACGATTGCCCGCAAAAAAGCCGGTATTCCCGCCACTCCGCCGACCGGCAGCCGGACAAACACCCCACGACCAGCATCGCGGCAAGCAACAGGAGCAACCGAAGCCGGGTTCTATTGTTCATCGAATTCACGTTTATAACAATTCCGGATATGTTGTTTTCAGGAGCTCAAGAACTTCAACGCGCAGTTCTTTGGCAAAAGCCAGAAGTTCCTCCGCCTCCGCCAGTGACGCGCCGCCAATATTGTCATACTCTACTGTATTCCTTTTGGCTCGGCAGGCGTTCAGATAAACCGCATCCTCCCGGCGGTGCGACCCGACCGTGAATTCAATCGCCATCAAGGTCCGATAACGCGCCAGCGTATTTTCCGGACGATACCCCGCGGCATACAATGCGATTGTACAAAGCTTCAGCGCCGCATTATAGGCAATGCCGAATTTCCAATCGGCGGAAATGCTTCCGGCGGCGGCATCCGCGATATCGCGGTCGACAATCGCCAGTAAGTTACCGATCTCGTTGCGATCGGTCTGATGCAAACGCAGCCAACCATTACTCCGCCATTGCACTAAACTCATGCGGAGCTCCTTTCAGAAAAATTTTCGGCGATGCCAATATTTCCATAATAAAATGGTCCTGTCGTGCTTTGCGATTCATAAATTCCGTTCGGGTAATGACATACGGATTAATTTCAAGACCGATCGTTTGCGCCGCCTGATGAATGCGCCGCGTCACGTCCCGCAAACCGCAATCCCCAATTACAAAAAGGTCGATATCGCTCCCCGCTTTTGCCGTTCCCCTGGCGAAGGAGCCGAAAAGGAAAACCCACTCGGCGGAAGTATCGGCAAAGCATTCCGTCAACACCGCCTCAACTCCTTCGGTTTTCCGAACCAGGTCACAGAGAACCCCATAAAGAGCGTGTTGCGAGTTGGCCGAATACTTGATCCGGTTCCCATCTTTTTCCATCGAGACAAGGCCCAACTCCACCAGTTGGCGCAATTCCCGCTGCAAAACCGGAGCGCTGAGTTGCACCCACCGCGACAGCTCCCGCAAGTGGGTATTTTTGTGCTCAGGCGTGAAGAGATGTTTCAGAATTTCCGCACGTCCCTGCGAGCCGATAATTTGTTGCAGCATAGCGCCTCCCGTCACTCTTGTTATCAATAAGATAACACTTGTAATCAAAAAAGCAACAATTTTTCAAGAAAATTACGCCTCCCGATGCACAATGCCATCCCGAAGCAAAAAAACAGCAGCCGAATGACTGCCGAGAAAATTCCAGTTACATATAAACGATCAGTACCTGACATTTTTCCGTTTTCGGGTCGTACCACAATCGATAATCAACCCTCTTTTCATCGTCCATGAAATAGTAAGCCTTCGATTGTTTACGCTCGTCGGCAGACCACCAGGGGAAACGGTTCAAGCTGGCCCGAAACGGCTTTTGATAGCGGGTATTTGCTCGTTCTTTAAGCTGATACTTGGCAATAATTTCATCAATGATGTTTGGCGGAGCGGAAAAAGCCAACGCATACACCGGATCACGGCAGAAGCTATCGGCGTAGACATAAATATTGGTGACATCTTTTCCCGGAGTGCCCGGGAAAAAGCCGGAATAACACTTCTGGTTTTCCTTGGTATCCGCTACCTCCGTGCTGACATCCTTACAGCCGATCAGGAAAAGCAAGAGAAAAAACGAGAAAAACAACGAAATGTAACGCATAAAAATCCCTTGTTCGATACAGGTCAATATACATCAGAAAGGACGCCAAGTCAAGATTGCCGGAAGCAATAAAAAACGGCAGCCGAATGACTGCCGCGAAAAATGCCGAGGCTACATATAAACGATCAGGACTTGACACTTTTCGGTTTTCGGATTATACCACAATTGATACGCAACTTCTTTTTTTCATCCAGCAAGTAATAACAATCCGATTGTTTGCGCTCATCGGCAGACCACCAGGGAAAGCGGTTTAAGCTGTCACTGTACGGCTCTTTGTAGTCGAAATTCTTTTCCTCTTTGAGCTGATATTTGGCAATAATTTCATCAATGATGTTTGGCGGAGCGGAAAAAGCCAACGCGTACACCGGATCACGGCAGAAGCTATCGGCATAGACATAAATATTGGTGACATCTTTTCCGGGAATGCCCGGGAAAAAGCCGGAATAGCACTTCTGGTTTTCCTTGGTATCCGCTACCTCCGTGCTGACATCCTTGCAGCCGATCAGGAAAAGCAAGAGAAAAAACGAGAAAAGCAATGAGATGTAACGCATAAAAATCCCTTGTGCCGTATCATCCAATATACATCGCAAGCGAAATGATTGCCACCGAAAACACCGAGGTTACATATAAACGATCAGTACCTGACATTTTTGGGTTTTCGGGTCGTACCAAAATCGATAATCAACCCTCTTTTCATCATCCATGAAATAGTAAGACTTCGATTGTTTACGCTCGTCGGCAGACCACCAGGGGAAACGGTTCAAGCAGGCATCAAACGGCTCTTTGTAGTCGTCATTTTCTCGTTCCTTAAGCTGATACTTGGCAATAATTTCATCAATGATGTTCGGCGGAGCGGAAAAAGCCAACGCGTACACCGGATCACGGCAGAAGCTATCGGCGTAGACATAAATATTGGTGACATCTTTTCCCGGAGTGCCCGGGAAAAAGCCGGAATAGCACTTCTGGTTTTCCTTGGTATCCGCTACCTCTGTGCTGACATCCTTGCAGCCGATCAGGAAAAGCAAGAGGAGAAGCGAGAAAAGCACTGAAATGTAACGCATAAGAATCCTTTCTCTTTAACACAAATCAATATACATCATAAAATATATAAAGTCAACTCTTACCATGAATGAATTTGCCCATCGCAATCACCATTTTCAGTCCAGGAGGCACGAACCCGCAAATTGTCCGTATTGCCAAGAATATCATGATATGCCGTCCCTAAAATCGAAGTTACAATGTTATATGCCCGCTCTCCCTCATCTTTCCCGCCGAAGTCGATACTCTTTCCGGAATGCGGGCGCAAATCCAGAATATCCTCTATCGAGAACTCCATTTCCCAGAGAAACGCAAACCCGTACACATTGTGGACGGCATGGTAGTTGCCTGTATATGCAACAGAGGCATGACGCAAACTCCATGTGAGTTCATTCATGCCGACCTTCCAGGTGTCCGCGTACTTGAACGCGGAACTGATGGGGTTAAGAATGGATTCTGTCAATTGCGTGAACATTGGATCCGAATGACATTTCCCTCCCCAGCCATATGAGTTTGTCCGCCCACTGTGGCGATTGTCCATTTTTTGCGCCGACAAATAAGGAATTCGATAGGCGTATTTTCGAATATCGTAACATATGGTTTTTTCGACTTCCGCAATCACTTTCTCCATTGCCGGATCGTCTTTGAGGAGTTGCACGAAGTGGTCGCCGAGATAGACATGGGAGGAATTGCCGACAGAGTGAAGCCCCAGTCCAACCAAGTCGTTCACCTCGCGTTTCAGCCCCATCGCACTGGTAAGACGTTGGCGGAACGCCGTTCCCGCCCCATGGCGTGCAATGTCGCAATACCGTTCGTGTATACCGGCCTGGAAATCCTGCATAACCTCCATGCTTCTGTGCGCGGCATAATCATCGATATCCGCAATAGCTTCCAGGATGCGCGCCATTGCCGCGGGGTCGTCTTCCAAAGCATCCAGTTCTTGCCAGGACGCCACACGTGAATTTGCCGTTGCTTTATAAAAAGCCGGACAATGGCGGAGTAAATAGTCGTCACATGAGCGTTCTTCATTTTCGATGAAGCGGACCAGGTCGTCGACTTCCGATTGGTACTTGTCCAGCAGCCGGGAAGTGGGGGTGGAGGAGGTGAAACTGCAATAGTCCAACTCCGTCCGGCTGGAATATACGCTGGTATGCCGCCATTTCACCTCCTGAAATGCCCGCTCGAGATTATTTTTGGCGTCCCGTTCTTCTGCGAATGACAACATTTTAATTCCCTCCCTATTGTTTGTGTTTGCCATAGTACGGAGTGACGCATGACTTGAAGCAGACGCTATAGACTGAAGCGGTTACGTATAACAAGTATTTTCGGTGGTCCGGCTCAATATATCGCAGTTTTTACGGCCGTTATGTTGAAAAAAAGGGGATGGACTGCTACATTGAGTCCTGAACTTGTCTTGGAGGAAGCGACATGAATGCGAAAATTAAAATCCGCCCGGCCGAAAGCGCCGATATTCCGGTTATGGCCCAACTCATCGCGGATAACTTCGATCATGCCATGCCCGAACATTCCCCGGCGGTCAGGGAACAGTGCAAAAAGCTGTGTGCCGCGGAAGCTCTCGCCGGTCAACTGGCCTGGAAAAAAGTTTTTGTGATCCTCCGGGACGGCGCGATCGCCGGCACCGGAGCGCTGGCCGATTTCGGCACGCCGGAGCTGCCGAAGTGGAGTATTTCCAACTTTTTCATCCGCCGGGATTGGCACGGAACGGGATTGGGGCGGCAATTGTTGCATTTCCTGTCGGAGCAGGCGTTGAAGTTCGGCGCCGTGGAGCTGCATGTGCCGAGCAGCCGCACCGGGATGGCGTTTTACCGGGAAGCCGGCTTTGTCCGGGATGAAGTTCAGCCGGAGGAGGACGCAAAACTGGAAATCACCTGGCACACCCGGAAGCTGTCGGATCAATTATCCGCGTTGCTCGGCGCCGGGCGCTTTGCCGTCTGGCAGCGGGCGCGGCAGGAAATCGAAGCCCGCTACAGTCTCGCGCCGGTTTGGGCGCCCGGCGGCAAAAACTGGGATATCGAGTGCAAGTATCGCCAGGGCGGCAAGACGCTGTGCGCTCTGTACGCCAAGGAAAACCGGGCCGGGCTGCTGGTGATTTTCGGTATGGCGGAGCGGGAAAAATTCGAAGCGGAACGGCAGAAATATTCGGAGTCCGTTCGAAAGAGTTATGATGACGCCACCGTCTACCACGACGGCAAATGGGTGATGTTCGACCTCAATGACGCGCAAAAGCTCCCGGAGCTGCTGCAGCTTCTGGCGATCAAACGCAAACCGCGCTAAGGAATATACGATGGGAAACAATGCGCAATTATCGGAGTCTCTGGAGCTGGTCGCGCCCTCCGAAGCCGACGAAGCCGCCGTACTCGACTACAAGGCGGAGCATCTGCGGCATGGCGAAACCCTCCTCCATGGCGGAGCCTTGCTCGACCGCATGGATTCCTACACCGCCTGGCTCAGGCTGGTGCGCGGCAATACCCGGCGCGAAACCGTACACCCCGGCTGGGTGCCGGCAGATACGTTGCTGGCGATCCGCCGAAGCGACCGGAAGATGGTCGGCATCATCGACATCCGCCGCGAACTCAACGGATTTCTGCGCAATTGCGGCGGCCACATCGGTTACGGCGTGCGTCCTTCGGAGCGGCGCAAGGGATATGCGACGCAGATGCTGCGGCTGGCGCTGACGCACTGCCTCCAACTCGGCCTGACGGGAATTTTGATCTCCTGTCATCAGGACAATATCGCCTCGCGCCGGACGATTGAAGCATGCGGCGGCAAAAAAGTGCGGGATTTCCTCTATGAAACGATTCCGGCATACATGTTCCGGATCGAGCTGGTCGATATTGAGGCACTGGCCGAGCGCAACCAGGCGCGGGCGCGCGAAGTCATCGCCGATTCCGGCGTGGTGGCCGCATGGGAGGCCATCGGCGCCACCGTCAATCCGGTGGGTTCGCTGCCGACGGGGTTATTGATGACGCACCGGGACGTCGATTTCCACATCTACACCGAAACATTGGATATCGATGAGAGCTTCAAGGCGATGAACCGGATTTGCCGCCATCCGGGGTTGAAGCAGATGGAGTTCCGCAACCTCGCCACCACCGAGGAGTGCTGTTTCGAGTGGCACGTCCGGATGGCCGACCGCGACGGTGACGAATGGCAGATCGACATGATTCAGATTTTAAAGGGTTCGGCGTTCGACGGTTACTTCGAGCGCGTCGCCGACCGGATCAGGGCGGTACTGACGCCGGAGACCCGCCGCGCGATTCTGGAACTCAAATACGCGACGCCGGAAAGCGAAAAGATCATGGGTATCGAATACTACCATGCGGTGATCGGCGACGGCGTCCGCGACTGGCCGGAGTTCGTCGCCTGGCGCCAGGCCCACCCGGTCACCGGCATCGTCGAATGGTGCCCCTGAATGGGGATAAAATATTAAACAAAAGAAAAAATAGAGCCGCGAAGCGGCGGTCTGCACTCCGTCATACGGAGACGCCGGTCCAGCAGGCGGATACTGCTGGTCGCCCCAGGCGCCATAGGCGCCTCGAAAGGGGCGAAACGTACAGCAAGCGAGCCGGGAGGCGAGCGGAAGCCTCCCGAGGGAGCGATGGTGGAGATTGGATTGGAAGCGTGAGCGACAATCCAATCTCCACATGGAGCGGACGAGGCCGCCGCACCGGCGGCGAACAATAAGCCAATGGCCGCACCGGAAAAATCGCTTCGCGATTTGGCTCTGGAGGGTGGCGGCGTTGCGGGCTTTGCCAGCCGATACAGTAAATGAACAATAAAATCTTCAATCAAAAAGCGAAAGAACAGGAGGACTCCATGCAGATCAATATCGCCGCCTGCGGCCTCGTTTGCAGCCAATGCGACGCCTACCGCGCCACCCAGGAAAACGACCGGGAAAAGCTCGAACGCGTCGCTGCCGACTGGCGCAAACGCTACCAATGTGACGACATCCTGGCCGAATCGATTCCCTGTGACGGCTGTATGACCGAGGGCGGCCGCAAATGCTATCACTGCGGCCACGCCTGTCCGATCCGGCAATGCGTCGTGGCGAAAAAAATCGCCACCTGCGGCGAATGCGGCGACTACCCCTGTGCCGTCGTGAACGGATTTTTCGGCATGGCCGGCGCCCAGGCCGAAGCGCAGGAAAAACTCCTGAAGGCGATCGAAGAAGTCAAACAACGCATGCATTCGGCATTTTAGGTTACGAAAATATGCAAATCAGGTCTTTGCGGGAAAATCCATCGGCACTGGAACGCGTGATCGGCTGGTTTTCCGGCCATTGGGGCAACGAAGCCGTCTATCGCGACTGCATGACCGCATGTCTGAGCTCCGATTCGCCGCTGCCGCAGTGGTACTGGCTGGAAGACGACGCTGGTACGGTCGTCGGCGGCGCGGGATTGATTACCAACGACTTCAACGCCCGGATGGATTTGTGGCCGTGGTTGTGCGCGCTCTATATCGAGGAGGCATACCGCGGGCGGGCATTGGGGGCGCGCTTGCTGGATCATGCGAAACGGGAAGCCGTGCGGCTCGGTTTTTCCGACCTGTATTTGGCTACCGATCACGTCGGATATTATGAAAAATACGGCTTTGTTTATATCGGCGAAACCGGCGATCCATTCGGCGGCAGCTCCCGGATTTACCGTTCCGCGCCATCGGCCTGGTCCCGGCTGCTGGCGATGGCGCACGGAAAATTGCGCCCGCGGAACGTTTCGGAGTTCGTCGAGACCGGCGGCGTGGCGGCGGCGATTCTGACCGAATCCGGCCATATCTACAGCGGCATTTGCATCGATACCGCGTGTTCGCTCGGGATGTGCGCCGAACGCAACGCCGCCGCCAACATGCTGACCAACGGCGAAAGCAAGATCGCCAAAATCGTCTGCGTCGACCGGGACGGCAGACTCCTGCCGCCCTGCGGCGCCTGCCGGGAGTTCCTGCTGCAGCTCGACCCGTCCCATGCCGAAGTGGAATTGCTGTTGGCGGAAGACCGCGCCGTCAAACTCGGCACGCTGATGCCCGACTGGTGGGGAACAAACGATCAATCTTAACCGGAAAGGCAATGGAGATGAAGTTATTATTCAAACAACGGTTCTTTTCCTGGTTGAACTGCTACGATGTCTGCGATGAAAACAACAATGCCGTATTTACCGTAAAGGCCGTATTGGCATTCAAGCACTGCTTCAATATCTACGACGCCAACGGAACGGAAGTCGGAACCATCCGGGGGAAAGCTCTGACTTTTCTGCGTCCGCGCCTCGATCTATTCATCAACGGCGTCGAGTCGGGCAGCATCGTCAAGGAAGTTTCGCTCTTTACACCGAAGTATTCTTTGGATTTGCGCAATTGGCAAATACAAGGCAACTGGCTGGGACAGAACTATCAAATACAATCACCAGACGGTGTGATCGCGGTTATTGCCAAACGCTCTTTCACTTACGAAGTCGAGATATACAACCCAGAATACGCCCTTGACATCTTGATGGTGGTCATTGCCATTGCTGCAGTCTAATGCTCCCGGAACAATAATTGAAAGGACTTCATACAATGAACGAAAAAACCGCATTGCTGGTGATCGACCTGCAGAATGACTATTTCACCGGCGGCAAATTCCCGCTCTGGAACGCCGACGGCTGCCGGGAAAAGGTGATTCAAGCCATCGGCATCGCACAAAAGGCCGGAATGCCGGTGATATTGATCCAGCACGTCGCCGCCGGCAATATGGCCCCGTTTTTTCTCGCCGGGACGCCGGGCGCGGAAATTGTTTCCGACGTGCGTGCCGCAGCGCCCGGTGCGCCGGTGGTGGTCAAGCACTTCGCCGACGGCTTTCACGAAACCGATTTGGAAGCCACGCTGCAAAAGCTCGGCGTGACCGGACTTCTGCTCTGCGGCATGATGACCCAGAACTGCGTGACCTTCACTGCGTTGTCCCAAACTGCGGAGAAGTACCATCCGGCTGTTCTCGCCGATTGCTGTACCACAGTTTCGGAAATTCTGCACCGGATCGCGTTCAACGCCCTCTCCAGCCGCGTGAAGTTGCTCACGTTGGAACAGTTGGAGAAACATGGAACGGCGACACAGTTCTTTACAGTTTGATTTCCAGTGCTCCTTGAATTTCCCGTCCGATGGCGACGGCGCCCTGCGCACTGTAGGCGATCGCCACTCCTCCTTGCGCGCAATAGCAACTGATTGCGGCGCCGCCGAGCGCGAACAACAGGCCGATGCTCAAGCCGCCGACTGCCACCCCGCCGATGGCCAGCCCGCCGAGCGCCACCGCGCCCACCGTCATGCCTCCCAATGCAACCACGCCCACGGCCAGCCCGCCGACGGCGACAATGCCGCGGCACAGGCCGCCGATTGCGATGACACCGATGGCGATATCGCCGACGGCAATGAATCCGCGCGCTTTCCCGCGTATTTCATTTTTCTCCGGGCACGGCCCCAAGGCGATGTCATAGAGCGGCATCCCCCACAACTTTTTCTCCGAAGTTTTCCGCATTCGCACGTTCCTTTCGTGTTGCCTTGGCTTCGCCAAAAGTTTTTATCCGACCCGTGGTTTAATCAATACGATCAATACATTAATCCCCTTGCATCGGGGGCTGGGGCTGAGCCCCAGTAAGCCCGGCGCTTCGCCGGGCGTGGCAAACATCGCACCTTGAAGCACCGTTTGGCTATTGTGATGTCATTTGCCGTTAATGTTGCAACGCCGCCACCCTCCAGAGCCAAATCGCGAAAGCGATTTTCCCGGTCAACTATCGGTCTATTATCCGCCGCTGGTGCGGCGCCTCGTGCGCTCTATGTGTAGATTGGATTGTTGCTCACGCTTCCAATCCAATCTACACCATCGCTGCCTCGGGATGATCCGCTCGCCTCCCGGCTCGCTTCCCTGGATTTCGCCCCTTTCGAGGCGGCTACGCCGCCTGGGGCGACCAGCAGAATCCGCCTGCTGGATCGGCGTCTCCGTATGACGGAGTGCAGACCGCCGCTACGCGGCTCTATTTTTTTATTTTTTTTAAGATTTTTTATTTTTTGACATTATCCGAATTCAGCCGCGTCCGACTTCGTCGGCGTCGAACGTGTGGTCCAATGCCGCAATCTGCGGCAGCCATACATTCAGACAATGCTCCAGGTCAAATTGCGGGTAGCCGCAAAGCGCGTGATTCACCCCGCTTTCGCCCGTCTCCAACTGCCACTCGATCAACAGCAAACGCTGCCGGGTGGTACACACTTTGACCTGGCCCAACTCCACGATTTCTCCCGCCCCCGTCCCAAACACGCCGGCGCTGAACTCCTCCTGCGAATCCGCGTCCCAAATCCGGTATTTCCCGCTGCACGCAGCAGCGGAATCGTTGACCGCGACGATACGCTGGTGCCAGGCCGAAGCCTCCGGCAGGATGATCGCAAACGGACGCTGGACCCGGCGGATAAAATGATACGCGAGCTTTTTACCGAAATAATAGTCCACGACCGCGTCGGAAAACTGCGGCCAACAATCGATCAGATTCCACCAGAGAATACCGGACTTTTTCGGAGAAGCACGAAACAGTTCGATGAAGTATTTGACCGCCTCGGCCTGACAGAACTGGCTGGCACGGGCAAAGGCGTCCAATGACTCCGGGGTCGTGCCGAACATCTCTTCGATCTGCTCCGCCATCAGTCCGGTGCGGTAATTCGTCACCGGATTGTCGGGCAGAAACGGGTTGCTCGCGTGATAATTCCACTCGTCGTTGTCGCGCCACGGCCACAGCTTTTCCGGTGACAGGAAACGCCGGATCGACGACGTGTCCGGGCAGCCGTGATAGCCGATTTCGCTGGCAAACGACGCAGCGGAGTTGCGGTAAAAATCGCTTTTGAAGTAGTCGCGCGGCCCCCATAAATGCTGCTCGGCAAGCACCTTATTTTCGGGGGCGCCGTTGCGTATTTTCTCCACCGCTTCCGGCGAATACCACGGCGAACTCGGCAGATAAACCCGGGTCGGATCCTGTTCGCGGCACACATCGGGAAGCACTTCCCGGGTCAGGCGGTTGCGGTTCGGCTCCTGCGGTACGCCCCACGCGGCCAGGCAGCAGTCGCATTCGTTGTCGCCAGCCCACAGCGCAAGCGACGGATGTTGACGCAACCGCCGCACCGTCACGAGGGCTTCGTGCCGCAGCACGTCACAAAACGCGGCGTCATTCGGATAATTCGCACACCCCATCATGAAATCCTGCCAGATCAGGATGCCGTTCCGATCGCAATAGTCATAAAAGAGTTCGTCTTCGTAGACGCCGCCGCCCCAGACGCGGACCATATTGCATTCCAGATCGCGGAACATTTCCAGAATCCGCGGCAGCCGCTCCCGGTCCCGCGAATGCAGCGCGTCCGCGGGGACATGGTTGCAGCCGCATACCCGGATCGGAGTGCCGTTGACCACAAATTGAAAATCCGGCGTCGCCGCATCGGTGCATACCGGGGCGGCATGCAGACTGATCTCACGCAAACCACACCGGAATGTCTCCTGCCAGACCGCTTCCCCTCCCCGCGACAACCGTACCGTCACGGTATAAAGATTCGCCTCGCCGTAGTGGCGCGGCCACCAGAGCGCGGGGTTTTCGATGTCGAAACGCACGATGCCCTGGTACGACCATACCGCTTCCGACGCGCTCCAGCGGGAATCCCCGCAAACACCCTCGAGCGACAAACGCAAATCGCGGAAATCCGTCAATCCGGCGGCGATTTTGTAATGATATTGCATGGTCAACCGCCGCGGGGAAAAGCGGGCGATCTGCAGAAACCCCTCCTCCAGACATTCCGCCGGGCGCTCTTCCAGCCCGACACACCGGAAAATACCGCCGAGCGCCATCCGCGGCGTGATATCCCACCCCCACACATGCGCCGGTTTGCGGATGCGCGTGATCTCGTAATTGTAGGGAAACGAACTGAACGTCGCCGCCGACAACGGCTCGTGGCGGAACGCGCGGCTGGCGCCGGACAAGCGGACTTCGACGACGTTGCGCCCCGGCCGCAGCCACTCCCCGGCCGGGAAACGCTGCGGAATCAACGCATTGGCGGAATCGCCCACCCGGTTGTCGTTGACATAAACCGCGGCGAAGCAATCCAGTCCGTCAAAAACCAACTCGCAGTCGCGCCGGATACCGTCGTATTCGAAATCGCGCCGGTAGCGCCATCCATACGCTTCGAACGGCCGCAACGCCTGCGCATTCATCCCGGTATACGGATCGGAAACGCGCCCGGCCTCGAAAAGTGCCAGTTCGATATTGCCCGGAACCGTGGCCGGAATGGTGAATTCGAACCCGTCGTCCCCTCGCTTACCGGCATCGGGCTCCGGCCGCCCGGACAACTCCCAGACGCCGTCAAGTTCCAAACGATACTTCGCCATGATAAATTCCCGATTGTATGGATACTGGAAAACTCAAAATTAATTTTCCTTACTGTACATCGTATTTATCACTTTTCCACTGCATTTCCCGTCCGCAGCAATAGAAATCCGCGCGCTTTCAAGTGCCGCAGGTCGCCGTTGCCGGTGCCGATTTCATCTCGGATATCGGTCAGGCCCGCAAAAATCTCCGGCGTCAGCTCCACGGTGTCATACGCCGGATTGAAAATCGCCAGCATTTCCCCATCCGGCCGTTTCCAGCTCGAAACCATCACGCCCTCCGGGTAAAGGCTGCGCGGATTGCGCCAGTAGGGAATCCATTCGGCACCGGCGCCATAGGCATCGAACGCCGCCAGCGCGTCCCACACGAGGCGCGGACCGGCGAGCTCCACCTCCAGCGCCGGGTAAACCGATTCGCCGTGGACGAAGGCCAATCCGCAGCTTTCCTCCATATCCACCGCCGATGTTTTGGCGTTGCTGTAGAAGTGAATGGTCAGCGGCGCGAAGAAGTTAATCGGTACGCCGAGATTTTCCGCGGCGGTAAAGGCCAATTGGAAATATTCCGGGGTCAGCGTGGAATAATCCTTCACCAGCGACCATTCCTCGCCGAAGGTCACCACATCCATCCACGTCATCAACGGCGTAAAAGGATTGCCATGTAAATACAGCATCGCCCGCGGATCGTTCCGCTTGATCAGATGCTGGTAGCGCAGGAAAAATTCCCGCGTTTCCAGAAACGGAATCTCGCTCTGCCATTCGCCGCCGCTATCGCGCCAGCCGTGCCCGTGATAACGGTTGCGGCACGGCGAAAGTCCCGAAAGATCCATATAAAAGGAGCCGGCGCCATCACCGATGAAACGCTCCACGCCCGCCAGATAACAATTCTGCCAGGCCCGGGTTGCGCAAACGCCTCCACCGAAGGCCTCCACCTGCATCCGCAAGGTAGGCGACCGCTCCCAATCCGCGCAATACGGCGCCAGCTCCGGCACGGCGACCATGGTGAACAAGCTGTCATACCACAACAACGGCTGCGCCCCGAACCCGCGCCGGATCTTCGCAGACTCCCGGCGAATGATTTCGCGCTCCGATTCCGGCGGAAACGGATTGCCGATCTGCGTTTGCACACACTGTATGCCGATGCAGCTCAGATAACCGTCCGGGAACGGCTCCAGCCGGTCCTGTCCGAAATACCGGGCGCCTTCCGGGATATCAAAGGCTTTCGGGTTGATCCGGTTCACATATTCGCCGTTCTCGATCATCCAGTCGCGGTAACAGATACCGCCACGCCAGAGATACATCCGGTCCGCCGGCAGCTTGGACGGGGTCAGCATAAATCCGAACTCATAATCCAAACCGTCGGCGAAACGCTGTTCATGATCGATCAGATTGACGGTGAAGCGGAATTCATCGCCGGACTCCTCGGCGCGGCTGTAGTCGCCGTCCACCGCAATATTGTACCTGGAGGGCAGGATCAGATATATGCCGCCGCGATCGTCCCCCAGCCAGTAATAACCGGCATAGTCGCGGTTATAATGCCAGCCGTCGCCGGAAACCTTGAGCACGTACGGGATGTCGGGCTGGACGATTTCGCGTTCGGTTTCCGCCGCGCCGACCAGCGCCAGGAAGACATCTTCGCCATCCAGTCCGTTGTAGCCGCGCGCATAACGGAGGGCATCGGCGCGAAGCGGCATTTCAATGGCGACGCGGCGCACCTCCACCGGAGCTCCGCCGGGATGCCGCAGCGCCAGCTTATACCAGATCAGGCCGTCGAATTCAATGCGAATCCGCGCTTCGAGCGTCATGCCATCCGCGGCCGAACCGAGCCACCGCAGCGTGACGCCGCGTCCGTCCCGCTCTATCTGCTCTACCTTTTCCGCGCGGAACTTCCGCTCTCCGCCGGCGGACTCCACCACAAAACGGAACGGAGCGAAGGTGAAATCGCGGCCGCGGATCGTAATCGCTTCCGGCAGCGGCGACGCGACGCCGATCGCGCCGCTGTTTTCCAGAATGGTGAATCGGCGCAGCGCGTCATCGCCGGCAATCGAGACCGGATGCCAGCCGGTGGCCGGATCGGGCGTGTCGAATTCGCCTCCCGCATAATCCAACCATTCCGGCCGCGCCAAATGTTCGAATGTACGGGCGGCTTCCCCGACCGCGCCGCTCCCGGTCAAACGCGAACGGGCGGTGAAGATGCTCCCGGCCGGAATCGCGGACAACGGCAGCCACACTTCAAAACCGGGCAGCACCGCCGGGAAGCGCTTTTCCGCCACGGCAATTCCCGTTGCATCCAACACTTCGCAGACGACTTCCGCATCGGCCGGAAGTTCGTCCAGGCCGCGCAAATCACCACAGAAAACCGCATTGTCTTCGTAATGATTCACCTCGATGCCGACGTTGAAAGCCGGAGCGATCACGGTACGAAAACGCGCGCCGGCCACCGGCCCATGCTCGTCCGAGAGCCACCATTGCGCGGTCGCGTCAACCGGCACGGTAACCGGAAGCGCCTGCATGAAATCGATCTTGTTCCCGTCGAACCGCTGCTGAAAAACCACCGGCGCGTCATGCCCCGAAAGTTCGACATCGAGCGCCAGCGTCACCGCGTCGGAAGTCGTCATTTGCCCCGCGACTCCGGCGCGCCCCTTCTGGAAACCGTCGTACGCTTGAAACCGGAAGCAGGGCCAATCCTCACCGGCGAGAATGAAATCCCCTCCGAATCCGAATATGCCCCACGGATTGGTGTAGGCGGTCCAGGTGGCGGCACGTTCTCCGAATTCGCTGCCTTTGCCGAAGTAATGGACAAACTGGGCGCCGAATTCCACCCCCGGCTCGGGAACCAATTCCAGTGCGCGCCACGGAATCGCCGCCTCGACCTCCCAGATATAATTGGTCAGAAACGCCTGCGGGGTCAGATGGGAAACCACCTGCCACGCGGGGTTCCACGAGAAATCCTCATTCCCCAACCCCAACGACAGATCCCACAGGCAATCCGAAATGCCCCCGGCGCGTTCAACCCGGAATTGCCGGTTCAGCGAAGTCCCGATATGCTTGAAGTTCATCGAAAACGCGTCCACCATCGGCAGTTTCGGATCGTCGTGCCCGACCGGCTTGAACTCCGGGTCGAAATCGACATTGGCGCGAAACGCGATATACAGATTCTCCTGGTCGTACATCGCGTACGTGGTCGTCCGGCGCGCCGAAAGCCGCTCCTCCAGACCGCAATACCACGGCAATACCGCGGCCTTTTCCCACTCGCTTTCCCCGATCGCGCCATCCAGCACCGGCGCCGTACTGCAGCGCGGAATCCGCGCGATGTTCACCCTCGCGTCCGCCGGAAGCGGCCACGCCGCCACCAAACAGAAGCCGATCGCCCACAAAAGCATTTTCATTTTTAGACCCCGCATCCTGTCGTCACCGTCGAAAATTCGTCGCCGCATCAACAAGTATAGATAACTTTCCTCCGAAAGTCAATACCGCCGGCGTACTGTCTCACGCACAAATTGCGCACAAAAAAACAATGCGCGGAAGTAAAAAAACAATGCTCCTTGATCGACTTTTTCACAGGCCGCAATCGCGCAGCACCTGCTTGTAATTCTGCATGAACCTGCGCATCACCAGGTACTGTTCGGTATACTCGTAGTCGACCCGCGAAAATCCGTGCTCATCCAGCCTGACGATATCCGCTCCCGGATAAGCCATAAGTATGGGCGAGTGGGTGGCGATGATGAATTGTGAGTCTCCGGCTTCCAACTGCTTCAGGATTTGCAGCATCTCCAGCTGTCGTGTCACCGATATTGCCGCCTCGGGTTCGTCCATAACGTATAAACCGTTCCCCCGGAGCCGGTTCATCAACACGGCGAAGAACGATTCTCCGTGCGAGCACCCATGCAGATCGGCGACTCCATAGTTCCTTTCCACCCCCAGATGCCCGATCGCCGTCGCCACATTGTAAAAGCTCTCCGCCCGCAAAAAGAACGAGTCGCGGGGTTGCCGCAATCGCGAATAATACATATACTCACTCAAGCGCGAATGCGTCCGGCAGGTGGAAAAATTGAAGTTTTTCGACCCTCCCTCGGGGTTCAGCCCGAAACAACATGCGATCGCTTCGATCAACGTGGATTTCCCGCTGCCGTTTTCGCCGGTGAAAATCGTCACCGGAGCCTGAAACGAAAACGATTCCTCCTCGATGAATTGCCGGATGGCCGGAATATGGAACGGATAGCGCAAAGCCTCGTCCGCCGGCAGGGCATCACGGTCGAAGCTGATTCGCTGAATATACAAATCCATCTTTAACTCCTACTGCAATTGGTACCCTTTGCCGCAATTCACCAGACGCTGGACGGATTCGTCGGCGTTGACGTGGCTGGCGATTACTTCGCCGACTACCAGGGGACAGTTGCCGGGACGGGTGATTTCAACAAGGCGGCATTCGAAGTTCGCCACCGCGTCGGCAAGAAGCGGCGCATTGACTTTTTCCGCCGGCGCGAATTGCAAGCCGGACTTGGCGCCCTTGTCTTCGTCGTGTCCGTGCGTGGTTCCGGCATAAAGCGTTTCCCGCGCCATGGCGCCGGACGGATACGCGATCACAAATTCTTGGTTTTCGCGAATCAGTTCGAGCGTGTAAGCGTTGTCGTCGATCCCAACCAGGAACATCGGCGGCTCATCCGAAACAATACAGACCCAGCCGATCGCCATCAGGTTGACGCGCCCCGCGGCATTCCTGGTAATCGCCAGCACCACTTGTTCGGGGTACTTCCGCCCCCAAGCCTCCTCAATCGCCGCCGTCTTTTGCATTTTTTCCTCCAGCATATTTCGAACATGAAAACAACAATCCGATCCCGACGATAAAACAAAAAACGACATCATCCCCAACCGGCGACTCCGGCCCAGAGAAAAAATCCGGTCAAGCGATTCAGGCAGGCAAGCATATTTTCATCCATCATTTTCCCCCGAATGACTGCATTTGGCGTTGGACGGTAGCGCGAAAGAACCGATTTAACTCCAACAGCGGCGGGCGGAGGTATTTCCTGCCCTCAATGGCGCGCTTCACTTCTTCCCGCCGATTTTGACAAAAGAGCAACAGTTCCATCGGGACCGCGATACGTTCTTTCTCTTTTGCCTGCCGCTTGATTTCCCGCAGCCCAAATACCGTTTGCAAAATGGAATCCGGCAATAATTCCAAATTCAGCATTCCGTCGAATTCGGTCGGAGGCATGGTTTGGTATTTCTCCGCCCAGAGCGCGGCAAACAGCCCCCGTAATCCGTAAAAGAGCTTTTTGACCGCAATCGTCCCATCCGCCGCGATATCCGACATGCCCTGATCGGACATCGCCACATAATGATGAACCGCCTTGACCGGATTGAAAAAGGCCGGGAGCAACACTTGCATCGCCCGGTAAAATTCCGGGGCGGCACAGTAGACGATCGGGCTGCCGAGCCACTCATTCAGCGCCAGATTGCACCCGGCAAAAAGGCGCAGGGTTTTCCGCAGCTCCCAGGCGGCAACATCCATGTCGTCCGGCAGCATCGCGTCGAAGGCATCCTGCGGTTTTTCCTCCAGCGACCAGTACCAGTTTTCGTCTTTGACATAGATCGCCCGAATATCATAGTCACTGTCCGGCGAAGCAAAACCCCATGCCCGGCTTCCCGATTCCGCGGCAAAAAGAATCCGGCATTGCTGTTCCGATTCGAGCCGCCGCAAAGCGCCCAATATCTTATCACGCATAGTCCTTCTCCCATTGATCGGTAATGGCAAGCAACAAGCGGTCCACTCGCGCCGCGTCCGCGCATTCCGGCAAAACGGAACCATGCCGGAGTCGCTCCAATTCCTCCGCCAGGACGGAAACCTTTTTCAGTAATTCGTCATAGGTATAGCGGCCGCTTCGGATCGCCATCAGCTCCTGAAGTTTTTCGCCGGAAAAGCGCACCAGGGGTTCGCCGCAGCGCATGATATGCAGCCCGGAGTAGAGCAGCCGGAAGGTATGCATCAAATTCTTGGCGTCGTAACCCAGTTCCCCGGATTCCTGGGTCCGCCACCGGTTTTCATTGCGCTTGCCGCGCCATTCCCAATATTGGCGATGCTCCGCTTTGGCTTTCTCGAAGGCGTTTTTATTGAACAGCAACAGGCCGATAAAGCGGCTCGTTTCATCCGCTTTGGGGATACTCTCGCAAACCAGCATGCCGTTGCGGAACACGCCTTTGGCCTGGTCTCCGTAGTCATAAAGCCGGAAGAGCTCCGATGCGTTTTCCACTGCCGCCACATGACAGCACGCCAAAGAGATTCCGGCATCCTTCAGCGGAATCGGGCGTCCCGGCATGCCGGTTGGCTGCATGGGAATGAACCGGCAAAAATCTTCCGCGCCCGGCGCTTCAAGCGGCTGCGGATTGTGAACGCGCTTGTTGCACCCGCGTGCTTTTTTGATTTGCGAAAAGGCGTATTCGCAGTAAGTTTTGCTTGCCTCGCGGGAAACAAAAATATTCCGCTGGCGTTGAAGCATATCCCAGCAGGGTGATGAATGCAAAACACATTCCCGGGGCAAAAACAGCGAATCGAGAATATTCGGATTGGCATTGGCGGCAAGTTCGCAGTAATTTCGCAGCGAGTAGAAGCGATTGTCGCTGCTTGCGTCCGCGATTTGCGCGGGAGTTTCTTTCAGGGCAAGGTAACGCGCCTTTTCCAGCACGAAAATTCCAATCGTATCCCGGTCGCTTTCCGGCGTATTCGTTCCATACGCATGACTGCCCCAGATGCCGCGAAAAATCACCCGCTTGGAGCGGTCATCGAGCAAGGATTGAAAAGAAAAATCATTCATTATAAAAATTTTCCCATGTGTTCAAAGTCATCTTTGTCCGAAAAGGTCACACATGGCGTCGAACCGGGCGACGGAATCCGGACCGAACTTCCGCATCGAACGGCGAATGCGGTCGGGCGATTTTTCCCGCATATCGCCCGACTTCGAAAAAAACTTGTCGGCCAGGCAAACGAGCTTCTCCTCGGGTGTCTCCGGCAGATAGTCACGCTCCGGCAGCGGAAGCGACTGGCTCCGGATATCCGCCGCCGTCAGACCGCTTCCGGTGTGCCGCTCGCAAATCCGGGCGCAGGCTTCGAGATCGACGCCATGCGCCGCGCCGTATTCACGCAACATCGCCGCGCCGATCACGCCGTGAACGATATAAGGCTCCGTCCCCACGCACCCAATTCCCGGCGCGCGGCAGGCGCCGATGCCGATGTCATGCAATACCGCCCCCGCCGCCACCAATTGCACATCCAACCGCAGGCCGCTGCCGGCCAGAATCGCCAACGCTTTGTCCCGCACCTGCATGCTGTGCGTGAGCAGCATCCGCCGCAACGGCGTATCCTCGAAATAAAAGTATTCGATAATCTCCAACGGATCAATTTTCATCATCTTCGGACATTGTCATCGCATTTTGCTGCGTCATATTTCTTTTTCCCCCAGACCATACCGTAGCGTCGGAACGGAAACTTGTCAAATCCGCCGCTATGGATTCATGCAAATATACGATTTTTCGGTTTTTTGGGAAAAATCGGCTTGACATTCAATAAATAACTGTTATATTCAATTAAAGGATAAATTAAATAACATGAAAAACCATCGTCCATTCAAAGAAATCTGCCGCGCCAACCACTGGCGGAGTACCCCCCAGCGGCTGGCGATTTACGGCTTTGTCTGTGACAATCTCACCCATCCGGGAGTGGATGAGGTGTGGGAGGAGGTCAAACAATCGCTGCCGGCGGTGACGCGCGAAAGCGTTTACCGGATTCTGAATGAGTTTGCGCAAGCGGGAATCATTCAGCGGCTCGATCACATCGCCAGCGCCCGTTATGACAGCCAAACGGCTCCGCACGGACACTTCATCTGTGAGGGGTGCGGCGAAATCACCGACTTTTCCTTTCCGGACGGCACGGCGCTGCCGGTCCATCCGGCAGCGGGGTCGGTCCGTCACATTGAACTCAGAATCAGCGGCATTTGCGATAAATGCAGCAGAACAACCAACCATCAGGAGGAGAAATCATGATGAGGTCGATCACCAAACTCAGCATCCAGTACGCCCACCGTTTTCTGAATTACGAAGGCGAGGCCCAGTATCTTCACGGACACAGCGGTCTTCTGACCATCGAGGTCGAGGGCGAAGTCAATCCGAAAAACGGTTTTGTCTACCCCTGCAACAGCATCAAACGGGTGGCGTGGGACTATGCCAAGAATTTCGATCACGGCCTGATTCTGCAGCAGGAGGATCCGCTGCTGCCGGGGATTCTGGCGGCCTACGAAAAACAGGGCATCCGCAACGGCGCGCCCTCCAACACCATGCTCGGGCTGCCGATCGACAACGAACTGGCCAAGTCCTATCCGGAGTGCCGCCTGGTCGTGGTCAAAAAGGTCGCCACCTGCGAAAACATGATCGAAATTTTCTATTCGCTCCTGAAGGACAAATTTAACATCAAAAAAATGACCTTCGCCTCCGGCGACAACTGCGCCTCGATGGATTTCTGATCCGTTGTTGCGCGCCGCGGAACGTCCTGCCCGCTGGGACGTTCCGCGTTTTTTTTTGTTGCAGTTTGCCGCTTCCGCTGTATATTACAGCAAATGACGGGAGCTTGAAACGATGGATAACGCTTTTTTCAACAATCGGAAAATGAACCGGGAGCGGTTGCTCGCGTACGGCTTTGCCGAGACGGGCGGCGGCTACGCCTGGGCGGCGGATCTGCTCGGCGGGCAATTCACGCTGGCCGTTTTCATCTCCGGTGACGGAAAAATCGCCACCCGGGTGGTGGATTGCGCCTCGCAGGAGGAGTATGTCCTGTTCCGCGTCGCCGATGCCGTCGGCGGCTTCGTGGGCAAGGTCCGCCAAGCGCACGATGACAAGCTCGCCGAAATCGCCGCCCACTGCTTCGATGCGAATGTGTTCAAAAGCGCGGACGCCCATAACGTGATTCAATATATCGCCGGACAGTACGGCGACAGTCCGGAATTTCTCTGGCCCCGCACCCCGGAAAACGCGATCTTCCGCCGCCGGGACAACGCCAAATGGTACGCGGCCTTACTCACGGTGAAAAAAGCGAAAATCGGCTTGCAGCCCGGTGATGAAAAAATAGAGATCCTGGATTTGCGCATCGCGCCGGACGAGGTGGATGCGCTGATTGACCAGGAGAAATACTTTCCCGGTTATCACATGAACAAACGGCACTGGTTCACCATTTGCCTCAATGGCTCGCTTCCGTCCGGAGAAATATTCGCCCGGATTGACGCCAGTTATCAACTCGCACGGAAAAAATAAATATGACACCGAAAGAAGTGGTAAAAAAGTTTGTGACCCTGTTCAATTCCGCCGACGCCGGCGGATTGGCGGAATTGTATGCCGGCGACGCGGTCAATCATCAGGTCGCCAATGCGCCGGTGGCCGGCAAGGCCGCCATCAAAGCGATGTTCGAGGCGGAGTTCGCGGCGGCGGAGATGGTTTGCATCGCCGAAAACATCTTTGCGGACGGCGAATGGGGCATGTTGGAGTGGCGCGACCCCAAAGGTTTGCGCGGCTGCGGATTTTTTCATATCGTCGACGGGAAAATCGTCTTCCAGCGCGGCTATTGGGACAAGCTCTCGTTCCTCGCGCAGAACCCGCCGGAAGAGCGCACGATCCGGAGAAGCGCATGTGCAATTACCGATTTTGCCACCATCGCGGAAATTGTCCGCGGCAATAACAGCGCGGTCCTGTCCATGGTCGACGGCGTCACGCCTTACGGGGTCATGATGAATTACGCTCCGGTTTTCGACGGTGAAGAGCTTCGCCTGATTTTTCATGGCGCGGCTTCCGGACGCAAAACCGATTGCCTGAAAAACAATCCCGCCGTATCCGTCTTTATCAACGACGCGGCCAAGACGCAAATCGTCGACGCCGGAAGCGAAAGCGCGCGCTGGACGACGCGTTACCGCTCCGTCGTCCTCGCCGGGGAGGTTTGTTTTGCCGCCGGCTTATCCGAAAAACAGCGGATGGCGGAAGCATTCATGCGTCATTATACCGCCGGGGAAATCCGCCTGCCGGACGCGGCGTTGAACGCGGCGGCTTTTTTTGCATTCACCGCCCGCCATGTCAGCGGCAAGCAAAATCAATAACGGCTATTTTCCGATGTGATAACGCAGAAATTCCACCGCCCGGCGGATGTCGTCCAGAGGATCGCGGCCCACCTCGCGTTCGATCGTCAACCAGCCGTCGTATCCGGTCTTGCGCAACGCCGCCAGGTATTCCACCCAGGGCACCTCCCCCTGTCCCAACGGCTCCTCGCGAAACAATTCCCCCGTCTCCGCCAGCAACGCCGGAAAGCCACCGGCGGCAAAGGCGTGGTAAATGCGCTCCGGATCGCAGCTCCGCAAGTGGCGCCCGTCCTTGGCGTGCGTGTGGACGATATACTCGCCCAATTGCCGCACCGCCTCCGGCACGTCGGCACACTGGACCATCACCAGATTGGCCGGGTCCAGATTGACCCCCAGCCCCGGCGAATCCGCCTCCGCCAGGAAATCACGCAACGTCGCCGCCGTTTCCGGACCGGTTTCAATCGCCCAGACCACCCCGCGTTTCCGGGCGTCTTCCCCCACCCGGCGCATGGCTTCCACCATGCGTCGGCGTCTTTCGCCGGCGCCGGCGGGAATCACGCCGACATGCGAAGTCACCACCGGAACCTGCAACGCTTCGGCGCATTCGAGAATGCGCCGCGTCGCCGCCAGGCGTCCGGGAATCGCGTCGGGGACATCGAAACCGAATCCGGGTACATCGCCGCACAACGCGGTCAATTCCACCCCGCTGTCGCGGCAGTTGTGCAACAATCCGGCGAGCCCGGCGGCATCGAAGCCGCACAGGTTCCAACGTTCGGTCATCGCTCCCAATTGCACACCTTCAACCCCGAGGCGCGCCGCCAGACCTGGAACATCCGGCAAGGCACCGGGCAACCCATCTCCGACAACTCCGATTTTCATACTTCCCCCGTCTCTTGAATTTTCCGGCACAGCGCAATGGCTTCCAGGGATTCTTCGGGCCGGCAGCGTACCGGCGGTTTATTTCTGTCCAGACATTCGCCGAAATATGCCAGCTCATTGGCGTAGCCACAGCCGGGGAACTCCAGCGTCTCGGCGCCCTGCCCGGTGCCGACATGCACCCGGCGCGGCTGGAAAGAGTGGTAACGCAGGGTCGCCGATTCGAATTCCGCCAGATACTCCGCCGAAAAAGCACTCCCCTGATGCAGGAAACCGCCGTTGACCCGGATCTGCGCGGCGGAGTCTTGCCAACGCAGCCGCAACTCGCGGAACTCCCGCTGCTGCGACCACACCTCGCACGCCGCAATCTCCCCGAGCGAACGCACGAAATCCAGATCGTGAATCGTCATGTCGAAGAGCGCGCCGCCGCTGGCCCGCCGTATTTCGGGATCGCGCCACCCGCCCCAGGCGGGTTCTCCGGCCATGCGCCGGCACTCCAGACGCCGCACCGCACCGTAACGCCCGGAGCGGATGCTCTCCGCCAGATATTGCCAGACCGGATCGAAGCGGACGCAATGCGCCACCATCAACGTGCGCTTCACGCTTTGCGCCAGTCCCAGCAGCATGCGCCCCTCCGCCTCGGTCGGCGCGAACGGTTTCTCCAGCAGACAATGCAGTCCGGCCTGCAAGGCTGCCCGTGTCAACGGGACATGCTGCGCCAACGGCACCGCCAGAATCGCGCACTCCGCCCCGGTTGCGGCAATCGCGGCGGCGAGCTCCTGGAACACCGGAACCCGTCGAAAGGCCGCCACCGGCAAATCCAGCTTCCCCAGATTGCCGATGTTCTGCAGATTTTCAAAGATATCCCCCGGCCTCGGATCGACGATTCCCGCCAATTCCCAGTCCGGCGAGTTCACCAGATTGCCGGCGTGCACCGCCCCCATGAACCCGAATCCGACCACCAGAGCTTTGTGCCGCATCATAATCTTACAGTTCCACCCAGGTTTCCGGCCGCCGCGCCGCGCGGATCATCGCATCGACGATTCCGGCGATAGCGATGGTCTCGCGGCGGTCCACCGGCGCCATGCCGGTCTTGAAGAACTGCAGCATTTCCCGGATGAACGTCGTGAAAATGTTACCGGCGGCATTGCCCTCGAACACCACCTTTTCACCGTCCCGCGCCAGCATCGTGAAGCCCAGCGTCGGCAACATCGTCGCGAGGCCGCGCCGGTGATCGCCGTAATCCAGGACCATCATGGCGTTTGGGCCCTTGCCGACCGCCATCACCCGCCTGGCGTCATACCCCTGCAGCACCACCAGCATCTCCGCCAGGTGCACCAGATACTCCTCCAGGCTGGCTCCGCCGCCGGCCACCGAGGCGAACTCCGCGTTGCCGCCGCCGAACAACTCCTGTTTGGCCTTGATGATCTGGTCGCTGAAGCGCAGGGCGCTCGACGACCACAACGGCGTGCCGCAGCGCTCCGCCGCCGCGAAGATCCGTTCCGCCGCCGCCCGGTCCGGCGCGAAAGGCTTGTCCAGATAGACCGGTTTCCCGGCCTGCAATACCGGCATCACCATGGCTTCGTGCACCTCCGGGTTGGAGGGCGCCAGCACGCAGAAGCAGTCGCATTGCTCCAGCACATCCGCCAGGGAGCGCGCCGCCGGAACTTCCAATTCCCGGCACCATTGTTCCAGGGGACGCCCCCCCTCTTTGGGGTGATCCTCCCACGCCAAAGCGATTTCAAAGTCGTCCGCCAACGCGGATTCACGGATCCACGGCACATAATACGTGGCGTGGAATTCATCGATATACCAGTCAATCAACCCGATTTTCAGCTTGCTCATGATCGGCCGCTCCCTTATGCCATTTGCGTATACAATTCGGTCAAGTCCTGCAGATTCAGCACACCGTCTCCGGCGGTGACCGGAGGCGATTTCCGGGCCAGGATCGCCTCGGCGAAGGCCTTGATCTGCTCCGGGAACGCCCAGGTGACGGGAAATTCCAGAATCTCCGGCTCCGGTGTGCCGCGCCGGAAAATTTTCAACCGGTTGATCACTTCATAATCGTACAGCGCGGTCGCTTTGGTGCCGACGACCTCGACCACATTGGAGTTCGTCGCCGCCGCCCAACCGACGGCGATCTGTCCCATGACGCCGCTTTTGCTTTGCAGCTGAATCATCGCGCTGTCCTCGACTTCACCGGCGAAGTGCGCCGCGCCGACCATCCTCCGGGTCGCGATATCGCCGAAAAAGAAGCGAAACAAATCCACCGAATGACTGGCCACATCCATGGCCACGCCGCCGCCGGCAATCGCTTTCCGGGAATGCCAATCGCGGGCGAAGGCGTCGTTCCAACCGCAGAAGCGATTGAAAAAAAACACCACGTCGCCGAGCTCTCCGGCTTCGATCAACTCCTTGATTTTCCGGTTCGCCGGCAAGTACCGGTGCCGGAACGCCGTCATCACCTGCCCCTCGGAACGGGAAGCCGCCGCCATAATGCGCTGCGCCTCCGCCGGATTCAGCGCGAACGGCTTCTCCATTAGGACGTGAATATTCCGTGCCAGCGCCGCCACCGCCACATCCGCGTGCGCCACCGGCGGCGTGGTGATGCTGATGACATCCACACCGCTGGACAGCAGCGCGTCCAGGCTCGGCATCGGCGCGGCTCCGGTGGTCCCGGCCATGCTCTCCATGCGTTTGCTGTCGGTGTCGAACAATGCCGTGACCTGGGCATTGCACGCCTGCCAGCCGCCAATGTGCGCTCCGGCAATGGTTCCGCAACCGACAATACCCACCTTCAGATTCTTCTGCTCCATCTCCTGCTCCTGCGTCATTCACTTACGTTCAAATACAATCCAGCTTTGCCGGAAACTCTTCACATCCACTTCCACCATGCCTTCGGCATCGACGGCGACCGGGTCGCCGGAAAAGGCGTCGTACGCCCGCCACGGCCCCGGAAACCCCAGCTCCTCCCACGCGAAGCGCACCTTGCCTTTCACATTCGGCTGCTCCTCGTTGAAGTTGGCGATGATCGCCAGCGCCCGCTCCGGCTGCACATAGGCCGAGACCTTCAGCCACGGATCGGGAACCTCCCGCGCCGGAGGGATTTTGCCCCAATACGGCCGGAACGACGCATAGGTGGCGCCGAATTCATCCAGGCTTCGCCAGTACGGCGCGATCACCGCCGCTTCGTTGATGCGGTAGGTCATCGTCCAGGTGGTGCCGTGCACGAAGCTGTAGGTGCAGTTTTCCACCGCGCTGAACGGTTGTTCCAAATAGGCCGTGAAGCGCGCCGGCAACCCGTAGACAATGCCGTTCATCTGCGTCTGCATGGCCTCAAGCGGCAGAATATCGGTGCGCTTGCGCCCGTTGCGCGCCTGCAGCATGAACTGCTCCCCCTCCCAGGCGCCGTTCCAGAAGAAACATGTCGGCGCGTCCCAGATGCTCGATTTGTGCTGTTCCCCGTAACCGTTGCGGCTTTCGATGATGTTGTACAGCCGCCACGCCTTGCGCCGCCCGTCCCAGACGTCGCGCTGCTTCACGCGTTCACCGGAAAAGTTCACCACGCCGCAGCCGTGTTCGGCATTGTCGCATTCGCTGTACATGCGCCCGTCCAGAAATCCCCCGTCCAGATCGAATTCATCCAGATTGGCCGCCAGCCGCCAGAAGAAATAATCGATGTATTCACTGCGCGGACACGCCTGGTACCCCTTTTCATCCGGGATCCACTCCTGAATGAAAGGAGCTCCGGCCGGTTTGATCAGCCAATCGTCCTGATGGGCGTCCCAGGCCCGGTCGCGGGTGGACAGCGAATTATTCAGATACAGGATCGCCCGACCGCCGTGACGGTGGATTTCCTCGACACACTGGCGCAGCCGCTCCGGTTCATAAATATACATTCCGGCAAAGGACTCGTCCGTGTACTGACTGGCGTGAAAGCAGAAGGTATCGATTCCGTAATGCCGGTACCCCGCCACCAGGCTGCGTACCTCTTGACGCATCGGCGCGACGCCGCGTCCCCAGCGCCCGGCGCCGAATTCCGCGTCGGGGGTCGGGTAACCGGCTTCGGCCTGCGGGCTGATGACCTCCGGCAACGAAGCCGGGCGGCCGTTGACGTAGCCGGAGGCTTCGAAGTGATCCAGGAGCAATGTCGCCGCGTCCGCCTGTGCCGGAGTGTCGACGGCGAAATCGGTGCGGGCGGAGGCGGAAATCTTCAACGCGTCCACGGCGACATTTTTGCCGCCGGCGTGAATCATCACCGGGAACGCGCGCAAACTGCCCCGATAAGGCACCTGTGCCGCCTTTTTGCCGTTGATGTAAATGGCGACCTCCTCGCCCCAGGTGACCGCATAGTGATTCCATTCGCCCGGCGCAGGGTGAAAACCGGTAGTGACGAGCACCTTGTCCTGGTAATCCTCATAGATCTGCGCGAAGATCCCCTTGTCCGGCGCCCAGCCGAATTTGAAGCGCAAATGCGCGTGATTGGTTTCCCAGAAAAGCTCCTCCTCCGGGTGCGCCGCCGGATCGAAATCCATTTGCACCTGCAGTTCGGCGCTCCCCTCCTCCTGCCGGATGTTGCCGGCCGCGTCATAATCGACGGTGCCGTACCACGCCGGAAGGCTCTCATCGCCGTAGCGGATCGCGTAATTCATGCGCAACCCCAATTCCTGCTCCGGCAACGGCCGCGCCGGAATCGGCTGCAAGCCGGCGGTATACGTGCGCGGCTGCGTCAATACCGTCGCCTGATCGATGTAGTTGACCCGGAACAGGGTCGCGCCGCGCTCCGGAATCACCTCCAGCGCCTGCCCCGGAGCCGCCAGCGGCCAATCGAACGGCATCCCGTCGAACCAGCCGAAGCCGACCTCGTCGTTGAACAGAAACAGCTGCGGCCGAATCGGATGGTGCTCCGTCCGCGGTTTGACCCGGTAGGTGGTGACCACGCCGCCGAAACCCCACGGGCCGCGGTGCAGAAACTCCGCCACCTCATTGCGCACCGGAAACTCCAGCGCGAATTTGTTCACGGTCATCCCCTCGGGGAAGGTCACATCCAGACGCATGACGCCGTCAAAATAGATTTCAGTCTGAGCCCGGCAGACAACGCCGCCATTTCCCATGCCGGTCCAGGAAAAACGCACTGTCGTCGCGTCGGGTTGTCCGGTTCCATCCAATACCCACTCCGTCACCGCCGGCTCCAGTACCAATCGCGCCGCCGCGGCCAGCAGCTCGGTATTCTGCGACCGGATTTGCACCGGCAGCGGCGAAGCGGCGAATACAAACTCCCGCCCCCAAACTTTGACCCGGTTATCTTCGAGCTCCACCGCGCTCCACGGCGCCGGTACCGTGCCGTCCGGCACGCCTTCGGTAAAATCGCGCCAATGCGGGGCGGGCGGCGTCGCCAAGGCGCGCCGCAGCTGCCCTGCCTCCGCGCCTCCGGCATTGTAAAAACGCGCCTCGCACCAATACCGCGTCCGCTCCGGCAAATCGGGCAACGCGATTTGAAACTCCCGGCTGCCGGAATTCGGCAACGGCACCTCACCCAGCGCGATTTCGGCGTCTTCCGGGCCGGCTTCAACCGGGAGAATGCCGATCCGGCAGCGGTTATTGCCCGGAACCGTCCGCAGCGCGGTAATCTTCCCGTGCAAAAATTTGCCGTCGGAAGTCAGACGGCACTCCAGGGAGAACGGCACCGCATCCGCCCACCCCGGCAGCACCGACAGAATCACGAATACGACGATGAGGAACTTCATCTCACTCCTCCTCTTCGCTCACCAGGTACCACGCCTGGCGGAAGCTTTTCAAATCGATCTGAAAACTGCCGTCCGGAGTGATGGCGACCGCCTCATGACTGAAGGCGTCGCGCAAGACGGGTTTTCCGATTCCCAGCGACTCCAGATTGAGGGTGACCGTGCCGGTGACCCGTTCCCGGTCCTCGTTGAAGTTGGCCACCAGGATCAGCGCCTCTTTCGGTTTGACATAGCCGGATACCTTGATCATATCGTCGCAAACCCGGCCGGCCGGCGGCCGTTCCGACCAATAGGGACGGAAGTTCCGCTTGCCGGCGCCGAAGGCTTCGAGCGCTTTCCAGTACGGCGCCACCACATGTCCTTCTTCCATACGGTAGGTCATGGTCCAGGTGGTGCCGTGGACAAAGCTGATGGTGCAATTCTCCACCGGCGTAAAGGGCGCGTAGGCATACGCGGTGTTGCGCGACGGCATCCCGAACGGAATGCCGTTGATCTGCGCCCGCATCGCCGCCAGCGGGAATACCTCCAGGCGCTTGCGGCCGTTGAGCTGCACGCCCATCAACTGTTCGCCCTCCCAGACGCCGTCCCAGTAGAAGCAGTTCGGGATATTCCAGTTCCCGGATTTGTGCTGTTCGCCGTAGGCATTGCGGTTTTCAATGACATTGTAGAGGAAGCGCTGCTTGTACAAGCCGTCCCAGACGTCACGCTCCGCCACCCATTCGCCGTCGAAGTTCTCCACGCCGCAGCCGTGCAGACGGTTTTTGCACTCGGACTCCATGCGCCCGTCCAGGAAGATGCCGTCGGCGCCGTAGTCGTCCAGCAATTTGCCGATCCGGTACATGAAGTAATCGATGTAACCGCTGCGCGGACACGCCTGGTACCCCTTTTCATCCGGAATCCAGCTCTGAATGAAGGGAACGCCGCGCGGCTCGATCAACCACTCGTCCGCATACGCATCCCAGGAGCGGTCGAAGGTCGAAAGCGAATTTCCCGCATACAGAATCCCCTTCATCCCCGCGGCATGCACCGCCGCCAGCGACCGCTTGAAACGGGCTTCGTCGGCGATATACAGCCCGGCAAACGCCTCATCGGTATATTGGCTGGCGTGATAGCAGACCGCCTGGAAGCCGAGCTCGGCATAGCCCTCCAGCCTGTTTTTCCGGCGCGCCGTCAACGGGCCGACCGCCCGGCCGCGCACGCCCGGTGCCAGATTGGTATCCGGCAGCAAGTAGCCGGCTTCGGCTTCGACGGAAATTTTCACCGGCAGCGTCGCCCGCCGCCCGTTGACGTAACCCGTCCGGTCGAAGTTGTCATACAGCAAGCTCTTTTCATCCGGCACCGGTTCGGCCTCCACCGCGAAGCTGTCGCGCTCCACCGCGCTGATATGCAGCTCGTCCAATCGGATGTTTGCGCCGCCCGCCGAAATCAGCGTCGGTTCGACCCGCATCAATTTCCCGTGCGCCAGCTCCGCCGCCGGTAACCCATCCACCAGCAGCGCCAGCCGGTCGCCCCAGTTCAACGCGACCGAGTGCCATTGCTCCGGCGTCAACACTTCGGCGGCCTCCAAATGCCAGATTGCCGCCCCATACACCAGCTCGCGGGCCGAGACGCCGCCGGCGCCATCATGCGCCAGCTCCACCACATAATTTTCGCCGTGCGCGATACGCAGAAAGGGTTCCGCCTCCGCTCCGGCGGGGAGCTGTATTTTTAATTCCAGCGAACCGGCGTCCACATTGACATTGCCCTGCGCCGGATAATCCACCGTGGACAGCCACGCGGTCTTGTCCTCGTCGCCGTAACGGACGACATAACACAGCCGCATGGCCTCTTCGATCTCCGGCAGCGGGCGCGCCGGGAAGCTTTGCAGGCCCCAGGAAAAGGTCCGCTCTTTCGCCGCCGTACCGGCGTGATCCAGATAATTCACCCGCAGCAGCGCGCGATCTTTCTCCGGAACCAACTCGATGGCGCGGTCGGTTTGCGCCAACGGCCAGTTGAACGGCATGGCGTCGAACCAGCCGACACCGACATCGTCGTTGAGCAGCATGTAATTCGGGACAATCGCGTGATGTTCCGCGTTTCCGAGCTCGCGGGTGGTGAAAATCCCGCCGAAGATCACCGGCCCGTGATGGATAAACCGGGCCGTTTCCCGCCGGACGGGAACCTCCAGCGCCAGCTGCGAGAATGACGCGCCGGGCGGCAAGGTCAGATCGGTGCGGATCACGCCGTCATAATAGACTTCACTGAATGCTTTGACTTCCATGCCGTCGGCCGTCCGGCCGCGATAATCGAAGCGGACACAACCCGGATCGCGTTTTTCCGCCCGGATCAGCTCCCAGGCGATCGCAGGAGAGCTCTTCACGGCCGCCGGCGCCGTCAGAAGCGGTACGCCGCCAGAAGTTATCTGCCGCGGTACGATCCGGTCGGCGGCAAATTCATACCGGCGATTCCAGCACGACACCGTCATGCCGTCGAGTTCGACCTCCCGCCAGGGGGCCGGAACCTTGGCCGCGTCGGGGCGGTCCGGATTGTCGGTGCGCCATACCGGACGCGGCGGTGTGGCAAAGGGAGCGCGCGACCGCACGACCACCTCGCCGCCGTCGATCAATTCGCCCTGCAATGCGAAGCGTCCGCGCTCCGGCAGCGTGGCGATGGCGGCGGAGAGTTCCAACGGTTCCCCGGTATAGGGGTATTCGCCCAGCTCCAGCACCGCCTTTCCCGCCTCATCCAGAATGCCGAAGCGATAGACGGTCCGGTCGGAACACCAGATCGAGCGCGGCGTCACTTGCGCCTGCAGCACGGCACCCGCCTCTTTCAGCTTGATGTCGAAGCGCAAATCGGGGGCATTGTCCACCGTGACCGGCCAATCGGTCCGCATATAAATCTGCGGCGTTCCGCCATCGGCCAATGCCGGATTGGCCTCCACGCCCCCGCCGTAATAGGCCGGAATCTGATATTGCGTGGCCTGCTTCATGGTAAACTCCAGACGGAAGTTGCCGTCGGGCAACGGCGGCAGCACCAAATCCGACTGCAGCGAATCGAAGCGGCTCTGGCCGTCGGCGGAGGCCACCGGATTGCCGGCGGCGTCATGGGCGGTCAAGGTGAAATCGGCGAATTTTTCCTCCGGCAACGCCAGCGCCCGCGCCCTGACTCCGACACCGGCGTCACCGGCCAGCGGCGTTATGGTGGCCGTGGGCAGGCCCTTCTGAAAGTGCAAAATCACCGCTTCGGCGAGATTGCCGAAAAAGAGCTCCGGGTGGCTGCGCACCCAGACCGACTGCTCCGCCTCGGGTACAATGGTGGTGCGCCCGATATTGCAATACAGCCGCTCCGGCGGTTCGGTCAGATCCAGGTCGCTGAACGGAATTTTCACCGTGACCAGCCAATGATCGGCATGCACCTGCGCAGTGGAGCTCCAGCTGCCGTTCCAGGCGGAATCCACCCGGTAAGCGTCGTAAACCGTATTGGCGGCATTGATGGAAAACTGTTTGTACTCATTCGGCGGATCCCCGGGCAGGGCCATGGCGATTTCCACGCAGTCGTCCAGCCACAGCCGCCCGTCGCGCTGGCGCTCATCGGCTTTTGGGGAGGTGCCTTCGGGCATCATCGCGGCGATCTGAAAGTACACCGCCTCCGGAGTGGCGGCAACCGCGACCGTGGTGTTCCACTGCGGCGCCAGGCGGTTGGACAGGAGCGAAAAACCGGCGGCGTGGACGGCATTGTCCCAGAAGATATGTTCCGGAGCCGCCTGCGCCAATGGCGGCGCCGAAGCATTCACCGGTACATTGATCACCGTCGGAAGCGCCTGTACGCCGATGGCGCCGAGCACCAGTCCCACACTTATAACGAGTAACAGTTTCATGGAGAAAATCGCTTTCACGTCGCGTTATTTATCGTCCACCATCCAGGTGGCGCGCCCGTCGTTGGTGCTGAATTCCGCGGAAAAAGCATCCCCGCCGGTACCGGAAGTGCACTGCCCGGAAGTGACATGCCCGTCGACCCAGGCGCCGTTCATGCGGTTGCTGTGGCGGAAGCCGCCGCCGTAAAGCAGCTGCATATTGCTGCCGGACTGCCACATGAAGTTCCACCCCGGCGAATAGTAACCTCCCCCGGCGATGGTATAATCGACATCGACGATATAAATGCTCTGGGCGGCGTTTTTGACCTGGGTGACCCGCATCGGCCCGGTGGGAATGGAGTTATAGGACTCCCAGGTGACGCCGTCGTCGGTGGCGCCCAGATGCCGGGGGGTGGCGTAGCTGACTCCCATGGAGCTGTCCAGATCGCCGGCGCTCGGGCACAGGAAGGTCTTGTTCTGGACGACCCCGTCGGACCGCTCCGGCGACCCCATGGTTTCATCCAGCGTCGGAGCCCACAAACGCGCCATCCAGCTCTTGGTGCCCGGCTTTTTCCACAGCGGGAAGAACAAATCGTTGTCATGCTGGTAAAGCGCCGCACCGATGCCGATCTGCTTCAGATTGCTGGTGCACTTGATCGACTGCGCCGCCGCGCGCGCCTTGGATAACGCCGGCAATAACATCGAAGCCAGGATTGCGATAATCGCAATCACCACGAGAAGCTCTATAAGCGTAAAAAAATGACGCTCGCTTCGACCGGCCCTACGGGAATCATACTTTTCTTTCATCGTTCCTGCTCCTGTTTCCGCTTTTTCTTGATTCGTCCGATTTTTTATGCCGCGACGGCATGCTCCCGAAGGAGCCTTCTTCCCAAACAACCTCAAATCAGATGGAACGTTCCATCTATCAAATTCGTTCGTCTCCCGGTTCATTCCTTTCTGTCGTGCCATGCCTTGATTTTTTCGACGTTCAGCGCGGAGCTCCGCAGCTGGCCCGGCACATCAGCTCCGGCGTCAGCGTCTGGATTTCCGGAGGCTGCTGCGGCGCCCGCATCCGGCGCAGCAGCATCTCCGCCGCCGCGGCCCCCTGGTCGTACTGCGGCAGATGAATTGTGGTCAGCGCCGGCGAGAGCATGCGGCTGAATTCGCGGTCGTCCACGCCGATAACCGACAGCTCCTCCGGGATGCGCACATTCTGTATGTATGCCTCCGAGAGAATCCCGCTGGCCATGGTATCGTCAAAGGTGAAAACCGCACTCTCCGGCTTCCCGCGCTCCAGCCAATCGCGAAAGATATCCTTCCCCGCCTCGAAGCCGCTTCCCACCGGGAGAAATGTGCAGGTTTCCACCGGCATATGCTGCCGCGCCAGCTCCTCCTCGAAGCCCGCCCGGCAGAGCTTTCCCTGTCCGCCGGCGGCATACAGAATGCGCCGGTGTCCGCACTCCAGCAGATGCCGCGCCGCCAGCCGCCCGATTTCGCCGGGATCGACATAGACCGCCGACGCTCCCGACAGCGAATCGGCCGCGCATACCTGAACCAGGGACTCGCCGTCCTCGATCAGCCGGCCGATCACTTCGCGGAAATCCTGAACGATATGTCCGACCGTCAACCAGCCGTTGGGCCGGTGGGTCTGCAGACTGCGGATCTGGCTCTCCAGCTCCGAGGGGGTATCATAAATGCAGTGCACCAACTGGTAATGGTGCTTGCGCAGGACATCGTTGACGCCGTGAATCACTTCGGCCACGTAGGATCCGAAGTTGCAGGCGTCGAGGATGGCGACCAGGCGGGAACTGTCCTCGCGCAGACTGCGCGCCGCCTGATTGGGCGAATACCCCATCCGCCGCGCCGCTTCCAGAATCCGCTGCCGCGTCGCCGGGCTGGCCTGCCGCGCCTTTTCCGGGTCGCGCATCACCGCCGACACCGTGCTCTTCGAAACCCCGACGGCGCGGGCGATTTCCACGATTGTAACCACGCAGCTCATCCCTTGTTTTTAATTAGTGGAACGTTCCATCATATTTACATTATAGCCTGAATAAAAAAAAAGTCAACCCCCCGGCTGACAAAAAAAACAAATTTGATCGATAGGAAAATATCGATGACGCAGTCTGCAAGACAAGAAAGTTGCAGCCTTATGATGATTACTTCCCGCTTGCCCGCTCCCGATAATAGAATTCGGCGCAACCGGCCGGAAGACGGAAGACGCCGTCCTCCGTTTCTCCGGCGTGATAAAAGACGCCGCGCCATCGCCCCGGCAAATCCAGCCCGACGCTTTGCGCCCGGCTGCTCCGGTTCACCAGCACCACGAACTCGACCTCCTCATGCCGCGTCAACAGAGCCGCTTCGACCTCCGATGCCGTCACGGAACGGGAAATCCCCGCCGCCTCCGCCGCCATTTCCACTACCCGGTCCAATGACGACGATTCCACTCCCCCGGTCAACCCCAGCAGCGTCCCGGCATAAAAAACTTTCCCGCTCCCGACCGCCTTTTCCACCAGCACCGGCGCACCGTGATACGCCGCCAGCGTCCTGCCGCCGCCGTCATCCTCCAGCCGGGCAAAGCGCCACGCGCCGCACCCCGTCTCTCCCGCCATCTCCAGCGGGAAAAAGACGCCGGCGGCTCCGCCGGTCGCCGCCAACGCCTTCGCCGCGTCTCCGGAGTTGGTGAGATCGGCTCCGGCGCAGAATGCGTCCGGCAAGTGGCAGCTGGAACAGCTTTCCGCCTCCCGGATGCCCCACTTCGCCGCCAGACCGCAACCGGGCATTGCCGTGGAGTGCCGGCCGGTGGTGGCATTGTAGCCGGCCAGGTGAGCTTCACTGAGCACCACTCCGCCGCGGCGTACAAACGCGTCCAACGCCTCCGCCTCCGGCTCCTCCAACAGATACGCGCTCGGCATGATCAGAAGCCGGACGCCATCCAGACGCTCCGCCGTCAGCTCGGCGCTGGAAAGGAAGCGGAACGGAATATTTTTCTCCTTGAAGGCCCGCACATAACCGGAAATATTTTCCCGCAGCCGCTGCAGCCGCCCATCCATGCAAAAGTGAAATATTTCGTTTTTACGCCCGCGCCAGATCGCCGCCTCGCACTTCACCTCCGTCGTCATCAATGACTCCAGATGCGGCTTGAGCAACTCGATAAATTCGGCGACATAGGCACACGAAGGCTTCAGTGAACCATCCGCATTCACCACGCCCCAGGCCGGAGCCTCGGTGCCGAGCAGCTCCGGCCGGTATTGCCAGAAAAGCATCCCGAACATGCCGCTGCCGAGCTGGCGCAGCGCTTCGCGGACGAAGAGATCGCGGCTCAGGATGCGCGGATGCATCGACGCCGAACCGAAGTTGATGTGCCACTCGGCGTTGAAGCATGGTTTCCCGGCGGCGGCCGAGGCGGCTTCGGCAAAGATGAAGTCGTCGTCGATCACGCTGGCGGCGAACACATCGCACTCCTGCGCCAGAGCGAAGTCGTCCACACAGGTCACCGCGTTGAAGCCGGTGATCACATTGGTGACCACATGCAGATATGCCGGGTGGCCGGGGTCGCGTTCCCGGACCAGAGCCAGCCGCCATTGCGCCTCCGCCGTCAGTTTGTCCAAATGAAATTCGCGCCAATCCACGAAGTCATTCACCGCGCCCGCGTCATACGGGAGTTCGACCTCGTCCCAGGCTTGATAACAGCGTCCCCAGATATCGTTCAACTTCTCCACGGAGTGGTACTTGGCACGCAGCCAGGCGCGGAAGCGCGTGTGACAGTGCGGACAATAGCAATACATCTTCGCCAGGTCCGGCTCCCGCGCCATCAAATTGTTTTCGGGTTCATTCCACACATCCCACATAAACAGCGCCGGATGCGCCCGGAAGTGTTCGACGGCCCGGCCCACGAAATCACGGCGCGACACCAGCGCCTCGGGGTGGCAATAGCATGGTCCGGGGTAACCGCCGATCTGGCGGCACAAGTTGGCCGTCGGCCGCGCCGGGCGCCCCGAGGAATCCACCATCATCGCGTCGGGAAAGCGGGAAAAGAGCCACACCGGAGCCACATCGAGGATAAAGTTCAACGTGACCCGGAGTCCGTTGCATGCCGCCAGATCCATCAATGCGTCGAGGTCGCTCCAATCGTATTGCTCCGGTTGGCAATGACTCCAGCGCCACTGTATCCAGAACTTCACATCGGTCATGCCGATTCGACGCATGTTGGCCAGATCGGACTCCCAGCAGTCGCGCGCCGGCGTGGGGGCCCGGTAATATTGCGCGCCATAGAGAAAGGGCAGCTTCGGTTTCATCGGTAAAAATACTCCATCAGCTGCTTCAGTGTGCCGGGGTATTCCGCCGTTTTGTGGTCGCCGCAGGTATATTGGTCGCCGCCGTTCCAGTACACCAGCACTTTTCCGTCCCGTTCGATCAGCTCGACGTCGGACGCGTTGATCTCGGTGACGCCGGGAAATTGCTCCGGGTTGGTGTAGTGACCGTAATCCGGCTCCAGGAAGATGCGGTCGTCGGCCGTCTCCTGCCAATGCCGCAGATCGGTCGAGCGGGTCAGCCGGGTCTGCCAGCGGTTGCCGATGTCATCCACGTACAGCACATAATAGTAAGGCGCAATGTAATACATCGCCGGACCTCCGACGTATTTGTTCTCCCCGTAGATGCCGTCGATGCGCCGCCAGTCGATCAAGTTGTCCGACTTGGCGAATTTGAAGGTGAATTTGGGGTACGCCGGATCGTCGGACTCATACAGCATGATGAATTCGGAACCGTTATGCACGATGGCGTTGTTGAAAAGCGATTCGCCTTCCGTTTCGAAGACCACTTGCGGCTCGCTCCAATTGACCAGATCGCCGCTGCGGCTCATGATGAAACGCCGGATATGCCACCACGGCCGGTCGTATTCGTAATCGCCGCCGATCAGATAGACCTGGTCTTCATGGCAGGTGGCGGTGACGAAGTAACAGTTGGTCATGGGCGTGGCGATCACCCGCCCCGTTTCGGCGTCCACAATCCGGCACCCGTCTTCGTGGAACAACTGATTCAGCGGCGCCCCGGCGGACTCCGCGGCTTTGAAGTTCTCCACCTTATAGAGGTGATTCCGGAATGCAAACGGCGTGGTTTCGCATACGCCGGAGACGGCAAGCACGCGCTTGTTGACCCACGGGGACTTCCATTGGCTCATAATCGGGACTTTCTTTCATGACTGCTTGTTCGATCAAAATTCGTTTATTGTTCGCCGCTGATGCGGTACCTCGCAAGCTATGTTTTCTCCGGGTGTCCCCAACGAGGGACACCCCACAGGCAGTGGCACGTGCCACCCGTATGACGGAGTGCAGACCGCCGCTGCGCGGCTCTACTTTATTTTTTTATTTTTAAGATTTTTTTTATTTTCGTAATCGTACTTGGCTTGGCACATGGCGCGGTAGTTTTCCGGCGGCACGTCCGGCTGCGAAGCGTTCGCCATGCCGAATATCCAATTATCCCGCGAACCGTGTTCCCGCAGCAAAGCGGCGGCGGCGGCGTACACCTCACCGGGACTCCCGGTCAGCATCAATCCGCAATCCAGATTGCCGCACAGCATGATCCGGTCCATCGCCAACGCAAACGCCCCGTTCAATTCCATCCCCGCCACCGGGTCGATTCCCTGCAGAATGTCGATCCCCGAAGCCGCCAGCTCCGGCAGCACCGCTGTGATATTCCCGTCGGTGTGCATCACCGCCAGCGCGTCCAACCGGTGCATCGCCTCCGCCCAGCTGCGCAAATACGGCAGTACGAAGCGCGCCAATGCCGCCGGAGCGAAAAACACCCCGTGATTGTCCGCGATATCCGTGGCCGTCAACAACATCTGCGCCCCCGCCTCCCGCAAACGCCCCGCCTGAAGCACGCCGGCCGCCAGGCGCCGCTGCGCCAGCGCCTCCACCGCATCCGGATCGTCCTCCATTTGAAAGCAGAATTCCACATATTCGTCGGCGGCGGGCATGCCCAGCACACCGCCGGAGTTGGCCACCACCAGGATCTCCGGCGGCAGCGTCCGGCGCAGCATCTCCACCTGGCGCTCCACCGAACCGTCCGGCGGCAGCACCCAATACGCCAATTCCCCCGGCGCGTGCTCCCAATAACCGCTCGGCGCGGTCACCGCCGCAAAACCCAGCTCCACGGAAACTGCGGCCATGATTTCCGCGTTGGCGTGCAACGCCCGTTCCCGCTCCCCGCCGGTCAGGCGCTCGAAGTCGCGCCCGAGGGTCATTTTGCGGGCGGAAAACGCATCCCACAACTGAAACTCCAATTCCCAGTGCGGGACCCGTCCGGGAATGCTCAATACACTTCGATTCATCGTAACTCTCTATCGCGTTTGCAGTTGTTCGATCATCCGGGCAATCCGGCTGCGGGCATTCAAGAGCGCCGTCGGATCCGTCGAATATTCATGATGGCTGGCGACCAGCTCCGAGTTGATCCGCAACAGCGCGCGCGCCTCCTCCGGCACCGGTGCTCCGGCGGCATCCGCTTCGGCGATCAAGGTCTTGAGCAAATGAAAGTACTCATAATCCTCGGCGCCGTCGCGCAGATTTTCCAGCCGGATGCTCGGCCAATAACCCTTGCCGCCGCGCGCCGGGTAGAGCATATAACCGTCGCCGCAACGCGAACCGACACTGTCCCAGGGGATATCCGGCCAGGTCTTGCCGTCCCTGCCGGCGGTATTGGGGCGGGCGGGGTTGTCCTCGCCGTCCCAGTAGGTCATGCCCCAGTGCAGCATGCCGGGAACACCGTACTTCCAATGAATCCACGGCGTGATGCGCGTCTGGCCCCCCGGAGCCGGAATCAGCAGCCAATCCGCGACATAATACCACCACAACCCACATCCCTCCTCCCGCGCCATATCCGGCGTCTCGCCCACCGCCGTGCCGACTCCGGCGGCGGGAATGAAAAGATCGACGCAGCCCTTGAGCTCCTCGAAGCTCATCCGGTAGTATTGGCGGTATTGGCCGCTGATCTCCTCTTCGAAAAACAGACTCTCTTTGCCCGGCACCTTGCCGTACAGCGAAATGGTGTTGCAGCGCAATGCCTCGGGGAAAAGCTCCTCGACCATCGCGCCCTGCTCCCGGACGAACGGCAGCTGTTCCACATAGGGTTCGTCCCCCAGCAGCACATACGGCGTCAGGCCGGTGCGGTCCTGGCTGCGCCACCAACGGGCGGCCTCGGCAATCTCGGCTCTTTCGGCGTCGCTGACGGCACGGTCTTTGGGAAAGGCTTTGATGAAAATATACCGCTGGCCGCGGCTTGCGGCGTAATCGTTCTCCTCCGGCGTCAACGGAAAGGGCGCGATCCGGTAGTCGAGCAGCAGATCCAATTGTCCGCGCCGCACCTCCGGCGTCACGCTCTCCGGGTACATCTGGTTCAATTGCCCGCCCTCGGTCGGCCCCCAGATCGGAATGACGATGGGAAAGTGCTGCTCCCGCGGCAAATTGAAGTTCCACACCGTCACTTCGACCGGCAGGATCAAATCGCGTTCGCCGGCGGCGCTCAGGGTGACGCCGCCGCGGTAAACCCCGGACGGCTGATCGTCCGGCGCGTGAAACCGCAGCCAGAGCGCCTGATTGTGCCCCGTCTGCACCTCGGTCAACTCCTCCATCGGCATCAACGGATCCGGCCAGTCCCCCAGCCGCAGGCCGGATTCCCAGAGGCTGTACGTATTGATATACCCCGCCGCCATGACCGCGACCTCCGAGGCCGGGAAAGTCTCTCCCTGCCCGTTTTTCAATTCCCCGAGCGTGACCTTCAAATCGCGAACCGGGCGGGAAGGCGCGCGCACGACAATCTGGGCACTTTCGAATTCACCGCGCGCCAGCTCCACCCGGACGGTTTTCCGCCGTACCAATTCCAGGGGCTCCCACGGCGCGCCGGCCTCCCAGCGCTTGCCGGTCAGAGTGCCGAAATACAACGGCGCCGGATCGTCCCGCATGATTTTCACCGTGGTCGGGACCGGATTCGCCAGCCATTCCACCTCTTGCGCCGCCGCCGTCAACATGCAGGCCACTCCCATTGCCGTCACCCCCATTTGCCACCATCGATCGATTCGCATATTGCCACTCACTTTTTTTATTCCAATGCGCAATCTAAGGGTTAGTAACCGCCGCCGGTATTGTAGAATGGAAATTTGGTTTGATGAGTTTGCCGCTCTCCAGAGGTAACGGCAACGAATCAAGCCGGATTTCCGTCCGCAAGACCAAGGCAGTTACAAACCTTATGATTGCAAATTGGTATTAACAGGCGATTGATTTCCATCAGCAGTTCCGCGGCCTGGCGCCGCTCGGACAGGATCAACGAAAAGTCCTCCCGGAACTCCGCGGCGGTTTTCACCAGCGCCGGATTCACCTCCAGAACCTTCCGGACACGTGCTTCCATCCGCTGCGCCGCCTCCGGATTGCGCTCCCGCAGCTCCGTTGCGGCTTCACGCAGCAGATGCAGCAGTTCGACATCCTCCAGCCCGTCGCGCAAATTCTCCAGCCGCAAGCTCGGCCAGTACCCGGCGCCACCCGGCTTCGGATAGACCAGATAGCCGTCGCCGGAGCGCGACAGCTCACTGTCCCACGGAACATCAGGCCATTTTTTCCCCCCGGTTCCGGCCAGATTGCGTTCGCCCCAGTAGCTCATGCCCCAATGCAGCATACCGGGAATCCGGTACTTCCACTGAATCCACGGCGTCAACCGCGCACGGGTGGCGGAATTTGGCAGATAGAGCCAGTCGGCGATATAATACCACATCAATTTCTTGCCGAGGCGCTCCGCTTCGGCGGCGACCCCGTGCATCGGGTAGCAGCTCGCGGCGCACGGCATGAAGTAGTCGACATCGCCATCCAGCTTGACCATGCTCTCCCGGTAATAATATACCCGCAAATCGCGATTGGGATAATCCGGCGGCATCGGCGGCAGCTGATTCTGGTGTTCGACGCAGATGGTATTGATCCGAACCGCTTCGGGAAAGAGTTCGCGCACCTCGCGGCCCTGCTGTTTGACCGTATCCCACATGACCGGACGCGGCTCGTCGCCGAGCAGCACGAAGGGAATGTAGCCCTTTTCCAAAAAGCCGCGCTCCCGCCACACCTGCGCCTTTTCCCGCAGCACCGGCGCCACATGGTCGGGCATATAGTCATTCGGATAACAGGCGATATTGAAGTAACGCTGGCCGCGACGCCCCAGCTCCTCGATCTCGTCGTCGGTGACCGGCATCGGCGACACCCGGTAATCCAGCAGCATATGCAGATATTCGCGCCGGGCCGCCTCCTGGTGCTCCGCCGAATACATCGCCGCCAGGTGATCGCCCCAGATCGGGATGATATTGGCGGTGTGTTGCTCGTCCGAGAGCGTGATATCCCACACCGTGACCGTCAACGGCAAACGCTCCGCCGCGTCCCCGCCCCGGTGCCGCAGCACCGCCTCCCCCCGGTATACACCAACCGGCGTATCCGGCAGGGTCCGAAATTGCACGAGGTAGCTTTGGCTGTGCCCGGAAGCGATATCCTGCGCCGGCGCCTGCTCCATCATCGGATCGGGGAACTCCCCCAACACTTTGGACGGATCCCACAGATCCACGGTTTCAATATACCCGAGCGTGAACAACTTGATCTGCCGTGCCGGAAAGAGGGTGCCGAGCGTTTCGTGACGCAGCGGCCCGATCTCGACGGTCACCTGCTCCAACGGACCTTGAAACGCGCCGACGGCCAGCTGGCAGCTTTCAAATTCATTGCGCGCCATCTCCACGGACAGAGCCGCCGCGCCGTTCCGTTCGGGGAGCCGGTCGCTGACCAGCTTCTCCCCGACCGGAATGGCGGCGGTGATCATGGAGGCGCCTTGCATACCGCAGGCGAGCAATGCCGCAACCAGGATGACGGAATTCTTCCACATGGCAACAACTTCAGAATTCGAAATATTTCACGGCGACGGAATCGTTCCACTTTACTTCCACGGGGATGCGTGCATCGGCGTGGCCGTCGAACCAGACCACATTGCACTTGCCGCCGTGCCGGTCGGCCGAGGTGCAATCACCGGGCTCCCACCACAAATTGGGCATGAACGGTTCGTTGCCGTTGCCGCTGACCGTGGAGTAGTCCATGGCGAAGACCTTTTCGGTCGGACTCTTGATGCTGTCGATTTTCAACGAGCCTTCCATGCCGTCGCCGCTGTGGCTCTGTTTGATGTAGGTGTTGATCGCATAGCTCCAGACCGGATACGGGCTGTCCTGCCCCTGACGCCAGCTCGGGCAGATGAAGACCTCCTTGTTCAGATAATTCATATACCACAGATAGTCCGACCAGTACGCCCGGTCCTCTTTCCGGATCGGCGGCGGCATATACTGGCCATGTTCGCCGGCATACATGACCATGGCGAGTCCGACCTGCTTCAGGTTGCTCACACACTTGATCGCCTGCGCCGCGGCGCGGGCCTTGCTCAACGCCGGGAGCAGCATACTGGCCAGAATTGCGATAATCGCAATCACCACCAAAAGCTCTATCAATGTAAATTTGTAACGCTTCGACATCATTTCGTTCCTTTCGTTGATTCGGTTTCCTGATTGATAAAGTTGGGAAAAATTTTGATTTGCTTGGGCACCGGGCGCCGGGAAATGGCCACCGCCAACGCCTGCGCCCCGATCTCGAGAAAATCGATCTGCATGGTGGAAAACTCCGGAAGCACTCCGTAAACCCGATAGCCGTCGTATCCGGCCACCCGCACCCGGCCCGGCAAGCCGGCTCCTTCCAGATACCGGTAAACCCCGTGCCCCAACAGATCGCTGGTGCACAAAAATAGATCGATGGCCGGGTCCTGCCGCAGCTGCGCCTCCGCCAGCGCCGCTCCCGCCGCGATCATCTCCTCCATTCCGCCGGTCGGAGGCGGCAACGGCAGATACGCGCGCTCCAGATTCACATTGTACTGATCGGCGGCGAACTGAAAGCCCTTCAACCGCTGCATGTAGTTCAAATTGTCCAACTCGAAGCTCGGAATGCGGACATTCCGGCAGCCGCGGCGGAAGAAGTAGCCGGCAATCTGAAACGCCCCGCCGAAATCGTCGTTGAACACGCCGTACACATTGGCGTTCGTACTTTCAAACCCCGGCATGAAGTAGTTGACATAGACAAAACGAATCGCCGGGAAACGCTCGGAAAGCGCCATCACCTCCTCCAGCGGTTCGGACTCCAGGAGCAACACGCCGCGCACCTCGGAGGTGACACTCTCCAGATAATACTCCAGATCATTATTGACCAGCAGCAAATCGACGCCACGCCCGGCGGCCTCCCGCCGCATCCCGGCATAAAGGCCGCGGTCCGCCTGGTCGGTATTGAAGTATTCCAATCCGAAACCGGGCACATAGAGAATCGCAATCTGCTTCTCCTTGGAAGAACGGCGCCGGGGCGCGGAACCGATGAAAGTCCCTTTTTTGGGGCGGCGGAAACAGTAGCCGCCCCGGATCAATTCTTTGAGCGCATGGTCCATCGTCCGGACACTGACGCCGGCGGCTCCGGCCAGCTCCTGAACCGGGGGGAGCATATTGCCCGCCTGCATGTCATTTTCGCGGATCAGCCGCAACAGCTCGGACTTCAATTGCAGATAAACCGGCTGCGCACTGCGCGAGTCGAGCTGAAATTCCAATTGCATCGTGCCTCTGACTCCTTGTTTTGCCTTAATTATAGCAAAATCCACGGCGGATGTCAAGAGGAACCCGCATTGCAACCGGCAGAAAAGAGCAAATCAATGTATAATGAGTATAATAAGCCCGCCTGATTGCCGGCGAAAATGCAAGTGTGCCCTCAACCATAGATCGTTCGACTGCAGGCATCGACAATATCCCGCATGAGGGCAATTTTATACTCCTCGGCATGCGGCGGCACCTGATCGCCGGCTGCGGCAATCAAACGGGGATTGCCGGCTGCCAGGGAACACCACGCTTCCACATGGCGCGTAAAATCGCGCTCGCTTACCGAACGCAACCATAAGCCGGGCGCCACTCCGCCGGAAAGAATCATCGATTCTCCCGCCTCCCGGCGGCATTCCCGGGGCGAAAGATCGCCGCCCGGCAATGGCGTCAACGCATCGCCGCAGTCAGCGCCGACTGCCGCCAGCATCGCTGCCGCTCCCCGGATTTTGCCGTCGATATGGACGGCGACGAATTTGCCCTTGCGCTGCAATCGCGTGATCGCCTCCAGGTAATAACACCGCGACCACCGCCGGAAAAAATCCGGAGGCTGAATATCGCCGGAGAAGTTATCTCCCATGAGTATGACCTCCGCCGGAGACTCCGCCGCCAGATCGATGAGCTCGAGATTGTTCCGGTTAATGGTCTCCACCACCTCCGCCAGCAGCTCTGGAGTATCGATCGCGGCGTAGACGGTATTTTCAATTCCCATCCAGTAGTTCATGATCTGTCCCATGGCGCTGTAACCCACCGGCAAATAGACGACGCCGTTGTCGCCCACATACTCCACCCACTTCCGATAGCGGTCGAATTGTTCGCGATACCGCCGCCGGCCCAGAGCGTCGGCCAGAATCAACAGCTCATCCGGAGTCCGAATGCCCCATTCGGGGATGCCCCAGGCATAGTTCTGCGCTTCCCAAACCCGGCGGCGGCTGATGCTGCCGCGGGGAGTGGTAAGACGCCAGGTTATTTCGCCGGGGCCGGATTTGAATGTTTCCGCTTTGACATCGCCGGGATACATTGTTTGAAAGAAGGAACCGAGATTCGGCAGATAGAAGCCCACGTCCTGTTTTCTATGGTAATCCAGAAGGGCATGTTCCGGCTCATTGTAAGCGCGGCTCAAATCCCATGGGCGCCCGTTCTTATGATAAAACCAGTGGGAGAGATCAAGCATGAATGCGATCCGTTCCGGGCGTTGGCGGCGGAATACGGCCAAAATATCCTGGCGTCGGGAAGTCATTGGTTCATTCCATGGTTATGTTGATGCTGTATATCGAAGTTGCCTCGGGGCGGCCGGCATACCACAACACGATGAATTCCCGCTCCCCGAGCGGTGCAATGGTCGGCAACCCGAAGGACCAATACTGCATCTGCACCAGAGCGTCGTTAAGTTCCCCGGCGGCATTCTCCGCCAGGGAGTGAACATAAATATCATCTTCCCAATGCCAGTCGACGCCGGGAAATTCCGCGGAATAAAGTTTGATGGCATGGGAGTGAAAACGATCGACGGTCACCGCCAACAGGCGTTGTCCGTAACGCGCCGGAAAGGTCGCCTGACCGGTTATGTTGGTGGCGACAGGCCGACTCCAGGTACGTCCGTTGTCAAAACTCCGGGCGGAATGTACGGGAGCATCGCCGTTGACGACATTGTCAAAGGTCCAGAACATACCGAAAAGCCGCGATCCGCCGAGCGAAATGATCCGATTGTCCCAGAACATTTTGCGATGCGTGCAATCATGCGCCGTGATGACACACTCCGTCCAATGGCGTCCCTGATCCGGCGAAATCAGGCCTCCCGCATAATGAACCCAGGGCGTGGCATCGGCGTAATTCTTCGCAACTTCGAACGGCAAAAACAACTCCCCGTCGGCGCACTTGACCACCGGCGCCATCACCGGCACCGGAAATTCATCGAAGCGGCCGGTGGCAATCACATCCGGAACGCTCCAGCTTTGACCGGCGTCACGAGAACGGCTCACCCCGATACAGATCGGCAGCGCACCGCCGGTTTCCGGATTGAAAAACAGCTTGTCCATGCCGTTGCGGCGGTCGCAAAGCATCAGAGTGAAAATGATTTCTCCGTTTTCCAGCTCCGTCAGATACCCCGCATGCAACGAATAAGGGTGTTGCCGCTGCCACAGGGCAAACGGCGCGCCGGCGTCCTGCCATGTACGGCCGCGATCCGGGGAACGGGCCAGCCGCACGGTACAAAATGCGGAATTCTTTGTGTCGGCACTCTGGAAGACGGCGAGAATGTGGCCATTTTTCAAAACGGCGACCCCGGGAAAGGCATTGACCGCATCCCCGTTCGAACAGGAAGTGTAGACTGTGACTGGAAATGTTTTCTTCATTTGCCGCCGCCTTCAAAATTTCCGCCGGATTGCGGCGGGGTAAAGTGGTTGGGACCGCCCCGGGATTTCCATTGGCGGTAAACCGCCACCAGAACCAGCAGTCCGGTCAAAGTGAACACCGCATCCCACAGATACATATAACGGTAATCCCCTCCCATCAAATCGATGAACTGCCCGCCGCCATAGCTGAAAGCCGCCAGCAGCGCCGTGGAAAAAATCGCATTGGCGGCGCAAAACTGACCATAGCGCTCCTTGGGAAACAACGCCACATACGACGGCAGCTGGCTGGCCATCTGCAGCGCGTAAACCAATGCCGCAAAAACACAGGCCAGCGTAAACGTCCGCGTGTCCCGGACAAACAGGAAGCTCCAGATATTGACCAGCACAATAACCCCCGAACCGAGCATGTAAACCCGCAGCGGAGTCAGCCGGTCGATCACCAGGCTCAACGGCAGACTCAATACCGCCCAGATGATGGTGCCGTAACTCAGCACCACCCCGTATTGGTCCAGACTCATCCCCAACTCCTGCGCATAAAGCGAAGAAAACAGCGCCCGGCATATCGTCGAAACATCGTTGATGGCAAATCCGGCGAAAACCAGAACATAAAAGGGGATGCCGAAGCATTCGCGCAAAAAGACGGCGCCATCGCGCAGCGCGGCATTTTTCGCCGCCTCCCGCCGTGGCGGAGGCGGATAGCCGCCCTCTTTGACGCCGAAGACGATAACGGCAAAAACCGCCAGCAGCAACACGCCTTCGGCAATAAACACCAGCGGCATGTTGGTCTTCGCCAACGGCATCATCACGTAGCTGAAGAAAAAAGCGCCGCAAGCATTGAACAGCATATAAATCGCCATGAAGCGTCCGATGACCTTGCCGGGAACGACGTCGGCAAAAAGATAGAAGAAAACACTCAAGCCGCTGTTGATGAAAACCTGCAGCGCGATCATGAAGAACGCCATCGCCGCAATGGTCATCTGTGCCGGAGTCAGCCACGCCGCCAGCCGAAAACTCCACTCCGGCGCGAACAGGATCAGCAATCCCATCGCAATCAATATCGCGCTCACGCCGGGAATTCCCACCATGATGTAAGGCATCCGGCGGCCGAAGCGGGTGCGGCTCCGGTCGCTGCGGAAACTGATCACCGGATTGACGACGATATTGATGGAAAAAGGGATCGTCCCGATCAGAATGCCGATGACGGCGTTGCTCAAGTCCATCTGTTTCAGAAATATGGGAACCAGGTTCGGTACCACCATATTGACCGAAGTCATGGCAAAGACCCCCATGTAGAGCATGCCGAACAGCGTCAGCAGGCTCAAACGGGTATAGCGCAGCGTCCCGACCCGGAGCGTTTCCGGCGCGGTGACGAATTCAGCCGGCGCGGCGCCGGTCCCGGATGTGGTGTCCTGCATGCGGAGCCTCACCGGACATCGGACAGGACAACGGTCTCGCCGGGAACGCCGTTGTTCTGGAGTTGCAGTTCGATCCGGTAATCTTCCGGGGCGGCGGCGCCGGTCTGGATGACGGCCATCCGGGCCGGTTCGGGTGCGTTGAGGACCCCCTCGAGGCAAATGCCGGAGGTGACGCATTCGGGATAACTGCCGCCGATTTCACAGACGGCGGGAAATTCGCTATCCTCCGCCTGCAGGTAAAAATCCGAAATTCGGATATTTTTGACTGTTGCCAATACCAGCGGAATCGCCGCGGACTGATAATTGTCCAATTTCAGCCCCTGGATGGCGATGTCTTCGCAGTCCTGCAAAAAGACCGCCTGCTCCGCAGCGTCGGCAATACGCATCCCGGTAATTTGCATCCCCCTGGCCTTCTGAAACATGACCCGCCCCCGCCGCAGCTCGAGGTTTCCGCATAGGGAAGCCGAATCGAGCAGATCGCGATGATCGTCCGCCGTTTCCAGCTGGCTGCCGACGAAAATATAACCGTTGTCCACCCGCATGGTATCGATGACGAGGCGCCGGAACCCCCGCAGGCGCACCCGGCCATTGGCGGTGGAAACATGCTTCAACGTCACATTGCCGCTGTTCCACAAATGCAGATTGTCATTGGCGTTGTCACGCAAATCGAGATTCTCCGCGGTCACATCGAAATCATAGAAGCGCGGATCGCCGCCGGCCCAGTTCCACACGAAAAAGCCGCTGTCGCAGTCTGCGGCTTTCAGATCGTGAATCCGGATCTTTCTGGAAGCCAGATAGCTCCAGCCGTGTGTCGCGTCCACGGTCCCGGCATCGATAATCACGCCGCAGCTTTTGCGCTCCACTTGGATATTGCCGACCTCCACATCCATGGCTCCGGAGATGCGCACTCCATTGGCGTGGCCGCCGGAAGAGTCGATGTTGACGGCACGGGCATTGGAATTGCTCCATTCGCCCAGATCCGGGAAAAAAAACGGCGTGCCGATCCGGCCGTCGAAGGTGTCATTCCAGTAGGTGACAAAGGCCAGCGTATCGTCGCCGGTATTGCGCCCGGTGACGCCGTCCACCCGGATATCGCGGCAGGCGTTGAAGTGCAGTCCATCCGCCAGATTGTCGACGATGGTAAAATCCTTGACCGTGATATCCTTCACACCCATAAAAACCGCGCCGGCCTGGGGGGCGCGCTCGGCCCGGCAATGCAGCATGGTCACGCCGCGAATGGCCCTTTCGTGATCCGGGAACCCTTCGAAGCGAAAGGCGTCGCCATGGCTGCGGGCGGACGGCAGCGTCTTCCACGCCACGGTCACATGGTCCAGCACGACATCCGCCGCCGGCGCGGTCACCACGATGCCGTGACCGCCGCCGAGACCGTCGGGGTTCAAATTATCCATCAGCAATACCGCGCCGGGATCGAAACGGACCGTGACCCCTTCGCACCGGCTCAACTCCAGCGCATTGCCGGTGGCGGCGACCCGATAGGAACCGGCGGGGAAGAACAGCGTGCCGCCCGACGCGCACAGGGCCGCCTGTGCTTTTTTCAGAGCCGGCGTGTCGTCGGCAATGCCGTCGCCGGCCGCGCCGAAGTCACGGATGTTGAATTCGGAGGCGGCAAGCGTCAATATTGACAACGCCGCACTTACCATATGACAATACCAACGACACATAGTCCGTTTTCCTTTATGGGAGTTGCAAGTCGGTGAATTGGAAATTGCACCGGGTATTTCCCGACAGCGCGACGGCATGGGCCTCGATGCCGTTGATGCCGCAGACACGCAGTTCGCCGCCGGTCATCCGCAGTCCGTTGATGAGGATGGAGCCGGTCAGAATTTCGCTGCCGGCATCGTACACCAGCGGCAATGGCTCATAGTTGGTTTTGTAGCCGTGCGGCTCCGGGCGCTGAACTCCGTGGATTTCCAGCTTGCAGTCCGCGAGCCGCCAGTTGCTCAGCAGCCATGCGCCGCGGTTGTTGAGCAGCCGGACCGGCGAATCGCTGCGCAGGTTGCTGATCGCGACACCGGCAACCCCCTGCAGATCCACCGCCAATTCGGAAGCGTTCCGGATCGTGATGTTATCCACACTGATATCCGACGACCAGAACTCTCCGGGCGCATCCGGCAAAACATTCAGGGAGCGGATAATCAGGGCCAATTGGCAGTTTTCCACGATGATATTGCTCAGGTTGACATTTTGCGACAGGAAATAACTCCAGCCGACCGCGCCGTTTTCCGAAGTGACGGCACTGTCAAGTTGAATGCCGCCCCATTTGTTCTTGATGCTGACGTTGGCGACATTGATATTTTTGCTGCCGGAGATGCGGATTCCGTCGGCATGGCCGCCATCGGCGTGAACGTTGACCACATTGCAGTCGCTGTTGCTCCATTCGCCGATATATGGAAAGCCGAACGGAGAACCGCGAGCACCGAAAAACTCCGTTGCATAATAAGTGACGAACGCCAGCGCGTCGTCCCCGTTGTTGATGCCGCAATACGTGTTCACATCGACCCGGCGGCAGGCATTGAAGTGAAGCCCGTCGGCCAGAGAGTCGACAACACGGAAGTTGTTGACGGCGACATCGCTCACGCCCATGAAAACCGCGCCGGTCTGGGGCGATTTCTCCGCATAACAGTTGCTCATCGTCACATCGTGGATGGCCTGCGCGTCATCGGGATAGCCTTCGAAGCGAAAGGCGTCGCCATGACTGCGCGAAGAGGGCGTTTCCGCCCAGCGCACCCGGACATTCTCCAGCGTAATGTTGCGGCATGGACCGACGATCACGATGCCATGCCCGCCGCCATTGCGCACTTCCGGATGGAGGTTGTCCATCAGAATCTCCGCGCCGGGGGCAAAACGGATGTACAGATTGCCGACACCTTCAAAACGCAGCGCATCCCGGCCGAACGACTGGAAGCGGTAACTCCCCGGCGGGACATAAAGTTCGCCGCCGCCGTAGGCGGTGAGTTTCCGTACCGCCAGAGCGAAAGCTGCGTCATCCGCAGTTTTTCCGTCGCCGGCCGCCCCCAGCTCCCGCAGATCATACACCGAAGCGGCGGCGCCAAGCCCGATTGCCGATGCCAGAACGAGAAACAGCCGCCGCATCATCGCTCCACTCCGATATAGACCCAATCCCGGCTTAGCGGGTTTACCTGCGGCTGCCGGGCATGGCCGTCAAAGTACGTCGCATTCACCCGGTTATTATGTGGATAGAGGATCAGCGCCTCAAACACATTGTGGGCAATCCAGAACCAGTCCGCATCCATGGCGTAGGGCAGTTTCGTCGGGTCCTTGAACGCCGACAGCCTGACCCCGCGATGATTGGCGGTGGTGACGTCCTCCTGTACGGCTTCCCACACCGCGTCCCGTACCGGCTGAAAGTTCGCGGCATAATTGACCGAATAAAACACACTGTCATGACTGATCACCTGGCGGGAAGGGTTGGCGGAACAGCGGAAAACGCTGCCGGTCGCTCCCTGCGCCTTGGCCTCGGTATCGAACATCAGCGAACCGTTGAGCGCCGGATTGGCGCCCAGATACGGCGCCATTTCCAGATACCAGCGCCCCCGGTCGAACCAGCCGACGAAAGGATCGCAATAGTATTCATCGTAATCGCCGGCGTACATCACATTGCCCAGCCCGATTTGTTTGAGGTTGCTCAAGCAACGGATGGATTGCGCCGCCGCGCGCGCCTTGGACAAAGCCGGCAGCAGCATACTGGCGAGAATAGCGATGATCGCAATCACCACCAGTAACTCTATAAGTGTAAATTTATCGGAACCTCTTCTGCAATTTACCTTCATGTTGCGCCTCCTTCGGAACTTGTTTTTGGGTGATTCGCTCATACTGCTTCTCCTGCGTGTTGTCGCGCTGCATTCACGATCGAATGGCGGAAAATTCCAACTCGGCCCAGTAAATGGAGCTTTGTCCCTGTTCGTCATCGCACTCCCGTTCGTGACTCGAATAGTATACCATGAACGCCCGGTTGCCGCCGCAATGCACCAGCGCGTTATAGGCGCAATCTCCGCCGCCGGGCAATTCCCCCAACTCCGTGAATTCGCCGCTGCCGCGATCGAAATAGAGTACGCCGAGAAATTTGTCTGTTCCGCCGGCGTTGGGGTCGACGGTATCGCCGGGCGGTTTCCGCCAGCACCGCCCCGCGATAATGCAGCCGTCGCCATAGCAGCTGACCATCGGCCCGTGGACTGCGCGCGGCATGGGATATTCTTCCACCCCCGCAAAACCGGCTTCCGGGTCGGGGATCACCAACAGCGAGGAGAGAAACGGCGGCAGGTCATTGCGGCAAAGTGCGAATATTTCCCCCCGGCCGTTGGCGTCGATCCCGACTTCGGACGACGGTATCGGAAAGGGTGCGATCTGCGTCCAATTCATACCGTCGGAGCCGAGCAGCAGATTCGCCGTCTCCTTTTTGACGTCACCGCCGGGAATGCCATACTCGGCGCCGGCAAAGGCGGCGCCGCGCCGCGCCACCCCCCAGAGCCACATATCCGGCGAAATTCCGCTGAATTCGGCCTCGTGCCAATCCCGGCCGTCCCGGGAAACATACAGAAAGCAGAACAGCTCTTCCGGATCGCGCAAATTCATGCGGCTCCGCAACGCTCCGGTATAGATATGCAGTCTGCCATCACCGCTGAGCAACCGGGGATCGCGCAGGTCCATCCCCTCCCGGCACAGTACGCCGGCCTCTTCCCATGTCTGCCCGTCACGGGAACGGAGAATTACGATCCTGCCATCCGCCGCCGCGTGCGATGAGGCCGCGCGAAACGCGACGAACAGTTCGCCGCCGTGCCGGACCAGGCTGGGAAACGCATTGTGCCGCGCATCATGATAGATGCGGCGAACGCTCTTGACAATCATATCCATGGCTCAATTCTCCGGACTGCAATTATACACAATCGCCGTGTTCCCCATGAACGCGGCCCTGTCGTATCAAATCGTTTTGACAATGATCAAAAGGATCATTTTCGCATTGTTACCGATGTGCATTGTCATCCATTGATGCTCTTCACCGATCCCCGAATAATTAACGGCAGCCTTGCTGTTACCGGCGGCAGCGGCGGTTTGCCTTGGATTTTGCCGATAATCGCATCGACCGCATGGTCGCAGACAAGATCCAGCGGATACGCCGCCGTCGTCAACGACGGAGTCAATAATTCCGCCAACGGGGAATTGTCGATCCCGACGACGGACAAGCTTCCGGGAATGGATATTCCGTGCTCCGCGGCATACTGGTATACGCCCAGCGCCATCTGGTCGTTACCGGAAAAAATAGCCGTAACATCTTTATTTTCCAATATTTGCGCAGCGCAGCGCTTGCCGCAGAGCGAACTATTGTCGCCGACCGCGATCAAGCCGTTGTCACAGGAAAGCTTTTTGCTTTTCATGAACGACCGGTATACGATAACCGCCGGATCCTCGCCGAGGAATTCATGTGTGGGCGAAACAATGTAACCGATGTTGCGGTGGCCGTTCTCCCACAAATAAGCGAGAATTTCCCGGCTTGCCCCGGCAATATCCAGATCCAACGGCGCATATTCATCGCGCATATTGGTATAAACCGGAATATTGCCGCATATGACCGCGGCTTCGTTCGCATCGATGTCGGACAGCAAATTGAGAATACCGTCGGTCATTCCGGAGGAAAAGCGCCCCAGAACCTCCCGCCCTTTGCTGGTATCCGCTCCGGTGATTCCCAGAACCACATCATAGCCGAAATGCAAAAGCCGCATGGACAACTTATGTATCTGTATGGAGGATATGTAATTGGAACAGTCGGTGATCGCAATCCCGATCAACTTGGCAGTGTTGCTCTTCAGCGCCTGGGCGAAGAAGTTGGGCCGGTAATCCAGCTCTTTCATTGTGGTGAAAATCCGATGCTTCACCTCATTACTGATTTTCCGCTTGCCGCTGATGGCATGGGAAACCGTACTGGGGCTGACTCCGGCTTTTCTGGCCACATCGATAATGGTCACCCGCTCCTCGTGCATAACCGCCCGCCTTTAATCAAAACGTTTTGATTGCTTTTTGATATTATAGCAAAGAAACCGAAATAAGTCAATAGCCGACAAGAACAAAATGGGAAGAATTTAAAAATAAGCTGAAACGCTTCTGTATTTTGAAGCCGTAAACCATATTGAGAGGAAAAGAGCGCTTTTCCGGTATGGGAGACTTGAAAAAACAGCCGGCAAAGGGTAACTTAACAGGACAAAAATCGCGTCAAAGATCGTAGGAGCGTTATACTATGGACTTCGGACAATTATCGGCACGTACGGCCCGGCTGAGAGCGAAAATTTTAAGCACGAAGCCGGAAGTGTGCACGCAAAGAGCCGTCCTGACCACCAAGGCTTACCAGGAACACGAACAGGATCAGGTCGTGCTGAAGCGCGCCTATATGGTCAAAGAGATTCTCGAAAATATGACCATTTTCATCGAGGATGACACGCTGATCGTCGGCAACCAGGCGACCAAAAACCGCTCGGCACCGGTCTTCCCCGAATACGCGATGGCGTGGATTATCCGCGAAATGGACGACTTTGCCGGGCGCAACGGCGACGCCTTTTTCATCTCGGAAGAGAACAAACAGATGTTAAAGGATATGTACCCGTACTGGCAGGGACGCACGCTGCAGGACAAGGGCTACGCCTCGTTTCCTCCGCAGGCCAAAGCCATCTACGACAACGGCATCATCCGTAATGAGGGCAATATCACCTCCGGCGACGCCCATCTGGCGGTGGATTACCAGAGCGTGCTGCAACTCGGCTTGAATCATTACCGGGAAAGGGTGAAGAAGAAACTCGAAGCGCTGGACTATACCGACCTGGGAAGTTTGAAATCGAGCTACTTTTATCACGCGATTCTGATCGTCATCGACGCGGTCGCAACGTATGCATCAAGGTACGCCGCCCTGGCGCGGGAGCTGGCCGAAAAGGCGTCCGAGCCCAGAAAATCCGAGCTTCTGGAGATCGCCCGGATTTGCTCCAAGGTGCCGATGCAGCCGGCGGAAAGCTTTCCTGAGGCCATCCAGAGCGTTTGGTTCATCCACCTGATTCTGCAGATCGAGTCCAATGGGCATTCGCTTTCGTTCGGGCGCTTCGACCAATACATGTATCCCTATTATAAAAACAGCAATCTGAGCGATGAGGCGTGCATGGAGCTGTTGGAGAATTTGTGGCTGAAGAGTTTGACCATCAACAAAATCCGCAGCAACGGCCACTCCAAATATGCCGCCGGCAGCCCGATGTACCAGAATATCACCATCGGCGGCCAGACGACAACCAGGGAAAGTGCCGTAAACGAGCTCACCAAACTCACGCTGTATTCCCTTGCCCGCACCCGGTTGCCGCAGCCGAATTTGACCGTGCGGTATTTCAAAGCGATGGATGAGAGCTTCATGCAGGATTGCATCGAGGTGATAAAGCTGGGCTTCGGCATGCCGGCCTTTAACAGCGATGAAATCATCATTCCCGCGCTGATGGCGCAGGGGGTGTCCCAAGAAGACGCCTACGATTACAGTGCCATCGGCTGCGTGGAAGTGGGCGTGCCGGGCAAATGGGGTTACCGGTGTACCGGGATGAGTTATCTCAATTTCCCCAAAACGTTCATGATCGCGCTCAACAACGGGGTCGATCTTTTGACCGGGAAGCAGATTTGCGACGGGGTTGGCTATTTCCCGGATATGAAGAGCTTCGAAGAGGTCTTTGCCGCCTGGGACAAGACCGCGCGGCAGCTCATCAGACAAGGGGTGATCCTGGACACCTGTGCGGACATGGTAGTGGAGCAGGAGGTGCCGGATATTTTGTGCTCCACGCTGGTCGCGGATTGCATCGAGCGCGGGAAGCACCTGAAAGAGGGCGGCGCGCATTACGATATGGTGAGCCAGCTTCAGGTCGGCGCCGCCAATCTGGGCGACAGTCTGGCGGCGATCAAGAAATGCGTCTTTGAGGAAAAAAGTATCACCCAGGCGGAACTCTGGGAGGCCCTGAAAAATAACTTCGAGGGTCCCGAAGGCGCCGCCGTCCGCAAGAAATTGCTGGCCGCGCCCAAATACGGCAACGACATCGATTATGTCGACGAGTTGGTCGTACGGGGCTACGACACCTATCTGGACGAGATCAAAAAGTATAAAAACACCCGTTACAATCGCGGCCCCATCGGCGGCAATTTTTATGCGGGCACCTCCTCGGTGGCCTCCAATGTGCCGCAGGGAGCCGGCACCTGTGCCACGCCGGACGGCCGCTGCCAGGGCGAGCCGCTGGCGGAAGGCAGTTCGCCGACGCACGCGGTCGATGTCAACGGGCCGACGAGTGTGTTCAAGTCCGTCAGCAAGCTGCGGACCCGGGAAATTGTCGGCGGCGTGCTTCTGAATCAGAAGCTGACGCCGCAGATCCTGCAAACGCAGGAGAATTGCTCGAAATTGAGCATGTTGATACGGACGTTTTTCGACGACCTGAAAGGGTTCCATGTCCAATACAACGTCGTATCGCGCGAAACGCTCCTGGATGCGCAGAAGCATCCGGAAAAACATAGAGATTTGATTGTCCGGGTGGCGGGCTATTCCGCATTTTTCTCGGTGCTGTCGAGCAATACGCAAGATGACATCATCGCCCGAACCGAACAGCAGCTCTGATGAATTATTTCAAAATAAAAATAATAAAATAGAGCCGCGAAGCGGCGGTTCTGCACTCCGTCATACGGAGGCGCCGGTCCAGCGGGCGAATACCGCTGGTCGCCCCAGGCGCGCAGCGCCTCGAAAGGGGCGAAATCCTAAGTAAGGATCGCCGGGAGGCGATCCGGAGCTTCCCGAGGTAGCGATGGTGTAGATCGGATTGGAAGCGTGAGCGACAATCCGATCTACACACAGAGCGAACGAGGCGTCGCATTTGCGGCGGACAGAAAACCTACGACAGAATGTGGAGACGAAAAAGAATGAAGCAGGATTTGAGCGGTAAAGTTGTCATGATCACCGGCGCCGGCGGCGGAATCGGCCGCGCCACCGCCGTCAAACTGGCGCAGGACAAAATGAAGGTGGTTTTGTTCGGCGGCAATAACGTTGAAAAATTGCAGGAAACCGCGGAAATCGTCGGCAAGTACACCGATTGGCTGATGCTTCCGGGGGACTTGAACGACCTGGATTTTATGGATACGGGCCTGGCGCGGGTCATTGCCGAATTCGGTCAGGTCGACGTCCTGATCAACAATGCCGGAATGGCGCTGAGCTGCCCGTTTTCCGAGGTCACTACTGAGCAGTTCGATAAAATCATGAATATCAACGTGCGAACACCGTTCTTCCTGACGCAGAAAGTAATTCCCCATTTGAAAAAATCCACCTGTGCGAGCATCATCAACTTATCCTCGGCGATGGGACACGTGGGGTATCCATTGCAAAGCGCTTATGTGGCGTCGAAACATGCGATTCTGGGATTCACGAAAAGCCTGGCCGGCGAGTATTACAAGGACAATATCCGGGTACACGCCATTTGCCCGGGCGGCGTGTATACCGATATGGTGAAAGTCGCGCGCCCCGATCTAACCTCCGAAGGGATGATCATGCCCGAAGAAATCGCCGAAATCGTCTACTTTTTCCTCTCCAACCGCGGCAACGGCGTCGTCGATGAAATCATCGTCCACCGCGTCAACAAAGAACCGTTTCTGATCTGACGTAAATAACGCCTTATACCAATGAGCAATCGAAAGGTTAGTAACCCGCCGCCGGTATTGTGGAGCGGGAATTTGGTTTGATGAGCTTGCCGCTACCAGAGGTAACGGCAACGAGTCAAGCCGAATTCCAGCCCGCAAGACCAAGGTGGTTACAAGCTTTATGATTGCGAATTGGTATTACGTTCCATTGGTGCGTAAGGCGTTATGGCATTCAGAGCTTTCCGGGCATGAGCCGATAGTCGCCGTAACAGGAGCGTATCAGCTCCGCCAGCGGCATTTCGGCCAGCCCGATGCAGGTGTCCGCCGCTCCATAATAAATGCGCACCATGCCGGAATCGTCCACCAGAGCGTTGCAGGTGAAAACCACATTGGCCACCCGCCCGTCCCGCTCGTAGGGCAATTGCGGAAACAGGACCGGATATTTCCCGCGCGCCACCACCTGCCACGGCTCCCGGGCATCCAGAATGGCCGGGAACAGTGAGTAAATCGAACCGTCGCAGGATTCCGCCACTCCGTGATAGAGGATCAGCCACCCCTCGGGAATCCGGATCGGCGGCGCTCCCGCGCCCAACTTCAAACCGTCCCAGTGCGACGGGCGCGCCTTCATCACCGGACGCGCGCCGCCCCAATGGATCAGATCCGGCGAAAACGACATCCACATATCGCACGGCGAGTGTTCGCCGCCGCCGAACGGCCGGTCCAGACGGCAATACCGGCCGTCGATTTTTTCCGGGAACAGCGCACCGTTGCGGTTGTTGATCTCCGAAGCGGCCGCAATGCGCGAATAGGTGACGAAATCGTGCGTCGAAACGATGCCGATGCGAGTGCCGAGGGCATTGTTGTGACTGCCGTAGAGAATGATATATGCGTCGCCGATCCGGGTGATCCGGGGATCGTAGGCGCCGTTTTCCTCCCAGTCGGGCGCAGACTCCGGCCAGGCCGCCGGTTCGGGGTCGAATTGAAAGTGGACGCCGTCGCGGCTGCGCGCCGGCCACAGCACGATGCCACCTTCGCGGTGAAAGACGTCCACCAGCAGCAGCGTTTCATCTCCGAAGCGGACGGCACCGGGATTCAACAGGTAAAAACCGGCATTTCCCGGCAAGTCGCCGACAGTCAGGATCGGATTGGCTGCGTGGCGGCGGAATTCAGGATAGGAGATCATGATGGGGATTCTTCGTTGTTGGAGTTATGGTTGTTTTTTTGCCAGGCGTTCTTTCGCCTGCTTCAACGCCGCTTCCGAGAGCGGGTATTTCCAGATCAGCGCCGCGCCGGCGAACATCCCCAGCGCAGGCAGCACGGCGCACAAGAGCCGCATCCATACAAAGGTCCGGGCCGACTGCGCGCAGCCGTCTTCGCTGCGGAAGCCGGTGGCCATCACCAGAATTCCGGAGAATGCCATTGCTACACTGATCCCGACCTTGGTGAACCAGGTATTCATGGCGGCAAACATCGCCTCGCGGCGTACGCCGTGCTCCAATTCGTCCAAATCGCAGATATCCGCGATCATCGAATTCATGAACAACAGCACCGCCATCATCGCCGGCCCCAGAAACGCCGATACCGCCAGCTGCCAGTACGGGTGTTCCGGCACCAGCAAAAACCAGTTGCTCAAACACGCCGTCCCCGCCAGCAGCAGCGCACCGCAGAATATCTGCCGTTTGCCGAAACGGTTGCCCAGATATACCGCCAGCGGCAGCGCCGCCAGCGCCAGGAGCTTCCAGACGCTGCCGCCGATTCCGGTCAGCACCCCGACCGCCTTTTCGCTGCCGTCGAAGATATAATAGACGTTCAGATAAAATGTCAGCGCCCCGGTCGCGAAAAAGCCGAAAAACATGCACATCACCGCCAGCGCCACCCGCAGAAACATCCGGTTCCCGAGCGTGACCCGCAGGCTTTTCAGCAGCGGAGTCTTCTCCATGCCGGCCGGTCCGGGCGGCTCCGTTCCCCGCTCATTGCAGAAGCAGACCGGAATCAGACAGAAAATCAGATACCCGGCGGCGATAATCGCGCTCAACACCTGCGCTCCTTCGACCGTCGAAGCGAAGCAGCTCATGGTGATGAACGAATACGACCACGGGATCACGAACCCGCCGACAATGTCCACCATCGAACGGTAGGCAAACAGATTCGTCCGCTCCCTGTAACCCGAAGCCATCCCGTACCCCAGCGCGGTGAACGGCACCAGAAACATCGTGGTCCCGAGATAATACACGCAGGAAAGGATGACCAGGTAGGCGAACATCGCATAAATTCCCCACGCCGGCGGCACCGTCCAGATACCGATCAGCGCCGCTCCGCCCAGAAGCGCCCCGGCCAGCATGAACGGCTTGCGCCGCCCCCAGCGCGAACGGAAGTTATCCGACCAACCGCCGATGGCGGGGTCGGTGATTGCGTCGAACAGCCGCGGCATGGCAATGGCATAACCGAGCAGATCCAGCGGCATCTTCAACGCGATGTTGTAAACCGGGGTGATGATGGTCCCGAGAAAGTTGTTCATGTACAGGTCGTTGACCTGGCCAAGGCCGTAGGCGATCTTTTCCCGGAAACGCAGCGGCGCCGGTTCGGTGTGAGCTTCCTTCATGGCTTCACCGTCAACCGATAGGACCAGACTTCCGGATCGCGGTGAAAAATACGCAACCCGCCATCGCGCAATTCCACCTCGTCGCCGGTGCTTCCGGCGATTTCCCGGCCGTCGGCGTCAAGCGCGACCGCTCCGGCAATCCGCCCCGGCGCGAAGTCCGGGCCGATTTCAACCGAACCCGCCCGGCCGCGCGGGAAAAAACGCAACCGCCAGGCCCCCTCCTCCGGTTCCAACGCAACCGCGGTATCGGTGGCAATGGCGCCGCGCCGGACGGTTTGGCCGTTGTTGTGCAGCACCGGCGCTCCGCCCTCGTTCCGGCCATGGTACGAGCTCCCCTGCGGCTCCAGCGCCCAATCGTAATTACGGGAATTCAGGTAATAACCGGCGGGGGAGCCCCAGTAATCCAGATAAACGCCGGCGCGGCAATTGCTTTCGGCCTGAAAGCCCGGTCCTTCGGCGTAGAAGCTCAACGGCGCGAGCGTCAAATCCGGCCGCACCTCCCACGGCCCCTTCGCGAAATTCAAATAGCTCACGCTGCCGTCGGCGAAGCGCTCCTCCAAGCGTTGCGATTGGGAGCGGGGCAGCAGCACCGCCTGGCTGGAGGTCATCCTGACATTCTCCGGCGTATAGTAGTAAATGGCGGCGACCGGTTGATCGGCCAGCCGTTCCACCAGCTTGCGGCGCTGGTAATAGAGCGTAGCGGCCGGAAGTATCTTGCGCTTCATCTTGTCATCCACCGTGGGCGAGGTCAGAAACGCGGTTTCATGCAATGCGTAACGGGCATATTCCAGCGGCAGCAGCGGCGCCAATTCCCAATCATGCTGGTAACCGCGCGGATTCCAGCGTTCGAAATATCCCGCGCCGTGATTGGTCGCCAGCGGACGGATCTTCAGCAGTTGAAAATCGACGATCAGCGAATTGTCGTGCGTCGTCGCCCCCATCACCGCGTCGATCCGCCCGGAATGCACCCAGCTGCTCAACGGCGAGGACTCTCCATAGACCGGCCCGTCGAAGTTGTCGCGCGCCAGCTGCCAGAGCGCGTTGTTCGGCCCCAGCGTCCCGGCGGTCATCGCCGCCTGCGGCACCCCGGCGCGAAAGTCGATCCGCCACCACGGCAAATGTGCGCTGTGCACATCCAGATAACCGGCATTCGGAGCAAGTTTTTCACGGATAAGCTGCATATTGGGGGAAGCGTACTTCAAAATCTTCGAAGGTGCGATTTCGTTGGAATCGGCCCAGGCCGCCTGCGGTTTGCCGTCGGCGCAGAGCATCAGATCGTCGGGGTTCCATTGCGGCGAGTCCGGATAAAAATCCTTGTAATTATCATGCAGCGCAATGCGCATACCCCAACCTTTGGCACGCGCAATCACCGCGCGCAAGGTCTCTTCGCCGCCGCGCGCCGCGGAGGGCGGCATGATGTCGGGCAACTGGCGGTCGAATCCGGCCCGCTGCCAACGGTGCACCAGCACCACCAGTTGATCCATCCCGTAACGATGGTAGGTCTCCAACAATTCGCCCAGCTCGTCGAAGTGCCCGTACCAGTACTCCAGCACCATCCGCGAAGCCAATTCCCGGCGGTACGGCGAAGTCGGATTCGGGATCGAAGGGAGAACCTTGGCCAGCGTGTCGGCCACGGTAATGGCGATCATGTCGCGCAACGGCGCGACGGTCCGGCCGTCCAGTGTCGAAGCGTAGTGAATCACCGGTGACGGCGCGGTGCTGTTGGTCTGCGTCCAATCGGCCTGATACGAGTAGAAATACTTCGCTTGCGGCAGGTAGCCGCCATCGCCGCCGAAGCCGAAGAAGGCGATGTTGTCGTCGTAACGGAAGTTGGTGTCGTCGCCGTCGGCGATCCGGTGCAGCCCCTCCGGCCGCGGCTTGCGGATCCGCAGCGGCACGCCGGCTTGATCCGAAGCGAATTCCAGACACAAGGAACCGCCGGACAAATAGAGCTTCACCGCCACGTCCAGCGTATGCAATGCATTCGACCAGCGGTAGCCGGCGATCAGCGTGTCGCCTTCGATCCGGGTATTCAGGAGCGTTTCCACAGCCGGAGCGCCGCCAAGCTCGGGCGCCATCGCCGTTGTCGCCGCCACCGCGGGACCGCCGTTGACCGCGGCGCGCAGCGCCGCCAGCCCTGCGGCGGGGGTGAAGGAATACTCATATTGCGTGCCGTCGACCCGATTACGCCAGACGGCGACACCGTCATGCCAGGCCAGCGACGCCGAGCCCGCCGGGCACTGCGGAGCGACGTTGTCGCGTTGTTCTCCAAGGAGCAGCGAAAAGTCACTTTCGACCACGGGCGGCAACGCCAGATCGGTACGGCGCGGCGCGGCAATCCATGCCAGATTGTCGATCGCAAAGCCGTCGCTGGTACCGGGAACCAGGTTCAGACGGGAAAAGACGATTTCGGCGACGCGCGACAGCTCATCGCCGGCGCGGCAGACGGCAAAGTAATCCTGCCAGGTGCCGTTCTGCTCCGGATCGGACTGCCCATGCACCAGATATTCGGCCAGGGTGTCGCCCTCCTCGCCCAGGAACGCGATCCGCAGCGATCCGGTTGCGAAGCAAACGCCGACCCCGGCGGCCTCCACCGGCTCGAGGAAGCGTACCGTCGCGGTGACTTCGCCGTTGCGCCCGGCCGCCTTCAACGAGCGCGGTGCCGAGAGTAGATAATCGGCCGCGCCGGAAACGGAAAAACCGGTCAGCCGCAGCTGTTGACTTTGGTTCCGCGCCTTCACCGCCTCCACCGTGGTACAACCGGCGAATTCGGGTTCGTCGAAGGTGAGATGCGAGCCATCCCGGAACATCGTCTCCCACTCGCCAGCCTCCACGCCCAGAAAGACGTCGGGGCGGTCGTGAAATGTTGCGGTCGGCGCGCCGAACCCCGGAAGCGTGACTTCCTCCGCCGATACGGTGCGGGCAAAGAGGGCGGCGCCGCAGATCGCCGCAAGTAAACAGAGTCTCATCGTTCCAATACCCTCACATCTTGTATTTCTTACCAACCCCAGAGGTCATCGATCGAATAACGGATTTCGGCGGTGGCAAAGGCCTTCTCCTGACTGACGGCGGCGGCGTGGCCGTCGCCGAAAACCACGTTGGAGCCGTTGGAGTGACGGCGCATGCCGCCATTGACCACGCCGGCGCTGGCGGAATTTTCCGCCCATTCGCGGTCATTGGCGTTCGCCAGCCGGGAGCGCAGCGCGGTGGAAAAGCCGAGCAAAATGGTGGTGGAGCCGTCGCCCGCCAGCACCGAGGAGGAAGGAATCTTCCAGGAGTTCATCGGCGGCTTTTCGTCATGCATGTAGCTGTTCAAGTAGCCGTTGATACCGTAGCCGACCGGCAAATAAGCATCGGCCTTCCACTCGATGATCTTCAAATAGCCGCTGGAGTCCGATGGGCAGTTGAACAACGCCTGCCCGACATATTGATGATGCACCAGAAGACCCATCCACGTGGCGTAATCCGAAACGAACCAGAGTCCGACATTCCCGGCGGTATCCGCGGTCGGAACCCGGTTGCCGGTATCGTCGTCGGCATACATGATGCAGGCGGTGCCGACCTGTTTGAGGTTGCTCAGGCATTTGACCGATTGCGCCGCCGCGCGGGCCTTGGACAGCGCCGGCAACAGCATACTGGCTAAAATCGCTATAATAGCGATAACTACCAAAAGCTCTATAAGTGTAAAATATTTTCTCATCGTCGCCCTTCCTTTCATCTGGTTTGTTCGGTTGCTTTTTATCGGTTTTGTTTCATGAACGCTTCCGTGCCGGGAGCCGGAGCGGTACTGCCGCGCGCAATGATTTCGCCTTTGAGATTGACGAACTTTTCCGGCTGGACCGGCGTGAGTTTGCGGATCAGCCGGTGAACCTGCCGCGCGGCCAGCGCGCCGACCGCTTTCACCGGTACGGAAACGGAACTCAGCGCCGGAGTCAGATACGCCATCAATGGAAAATCATCGCAGGACAATAGCGAGATATCCTGCGGCACGCGGATATTCCGCTCCTGCAGGCGGTGCATCATGCTCAGCGACGGTTCCAGGCCGGTCGCAAAAACCGCGGTCAAGCCGGGCTGACGCTCCAGCAGCTCGTCGATCCCGCGCGCGCCGACCTGCAGCCCGACCATTCCCGGATAGTCTTCGCTGCGGACCACCGCGGCCCGGGGGTAAACGCTCAGAAATCCTTCCAGCCGCTTGCACCCGGCCGGGGAGTCGGACGGCTCCACGATGACACCGACCTTCTCATGGCCCAACGAACGCAGATATTCGCCGGCGAGCATGCCGACATGCGCAAAATCGCAAGTGACCGCTTTCGTTTCGTCCGGAGCGTCGCCGTTGACCACGTAGTACGGAAAATTGTTCTTTTCCAGGGCTTCGAGATATTCGCTGTCGTTGTTGCTGCGCACCACCACCACACCGTCAAGGTCGCGACGACAGAGCTCCTTCACCATGTCGCTGCGATTCCATTCGTCGGCGGAACCGACCATCACATTCATCGCGATGCCCTCGTCGTGACAATATTCGGCCACACCTTCGAGAATGCCGCTCAGGTAGTTGTTGAAATCCAGAGGATCGTGCCGGTAGTGCTGAATGAGTACGCCCAGACAGGTGACATGCTGCCGTACCGTTCGCGGCCGGAAGTTCATCCGCGTCGCCAGCGCCTGAATATTGCGGCGCATTTCACTGGAAACCTCCGGTGAATTGTTCAAGGCCTTGCTGACCGTGGAAGGCGCCACATTCGCCAGCTTGCTCAGCGTATAGATACTGGGTTTTTCGCTTGTCATTGCAACTTTTCGATTTTGTTTCGTAATGTTTCTAAAGCTATTATAGATCATTTCCGTCGAAAAGTCAACCCCCGGCGCGAAAAAAGTTTTATTTTTTTCATTTGACGACGCCAAATCCCGGTCACCGGGCGAATCCGTCGCTTTTATCGCCGATTTGTTCCCCCGAACCCATTTCCGGATAGACAAAACGACAAACCCATGCTACTTTACCATGTGTCTGCAGACCCTTTCTGTTGCGTTTTTGAGCAGATGCAAAGATGCCCTTTGTCAAACAACACGTGCATACACTGAAACATCAACCATCGGCAGGTCGTCATGAATTTACTTTTGAAAAACCACGACCGGGAAATTCTTCGTCCGTTGGCGGACCGGCTTGCCGCCTGCGCCGCCGACCCGGTCAACGCCGAACGCCGCTCGGGCTGGCGGGACATCAACGATCTCAAACGCCACACCCGTCCGATGATCTGGTGCAATGAGGAACCGTGGAACGAGTTGACCGCTGCCGACGCGTTTCTGCACTGCCATTGCGCCGACCCATGGTTGCGCGAAGTGGAGTGCCGGATGCGCCGGACGCTCTACAAATGGGAACATTTTCAGGGCGACATGATCATAGACCCCTTTCTTATCGTCCACAAAGTCACCAACTTCGACGAAATGTGCGGCATGAAAATCGAGGAGGAGACGCTGGGGGAAAACGGCGGTATCGTTTCGCATGATTACGAAACCCAGTTCATCACTCCCGGAGACCTTGCGAAGATCAAATTCATCGACATCGTTCACGACGAAGAAGAGACGCTCCGGCGGCGGGAACTGCTGCAGGAAAGTTGCGGCGACATCCTGGAGGTGCGCGTTGAAGGCCACGGCTTCATCCACTTCACGCCGTGGGACAAAATCGCCATGTGGTACAATCCGATGGAGCTGTTGATGGATCTGGTGCTCAAGCCGGAACTGATGCACGCCATCGTCGACCGCTATACCAATGCCATGCTCCATCAGCTCGACCAGCTTGAGGAGCAAAATCTGCTCAGCCGCTGCGACGACAACCGGCGGATCGGCTCCGGAGGCCTCGGCTATGTCTCCGCTCTGCCGGGAGAGAATTTCGATGCCGGCCACGTGCGCCCGATCAACCAGTGGGGCAATGCCATGCCGCAGATATTCTCCGAAGTCAGCCCGGAAATGCACGTGGAATTCGCCTTGCATTACGAGCGCAAATGGCTCGACCGCTTCGGGCTGGTCTACTACGGCTGTTGCGAACCGTTGCATAACAAGCTGGAGATTCTCAAGACGGTAAAGAATTTGCGGAAAATATCCGTCAGCCCCTGGGCGAATATCGAAAAAACAGTCCGCGAAACCGACGGCCGCTATGTGCTATCGGTCAAGCCGAATCCGGCTTTGCTGGCCGAAGCCCCGTTCCGGCCGGAGCACGTGCGCGAACAATTGCGCCCCCTGGTGGAAGTCACTGCCGGCCTGCCGACCGAATTCATCGTCAAGGATATCAGTACCTGCGGCTGCGAGGTGAAACGCATAACGCAAATGCTGCAAACGCTGCATGAGCTCATTGATGAATACGCCTGAGCGATATGCACCGTGGCTTAGAGCTTATCAACTAATAATGGAAATGCTATGATTTACAGCAAATAGTCAATCGCGCCGTTGAAAAAAATCGGGGATACCGAGGTATCTACGATTCTTTTTCGACAAGTGAGTGGCTGTTTTCTGTAAAATCAGAGTATTTTCGCTTATTGGTTGATAAGCTCTAAGCCGCAAACACCAAAAAGCCCTTGCGAATGGATTGGCAAATATCCGCAAGGGCCTTCTTCGGTTAACTGCTTCTTATTCAGAATGCTGCGGCTAATAAGGACGATGACTTCTTTTCGCTGTCGGAGGCGAAAAGGTCGGCGGCGGTCAGGCGCAGATCGCTTTCAGTTTGCAAGGTCGAGCAGAATGCCAGCGGGTCGTCGTAATGTAATCCGGAGCTGTTGGCCGATACTCCGGCGTCGAAGGCCAGGCTTGGAATGGCTTCGGGGAGCTCCAGGCTCATCGCCGCCACCGGCAGATCCGTCTTGATCGTGGCTTTGCCCGATTTGGCCTTGCTCTGGTTGCCCGCCGCGTCGACGGCGACGATCTGGTACTGGTAACTGCCCTTGGCGATGTTGTCGATTCGGAAACTCAACTGCGAAGC